>PKCK01000024.1 GCA_002862085.1 Planctomycetota bacterium | reverse complement strand
GCCGACGGAGCGCGACGCGCCCGCGCGCCTGGTCCCCGTACTGGATCGGCAGCGCCTCGTCGCACAGCCTCAGCGCCTCCGCGGCGCTGAGCCGGAAGGTCGCGAGGCAGCGCTCGACCTCCGCACGCGCCGCCGCGATCGGCTTGCCGGCTTCTCCGACGATCAGCTCGGCGAGCTCGCCCCTCCGGTCCTCGAGCCGGTCAGCGGCGCGGTCGAGGATCGCGGCGCGCTCCGGCGGAGACAGCGCTGCCATCGCGCTTCGAGCGCCCGCCGCCCCGTCGAGCGCTCGCTCGATCGTCGCGCCGGATGCGCAAGCGACCGTGGCGATGAGCGATCCACTCACCTTGTCGACGACCTCGATCGGTCGTGCGTCATCGGGCGCAGCGGAGAATCCGCCGAGGAAGAGGGGCTGCATGTCGCTCGTCACTTGACCTGCCGGCGCGCCAGCGTGCAAGCCGGGGTCGCCGCGCAGTGGGCGAGCGTGGCGTTCCTCGGAACGAAAAACCCCCAGGGCTCGCGAGAAACGAGGTCCTGGGGGTCGGGTGCCGACCGAGAGAGACGGGTCGCCTGCCAAGAAACTCGGGTGATCGGAACCCACTGGTGAGGAGGATCTTCGCGTCGTGGCTCGCTCGCCAGTGGGCCGCGGCGCCCTCCTGCGCGAGGACGCTGTCCACAGCGGTCTCGACGAACAGTCCCCCTGTGCGAGAATCATCGCAGGAGCGCGTCGCGGACGTGCCGCTCCGCGGGAGGCCAGGGCACACCTCGACGTCGGCGCCGCGGCCGAGGAGGACGCGGAGTGTCCTGCGAACACGAAGCGCGTAGGCTCCGCGCCGGGCGAAGGAGCTGAAGGCATGGAATTCGAGACGACTGATCACGCCGACGTGCGGCTGAGAGTGCTCCGAAGCTCCGATGTCACCGGCGCGGGGGTCGAGGGCGCGCTCGATGCGCTGGTACAGCTGGCCACAGGCCCGAGGCTCAGCGGCGAGCGATGCGCGCCGCTCGGGGAAGAGGTCGTGGCCAAGGGCGGCAGGACCTCGGAGCCGGGGGCTCGCAGGCACTCGGCGCGCAGGTGGCTCACCGGAGCCCGGCCGCCGGTGGAAGCGGAGGCCCTGAACCTCGACTGGCTCCGAGAGCGACTGTTCCGCGCCGCCTCCCCGGTGCTCGCGCTGACCGTCTGGCGGCGGGGTCTTCTTCGCGGCCAGCTACTCCTGACCCGCCCCGTCGTGGGCGCGGCCGAGCTGGATCTCGCCTGGGAGTCCGAGAGGGAGAAGCCCACGCTCGCCGCCGAACTCGGTGCGGAGCTCGGCCGCATGCACGCGCTCCGGTTCCTGCACGGCGACGCCTACGCCCGCAACCTCCTGGTCACGGATGCCCCCGCCGCTGGAGGCCCTGGGATCGGACGGCGAGTGGCGTTCATCGATGCATGGGCCGGCGGTCCAGCCGGGTGGAGATCCCGCGCCTTCAGGCCGCTGGAGCGCGATCTCGGGTCCCTCTTCCTCGACGCAGCCGAATGGATGGAACCCGATCACCAGCGGATTCTCCTCCGCTCCTACCTGAGCGCGCGTCGGCAGAACGGCCGGCCGATCCGCGACGTGGAATCCTGGCTCACGGCGATCGGCCGCGCGCGCGCCCGGGAACTCCGGCGCCTCGAACAGCGGCCTGGGCGTCTCCGAGGACACCCTCCCCCGCCGGTGAGCTGGCGAATCGACCCCGCCTCTCTCCGCGCGGATCGGAGACGGTCGCCCTGAAGTCTCCGCAGCGGGTCGGCGCGACTCACCCCGAGCGGACGGACGTCCTGACGCGCAGCTGGAGATCGCCGTGGATCCGGTCGAGGTCATGGTCCAAGAGGACTGCCCGCGCATCGGCGCCCAGCTCGTCGAAGCGGCCCCGGTTCGTCGAGGAGGGCCCGGGAGCGCGTACTTCGAACCGGGACGGGCTCACGGATGGGCCGGGGGTCTGAGTGGGCACGAGATCGGGAGCGTGATGGCGTCGCGCGTGGACCTCGGTCGGTGGTCACGCCGTTGCGCCGAGTCCCGCCATGCGTGGGCGTGGGATCCGGCCTAAGCTGCCGGGCACCGGTCGAGGCCCGTTCTCGCCCCGGACGGGCTCTCCCTTCCTCCTCGGAACCTCCTGGCCACGGATGCGTCCCCTCATCTTCCCGCTCGCCGCTCTTCTCCTCTCCGCATCCGTCGCCCTCGGTGCGCCCCAGGACCCGGCAGCCGTGCCCGGCGATCCGCCCTCTTCGCTCGGCCCGGCGACCGATGACGCCCGCGTCTTCGTGGACGTCTCGATCAGCGATGCCAGCCGCTGGATCGAGCACCCCAAGGACGCCGGGCTCGCCCGCGCCATGGAGATGCTGCCGGCTCGGCTCGCCGATCTCCCCGTGGAGCTCGAAGGCGAGATGCCTCCCCAGCTCGCCTTGGCCTTCGGCCCGGCGGTGATGCCGATCTGGCTCCGCCTGCTCGAGGCGCCGAAGTCCTTGAGGTTCGGAGGGACACACCTCGGCCCAGCCCTCGGACTCGCGGTCCACGAGACCGACGAGGAGGCAGCAGCGCGGATGCACGAGAAGCTCGTGCTCGCCGCAGGCGTCATGCGGGCGATGGGCGCGGAGATCCCCGAGGGTTCCGTCCAGCTCCGCGGCCGGTCGCTCGTCGTGGCCGCCGGCGCTGCGCCGCCGACCCCAGGGTCCACCGCGGCCGCCCGCCTCCTCGAGGGCTACGAGCTCACGGAGGAGGTCATGGCCGATGTCGGCGCCTTCGTGGACTTCTTTCGCGACATCAGCGCGGAGCATGATCCGGGAGAGGTCTCCGCGATCATCGAGGTCGTCGAACGCCTCGGCATCGCGGACCTCCGGCTGGAGATCGCCGCCGGCATGAACGAGGACCGCAGGCGCACCGCCGTGGTCGCCGCGGGCCTCGGCAAGACCCTGCGGGCCTCGGGTGTCCTGCCTGCCGACGGTCTGACCGCCGCGCACCTCGCGCCCGTCCCAGCGGACGCGACCTACGCCAGCGTGGAGCGCGTGAACCTCGCCGCGGCGTTCGACGCCCTCAACGGCCTCGCGTCGGCGATGCTCGAGCAGCAGGGCGTGGGGTCGGGGATCGATCTGGGCGACATGGTGAAGGGCACGACCGGGATCGACGTACGCGACGGTCTCCTCGGCGCGCTCGGCGAGACGGTCGGCCTCTACGTGTCCGACACGACCGGCGGCGGCGGCCTCGCCTCGATGGTCGTGTTCATGGAAGTCGTCGACGGGGACGGCCTGGCGGACACCAAGGAGACGATCGAGGAGCTCCTCAACGCCCTGGCCATGGGCCCCGCCCGCGGCTACGTGTCCTTCCGGACCTGGGAGGACGCAGACGTCGAGTACACGACCCTCATGTTCCCCGGTGTGCCGGTGCCCCTCGGGCTGACCGTGGCGATGGGCGAGAGATGGCTCGTGATCGCCTCCACGCCGACCGCGGCGCGCGGAGCCATGCACCACATCCAGTCCGGCCGGCCGGGCCTCGCCTCGCGGCCGGAGGTCGCCGCAGCCGTCGCCACCGAGGGCCGCACCGGGGTGGCGTTCCTCGACGCGGCCTACTACGCGCGCATCGGCTACGGGCCCACGAGCCTGATGATGTCAGCGTTGGCGAACGCCGTTCGCTCCCCCATCGACGCCGTCCGCGAACCCGGCCCGGTGATGCCGACCTTCGCGAAGTTCCGCGATGGGATCCTCCCGTCCGTCGGCTACGCGGAGATCCGGGGCGACGATCTCGTCTCCGTGACCGAGGGTGACGGTTCCATGATCGTGGGGCTCGCAGCTGCTGCCGGCTTCGTCCAGGAGTACGCGGCCCTCTTCGCCGCGCCCCTCGCCGCCATCGGCGCCGAGGAGATCAGCCGCGAGTTCGGCTTCCGGTTCTGAGGCGCGAAGGCCCCACCTCGGAGCGCGCGGGCGCCGCGCTGCTCCTCCTCTCCGCGCTCGGGGCTCTGACCCCGGGCTGCGGGAGCGGGTCCGCGTCGAGCGAGGACAGCGGCGGCGCCACGCGGGCGAGCGGAACGCCCGCGGCCGAGCTCCGCGCCCTCGGATACGGCGCCTGGGACGTGGTGGGCGACGACGCGTCCGAGGTCGGATCTCCCGGGTCAGAGGGAGAGCCGACCCCTTGGGCACGCGTGTGGGCGGACGACCGTTCGCACGTCCTCACGGTGGACCCGTCCGGAGCGCTGCGCCCTCCCCTCGAGGTCCCCGGACGCACCCGGGTGGAGTTCGCGCGCCCGCTCGCGGGCGGCCGGATCCTGTGCGTGTCCGTGGACGAGGGCGTCACGCTTCTCGAGCCAGACGGTCGGACCGTCTTCCAGGTCGATGTGAGGGCACACCACGAGGCCGTCGTCGTTCCGGACGGACGGCCCGAAGGCGCGCGGCGCTTCGCGGTGCTCGTCCACGACGAGTTCACCCACGTCGGGCGCCCGGTGCGCTTCGACGGGATCCTCGTGATCGACGAGGCGACAGGGGCCGCGGTCGGCGAGGGCTGGGCCTTCGACACTCACGCCGCTCGCGAGCGAATCCTCGACGTGATCGAGCTCGAGGAGCACCCCCTCGATCGGCCCGGACGCGACGAGGCGGAGACGGTCTACGACTACTTCCACGCGAACGGGCTCGCCTTCGACGGGCCGTCGCTCGTCGTGCTCTGCCTGCGCAACGTGGACGCGATGGTGACCGTGGACCTCACCGACGGCGACGTGGTGGGCGCCATCGGGCCAGGTACGCTCGACTGGCCCCATGCGCCGAGCTTCGTCCCGGGACCGGGTGGATCGCGCCGGCTGCTGGCCTTCGACAACGGCAAGCACCGCGGGTGGTCGCGGGTCGTCGAGCTCGACCCGGCGAGCGGCGGGGTCCTTTGGGAGTGGCGCGGCACCGAGGAGCGACCGCTGTGGAGCGAGCTCCGAGGCTACGCCCAGCGCCTGCCCGGCGGCCGGACCCTGGTGACGGAATCCGAGCGCGGCCGGGCCATGGAGATCGATCCCGCGGGCCGCGTCGTGTGGGAGTTCCAGAACCCCGAGACCCGCGCCACAGAGGGCGGCGGCAGGGCACGCAGACGGATCTACCGGATGCTCGCGAGCCCTGACCTGCGCGTGGAAGAGGAGGATCCGCCCGTGGAGTCGGAGGCGCCCGGCGCGCGCGAGCGGCCGCCGCGTTAGCTTCTCCGCCATGGCCATCGAAGATCCCACCCACGGCGCGTCAGCCCCGGTCTCTCCCTCGCAGGCCGCGTTCATCGACTTCATGTGCGAGAGCGGCGTGCTGACCTTCGGTGACTTCACCACCAAGAGCGGCCGGAAGACGCCGTACTTCGTCAACACCGGTCTGTACTCGACCGGCGCTCAGATGGCGACCCTCGGCGACGCCTACGCCCAGGCCGCGATCGAGCGCTTCGGCGACGGCTTCGACGTCCTCTTCGGTCCCGCCTACAAGGGCATCCCGCTCGTCGTCGCCACCGCGGCCGCGCTGCACCGTCGCGCAGGCCGTGACGTGCCCCTCGTGTTCAACCGCAAGGAGGCCAAGGACCACGGCGAGGGCGGCGTCCTCGTCGGGCACCGGCTGAAGGACGGCGACCGCGTGCTCATCCTCGAGGACGTGACGACCGCCGGGACGTCGATCCGCGAGACGGTCCCGCTCCTGCGCGCCGCGGCCGACGTCGAGATCGCAGGGCTGCTGGTCAGCGTCGATCGCATGGAGCGCGGACCGAGCGGAGACGGGAGCGCGCTGACGGAGCTGTCCGCCGAGTTCTCGATGCCCACGGCGTCGCTCGTCGATCTCGACGCGATCGTGGGGCACCTCGCGCCGGGGAGCGGATCCGCCCACGCGCTCGGGGCCGACCAGATCGAGGCCATCGGGCGTTACCGCGAGCAGTACGGGGCGCGCTGACCGCGCCCCGCCCGCGCGGCGGCGCTCAGGGCATCGGGATCTTCACGCCGCGCTCGGCCGCGCAGCGCTGAGCCTCCTCGTAACCAGCGTCCGCGTGACGGATGACGCCCATCCCGGGGTCCGCCGTCAGGACGCGCTCGAGAGCCTCGGCGGCGGCATCGGTGCCGTCGGCGACCGTCACCTGACCCGAGTGCAGGCTGTAGCCCATCCCCACGCCGCCGCCGTGGTGGAAGCTCACCCAGCTGGCACCGGACGCCGTGTTCACGAGGGCGTTCAGGATCGCCCAGTCGGCGACGGCGTCGGTCCCGTCCTTCATCGCCTCCGTCTCGCGGTTCGGCGACGCGACGGAGCCGCAGTCGAGGTGATCACGGCCGATGACGACCGGCGCCGAGATCTCGCCCCGGCGGACCGCCTCGTTGAAGGCGAGCCCCGCCCGGGCCCGCTCGCCGTACCCGAGCCAGCAGATCCGCGCAGGCAGACCCTGGAAGGCGACGCGCTCCCCGGCCAGGCGGATCCAGCGCGCGAGGGGCTCGTCGTCGGGGAAGAGCTCGAGGATGATCCGGTCGGTGACCGCGATGTCGGCGGGGTCCCCCGAGAGGGCCGCCCAGCGGAAGGGGCCGCGGCCCTCGCAGAACTGCGGGCGGATGTACTTCGGCACGAACCCCTCGAAGTCGAAGGCGTTCTCGAGGCCCGCCTCCTTGGCGTGGCCGCGGAGGTTGTTGCCGTAGTCGAAGGTGTCGGCGCCCCGGGCCTGGAGCTCGATCATCTGCGTGCAGTGACGCTTCATCGTGTCGAAGGACCGGCGCTCGTACTCGGCGGGGTCCGACTCGCGCAGCGCCGTCGCCTCCTCGTTGGTGAGGCCGTCGGGGACGTAGCCCCTGAGCGGGTCGTGCGCGCTCGTCTGATCCGTGAGCACGTCGGGGACGATGTCGCGGTCGATGAGGCGCTGCAGAAGATCCGTGGCGCTGCAGGTGACCCCGATGGACTTCGCGACGCCCGCCGCCTTCCACTCCAGCGCCTTGTCGATCGCCGCGTCGAGATCGTCGATGCGCTCGTCCACGTAGCGGGTCCGGATGCGGAAGTCGATCCGATCGGCGTCGATGTCCGCGGCGAGGCAGGTCGCCTCGTTCATCGTCGCGGCGAGGGGCTGGGCGCCGCCCATGCCGCCGAGCCCGGCGGTGACGACCAGACGTTTGCGGAGCGTGCCGCCGAAGTGCGCGCGTGCGGACGCCGCGAAGGTCTCGTACGTCCCCTGGAGGATCCCCTGAGTGCCGATGTAGATCCACGACCCGGCGGTCATCTGGCCGTACATCATCTTCCCGGCCTCCTCCAGCTTGCGGAAGTGGTCCCAGTTCGCCCAGTTGCCCACGAGGTTCGAGTTCGCGATGAGCACGCGGGGCGCCCGTTCGTGGGTCCGGAAGACACCGACGGGCTTGCCGGACTGGACGAGCAGCGTCTCGTCCGGCTCGAGCTCCCGGAGGCTCTTCACGATCGCGTGGAAGCACTCCCAGTTCCGCGCTGCCTTACCGGTCCCCCCGTAGACGACGAGCTCCTCCGGGATCTCGGCGACCTCGGCGTCGAGGTTGTTCATGAGCATCCGGAGGGCTCCCTCCGCTGCCCACGTCTTGCAGGTGCGTTCGGGCCCGCGAGGGGCGCGCTGGGGACCGTTGTGGGCCTGACCGCTGGTGACGGCGTCGCTCATGGGAGGGGTGTCGAGAGTCATGTCGTCCGTATTTTAGGCGCTCGGGCGCGCCGGAGAACCGCCCGGGCCTCTCCGAGCGAGGACGGATTTCCTCGCATCGGCCCTGGCATTTCCTGACGAACCGTCAATAAACCTCTCCGCCCATGGTTCGACCCCTTTCCCCCAAGCAGCAGGAGATCCGCGATCGGGAGGCACGGATCCTCGACGAGGCGCAGACCGTTCTCCTCGCGCGCGGCGCCGGCGCCGTGACGATGGACCGCATGGCGACGGCTGTCGGCGTCTCCAAGGGGACCGTGTATCAGCACTTCTCCAGCAAGGAGGACCTGCTCGCGGCCGTCCTGCTCCGCTCGGCGGACATCCGCGCGAGGCTCTTCGAGCGCGCTGCGAGCTTCCCGGGGCAGAGCCGCGAACGGATGAGCGCCGTGGGCGCCGCGGCCGAGCTCTTCTTCGCGCTCTACCCCCAGCACGAGCAGGCGGAGCGAGCCATCAAAGCCGCGTCGATCGCCGAGAAGATCGACGCCGGACGAGCCGCAGGCCTCGAGGCCTGCACGTTCCGCTGCTTCGGCGTGGCGACGAGGATCGTCCGCGACGCGATCGCCTCGGGGGATCTCGTGCTGGCGCCGGGCCAGACGGTCGAGCAGGTCTGCGTCGGCCTCTGGAACCTCTATACGGGCGCGTTCCTGATGCGCGACCTCGAGAACTTCATCGACGAACCCGTCGTCACCGACCCGATGCCGATCCTCATGGCCAACGCCCAGGTGTTCCTCGACGGATTCGGGTGGCAGCCTCTCTCGAGCGCCCACGACTACGGGGAGACGCATCAGCGCGTCCTGAACGAGATCTTCCCCGACGAGGCCGGGCTCGCCGGCCTCGACGCGGCGGGCGGCATGGCCGTCGCCTCGCCGGCCGGAGCCGCCCGGCGCTCGCACCTGGATTGACCGATCGTCATGAAGAACGCACTCCCCACTCTCATCGGGTTCCTGGTGCTCGCCGCCGTGGGCTTCGTGGCCTCGCGCGTCTTCCTCGTTCGAGCCGACGCCGCGCGGGCCGAGGAGCCGCCGGCGCCGAGACCCGTGACCGTCGAGATCGCCCCGCTCGTGATGGAGGAGACCCTGACCGTCCAGCGCAGGTTCACCGGCGTGGTCCAGGCCCGAAGGACCGCTCAGCTCTCCTTCGAGGGGTCAGGACGGGTGACCGAGGTCCTCGTCGAGGAGGGCCAGCGCGTCGAGGCCGGCGAGATCCTCGCGCGCCTCGACCCCGCGGTGCTCCACGCCAACCGCGCCGAGGTCGCCTCGCGCCGCGAGCGACTCCAGGCGCAGCTCGAGGAGCTCGAGGCCGGGCCCCGCGCGGAGGTGGTCGAGGCGGCGCGCGCCGAGGTCACCGCGCTCGAGGAGGAGCTCGCGCTCGCGGTCGTTCAGCGCGACCGCCGCGATGGGCTCGCAGAGCGCGGGACCATCGGGGTCGAACAGCTGGACGCCGCACGCGCCGCGGTGGACGCCGCGGACGCGCGCCTGCTGGCGGCGAGAGCGCGGCTCGCGGAGCTCGTGAACGGCTCTCGTCCGGAGCGCATCGCGGCGCAGCGCGGCGCTCTCGGTGAGCTCGCCGCTGGACTCGACGCCATCGACGTGCAGATCGAGAAGACGACCCTGCGCGCCCCGTTCGCGGGCACCATCTCGGCGCGCCTCGTGGACGAGGGCGCCGTGGTGAGCGTGCAGATGCCGGCCGTCGCCTTCCACCTCGTGGAGTCCGGGGCCCTCGAGGTGCGCGCGGGACTTCCGCCGGAGATCGCGGACGCCCTTTCGAGCGGTGACCTGACTCCAGTGCTGCGCGCCCGCGGTGCCGAGCTGGCGATTCGAAGCACGCGGATCCTCCCCAACGTGGACGTGGCGACGCGGACCGTCGCGGCGATCTTCGAGCTGGACAGCGCCCCCGTGATGGGCGACTCCGACGCCCAGCTGCGCGACGGTGACGTGGCGACCCTGGAGGTGGCCCTCGAGCGGAGCGAACGCGGGGCCTGGGTCCCCCTCGCGGCCCTCAGCGAGAGCACGCGGGGGCTGTGGAGCCTCTTCCGCGTGGTGGCCACGGAGGATGCAGAGGGTCCCGTGGTCGAGCGACTCGAGCTCGAGGTCCTCCACGCCGACGGGGAACGGGCCTTCGTGCGCGGAACCGTCTCCGGCGACGAGCGGATCGTCGTGACCGGAGCTCACCGCCTGGTCCCCGGCCAGCGCGTCCGCCTCGTCGAGCACTTCAGGCCAGCCGCGAACGGCGAGCGGTGAGGCGCGCGCCTTGGGACTCTCCAACCTCTTCTATCGCAGCCCGCGCCTGCTGTCGCTCACGCTGCTGCTCATCTCGGTCGCCGGCTTCGCCTCGCTGGAGCTCCTCCCCCGCGCCGAGGACCCCGAGCTGACCTCGCGCAACGCGCAGATCTTCACCCTCTTCCCGGGTGCTGACGCCGCGCGGACGGAGGCCCTCGTGACGGACGTCATCGAGGACACTCTCGCGGAGTACCAGGAGATCAAGGAGATCAAGTCGATCTCCCGCGCCGGGATCTCCACCGTCGCCATCGAGCTCCTCGACGCCATCGACGAGACAGAGCCGATCTGGACCGAGATGCGCGACGACCTGGCTGCTCTGCGCGCACAGCTCCCCGCCGGCGCGCTCGAGCCCGAATTCGTCGAATTCGAACTCGCCGCCTACACCTGGCTCGTCGGCCTCACCTGGGACCTCGAGGGTCCGCCGGAGCGTGGGATCCTCGGCCGCCTCGCCGAAGACCTGGCGGATGAGCTGCGAGCGATCCCCGGGACCAACGACGTGGTGGTCCGCGGCGCTCCGGAGGAGGAGGTGCTGATCGAACTCGACCCGGGCCGGCTCGCGGCTGCTGGTCTCGACGCCGCGTCGATCTCCAGGGCGATCCTCGCGAGCGACGCGAAGGTGGCCGCCGGCGAGATCGTCGGCACCGGTCAGGAGATCCAGATCGAGGTCTCGGGAGAGCTCGATTCCCTGGCCCGGATCGGTGACGTCCTGGTCGACCGCGGCGTGGGCGCCGACTCCTTCGTGCGCGTCGCCGACCTCGGGCGCGTGACCAAGAGCGAGCGCCTGCCCCACGCGGATCTCGCCCTCGTGGATGGCGTGCCAGGCGTCGTGATCGCAGCGCGCATGGAAACAGGTCGACGCGTGGACGCCTGGTCGGAGCGCGCGCGCTCGCTCACCGACGTGATGATCGATCGCCTGCCGAGCGGCGTACGCGGCGAGGTCCTCTTCGATCAGAGTCGTTACACGAACGAGCGACTGGCCGATCTGGTCACCAACTTCCTGCTCGGCGCCTTGCTCGTGATGGTCGTGATGGTCTTCACGATGGGCTGGCGCGCCGCGCTCCTCGTCGGGACCGCTCTCCCGCTCACGACGCTGATGGTGCTCCAGGGGCTGCGGACCCTCGGTATCCCGCTGCATCAGATGTCGGTCACCGGGATGATCATCGCCCTCGGTTTGCTCATCGACAACGCGATCGTCGTCGTGGACGAGGTGCGCCATCGCCTCGTGTCGGGCGCGTCCGCGGCAGAGGCCGTGTCGGGAGCGGTACGGCACCTGGCGGTTCCGCTGTTCGGCTCGACGCTCACGACCTGCATGGCCTTCGCCCCCATCGCGCTCATGCCCGGCGGCGCCGGAGAGTTCGTGGGGCCGATCGCCCTGAGCGTGATCCTGGCGGTTGGCAGCTCCTTCTTCCTCGCCCTCACGATCACCCCAGCGCTCGCTGGCCTGCTCGACACGGCCCTCCCGCCGAAGCGTCAGACGGGGCTGCTCGCCGCGGGCCTCTACTTCCCGGGCCTCGACCGCGCCTATCAGCGAGGGCTCCGCTTCCTGATCGGCCGTCCTGCGCTCGGAGTCGCCGTCGCGACCGTCGCGCCCGCCGTCGGTTTCGTCGCCGCGACGACCCTTCCCGAGCAGTTCTTCCCGCCCGCGGATCGAGACCAGTTCAACGTCCAGCTCCACCTCGATCCCACCGCCTCCCTCGGTTCCACGAGCGAGGTCGCGCTGCGCGCGCTCGAGGTCGCCAAGGCACACCCCCGCGTCGAGCGCGTGCACCTGTTCCTCGGCCGGAGCGGACCGAAGTACTACTACAACCTGATCGAGCGCCAGCGCGACGCGCCTCACTTCGCCCAGGCCATGGTTCAGCTCGATGGACCCGAGGATTCGATTCGGGTCGTCAGCGAGATCCAGGACGCCCTCGACGAGGCGCTTCCGGGCGCCGTCGTCCTGGCGCAGCAGATCGAACAGGGGCCGCCCTTCGACGCACCGGTCGAGATGCACCTCTACGGGCCGGACCTCGCTCGACTCCGCGAGGTGGGAGAGAAGATCCGGCTCGTCCTGACGGGGATCCCGCGCGTGACCCACGTGCGCTCGACCCTGGACGGCGGCGCGCCCAAGCTCGAGCTGCGCCTCGACGAGGAGGCCGCGCGGCTCGCCGGCCTCGACAACGCGGCCATCGCGGCCACGCTCCAGTCGAGTCTGTTGGGGCTGACGGGCGGATCTCTCCTGGAGGCGACCGAGGAGCTGCCCGTCCGGGTCCGCGTGGCCGGCGAGACTCGCGGGGACGTCGAGCGGATCGAGACCCTCGACGTCCGCACCCCCAGCGGCGCGTGGACCTCGCTCGCCGCGCTCGGCGAGCTCGCGCTCGTCCCCGAGCCGGCCGCGATCGCTCACCGCAACCGTCGACGGGTCAGCACGACCCAGGGGTTCCTCGAGGCCGGCGTCCTGCCCAGCGAGGTCCTCGCCGAGCTCGAGGCGAGGCTCGCGGAGACGGACCTCGACCTGCCCCCCGGGTTCGAGCTCGAGGTCGGCGGGGAGAGCGCGAAGCGCGACGAAGCCGTCGGCAATCTCGCGAGCTCGGCGGCGCTCCTCCTCGTGTTGATGGCCGCAGCGCTCGTGCTGACGTTCAACTCCTTCCGCCTCGCCATCGTGATCGGAGCGGTCGGCTTCCTCTCCGTCGGACTCGCTCTCCTCGCGGTCGCGACCTTCGGCGCGCCGTTCGGCTTCATGACCATCGTCGGCGCGATGGGCCTCATCGGGATCGCCATCAACGACTCGATCGTGGTCCTCGCAGCGCTGGAGAAGAACGAGGCCGCCGCGCGCGGCGAAGCGGACGCCGCCGTCCTCGTGGTGCGCCGCGCGAGCCGCCACGTGATCTCGACCTCGCTCACGACGATCGCTGGGTTTCTTCCCCTGATCCTCGCCGGCGGCACGTTCTGGCCGCCCCTCGCGATCGCCATCGCCGGCGGCGTCCTTGGCGCGACCCTGATCGCCGTCACCCTCGTACCGGCGGCCCACGGCGTCGTCGCGCGACGCCGGACAGCCCGCGCCCGCGCGAGAGCCGAGCAGCCGCGCGGCTCGATCGGCCTCGCCGGCGCCTGAGAGATCAGGCGGTGCTGCGAGCGCCCTCGGGCGTCTGCGCCTCGAGGAGGGTCTGTGCGCGGTCCGCAGGAACGGGGGGGCTGAAGAGGTAGCCCTGCACCTCGTTGCACTGGAGGACCTTCAGGAAGGCCAGCTGATTCTCCGTCTCGACGCCCTCTGCGACCACCGAGAGCTTCAGCGAGTGGCCCATGAGGATGATCGCCGTCGCGATCGCGGCATCGTCGGGGTTGCTCGTGACGTCGGTCACGAACGAACGATCGATCTTGAGCGCATCGATCGGGAAGCGCTTCAGGTACGACAGCGAGGAGTAGCCGGTGCCGAAGTCGTCGATCGAGATGTGGATCCCGCGCGAGCGGAGGCGTCCGAGGATCGCTGCGGTCTCGGCCGGGTCGTTCATGAGCAGGCTCTCGGTGACCTCGAGCTCGAGGCCGTCCGCGTCGAGTCCGTTGTCGTCGAGGGCGCGGAAGACGTCCTCGTGCAGGTCGGGCTTGCGGAACTGGACCGGAGAGAGGTTGACCGAGACGCGGATCCGCGGGAGCCCCATGGCGCGCCATTGCGCGTTCTGGCGGCAGGACTCGCGCAGGATCCAGTCGCCGATCGGAACGATCAGTCCAGTCTCCTCCGCGAGGGGGATGAACTGGCCGGGCGAGACGAGGCCGAACTGCGGATGGATCCATCGCACCAGCGCCTCCATCCCGATGATCTCCTGCGTCTCGATGTCGACGCGCGGCTGGTAGTAGACGACCAGCTCCTCGTTGTGGAGGGCATCGCGCAGGCTCTGCTCGAGGGTGAGGCGCTCGAACGCCCAGCGGCTCATGGAGTCGGAGTGGAACTCCACGTGGTTCTCTCCGTCCCTGCGCGCTCGCTCCGCAGCAGCGCGCGCGCGACCGATGAGCTCCGTCGCCGTCGCGCCGTCGTCGGGGGAGCAGGCGATCCCGACGTGAATGACAGCCATCGGGGCCATGGCCTCGGTGAGACGCACCGCGAGGCGAGCCGCGTCCTGGACCCGCTCGATATCGGGGATGAGGACTCCGTGGAGATCGTCGCCGAGCGGCGCGGTCGACATGCGCGCGGCCGAGTACGACATCTCCTGGGTGCGATCGAGCTCCTCGAGGACGCCCTCGAGCGTTGCTCGGAAGGTGCGGGCCACGTCCGGTTCCATGCAGCCGCGTACGGAGACGGCGAAGACCGCCACGGGCTTCTCGCGCTCCCTGGACCGAACGAGCCGCACGCCGACCCGATCGGTGAAGGCGGTGAGGGCGTCTGGAATGCTCGGCACGGGGAGTTCGGCCGATGCGCCGGACGGGCGCCTGGCGAACTCGTCGCCGCCGCCGAGGCGTCGGACGACCACGGTCGGGATCGTGCTCTCGCCAAAGACGTCGCTGGCACCGAGGCCGAGGAGCTCAGCAGCATCGAGGCCGACGCCCTCGAGCGCGAGGACGCGACCACCCTCGACGCGTTGAACGACCTCGCCCATGAATGCAGCGAGGTCCTCGCCCTCGGGTGCCACGCGCGGATCGACGATCACGTCCGCGCCGCCTTGGATCGCGTCGAGGAGCTGCCCGCCGTTCGTCGTGACGTGGTGCGCGCGTCCTTCCGCGGCGAACGCGCCCGAGACCGAGCGGAGAGCGGCCTGATCGGCGAGGGCGATGAGGAGGGGATGGGTCGGCATGGAGCAGAGCGAGCACGTGGGCCCGGCTCTCCCTCTTCGGCCGCCCTGGGGTGCTCACCTTGAGTGTCCCGCCCGCCCTGGAGTCGAGGAAATGTCAAGTGCGGCCGTCGAGGACGATCGCGCGCGCCGCGAAGGGATCACGGCATCGCGCATCGACCACAGCGATCGAAGAAGACGCATGGACGGGACAATGCCTGCGACCCATGATGGCCTACCCCCTTGCAGGGGAAATCACCGCCTGACCGGAAAGAAGTTCCGGACGCAGTCACAGCACGCGGCGCTTTCCTCACTGCCAAGTCACAGCACCACCCTTGCTCCTCAGATCATCATGAGCGCCGTCATCGAGACCCTTCACCAACTCGAAGCAGATCACTCCGTCTTCTACCGCAAGCTGCGCGCATTTCACTGGAGCGTCAACGGGCCCGCCTTCTTCACCCTTCACCAGAAGTTCGAAGAGCTCTACACGGACGTCGCGACCAAGGTGGACATGCTCGCCGAGCGCGTGCTGACCCTCGGAGGCCGACCGATCCCCACCTACGCCGCGGTCCTGGAGACCGCCCGCCTCTCCGAGATCTCCGAGATGCCGGACGCGATCGGAATGGTCGAAGCGCTCTACACGGACCTCAGGCGACTCAACCGATGGACCCGCACCGCGATCGAGCAGGCCGGGGAGTGCGGCGACATCGGCACCACCAGCATGCTCGAGAACTTCGTCGTCGAGGGGGAGAAGGAGGCCTGGATGCTCCGGAGCTTCCTGGGCAAGACGGAGAGCGTCAACGCGTGAGGCCCCGCACCGGACTCGGACGCGCGATCGCCGTTGCGCTCGCCGCAGCCGCGGCGGTCTCGTGCCGCGCGACCAGCGTCGCATACCGCTTCGTCCCGAGTCCCCTGGAGACCCTTGTCGAGGACGGCGAGGGCGGCCCGGTCGTCGCGCGCGTCCTCGTCGGGATCCCCGGCGCCGAGCGCGAGGGGCGAAGCCAGGACGGGATGCCGCTCCTTCTCGTGCGCATGCGGATCGAGAACAAGTCGGCAACCCTCCTCACGTTCGACCCCGCAAGCGCCGTGCTCCTCGGCTCGGATCTCGCCCAGTTCGGCGCGGCGCGCCTGGAGACGCCGGAGCCGGTGGAGACGCCCGTCCGCATCGATCCGGGCGATTCCCGCGGCATGCTCCTGCGTTTTCCTTTCCCCCGCGACGGGCGCCTGAACGCGCCGCTCCTGACGGGCGTCAACCTCCAATTCGAGCTCGGCCGGGAGACCGGTGATCTGGAGCTCAGCGTGTCCCTGGAGCGGAACGAGCTGCGAGATGGCATCGATCCCGGCCCGAGCGTCGTCGTGGGCGGCGGCTACTACTGGGGCGCGGGACCCGGCTGGTGGTGGGGCCGCTGGTGATCGACGACGGTCTCACGGCTTCGTGATTCCTCCGCGCCAGCGGCGATTCGCTTCGCGCAGAGCGCACCCCGGAACCGCATCCGCTCAGCGCGCCGCCACGCGGCGCAGGGCGTGGTTCAGGATCCCACCATGCAGCTGATCGGTATGAGGGACCGGCACACCCCGGCGAGCGGCGCGGGTCACCCCGCGCGCGAGGGGGCGCGTCCCCGGCCCCATGATGCGAGCGGCGGCCGTCGCCTTCGCCTCGTCGGGCCGCGCCCCTCGCTCAGCGTCCTTCGCTGATCGGAGCGAGCGCCACAGGGATCGGTTCGACCCCGAGCCGCTCCACACGTGCTTCGCCCGCTTCGCTGCCCGTGAGCGCGAAGAGGTCCGGTCCAACCCGCACCTCGGCGTCGCCGCGCCCGAACGGCTGGAAGGCCGCGTGCACCACGACCGCGGAGAGGACGATCTCGTCCATGGCCATGAAGCCCGCGCCACTCGAGAGGAAGAACGACTCGCGGGCCAAGAGCCGCCCCCCGCGCTGTCCCTGGGCGAGGGGACGGTCGCCTGAGTCGAGCACGCAGCGGTCGAGGCGCACCGTGGCGCCTCCCTGCCCGATGAAGAGCGATCCACCGCTCAGCACGCTGTCCCGCGCGACGAGCAGCGCCCCACCGAGCAGCTGAGCGGACGAGCCGTGAACAGCCGCATGGGTGTTCGTCCCGAGGCGCGATCCGTGGAGCTCGAGCGCGCCGCCGTCCAGGTGGACCACACGCCCTCGTCCCATGAGCACCGAGTCCACCACCACGACTCGGGCCCCCTCGAGGACCGTGAGCGCCTGACCGCTGCGGCAGTCGACGGTGACACCCTCCAGCACGACGTCTCGCGCGCCACGGACGCGAACGCCCGCTGCGAGCGTCACGCCCGAGCTGGCCGCGACGAGCCGCAGCCCAGAGACGTCGAGGTCGATGGTGGCAACCTCGCCATCTGGTGCTCCGTACGTCCCTGGCGGAAGTACGAGGTCGGCTCCGATCCACTCCTCGTCGGCGGAGGAGGTCGCCGCGAAGCGGTCGCGCAGACGCCCGAGCTCCGCTCGCAGCGCGTCGATGTCCGCCGCCGGTATCGCGATTCGCTCGCGCTCCGGCGCGCCGCCGTCGGCGAGTCGGCGACGATCGCCGACGATGCGCAGCGCCGCCAGCGTGACCGCGTCGCCGGGGAGGAGTGCCTCCACCGCGCCGATGAGCGCAGCGCGGGCCCCGCGCTCACGGGCGGCGGCACGACGGACCAGCTCGAGCGCGAGCTCCGCAGCCGCCTCCTCCTGCTCCGCTCCGCGCGAGGCCGCATCGCCGCCCGCGAGGGCGACCAGCACACGACCGAGCGCAGGCCCGATCTCCAGGTCCGCCAGCTCGGGACGCTCGACGACCTCGAAGGCGCGCTCGGAGTTCCTGGGGACGGGATCTCCTGCGAAGGGGACGGACCAGCCCTCACCGCGATCCCGCGGATTCACCAGCCAGACCGGCCCACGAGCGGGAGGCAGGGAGGGCAACTGGTACTCCCCCACCGCGGCGAGGAAGGCCGCGAGTGTCCGGACGCCCGGATGGGGGTCGTCGACCACGACGGCCTCCGCCCAGGTGCGAGCGCTGACGCGGTCCGAGGCCTCGAAGGCCGCGAGGAGACCGGCCACGCGCTCCGCCGGGTCCGGGTCACCGAGGCCCGCGGGCACCTCCGAAGGAACGTGGCCCGTCGCCTCACCGACGAGCGCCGCGAGCCGCGCGCACCGCGCGCGGGGCCCGTCCTCCCGCGCGTCGAGGCGATCGAGGCGCGCACGCGCCGCCCCGACGAGGGCAAGATCACCGGAGCGGAGTGCCGCCTCCAACGCAGGCCGCGCGCGCTCGCCGACGAGCTCGAGAACCCCCTGCCCCTCGATGCGCCGCTGATACGAGGCGTCCCCGAGCGCGGCGACGGCTCGAGCGAGGTCGGGGCCGGAGACCTCGCCGTCCGTCAGGACGGAGAAGGCCGGTCCTGGCTCGGAGAGTGGTCCGCCGTCGAGGCCGCGACGCACCCGGAGGCGCGCGACGGGGAGTGATCCGTTCCCCGGCGAAGGAAGAGGGCCCACGAGGCCGCCGCTGCCGACTTGCTCGGCGATCCGCTCCCAGCGCCCGCTCCCGAACGGCTGCTCGCGCTCGAGAGCGTGAACGGGCACGCGCCCCTCCGGGAGACGCGTGAGTGCCGGGCAGGAGACTCGCACCGTCCAGCCGTCCTTCTCGACCTCAGGCGCATCCTCCGGCGGGCGCGGGACGTGGTCCGCGGTCCGTGGAACGGTCAGGATCCTCAGGCGCCATCCGGACTCTTTGAACGGCGCCTCGAGCTCGAGCCGGCCCGCGACGTCGCGCTTGCTCCGGAAGGTGACCCAGTCCCCGGGCCGCAGGAGTGCGAAGCGCGAGGGCGTACCCTCGGGCGCCGCGGACGGGATCGACCAGGTCGAGACGTCATCGGCGACCGCCGGCCCGCGCCGCACTGGAGAGAGAACCGCCCCCTCCAGCGGGCGGAGAACGAGGGCTCCGCCGGGTCCGCGGCCGGCCTCGAGGTGCCCGTTCGGACCCGATACGAGGGCCCCGGTGGCGAGGTCGATGCGTTCGCCCGCACCGACGTCGAGCGCTGCGATGCGGAGGACGGGCCCCTCGCCGGCCGCGGGTACGTCCACGCGGGGAACGGCCACCAGCAGGGCTGGTAGGAGCCCGAGAAGCAGGAGCGATGTCCGGTTCACCCTGAACCGTATCCCGGGTGCCGCCAGCCGGCCGGAGGCGAGTTCGGAGGGTGAGACTTCCGTGACTCAGGGCTGGCCTGCCGGGGACGGAGCCGTATCATCTCGCGCTCGATCGGGGATGTAGCTCAGTTGGTAGAGCGTCGCGTTCGCAATGCGAAGGTCAGGGGTTCGACTCCCCTCATCTCCACCACGTTCAACGCCGAGGGGCGCCCGTACGGGCGCCCCTCGGCGCTTTTCTCGAACCGGGTTCGGATCCCGCTCAGCGGCGGCGTCGTCGCTGCCCGCCCCGAGGCTTGATCGCACCGCGGGTCACGTCTCGCTCGAAGGCGACGATGGTGTCCAGGATGGGGTCACCGAAGCGCTCCAGCTGCCAGCCCTCGAGCAGCTCCAGGGATTCCAGGGAGGCGCTCGAGGTCGGCCGTTCCCGGGCGAGGGCGATGAGCACGTGCTTGTTGAGGAGGTAAGCCGACTCGATCCCGTCCCTCTCCGACGCCTCCTTTCGCACGCGCTTCAGCCGATCGTGCAGCTCGGACTCCATGTCATCGAGCTGGACGTCGTCGCGGCGCGGAGTCGAAGGGAGCCGCTCGATGGGCCCGCGTCGTTCCGCTCGCTCCAGGGCCCTGCGAATCCGATCGCCGATGCGCCCGAGCACCTTCGAGGTCACGCCCTCGATCCTTAGGAGTTCCTTGTCGCTCCGCGGACGTCGCTGCGCGACGTCGATCATCGTCTTGTTGCCCAGGATCCTGAAGGGGGGCAGGTCGTAGCGCTCCGCGAGCTTCTCGCGCATTCCGTAGAGCTCACGCAAGGCGCTCGCCCCGCGCGGATCCAGCGTGCGAGCTCCCTTGATCCGGACGAAGTCATCGGGGTGAGGCTCGGCTGGCGGAGGTTCGAGCGCCTCGAGCCGACGGCACTCTGTCTCGAGGATCATCCGACGCCCGCGCTTCTCGAGTTCGACCTCCTGCTCTCGCATCAGCGGCAGCAGGAAACGGGTGTCGAGGCGGGCGTACGCGATCTGCTTCGGCGAGAGGGGCCGCCGGGACCAGTTGGACCGCTGCTGGGACTTGTCCAGCTCCACGCCGAAGCGGTTCGAGAGGACGGACGCGAGTCCGGGCGACGTGGACCCGAGAACCGCCGCGGCGACCCGCGTGTCGAAGAGCCCCGCGAAGTCGAAGCCGAACTCGCGCTTGAGGATGAGCACGTCGTACTCGGCGTCGTGGAACACCTTCCGCACGGCGGGGTCCGCCAGGACCTTCCCGAAACCCTCGAGGTCGAGGTCCGCGAAGGGGTCGACGAGCCAGTCCTCGCCCCCCACGGTCACCTGGAAGAGGCAGACCTTGTCCTTGTAGCTGTAGAAGGAGTCCGCTTCCGTGTCGACGGCGATCTCCTTCTCGCCGTCCAGGGCTTCCATCAGGCGATCCAGCCCCGACTGGTCCTCCACCAGAGCAGGCGGCGGCAGCTCTTCGACGCGCACGTCCATGCAGAGACACTAAGGAATCGCCTTGCCCCATCCCATGGCGCGCGACCAGGCCCGCGGACAATCCTCGTCACGCGCGGTTCGGAGTGGCGCGCCGCTCCGCCGCGCACTCCCCGCCAGCAATGGCCAGGGGGGCGCTCGGCGAGCGCCCCCCTGGGCTTGAACGGTGGCGAGGATGACGGGACTTGAACCCGCAACCTCCGGCGTGACAGGCCGGCACTCTAACCAATTGAGCTACATCCCCGTCCGGGAGGGCGGAAGGGTAGCGAGTTGGCCCGGCGTGTCCAGCGAGAGTTGAGGAAGAATTGAAGGGGTGTCCGGGCGTCTCCTTCAACGCCGCAAGGGGGCCAACCGGACGACGACCGGCCACCCCTCGTAGGGCCCGGCACCTGGTGCCGCTGGATCCACGTGCCGTGCCCAGTTCTCGAGCGTCAGCTCCGCACCCCCGCTCTCCAGCCGGCGGACCCTCGCCACTCCATAACCAGGACCACGGTCGTGGAGTCGCGCCGGCTCGACGCCGCTCGTGCGAGGGTTCGCCACGGCGAGGACGGTCATGCGGTTCCCGAAGCCGTCGAAGAAGCGGCCGAGAGGCGAGAGCGCTCCAGGTTCGAGCGCGCCGCCCGGCCGTCGTTCCTCGGGGTCGGGGTACCAGCGGCGCGGCCAGGTGTTCGCGACCGCAGGCGACGCGAGCACGACGCCCGCGTCGTCGAAGGCGTCGACCCCGTACCGAAGGGTCGAACCGAGATGCTGGTCGCCCGCGAGGTGGAAGGCTCCCGCGGCGCGCAGGGCTCGTACCGCGCGATCACGGCCGCTCTGCGGCCAGCCGTTGGAGTCCATGTCCGCCGCTCGCTTGTCCCCTCGCACGTACTCGCCCGGCGCCGGCACCGCCAGGCTGGGAATGACGCTCCCGGAGGTCGCGTCCTCCGGGATGGTCGCCACGTTCGCGAACGGGGTCTGGGAGAGGCACGCCCTGAACCACATGTCCGATCGCGCGTCGCGGCCCCACGCGTCGAGCATCGAGAGCTGATCCTCCCCGAGCAACAGGGCACCTTCCACGTCCGCCTGCGTCGCCGCGTCGAAGTCCGCGGCCTGGGCCCAGCCGTTGCGCACCTCGCCTTCGGTGACCACGACGGCGGGCGGCGACTTGTACATTCGATCGGACAGGATCGCGAAGCTCCCCCCACCCCACTGCAGGACCGTGTGGTACGGCGTGATCCCGCCCTCGAGCAGCTCGTCAGCGCGCGTCGCGGGAAGGTGTGCAACCTGCGTACGGTGCACCGCGTTGACGAACTCGGGTGGCATCACGTAACCACCGCGGTCCTGCTTCGAGAGTCCCTCGACGTCCTCGCGCCGACCCCCGTTGCCCCAGATGTTCCCGTGGTACACGTCGTGGTCGTCGGTGACGACGACCGTGGGGAGCCGCCGCGTCAGATCTCCGAACGACCACCCGTGGCGGAACCACTTGGTGAGGTAGTCGCCGAGCGCCGCCTCGAGGGGCGCGCGGACCGCTGGGGTCAGGTCGCCCTCGTAGATCTGGTCGCCCGCGAAATAGAGCAGGTCCGGCTCGTGAGCGGCCACGTGCCGCGCGACGTCGGCGTGTGGGAACCAGAGGCCGCTCTCGTTCCACCTGAGCCCGCCCGTGTAGCTCTTCTGGCAGGACAGCACCCCGATCGTCACCTCGTCCCCCGCCGGCGCGGCGGCGATGGTGCCCCCGTACAGCTGCGTCTTCCCGGAGGCGAGCGTTCCGTCCCGCCGCGTCGGGACGTAGCGCACGCGGAAGGGCACGTCTCGCGTGGTCTCCACCCCCGCGACCTCGAAGTGGAAGGTGCAGCTCTCGGGCGTGAAAGCAGCGGCGGCGGCCTGGCGGAATCGGCCGCGGCGATCCGCGAGTTCGAGCGTTGCGACCCGCGTGTCGCCGGCGCCGAGGGGGCCGGCCTGCGCCGTCATGCGAAGACGTCCCTCTCCAGGCCCCGCCTCCTCGTCGACGGTGTAGTGCACGAACATGACCGGGCCCAGCGCGAACTCGGGTGTACCCACCACGAGATCGCCGGTCACCTGCCAGTCCTCGAAGCGGTAGCCGCGCCCGTCACCCTCCGGCCCCCGGTGACTCACGAGCGCCACGGCGCCATCGAACGCGCTCCGGGGTGCGGGATGTAGGTAGGCCGCCGAGAGCACCGCGCCGGTGGCCGCGTCGCGCGCTGTCGCAGTCAGCGTACGGCGGCCGTCGTAGCAGGCGCCCACGAGCTCGAGGTCGACGGGACGCGGGCCCCCCTCGCCGAAGCCGGCGCCGTCCTCGATCGCGCCCTCGAGTCGCGCGAAGTCCTTCACCTCGCGCTCGGCCGTCATCGCCCACTGGTTGCGCCCGGCGCCGGACACCGGCTCCTCGAAGGTCCGCAGCGTCACCCGGCCGTCGGCGTCGAGGAGCACGAGGAATCCGCCGTCCTTCGCGGGTGCCCCGTGCACCTGGCTCGTCAGCCTGGGATCGACGTGGGCGCCTCCCGCTCCGAGGAGGAAACCGGCGGCGCTCCCCGTTCGATCCCCGGCCGCCGCGTCCACGACGACACGCGTCCGGAAGGATCCCTCGTCGCCGTCGTCGAGTCGCCGGGTGAGCAGGTGGAGCGTGCGCATCCCGAAGCGCGGACGGGACTCGACGCACTGCAGCCCGCCGTCCTCCAGCCGCCAGTCCTGGAGGCGGTTGGCCCACGTGTGCTCCGAGATCCAGGTGCGATCGACGGTCTCGTACCAGCTGCTCCGGAATCCCGTCTCGGGGCTCACCTGCGGCTCGATCGCGAGGGGGCCGCAGGCAGCGACCGTGGAGACGAGGAGAAGCGCCGCAGCGCGAAGAAGAGGGGCCATCGCCGCAGCCTACTGCCACTCACGCCGCCATCGGCCGCACTTCTCCGCTCGTTCGCCGCCTCCGTGGGAACCGCAGGTCAGGCCCTCGCACGGACGACCGCGACGACGTGGGACGCCGGGTCGGGGAGAGCGCCGCGAGGGCGGCCGTCCCCACGAAGGCTGTCACGATCCGGAGCACGACGGAGCGAGGTTCGAGGGGGCGCCCGGCGACGCGTTCGAGCGCATCGACGCCCGACGGCGTGGCCACCGCGCTCGGCTCGGTGTCGGAGCGATCTGCCGGCGGCCGCGGCCGCGCGGAGCTGGCATCGCACGGCGGAGTGACGGGCCATGCCCCGTTCGCGCGAAAAACCGATGACTGATACGTTGTGTCCGCGCCAGCGCGCTGCCCGCGCCGTGCCGCGCGCCGACCTGCTCTCCAAGATGTTCGCCTCATTGCTGCTCCTCGGCGCTGCGCAGGGCACGCCCGCGCCGCCGAACTTCGTCGTCGTTCTCCTCGATGACGTCGGACGTGACAAGGTCGCCGCGTACGGAGTCCACCCCCAGCCGGCCGCCACGCCCCACCTCGATCGACTGGCCGAGCGGGGAACGCTGTTCCGCAACGCATGGGCGTACTCGTCGTGCAGCCCCACGCGCGCAGCCCTCTTGACCGGCCGCCTCGCGGAGCGCACCGGGATCGGCTCCGTCATCCGCGCCGGGGACGGCGTCGACTCGTCGCTGGCGCGGGACGAGTTCACGATCGCCGCGGCTCTCCCGGAGCACCGGGCCATCAGCCTCGGTAAGTGGCATCTGTCCGACACGGCCGACGCCGCGCTCCATGCGAGCACGCTCGGCTTCGACGCCTTCGCGGGCTGGGACGGGCCCAACCAGTACTTCACCTGGACCGACAACGTGAACGGAGCGCTCCAGACGCGAGTGGGGTACTACCCCCTCGCGCTCGCGGAGCGGGCCGTGCGGGTGGTCGCGAACCAGCGCGAGCCCTATTTCCTCTACTACTGCCCGTGGCTGGCCCACGCCCCCTTCCACGAGCCGCCCGCGTTCCTGCACCCGACCCTTCAGGGCCCCGGCAGCTCCCGCTTCCTCCACCTGCAGATGGTGGAGTCGCTCGACACGCTCCTCGGTCGGCTGCTCGACCAGATCGACCTCGACACCACCTACGTCATCGTGATGGGCGACAACGGCTCGCCGCTGAACACGACGGCGCCGCCGTTCCTCCCCGGGCGGATCAAGGGCAGCTCCTACGAGGGTGGGCTCGCGGTGCCGCTCATCGTGGCCGGACCGGGCGTCGCCGCGGGTGCCGAGTGCGATCGACTGGTCCACGTCACCGACCTCTTCGCGACCATCGTCGAGCTGGCGGCGGCCCCGGCGCCGCCGCGCGGTGCCGAGGACTCCGTCTCCTTCGCCCGCCTCCTCGCCGATCCGGGAGGAGCTCCGACGCGGACCCACCTCACCGTCTCGAAGTTCGGCTTCCCCGGCCTCACGCAGAACGTCCCGACGTTCCGCGCGGTGCGAACCACGCGCTGGAAGTACGTGGACGACGGCGCGGGAGGCGGCGAGCGCCTCCACGACCTCGAGCGGGACCCCTTCGAGACCGTCAACCTGCTCGGCGCCACCCCGGCGCCCACCGCGCGCGCCCTCGCCGACCGGCTCGCGGAGCTCCTGCCCGATCTCCCCTGAGCGAGCACCCGCCGCGCGAGCGGTCGCGCGGAGGCGCGCTCCATCGCGCCAGGCTCCCGACCTCGGTCACCCCGGGCCCGAAGGCGTCCTGATCGGGGTCGAGTACCGGCTCGCTGATCAGGTCCCCTCGGCCTCGGCCGCCTTCGCGCCGCGCCACGCGTCCATCATCTCGTCGAGGGTGCGGCCCGCGAGGCTCCCGCCGAGGCTGCTCTCCATGTGCCGGAACCGATCGTCGAAGCGCGCGATGGCGCGGCGACAAAGGCCCTCGGAGTCGAGCCCCAGGTAGCCGCCGAGGAAGGCGGCTGCCATCAACACGTCGCCGAGCTCGTGCTCGATCGCGGCACGCGCCGGCCCGTCCTCCGGGAGGTCGGGGCGCGCTGCGCTCGCGAGCAGCTCCACAGGGAGAGCTTCGCGCAGCTCGTCGAGCTCTTCCTCGAGCTTGGCCAGAGCACCGCGCGCGTCCTTCCAGTGAAAGCCCGCCGCGACGGCTTTCTGACACGTGCGCGCGGCTCGCTGGAGGGCAGGCAGGCCGCGCGGGACGCCGGCGAGCGCGCTCGTGTCCGTCTCCCCTGCCTCCTCCCGCTCGGCCCGCTTGATCTCCTCCCAGGAACGCACGACGCCGTCAGCTCCGTCCACCTCCGCGCTCGCGAAGACGTGCGGGTGCCGCCGCACGAGCTTGTCCGCCGCGAGTCCGGCCGCGACGCCTATGTCGAAGGAGCCTTCGTCCTGCGCGACGCGGCAGAGCAGAGCCAGCGCCGTCAACACGTCGCCGGCCTCCGCCGCGCGCGTGGCGGGCGGCGCGTCGTCCACGGCCTCGGCGAGCTCGTGGGCTTCCTCGACGACGCAGGGCGCCACGCTGGCCTCCGTCTGCGCCGCGTCCCAGGGGCAGCCGTCTGGACCACGCAGCGCGTCCATGAGCGACAGGAGCCGCCGGAACTGGAGGACGCGCGGATCGTCCGCCGCCGCAGGCTCGGGCACGGGGAGCGTCCCACGCTCGCGCTCTTGCGCGTCGCTCACGGCCGCCCTCCTTCGCTCGCGTAGGGGATCGGATCCTGGACGCCCGCCTCGCGGAAGCCCGCGAGGCGCAGGATGCAGGCGTCGCAGTGCCCGCACGCGAGGACCCGTCCGTCTCGCACGACGGGGTCGTAGCAGGTGTGAGTCAGTCCGAGATCGACCTCGAGCTCCGACGCGCGGCGCACGATGCCCGCCTTGGAGAGTTCCATGAGGGGAGCGTGCACGGTGAAACGCGCGCCGTCCTCTGCCCCCGCCGCGGTGGCGAGGCCCGCGAGGCTCTCGAAGGCTCGCAGGAACTCCGGCCGGCAGTCGGGATAGCCGGAGTAGTCGACGGCGTTGACCCCGACGAACAGGTCGGTGGCACCGAGGACCTCCGCCCAACCCAGGGCCACGGCGAGGAAGACGGTGTTGCGCGCCGGGACGTAGGTGACGGGCACCCCTTCGCCGATCTCCTCGTCCGCGCGGCCCTTCGGTACGTCGATGGCGTCCGTCAGAGCCGAGCCGCCGAGGGCCGAGAGGTCGACGTCGACGATGCGGTGATCGGCAGCGCCGAGCGCACGGGCGACGCTGGCGGCGGCTGCGAGCTCGACCTCGTGGCGCTGGCCGTAGCGGAAGGAGAGCGCGTGGGCGTCGAATCCGCGTGCGACGGCCTCTGCGAGGACCACGGCGGAGTCCATGCCGCCGCTGACGAGGCAGACGGCAGCAGGGCGATCGGATCGGGTCATGGGTGCGTGGCCCCCGAGGGGCGGCCGCAGACGGTAACGACTTGGCGCTGACGAGGTGTGAAGCGCCCGCCTGCGCCGGATTTGGCGCTCCGACCGATCGCCTCGAAGCCGTGGAGGGTCATCGCGCGATCCGCGCCGCTCCGATGTGCGTCGACCGGCTCTTCCCGGGATCGACCTCCCTGTCCGACGCCGAGGCCGGCGCGCCCCGCGGCCGCGAGCATCCGCGCGCCGCCGGGACCGGAACGGCGCCCGGTCGCCTCGAACGCGCTCCCTCGCTCGAGCACACCTCTCGAGGCCCGGCCCTGCGCGCTCGTGAGGAGCGGGTCACGCCGCCTCGCCGGGATCCGCTGGACTCCGTGGTCCGCGCCCTCGGCGGCGGGAGAGCGCGGCAGGCCCAGGATCGCCCCCTCATCCTTCGCGCTCCGTTTGCAGGACGCTCAGGCTCCTCGAGGCGGGTACGATTCGATCGAGTCTGTCTCGTTCCACGCCCACGACGGCCCGCACCGAGACAGGCCGGCTCACCCAGCATCCGCCGCGGAGCGCCACTGCACGGTGTTCGTGGAGGATCCTCAGCCTCCCACGTCGACGTGTCGATCCCCTTCCTGCTCCAGGCCGGCAACCCGCTCTCCCAGGGCGCGGCCGACCTCTTCAAGTACTCGACGCCCGAGATGGCGTTCAACGTCGGGCTCGCGACGGTGCTCGGAACCGTCGTGGCGCTGGTCTACAGGGCGACCCACAAGGGACTCTCGTACAGCCAGTCGTTCACCCAGACGATCATCCTCGTCTCGATCATCGTCGCGATCGTGATGATGGTCATCGGCGGCAGCCTCTCTCGCGCGTTCGCCCTCGTCGGCGCGCTGTCGATCATCCGCTTCCGGACGGTCGTCAAGGACACGCGCGACACGGCCTTCGTCTTCGCCGCCCTCGCCGTCGGCATGGCCGCGGGGACCTCGTCCTACGTGCTCGCGGGCCTCGGCACGGCCGTGGTCTCGCTCGCGGCCTGGATGATGCACCAGACGAACTTCGGCGCCCTCTACAAGAGCGAGTTCGTCCTGCGCTTCGCCTTCGACCAGTCGAAGGACAGCTCCGTCTACCTCAACCGCATCAACGACGGCGCGAAGCGCTCCAGCCTGCTGCACATCGAGCCCTCCGGCGACGGTTCGCAGCTCAGCCTGACCTACGACATCCAGCTCGAGAAGGAGACCTCGCCGGAGGGCTTCGTCCAGTCGATCAAGGACGCGGACGGCGTCTCCGAAGTGGTTCTGGTGGTCTCGAAGAACGACGTCGATTACTGATCGAAGGCGTCCTCCTGGTGCCGGCCCAGGGGGCCCGCGCCGCGTCTCCATGAAGCTCCTGGCGAACCTCGGCCTCCTCCTGCTGCTCGTCCTCGCCATGGGCGCGGTGGCGACGGCCACCGTCTGGACCTGGCGCCCGGATCTCGTCGAGGCCGTGGACGCCAGGTGGACGAGCGCCCATGTGGACGGCGTGCGACAGCGTCTCTCGGCGCTGCGCGCGCTCTCACGGACGGATCGGGACGAGGCGATCGAGGAGCTGGAGGTGCTCACGGACGAGCTGCGCTCCTATCGAAAGGCCGATCGGAGGTTCCAGGTCCGGTGCGAGGCGCTGAGGCTCCTCGCGGACCTGCACTTCGATGCGGGTGATCTCGATTCCGCGCGAGAGACCGGGGAGGAGCTGCTCCAGCAGAACGAGAACGATGTCACCGGCCGGCTCTGGTTCGGCCGCCGGCTCTGCGCGGCGAAGAGCACGCGTCGGCAGGGCTTCGAGGTTCTCGAGAAGTTGTTCTCCAGACTCCCGGAGCTGGGCGCGATCGCGCGCGTCTATCACGACTGCGCGCGCGCCGCTGGTGAGGATGCGCTCGCCGCGGACGTACTCGTCCGTCACCTGGAGCGCGCGCTGCGGCCGGAGCAGTCCCTCGAGGGGGTCACCCGCCGCTGGCGGGTCTGGTGGAGTCCAGACGGCGAATGGTCCGCGGAGCGCCGCCTCGACGTGGCTGCCCTGCGCTACGGCGCGATCACGGCCGTCGGCTTCGAGCTCCCCGAGGCGGCGCGGTTCCTTCGTCTGGACCCGCCTGCGAGGAGCCACCTGGCCTACGGGGCCCCCCGCCTCGCCGTCCTGGAGGACGATCGGCCGATCAGGATCCCCATCCCGCCCGGCGGCCTCCGGAGGAGCGGCCTGCACATCGACGACGACTCCCTCTACGTCCAGGGCGACTCCGATCCCTGGGTGATCGTTCCCTTGCCCGAGGCTCACCGCGACCGGCCCCTTCGTGGGCGCTTCGTGCTCCAGGCCGATCGGCTGCCTCTGTGGATCGGCGAGGCGGCCTCGACTCCCGCAGCGCGCGCCGCGATCTCCATCCTGCCCGACAGCTCGCGCGTTCGCGCTCGCGCCGAAGAAGCTCGCGCGCAGCTGGCCTCCCTCTCCGGCGCGCGCTGATCCTCCCCCCATGAAGGCCGGTGCACGACGATGGAGGAGGCTGTGGCAGCGCAGCTGGATCCTCACCCTGCCGGTCGTCGTGGCGTTCGGTCTGTGGCTCCAGGGAACGCTGGAACGCTGGCGGGACTTCACCGTCCGTCACAACACGAGCCAGGATCTCTCTCTCCTCGCGGTGGGCCAGCTCGAGAAGGACCACATGCTGCGCGCCGCCGCGCTGGTCGGGACGGAGTGGCGCACGGGCGATCGGCTGGCCGCGACGGGCCTCGACACGGTCCACCTCTACGCGACGGACGGCGCGCTCCAGCGCCTCGACTCGAACCTGCCCCACTCGGGATTCGAGTACGTCGAGGGCGGGCTGTTCCACGGCGGCGCGGTCCAGGAGGTGGACCTGCGTTACCGCGGCGACAACGTCTACCACTGGGGGTTCTGGAAGAAGTCCTGGCGGGTCAAGACCAAGCGCGGCGCGCTCTACAAGGGAATGCGCAAGTTCAACCTGGTCGCCCCGCGCACGACCGGCCTGCTCAACAACTACCTGAGCTATCGCCTCGCGTCGCTCATGGGGCTGATCTCACCGCAGGCCGAGGTCGTCAACGTCGCGCTGAACGGTGAGAACCTCGGTGTCTTCATCCTGACGGAGCAGCTGGAGGAGTCCACGATCCGACGCCACGGCAAGATGCCCGGCGACCTCTACTCCGGTGAGCTGGTCGGCCGCGACGCCTACCAGGGCATCGAGAACATGCTCTTCGATCACCCGGGCGTGTGGACCAAGGCTGCGGTCAACAACCACTTCGCCGAGGAGGCGCTCGAACCGCTGGAGCGGCTCATCCGCGTCATCGAGGACGCCAGGGACGAGGCGGGCCAGCGGGCTCTCTCGGAGCTCGTCGACCTCGAGGCCTTCGGGCGGTTCTCCGCCTTCGAGTCGCTCGCCTGCTGCGTCCACACCGACTCGCTCCACAACTGGCGCCTGTACTACGACCCGTGGGAGACGTGCTTCGTACCCATCGTGTGGGATCCGGTCGGGTGGCACCCTCTGGCCCTCTGGGGCCGCGCGGGAACGAGCAAGGATCGCCCGGACGTGATGACGAGCCCCTTCCACGCCGCGCTGTTCCGCAACGCGGACTTCCTGCGCGCGCGCTCCCGCGCCTTCGCTGATTTCTTCGCGCGCGGGATCGACAGGGCCTTCCTCGCTGAGACTCGCGAACTCGTGAACCGACTTGGCCCTGCGCTCGAGCTCGACGGCCACCTCGTCACCGAGGTCGAGATGGTCAGCTCCGGCGAGGTCGAAGCCGCGATGGCCGACCTCGTCGAAGCCGTCGAGACGACGTTCGAGCAGATCCGCGAGATTCACGCCGTCGATTCGGGCGCTCTGGTGCGTTTCCGCGCTGGCCCTCCCGGTCACCTCGAGCTCGAGGTCGAGGGCCGGCGTCCGGTCGAGCAGCTGGAGCTGAACTTCTCCGGTCCGATCGGCGTTCCACTGACCGCTTCGCTGCGCTGGGAGAACACGAGCGGGCCGCAATCCGACGACGTGACGGGGCTCCTGTCGGTCTCGGGGAACCGCGTCCTCGTGGACGCCGCGCTCCTCGCTCGTCACCAGCCGTCGATCGTCACCATGGATCCCTCGTACGCCCACGAGAACGGCCTCGTGATCAAGCCAGCGCGCTACGAGCTGGTCATGGCGACGCGTCCTGGATCCACCGCGGACGGCGCCTCGCCGACCGCGGTCGGTGAAGCGTTCAGCGGCGAGCTCATCGGCGTCCGCTGCAGGCGCTCGGGCTCGGATCGCTGGGAGTCGGCGCAGCCGGCGGACGAGATCACCGGCCTGAACCACGGCCCCATGGAGCTGGTGGCGAGCGACGAGCGCAGAGTGGCGCCCGTGACCATGTCGGGCGAGGTCGTGATCGACGGCGATCGGATCGTCGAAGGCGACGTGATCGTCGAAGCCGGAGCGACGTTCAGGCTCAAGCCCGGCGCCAACGTGCTCTTCCGCGGACGCGTCCTCGCGCGGGGTACCGCGGAGCGTCCCATCTCCTTCATCCCCTTCGAAGAAGGCCAGGACCCCTGGGGCGTGGTCGCGATCAAGGGAGATGGCTCCGACGGATCGCATTTCTCGCACTGCGTGTTCCGAGAGGGCAGCGGCTGGAAGCAGCCGCTCGCCGAGTACAGCGCGATGTTCTCGATCCACGGAGTCCAGGACGTGCTGGTCGAGGACTGCACCTTCCAGGACAGCCGCGTCGTGGACGACATGGTCCACGGGGTCTACTCGAGCGTCACCTTCCACCGGTGTGTCTTCCGCCGTTCCCTCGCCGACGCGCTCGACATGGACATCAGCGAGGTCGTCATCGCGGAGTGCTCGTTCGACCGCAGCGGGAACGACGCGGTGGATCTCATGACCGCGATCGCGACCGTCCGCGACACGCGATTCGTCGGGAGCGGCGACAAGGGAATCTCCGTGGGTGAGGACAGCCAGCTCGTGGTGCTCAACTCCCTCTTCGACGGCTGCCTGCGCGGGATCGAGTCCAAGGACAAGTCGGTCGCGATCATCGTGAACAGCGACGTCCTGAACAGCGGCGAGATCGGCGTGAACGCCTACAACAAGAACTGGCGCTACGACGGCGGCGGTACGGCCCACGTCCACAAGTGCCGGTTCGAGGGCAACGGGGTCGCGCTGCGGGCCGATCGCCGCTCCCGGATCGTCATCGGGGACAGCCGCGTGGACGACCTCGGCGAGGTCGACGCGCGGCGCATCACGGTGGAGCCCACCGTGGACGACGACGCTCCAGCGGCGACTCCCGAGGACAGCGCCCTCACCGAACGACTCGCCGAGATGACCGCCGTCGGGCGTGACCTGATCCGCTCGATGGACGGCGGGCGACGCGGCTCGAGCCTGAGCCGCGAACCCTGACGGCCTCGTGAGCCAGGGGGTCAGCGGACGCTGGCGAGCGCGTTGTCAGCGGCCTCGTTCCCGCCTTCCTGGCGAACCCACAGCTTCTCGTCCATCTCCGCGAATCGGTTGCCGACGATCCGGTTGCCAGCCACGCCCTTCTGGACGTTCACGCCACGGCGGCAGGCGATCATCAGATTGGCGCGGACGGAGTTGTCCACGTTGAACTCGGCGTCGTCGAAGTGCTTGACGAAGCCCACCCCGAGGCCGCAGGCGCGCAGAGTGTTCATCTCGACGATCGATGAGTAGGCGTCGTTGAGCGCGATCCCCACGGCGGCGTCCTCGATCGTGTTGGAGCGCGCGACACCCTGCGCGAAATGGTCGATCTCGATCGCCTGAGCGTCGATCCCGTGGATGTGATTGCTCTCCACGAGGACGTCCTTCATGGAGTACACGCATACGCCGCGACCCTTGAGACCATGGATGTGGCACCCGCGGACGGTGAGCCCCGCCGATTCGGGGAGCGCGCGCGGCCGATGCACACCGAGCGCGTAGATGCCGCAGTACGTCGTGTGCCCATGGACGTCGCCGCGGTCCTCCCCGTCGATCTCGAAGCCTTCGATGGTCACCCGCTCGGAGGCTCGCAGGACGAACGCATTGATCTCGTCGATCACGACCGAGCCGGCGGGGATCTCCTTCACGTGGCCCATGAAGTGGATCGGCGCGCGGAGCGTCAGGGTGTCTCCCTCGATCCGATCCACGACGAACTCGAGGATGCGGTCCCCCTTCAGGTCCGCCCGGTAGAGCTGGTAGCCCCGCCCCTCACGCATCGAGCCGGCGCCGGCGACGCGAAGGGTCCGGCTCCAGATCTGGGCGTCCTCGATCAGCGTCGGGCGGACCGTCGGCTCGGGCGCGAAATGCAGCCGCGTCGTGCCAGCGCCGGAACCCGCGATGCGCAGGTCCCTGGCGCGCGTGACGCGGAAACCCGTCTGCAGTTCGTAGTCGCCCGCGGCGAAGACGAGGTCTCCTCCGCCAGCCTCGCTCAGCCGATCGAGCTGGGCCTGGACCTCCGCCTCGCCGGTCCAGGGAACGAAGGTCGCCTCCGCTTCACCCGCGAGGCGGACGAACACCCCGCGGGCGCCGGTCGCCGTCTGCGGCTGGGGGCTCCTCAGACCGACGAGCGAGAGGCACGCCAGAGCGAGGCTGGAGAAGAGGGCGCGCTTGAGGAGCATCGGCACGGAGGAGATGTGTGGACTCGATCCCGGGCGCGGTCGCGCCCCCGACCGAGGTTAGGGGGCCACGGCATCACCCTGCAACTGAAGGCGCGGCGCTCCGTCCCGGGGCCGGGACGGAGCGCCGCGCGTGCTGCATCGATCCAGGATCGAGGCGAAACAGCCGGTGCCCGCGAGGTCGGGTCAGTTGCCCTCAGCGCTCTCCTTGTCGAGCTCGGCGACGAGGCGCGCCACGCGTTCGAGCTCCGCTGCGGTCCCGCGAACGACGATGGAGTTCGTTCGAGCGTCAGGGATGATCAGGAGGGACTTCGTGAGCGGCCCGTCGACGAGATGGGGCTCCGGCACACCGTCGACCGGTGCCGCGAAGACGAGCGCGCAGATCCTGGCGAGTTCCTCCGCCTTCGCGTGGTCGAGCGAGATGACCTGCGCCTGACGCTCGAGAGCGAGTCGCTCGCGTCCGGCAGCCTCGTCGACGCTCTTCAGGGCCTTCGCGAGCCCAGCGATCCGCTCACCGAGGCCGACGAGCACCATCGAACCCGAGGATCCGGCAGGGAGCACCTGCTGGGTGTTCGGATCGACGGTGAGCGTCCGGATCGAGTTCGAGAGCTGGCGGGTGTCCGTGTGCGACAGATCGATCGTGACGGTGAAGAGCACCGCAGGATGCTTGCCGGCCATGCCGACCTCGTCGGCCTCCAGGAAGGTGGAGTCCCCTCGCAGCAGACTGGCCTCCGCTCCCTCGCTGCTCCAGACACGCACGATGGGCAATTCCGGGATCCGGGGCGGAGACAGCACGAATCCCGCGTTGACGAGGAGCGTCTCGAAGGTGTGCTGAACCTGCTCCGCCGGCACGAGGGACCTCGAGATCCCGACGGACCGAGCTCGGAGAAGATCCTCGGTGAACTCCGTCATCGTGACGTCCTGGTTCGTCGCCTCTGCGTACTGCCGGACGAGATCGTAGTAGCTGAACTTCTTGTCCTGGCCGCTGCTCACGACCATCGCCTTCGTGGCCGGCGGGAACAGCGAGTCCAGGTCACTGGTGGCGCGGGCCGTCGACGCCGGCAGGAGAGCCGAGGCGAGGAGGGCTGCGGAGAGTGTGGCGTCGATCATGGTTCCTGGCGGTCTCTTGGACCGTTGTGGTTTGGACGGGTCCGCTTCGACGCGGCGCGGGTGAGATCCTTCCCGCCAGGGCGCGATCCGCTGGATGGAGCCGCTTCCAGGGGAATTCGCCCTCCGCCTGCGCATGCCAGCTGCACCCGCTTGAGAACTCGGGCGCCCGGCCTACTCTGGTTGGCCCCGATCTCCCCGATCCGGCCCTCCCAGGCCGCCCAGCACAGTGAGCGCCCCCACCACCGACGCCGTCCTCGAAGCCCTCAAGGGTGTCATCGATCCCGATCTCGGCCAGGACATCGTCTCCCTCGGCTTCATCACCCGCTGCAACGTCTCCGAAGACGGCGTCGCGGACGTCGTCATCAATCTCACGACGCCTGCGTGCCCGGTGAAGGACCAGCTGCGCGATCAGGCCCACGCCCTCGTCGCCGCCGTCCCCGGGATCACCTCCGTTCAGATCGAGATGACCGCCGTGGTGAAGGGCCAGGACGGCCCGGCCCGGGAAGCCGCGAAGGACGTCAAGCACATCGTGGCGATCAGCTCGGGCAAGGGCGGCGTGGGCAAGAGCACCATGACGGTGAACCTCGCCTGCGCGCTCGCGCAGACCGGGGCGAAGGTCGGCCTCCTCGACTGCGACGTCCACGGGCCCGACGTGCCGATGATGATGGGCCTCTCCGGAGCGCCCGATCAGGTCCAGGTGGATGGCAAGACAGTGCTCGTCCCCAAGGAACGGCGCGGCGTCAAGACCATGTCCATCGGCTACCTCGTCCCCGACGAGCAGCCCGTGATCTGGCGCGGTCCCATGGTCCACAGCTTCATCCGCCAGATGCTCACGGACGTCCAGTGGGGAGAGCTCGACTACCTGCTCGTCGACATGCCCCCGGGCACCGGCGACGCGCAGCTCTCCCTCGCCCAGGAGGTGCCCCTCTCGGGCGCCGTCCTCGTCACCACGCCCCAGGCCGTGTCGGCGTTCGACGTGACCAAGGCCATCTCGATGTTCCACCAGGTCGACGTCCCGATCCTCGGCATCGTCGAGAACATGTCCGGCCTCGCCCTCGAGGGGCGGGTCGAGGGCGGCGAGGCGGGCTCGATGGTCTCACTCGACCTCGGCTCGGAGACGCACGAGCTTCCGCTCCAGGCGGGTGGCCGCTTCAGCGCCGTGTTCGACGTCTTCGGCTCCGGAGGAGCAGAGGCTCTCGCGCAGAAGCACGGATTCCCGCTCATCGGCAAGGTCCCGATCGACCCCGGCGTCCGCGCGGGAGGCGACGGCGGTGAACCGATCGTGAGCGCGCGAGGCGAGGACTCGGCGTCCGCTGCCGCGATCCGGGAGACCGCAGGGCGCCTCGCCCAGCGGCTCGCCGTGAAGGCCTTCTCGAGCCTTCCGATCCTCGACTGAGTCGGGCCTCGCGCTCGATCAGCCGTCCGAGGGGGCTGCGTCGACCTGTTGGAGCACCACGAGGTTGCCCGCGGGATCCGCGATCACGGCCTGACGTCCGCCGGTCAGGAGCTCTCGCTCGGGTCCGACGAGGGGGACACCATCGCCCAGAGCCGCGAGCTCGGCGTCGAGCGACTCCACACCGAGAAAGAGCGCGCCAGCGCGGGGAGCCACCTCCGACCCGGTGACCTCGGCTCTCAGAGAAGCGAGGGACTGGACGACGACCCGCGCACCGTCCCGCTCGAGAACGATCAGGGCGGCCGGCTCGGCGAGATCCTGGGGGGTCCGCTCCACGATGCGGAACGAGAGCCGCTCGGTGTAGAAGTCGACGAGGCTCGCCGGGTCCTCGGCGACGAGCACGGGGCTGAGGGACTGGAGCAGACGCGAGGTCGCGGGCGCCGGCGCGACCTCGCGGAGAAGCCCGCGAAGCGTCTCGGCGAAGCGCTCGGGCGCTTCGAGGTGAATCCAGTGACCGACTCCGTCCAGGATCTCGACGTCGAAGCTGGAGAGCAGAGCGCGGTTGCCCTGCACGTCGGTGGCGAGGGTCGCGGAGTTGATACACACCACGCCGCACTCGATGCGCGGCGCAGCCCTGCGCGGATCGTGGACGCCGAAGTGCTCCATCAACGCGAGCGCCATCTCGCGCGGCGCGGCGAGTGCCTCGCCGACGATGCGATCGGCGAGTTCGGGCGAAGCCGCGTCGCCGAGCGCCGCGGTCACGAACTGACGCATCTGGCCCTCGTAGTCCCGACGGAAGGTCTCCACGTACTGCTGGAGCCGACCGGGGTTCGGATCGCCAGCCAGCCGCTGGAGGCAGTCGACTCCCACGATCGCCGCCACGCGCTCTGGCGCCCGGAGAGCCACCTCGAGGCAGATCTGGCCTCCCATCCCGTGGCCGACGAGGACGGCTCGGCCGAGATCCTCGGCCTCGAGCACGCGCGTGATGTCATCGCCGAAGCGCGGCACGCTCCACTCCTTGCGCGCTTGATCGCGATTCGCTCCATGCCCGATGAGGTCCACGACGATGACGCGCGCACCCGGGAGCGACGCCGCTGCTTCGTCCCACTGCCCGCCTTCCCCGCACCAGCCGTGGACGAAGACGACGGCCGGCTCCAGACTGCGGCCGCGCGTGAGCGGCGCGCGCACGGTGTAGCGCATCTCGAGCCCGTCGCTGGTCTGCACGCTCGCCGGCTCGGGGCCCGGTCCGGACGACGCCGGCGCGGCGGCGACCTCGACCACTTCCTCGATCTCGGCCGCGGACACGCCTTCCGTTTCCGGAGCGGCCGCGCCGCCAGGCGCCGCGGCGTCCACCGCTCGGGAGTCGAAGTTGTCCTCCGTGGCCAGCTCGCCGGCACCCCCGGATTGTTCGTTCGGGCCAGCGGACGCTCCCTGGGCGAGCACGGATTCGCCGGCGCCTGCGGCCGGATCGACGCCCGCGCCGGCCGCATCGAGGGTCGGGGCGACCCGCGCTGCTGCCGTCTCGTCTTGCGCTGGATCCGGTGCGACCGGTGACTCCACCTCGGAGCCGTCCTCGACCGACGGCTGCGCGTCGACGGAGACCTCTTGCGCCGCGGTGGGCGCCTCCGACCGGAGCGAACTCTTCGCCACGTCGTCTCTGCCGACGCTGGAGTCGACTCCTCGAGCCTCCTCGACCGCCTGGGAAAGAGGCTCCCCGCCGGCTGAGGACGGGGACAGACAGCCGCACGTGAGCAGCGCGAGGCAGGCGGCGAGGGTCGCCGCGGGTTCAGGAGTCGGTGCGCGTCGGAGCATCGGAGCGGGGTCCCCGATCGGGGGCGAAGAGGGTACGCGGCCGGACCGGATCCGTGGGCACGAACCCCGGGGCGACGGAGGGCCGCACCGGGGACCCGGGGACGCCTTGGGAAGCCCGCAGGGGCGATCAGACGACAGAACCCGAACCAGCCCTCGTGCTCCGGGCCGGTATCGTCGATGCAGAAATCTCCCGTGCACCCATCGCCAATATGAGGACTCCCATCCGCCGGCGCTTTGCCGCCGCCCCTGCGCTCTTCGCCCTTCCCCTCCTCACCGGCGCCGCCGCTGCGGCGCCACAGGAGTCGAACGATCCCGTGCCCGCTGGAACGGCCGCCGACGAACCCGCGCTGGACCCGCTCCCTGCGCGGCCGCCGGTCGACGTCGAGGGGACGCTCCCGGAGGAGTGGGCGAGCGCCCACACGTGGCGTTCGGTCGGTCCCGCCAACATGGGCGGCCGGTGCACCGACATCGCGGTCAATCCTCTCGACCAGAACGAGTACTGGGTCGCCACGGCGACCGGCGGGATCGTTCACACGGTCAACGGAGGGATCACGTACGAGCACCAGTTCCAGGACCAGCGCGTGTCGTCCGTCGGAGCGATCGCCGTCGCACCGTCCGACCCGCGCGTGATCTGGGCTGGCACCGGCGAGGCCAATCCGCGGAACTCCTGCTCGTGGGGTGACGGCGTCTACGTCTCTCGCGATGGCGGCGCGACCTGGGGGCACGCGGGCCTCGAGCGGACCTTCCAGATCAGCACGATCGTGGTCCACCCCGAGGATCCCGACACCGCCTACGTCGGCGCTCTCGGGCGCCTCTGGGGCCCCAACGACGAGCGCGGTCTCTACAAGACGACCGACGGCGGCCGGTCCTGGGAGCATCTCCACTTCGTCGACGAGGACACCGGCGTGATCGAGGTCAAGATGCACCCGGCCGACCCGGATACGATCGTGTTCGCGACCTACGAACGCCGCCGGGACATGTTCGACACGAACGATCCGGCCGTGAAGTGGGGCGATGGCTCGGCCCTGTGGCGTACGACCGACGGTGGCGCCACGATCGAGAAGATCACCGAGGGTCTCCCGACGGTGAACCTCGGCCGCATCGGAGTCTCATGGTCGGGCTCGAACCCCGACAACGTCTTCGCCGTGGTCGAGACCGAGTGGATCACCCAGGAGCCCGAGAACGCCGCCTGGTTCGGGATCTCCTTCGAGAGCTCCGAGGTCGGCGCGCGGGTCGGTTCGGTCACCGAGGATTCGCCGGGCGCGAAAGCCGGCCTCGAGGCAGGCGACCTCGTCCTGCGGATCGCGGACACCGCCATCATCGACCAGGCCAAGCTCCGCCGCGTCCTCCGTGACTACTTCGCCGGCGACGTCGCGGCGCTCGAGGTCGTGCGGGACGGCGAGCTCGTCAACCTGGAGATCACCTTCGATCGTCGCCCCCAGGAGGAGGAGGAGCGCCTCGACGTCCACGGGCGCCGGCGTGATGGCCCCTTCGGGATCGGACTCGGCGGCCAGCGCTCCAACGCGCAGGGCGAGCAGGGCCCCGAGGGGTTCCAGTACGGCGGCATCTTCAAGTCGACCGACCGCGGCGCCACCTGGACGCGGATCAACTCGCTCAACCCGCGCCCGATGTACTACAGCGAGATCCGCGTGGACCCGAGCGACGAGAGCTACATCTACGTGCTGGGCACGCGGCTCCATCGCTCCAGCGACGGCGGCGAGACCTTCACGAGCGACGGCCACGACGGCTCGGTCCACGTCGATCACCACGCACTGTGGGTGGACCCGGCCGACGGACGCCACATCATCCTGGGCAACGACGGCGGCATCTACGTCACCCGCGATCGGATGTCCCACTGGGACCACCACAACAAGCTCGCCCTCGGCCAGTTCTACAACGTGACGGTGGGCCCGCGGGCGTTCTACAACGTGTACGGCGGCCTGCAGGACAACGGCTCCTGGGGCGGCCCCTCGCGCACGGCCGGCGGCGCGGCGACCAACGAGGCGTGGTTCCGCGTGGGCGGCGGCGACGGCTTCCGCTGCATCGTCGATCCGACCAACCCCGAGCTCGTCTACTACGAGAGCCAGAACGGCGGCATGGGCCGGCGCGACTTCAGCACCGGCGAAGGCGGCTATCTGCGCCCGCGATCGGGTCGGGGTGAGAAGTCCTACCGCTTCAACTGGAACACGCCCTTCATCCTCTCGGCGTTCAACCCCAGCATCTACTACAGCGCGGGTAACCGCGTGTTCCACTCCGTCGAGAAGGGCTCTCGTCAGCGACCCATCTCACCGGAGATCACGGCGACCGACCGCGGCGCCGCGGTGGCTCTCGTGGAGTCCCCCCTCGATCGGGACGTGCTCTACGTCGGCACCGACGACGGCGCGCTCTGGATGACCGAGGACGGCGGTGACGAGTGGATCGACCTCATGGCGCTCAACGGGAAGCCCGCGTTCGAGGTCGGCGAGGAGGACGCCGAGAGCGGCGACGAGAGCGCGACGGAGGGTGCCCAGCGGGTCGCGCTGATCAGTCCCTCGCTGGACGTGACGCTCGCAGGCGACTGGCGCTGCAAGGCCGAGGGCGAAGGGATCGAGAGCGACGACGACGGCGTCTTCACCATCACCCTCGCGGTCGACGAGGCCGGCAAGGTGACGGGCAGCCTCGCTTCGGACATCGGCGACGGTCCCCTGAAGCGCGTCCGCTGGAAGGAGTCGACCGGAGACCTCAGTTTCCGCTTCGAGGGCGAGTCGCTCACCCTGGACTTCACCTCCAAGGTCGTCCTCGCGGACGGGACCATCAGCGGTCGCATCGAGGCCGCGGGCGGCGCCTTCCGCTTCGACTGGGCCGGCGCCAGGACGGACGCCGGAGACCCGAAAGAGGACGCTGCAGAGGAAGCTGCAGAGGAAGCTGTAGAGGAAGCCGCGGAGGAAGCCACGGCGGCAGAGCCCGAGGCAGAGCCCGACGAGCCCGCGGCCACGAAGAAGAAGAAGAAGAAGAAGCTCCTCAAGGACACGATCGACCAGCTCCTCCCCGGCCGCCGGTACGTCAGTGATCTGAAGGCGTCCCGCTTCTCGAAGAAGCGCGTCTACGCGACCTTCGACGGGCATCGGAGCGACGACACGATGCCCCACGTCTTCGTCTCCGAGGATCTCGGTCAGACCTGGACGTCCTTGCGCAGCAACCTCCCCGACGAGGCCGGCAGCGTCCGAGCGATCCTCGAGGACGCACGAAACGAGGACGTCCTCTATCTGGGGACCGAGCACGGCGTCTACGCCTCGATCGATCGTGGCGCCTCGTGGACCCGCTTCAACAGCAACCTTCCGACGGTCCCCGTCCACGACCTCGCCCAGCACGACCTCATGGGAGAGCTGGTCGCCGGCACGCATGGACGCAGCGTGTGGATCTGCGACATCTCCGCGATGTCGCAGATGTCGAAGGACGCGATGGATGCCGACGCGACGCTCTTCCGTCCGACCGACGTGCATCTCCGCGCTCGAGGAAAGAGCCGAGGCCGGGCAGGCAACCATGGCTTCGCTGCGACCAATCCGTACGAGGGGGCGACGATCTTCTACGCGTTGACGCGCCGCGCCCGCGAGATGTCCCTCGAGGTCATCGACGGCACCGGAGCCATCGTCGCCACTCTGGAGGCACCCACGAACAAGGGGCTGCACCAGGTCCAGTGGAACCTGCGCGCGTCCGGGAACCGCGACGCGGAGGGGCGCCGCCGCCGCGCGCGACGCGTCGGTCCCGGGCTCTACACGGTCCGCATGAGCGTCGGCGGCGAGGTGCAGACGCAGACCTTCGAGGTCCACAACGACCCGGAGCAGCAGACCACGGAGTGGATCGCCTTCGAGGATGCCGAGGAGGAACTGCAGGCGATCTTCGACGCACACGCCGAGGAAGCCGACGGGATGTGACCCCCCGCACGGATCCGATCCGATCGCGAGGCCCGTGCTCGTCGTCGCCGCGCTGGCGTCGGCGAGCGGGGGCCGCCCGGCCTGGATGACGGGCGAATGACCGCTCTTCGAGGGCGCCCCGGCCACTCCGTCCACGCTGCGGAGACGGATCCTCGGGCCCCTCCTGGCCTTCGCCGCCCGACGTCCACCATCGCACCGGCGCCATGTCTTCCCGCTGCCCACTCGGTACGACTCGCAGGGACCTCCTCCCGGATCTCCCGCGGACCGCCGTCGCTTTGACCGCGTCCGGGGACGGTCCGGAGCTCCGCAGGACGCTGAGCGTCCTCCGCGACCGGACCGCTGCGGTCGGCGCCGAGCTCCTTCTCGTGCTCGACCGGTGGTCGGACGATCCGGGCGCATCCGCGCACGATGCACTCGAGGCCATGGTGGATCTGGTCGTGCTCGAACCAGGCGGCGACAGGGGTGCTGCAGTGAACGCCGCGGCTCGAGCGACCTCGGCCGAGGTGCTCGTTCTGACCAGGATCGGCGCTGACCCCTCTCAGGCCTGGCTCCGCGAGCTGGTGGCCCCCTTCAGGCGGGCTCCCCACCTCACCTGCGTGGGCGGGCCCGTCGAGCCGGTCTTCACGGGCGGCGTCGTGCCTCGCTGGTACCGCCGCCTCGGCGCACACCGTCTCGAGCTCGACCCCAGCCCGGTCCACCGGCTTCCCGAGGGGGCCCGCGAATACGTCGCGTCCGAGAGCTTCGCGCCGGGGCCCCTTCCATCGGCTGCGAACGTGGCCTGGCGCCGGGACTGGCTGCTCGAAAGCCCCTTCGAGAGGAACCTGGCGCCGATGGACTCGCCCGCTGCCGACATCCACGCCGCGCTTCGAGCGCGGGAGGGAGGTCACAGGGTCGCTCACGCCCCGAACGCAGTGATGCACCTCGAGGTTCCCGTCGCAAAGATCACCGAGGAGGCCGTCGAGCGCGAGCTGCGCGCACGCGCGACCGGGATGGCTGCGGCGCTCCGGGGCCTCGGTCAGGCCGCGCCGGCTGCAGGGGAGAGCTCCTGGGCCGACCCATGGCTCCGGCTGGCCCCGCGCTCCGTGCGCATCGGACGACGCCTCGCGCGCGTTCACGCCGAAGCGTCCCAGGCAGCGTCCGTCAACTGACGCAGCTCGGACCGCGCGCAGGCCGCTCTGCTAATCTGTGCGCGCCATGGTCCGCGCAGCCGACACGAGCGTCCTCATCAGCACCTACAACCAGCCCAGGGAGCTGGAGCTGGGGCTGGCGTCGCTCTGCCGCCAGACGGTGCATCCCGGCGAGGTCCTCATCGGTGACGACGGCTCGGGCGATGAGACGGGTGCCGTGATCGACCGCTGGGCCGCGCGCGCTCCCTTCCCGGTCCACCGCGTCTGGCAGTCCGACCGCGGCTACCGCAAGGCGCGGATCATGAACGAGGCCGCGCGCCGCGCGCAGGGCTCGCACTTCATCTTCCTCGACGGCGACAGCTTCCCCCACCGCGCGTGGGTCGAGGACCACGTCGCAGCCGCCGATGGCAGGCGCGTGCTCTGCGGGCGCCGCGTCAAACTGGGCCCCGCCCTCTCATCGGAGGTCGACTTCGCGCAGATCGAGGCGGGCGACTTCGACAGCGCGTTCTCCTCGCGTCTGCTCCGGAGCCGGATGTCCGGCGACACGAAGCGCTGGAGCCTCGGCGTGCGCCTCCCGCGCCCCATCGCCAGCACGCTGCATCCCCGGCCGCGCAAGCTGATGGGCGTCAACTTCAGCCTCCCCCGGGAGGCCTTCGTGTCCGTCAACGGATACGACGAGGCCTGGACCATCTACGGCCACGAGGACAGGGACCTGGAGCTGCGCCTCCTGCGAGCAGGCTTCCCGCAGAAGGCGCTCCTGAACAGGGCGGTGGTCTTCCACATGCACCATGAGGAGCGGGAGCGGAGCGACGAGACTCTTCGGCGGATCGCCGCCGCTGAAGCCTGCGACGCCGTCCGCTGCCAGGTCGGCTTCGACAGCGACACGCCCTTCGACGCCGCCTCCTGATCCCCGTGACGGGGCGGCCGTCGCCGCAGATCTCAGCGAAGCGCCGCGAGGATCGAGCGCGTCGCGTGGCTCTTGTTGAGCGTGTAGAAGTGGATCCCCGGAGCACCGGCCTCGAGCAGATCCCGACACTGGGTGATGGCCCACTCGATGCCGGTGGCCATCACCGCCCCGGCGTCCTCCTGGACCGGTCGGAGCCGATCGAGCAGCTCCTCGGGAATCGAAGCGCCGCACATCCGGGTGAAGCGCTCGACCTGGGAGACGTTCGTCACCGGCATGATCCCCGGCACGATCGGGATCGTGATCCCCGAGGCGCGCGCGCGCTCGACGAAGGCGTTGTAGAGGCCGACGTCGAAGAAGAGCTGGGTGGTGAGGAACGAGGCTCCGGCGTCCTGCTTGATCTTCGCGAACGCGAGGTCCGCGTCCGCCGAGGTCGCCTCGGGGTGCGCTTCCGGATAGCAGGCGCCCCCGATGCAGACGTCGTGATGCTCCGACAGGAACGCGATCAGGTCCGAGGCGTGCGCGAAGCCGCCATGCGTGGCCTCGAAGCTCTCCGTCCCCTCGGGAGCGTCGCCGCGCAGCGCGAGCACGTTGCGCACCCCCGCAGCTTCGAGGCGGCCCACGACGGCTCCGATTTCATCGGAGGTCGCGCCCACGCAGGTGAGATGCGCCAGCCCGGTGACCCCGAGCTCCGACTGGATCCGGGTGACGATCTGGTGCGTCCGATCCCGGGTGGATCCGCCGGCGCCGTAGGTGACCGAGATGAAGTCGGGCTCGACGGTCTGGGCGAGATCCGCAGCCGTCTGCATCAGGTTCTCCGCGCCCTTGTCGGTCTTGGGCGGGAAGAACTCGAAGCTGAACACCGGCTCGCCACGGAGATAGATATCCGAGATCCGGCTGGGGGCGGGGCTGGTCATTTCAGTCCTCTTCGAGGATCAGCTCGAAGCGCTTCCTGAAGTCGTCGGGGATGGCGAAGGGTTCCATGGTGTCGGTGTGGGTGCAGACCGTCACCATGCGGGCTTCGAGGTGTGTGTCGCCCCCCATCATGAATCGGTAGCGCAGCCCGATCGAGGTCCTTCCCAGCTTGAAGCAGGTGACGCTCACCACAGGGCGGTCACCGAACCGCAGGGGCTTCCTGAAGTCGACCTCGGAATGGACGAGGGGGAAGCCCACTCGCTCCTCCAGGAGCAGGTGGTAGTAGCGAGTCCCCACGTGCATCTCCCAGACCTCCTCGAAGACGTCGTGGACGTAGTCGAAGATACGCGGGAAGTACGCGATGCCGGCGGGGTCGACGTGTCCGAAGCGGACCTGGATGACGGTGCTGTAGGCGCTCATCGGAAGCGTTCCGGCCACTCCTCCACCACGGTGGTGGTGACGATCGTGGCCAGCTGTTCGATCAATTCAAGGCCCTCTTCGGCCGTGGCCGCTGCGGGGTCACCGCACCAGGCTGCGTCCGCGCCGACCTCGAGGAAGCTGGTGGCGCCTTCGAGCATCTTCTCGACGAGGCCGACGGCCTTCGGAGCGAGGGCCCTGCGCTCGTCCTCGCGGACCGAGCTCGGGTCCGCCGCCATCACGATGCTGGCCTCGTAGCGGCCCGCGTGACACTCCCCCGAGAGGAACTCCTCGCCGAGGGTGCTCGCCCAGCGCCGCCGGGTGATGTCGGGGAAGAGCAGCTGCGCGTGGCGGTCCGTCACCTCCGCGTGATCGGTGAGCAGACCGCGCAGGAGCTTGACGTGCTGGAGCTCGAGGTGGGCGTTGCAGAGCACCACGCGGCGGACGCCGTGCTGCTCGAGGCTCTCCACGACGTCCTCGACGAGGTTCCAGAGGGTCGTCGGGCGCACGGTGATCGTCCCGGCGAAGCCGAAGGCGAACTGCGCGAGGGTGTAGGAGACGGGCGGCATCACGAAGGCGGGAACGCCGCGCTCCTCGATCATCTCCGCCGCGCGGCGCGCCTGGGCGCGCGCGATCGTCACGTCCGTGTCCAGCGGCAGGTGCGGCCCGTGGGCCTCCGTCGCGCCCACCGGGAGCAGCGCCACCGGGTCCTTGCCGAACAGCTCCCGGGCCTCGGGCCACGTGAGCTTCCCGAACTCTCTCGTTCCTCTATCGTTCACGAGAGCAGCTTACGCGCGATCTTGCCGCGGTCGTTCCGGGGAAGCGGCTCGGTCCGCCACTCGAAGGAGCGCGGGTACTTGTGGGGCGCGAGCCGGGCCTTGGCGTGGGCCCTGAGCTCTTCGGCCACGGCGTCGCAGCCCTCGACGCCCTCGGCGCAAACGACGATCGCGTGGGCCTTCACGAGCCCGGCCGCGTCTTCGCGTCCGAGCACGCAGCACTCGTGCACGGCCTCGTGGTCGAGGAGCGCGTTCTCGATCTCGAGGGGACTCACCCAGATGCCGCTCACCTTGAGCAGATCGTCGCCGCGGCCCACGTACCAGAAGACCCCTGCGGCGTCCCGACGGAACACGTCCGCGGTCGAGCACCACGCCCCCTGGAACGTCTCGTTCGACCTGGCCTTGTCACCCCAGTAGCAGAGCGCGGTCGAACCTCCCGCGATGCGCAGGCGGCCCGGCTCGTCGACGCCGACCGGCCGGCCCGATGGGCCGACGATCTCTGCTTCGTATCCAGGGACGAGCGTGCCGAGCGCGCCCGGCACGACGTCGTCCGGGCGGTTGGAGATGTAGATGTGGAACATCTCCGCGGATCCGATGCCGTCGAGGATCTCCACGCCGGTGCGTTCCTTCCACTCCGCGTACAGGGCTGGCGGCAGCGCTTCGCCCGCGGAGAGTGCGATGCGCAGACAGGAGAGATCGGCGCCCTCGCAGCGCGCGGAGCGCAGGACGTTGTTGAACAGCGTCGGCACGCCCGTCAGGAAGGACGGGCGGTGCGCTTCGATCTGGTCGAGGATCTCGTCCGCGGTGGCGCGGCCCTCGAACAGCACCACGGTCGCGCCCACGCGGAAGGGGAACATCAGGTTCGTCCCCGTGGCGTATCCGAAGAAGAGCTTGGGGACCGAGAGGCAGACGTCGTCCTCGCGGTAGCCTGCGACTTCGAGCGCGTACGTCTCCGTGGCGTAGGCGAAGTCGCGCTGGACGTGGACGCAGGCCTTGGGCTCGCCGGTGGAGCCGGAGGTGAAGAGCCAGCCGGCGAGATCGTCTGGGCCGGTGGGCTCGACGTGCTGAAGCTCGGTGAGCGCCACTCCCGCGCCGACGGCTTCTTCGAACGGCACCGCGCCCTCGAGCTCTCCCCCCACGACGTAGGCCGCACGGCAGTGACGCGAGCTGGCGAGGGCCGGCGCGAACTCACGCGCCACGGAGGCGTGTACGAAGACCGCTGCGGCCTTCGTGTACTCGAGGTAGTAGCTGTAATCCTTCTCCTTCAGGAGCGGACTGACCATCGCGAAGACGCCGCCTGCGCGCAGCGCCGCGAACCACGCCTCGACGAACTCGAACCCGTCGGGGAGGACGAAGAGCACGCGCTCCTCGGGCCTGAGCCCACCCCTGCGAAGGGTCGCGCAGAGGGCTCGCACGCGCGCGGCGATCTCGCCGTACGTCTTCGCAGCGTCCCCGACCAACACCGCGACCTTGTCCGCGCGCCCCTCGTCGAGGTTGCGATCCAGGTAGTACGAGCAGAGGTTGAAGCGCTCGGGTAGCTCGTGGAGGAAGGTCCGATCTGAACCGGCGCGCTCGGTCGCTCCCGTCACGCCAGGGACAGCTCCGCAAGGCTGGAACGGAAGGCCGCGGCCGATTCGTGCCGCTCCATTCGCTTGCCGCGCAGCGCCTGGGCGATCGCCGCCTCGAGCCGCGGGTCGACGTCGACGTCCGGCGCGATGCTCCGCATGGACGGCGCCTCGGGCTGCATCTTCGACTGGAAGACCTCGATGTAGGAGCGACCGCGCCAGGGCATGGCGCCGGTCAAGAGCTCGTACATGACGGTGGCCAGGTTGTAGACGTCGGACCGCGCGTCCGGGCAGTCCCCGCCGAACTGCTCGATCGGCGCGTAGTAGGGCGTCCCGATGAGCGCCGTCCGGGTGCCCAGGTGCTTCGCTGCCCAGAGGCCCGGAGTGACGCCTCCGTCGACGAGGCTCGGGCCCGAGGCACCCATGAAGATCGTGGTCGGCTTGATGTCGCCGTGGGCGACGCCAGCCTCGTGACAGGTCTCGAGGCCCTCGAGGAGCGACGAGCCGAGCGCGAGCACCTCCTGCGCGCTGAAACGGCCATTCTCCTTGAAGGCGGTCCGCAGCGCCGTTCCCTCGGGGAAAGGCGTGACGATGATGACGGCGCCGTCTTCGAAGACCTCGATGTCCTCGGGCGACACGATCGCTTCCGAATGGATGTGTGCCCACTCACGCAGCGCTTCACCGAAGGAGTTCGCCTGCTTCGAGTTCTCGAACAGCGACGCGGGGAAGGCCTGGAGCTCGCGCTCCTCCGACGTGCTCTCGTCCATGACGCGGAACGCCGCCGACATCCCGTTCTCGCGGTGAGGGCTCAGGATCCGATAGCGGTCGAGGAGGACCTTGTCGGGCGCGAGGTCGAAGAGGCTGAGTCGGCTGGGTCGAGTCATGGGTGTGTCCCGGCCCAGTATGTCACACAGCTCCGCGCGGAGGGCCCGCGAGCGCGGCAGGGGGGGCCGGCCCGACGTGAAGAAAGCTCGATTCCCTGAGACGAAGGGCCTTGGCCCTTCGCAGACCCCGGCGAAGCATGAAGCAGCCGCTCTCCGCCCCTTCACCTCAGCAGCTCGCGCTGGTGACCGTGATCAGCCTCGTCGTCGGCGTCTCCCTGGGGACCGCCCTCGGCGCGCCCGGCGTGGGCGTCGCGACGGGCGGAGGAATGCTCGTCACCCTGCTCGGCGGACTGATGTCGGAGCGAAGCGCCTGCCGCCCTGCGGCCAGCGCCGATCACCTGGGGCCGGGCTCCCTCACTCGCCGCGCTCGAAGCGCGGGAGGGGGTGATCCTCTTCGGAGATCCCCGTGAGCTGGCGCTGGCCGAGCTCGAGGCGCCCGACGGGCCGCCCGCCGAGGACGTGGGTCTCGATCAGCTCCTCGACGTCATCCGCCTGAATCCCGCCGTACCAGACGTCCTCGGGCTGGACGCACGCCACGGGTCCGCGGGAGCACTGGCCGAGGCAGCGCGTTCCGACCGCCCGCACGACTCGCTTGAGACCGCGCTCGTGCAGGTCGGCGCGGAGGCGTTCCAGGAGCTCGACGCCGCCGCTGCGGCCGCACGAGCCCTTCGGGTTGTCTTCGCCTCGATCGTTGAGGCACACGAAGATCATTCGCTGATAGCTCGCGGACATCTCGACTCGCTATTCGTCGGTCGTCGGCGGGGCGAGGCGGCCGAGCACGCTCTTCGCGAGGACGAGCTTCTGGACCTCGCTCGTCCCTTCGTAGATCCGCAGGGCCCGGGTGTCTCTGTAGAGCCTCTCGACGACGGTCCCGACGCGCACGCCCTCGCCGCCGTGGTGCTGGACGGCCCGGTCGCAGATCCAGGACGCGCTCTCGGTGGCGTACAGCTTGGCACGCGCGACCTCGGCGGTGGCTTCCTGGCCGGCGTCGACCGCCGCAGCCGCCTCCTCGGTCAAGAGCTCCGCGGCGCGCAGGCGCACGTCCATCTCCGCGAGGTCGAAGCGCAGCCCCTGGAAGCTCGAGAGGGGGCGGCCGAACTGCTCGCGGCGCGAGAGGTGAGCGACTGACTCGGACAGGGCTCGCGAGGCGAAGCCGTTGGCCGCCGCGGCCACGGTGATCCGGAAGCGCGCGAGGTTCGCGAGCGCGAGCCTCATCCCCTCCCCCGGCTTCCCGAGCATGTACCGCCCAGGGACGCGCACGCCGTCGAGGAACACCTCGCCGATGGGGTGGGGCGCCATCACCTCGAACGAACGCGTCCCCAGCCCGTCGCTGGCGTGGGGCAGGTAGAACATCGCGAGGCCGGCGCGATCACCGGGCGCACCGTCGATCCGCGCGAGCACGGTGTAGAAGTCCGCGACGCCGACGTTCGTGATGTAGGTCTTCGAGCCGGTCAGCAGGTAGTCGTCTCCATCCTTGACGGCGCGAGTCGCGACCCCCGCGAGATCGGACCCGGCGCCCGGCTCGGTCAGGCCCAGAGCCGGGATCATCTCGCCCTTCGCGACCCGTCCGAGCACGTCGAGGAGCTCGGGCTCCTCGGACCCCAGGGCGATCGGGAAGGAGCCCAGTCCCTGCTCCACGAGGGCGAGGTCGAGCATCGCGTGGTGGAAGGCGAACGCGCGGCGCAGGGCCGCGAGCGCCCTGACCGAGACTGTGTCCGGGTCCGCGAGGCCGCCCACGTCCGCGCCGCCGTGTCGCGCGGGCACCGCGTACCTGAGGACGCCGCGCTCGGCGAGGGCGGCGTGGGCCATGCGGAACGCCTCGATCTCGCCGAGTCCCGGCTCCGAGAGAGGTCCTTCGGCCGCCCGCGCGATGTCCTCTGCGAGAGCCTCGAGCGCCGCCAGCTGCTCCGCCGCCTGACGGCCGTCACTTCCTGCTACGTCCACCATGACCCTCAGCGGTTACGGACGAAGTCCTTGGGCCTCTTCTCGTTGAAGGCGTCGAAGGCCTCCTTGTAATCGGGGTGCTTCATGCACTCGGCCTGGACCCAGCCCTCGGCCTGCATCGCCTCACCGAGGTCCATGCTGGCCTCGGCGTTCAGCATGCGCTTCGTGATCGCGAGCCCCATCCCGGGCCCGGCGGCCAGTCGCGCCGCCATGTCGAGGGCAGCACCATCGAGCTCGTCGTCGTCGACCACGCGGTTGTAGAGCCCGATGGCCGCGGCGCGCTCGGCGTCGATGAAGTCACCGGTCATGAGCAGTTCGGAGGCGTGGCCGAGACCGACGATGCGCGGGAGGAGCCAGGCCGCTCCCATGTCAGCGCCGCTCAGGCCGACCTGGGTGAAGAGGAAGGCGATCTTCGCCGAGCGGGCGGCGATCCGCACGTCGGCAGCAGCCGCCATCACCGCGCCCGCGCCGCAGGTGAGGCCGTTGAGACCCGCGACGATGGGCTTCTCCAGGCGGCGCATGTTCTCGATCAGGTCGCAGGTCATGCGCGTGAACTCGAAGAGCCGCGCGTCGGGCACGTCGAAGAGCCGGCCGATGATGTCCCGCACGTCCCCGCCGGAGCAGAACGCCCGGCCCGTTCCCGTCAGGAGCACCGCGTGGACGGAGGGTCGCGCCTGGAGCGCCGCGAACGTGTCGCGCAGCTCCGCGTACGAGTCGAACGTCAGCGCGTTGAGTCGATCGGGGCGAGAGAGTCGGATGGTCGCGACGCCGCCCGCCTCGGAGTACTCGAAGTGCTCGGGCTCGATCGCGTCGGGGGAGATGCTCGCAGGAGACATGACGGACAGGCTACCAGCGGCACGTGGGCCACCGCCTCCCCGGAGCAGGCTCCCTGATCGGGACCACGGCGCGGCGTATCATTCGCGCGCCATGGACGCCTCGACCGAAGCCTGCCTCGCGCGCCTTCTCAGCGTCGCCGCTCCCCTGCTCGCCCTGCTCCCGGCCTGCGCGGCCCCCCCCGGGGAAACGGTCGCGACGCGGATCCAGGGAGACGTCCACTTCCTCGACGGCCATCCCGCGCGGGCCGCCGACGGCCGCCTCAACGCCGTGATCGAGGTGCCGGCGGGCACCCTGGCGAAGTGGGAGGTCCACGCCGAGAGCGGCGTCCTCGAGTGGGAGATGGAACACGACGCCCGCCGCGTGGTCCAGTTCCTCGCCTACCCGTGCAACTACGGGATGGCGCCGAGCACGCTCCACTCGAAGGGCAGCGGCGGCGACGGCGATCCCCTCGACGTGATCGTCCTTGGGGCCTCGATGGCGCGTGGCGCCCTCGTCCCCGTGACCCCCATCGGGGTCCTCGGCATGCTCGACGGCGGCGAGCGCGACGAGAAGATCGTCGCGGTCGCCAGCGGCACGCCCTTCGAGAAGGTGACCTCGATCGAGGAACTCGACGAGCGGTTCCCCGGGGCGACCGAGATCCTCGCGACGTGGTTCGCCGCCTACAAGGGACCTGGCGGGACGCAGCTGAACGGCTTCATGGGGCCCGAGGCCGCGGCCGAACTCATCGAGGAGGCGATCTCCGACTACGCCGCGCAGGAGACCACGGCTCGCGCGCGCTGAGCAACGAACCCGCCATGAGCCCCCGCGCCGACCAGCTCTTCCGCGAGTACGCGGAATACCACCGCGACCCGGTCAACGTCGCCATCCACAAGGTGGCCGTCCCGGCGATCCTCTTCCACGTCATCGCGATGCTCGACTGGATCGACACCGGACTCTCACTCGCGGGCCTGGACCTCACGGCTGGAGTGGCCGTGACGGCGCTGGCCGCGGTCTGGTACGCGGTCATGACACCGGGACTCGCGCTCGTCGTGGTGCCCTTCTCCGTCCTGTGCCTCTGGCTAGGCCGACACTGTCCCCGGAGCGTGGTGGTCGCCGTCGCCGCCGCCGCGTGGATCGCCCAGCTCATCGGCCACGCGCGGTTCGAGCGCCGGGCGCCGGCGTTCAAGGACAACCTCGTCCAGCTCCTCGTGGGCCCGGCCTACGTCGCGGCGCTCGTCCTCGGGACGTGGCCGCGGCGTGCGCCCTGACTCGAGCCCGCGAGCCGCGGCGCGATCTCGATCCGCGATCTGGCGAAATAGCCCGCTCTCGCGCCGTATCGGGCAGGCGTGAGCCTCCCCGAACCGCTTCGACGCGTCGCCGTCGCCTCCGATCTCCACCTGTTCGCGCGCAGGACCCGGGGCCGTGATCTGCTCGGTCCCCTGACGAAGGCCGCCGCTCTGACCGGCTTCCTCGCGGTCCGGCGCCGCCTCTGAGGCCGCGCGCGCGGCGGGTGTTTCACCCGAGCACCGCGGTGGCCTCGATCTCGACCATCGCGCCTGGCTCCAGCAGATCGGCGACCTGCACGAGCGCCATGGCGGGATAGTGCCTCCCGATACGTGACCGCCACGCCTCGCCGATCGCCTTGGCCGCCTTCAAGTACGCCTTCTTGTCGGTGACGTAGACGGTCATGCGCACGATCTCCTCGGGGTGGCCTCCCGCGTCCGCGACGACCGTGAGGACGTTGTCGAGGGCCTGGACGAACTGCTTCGTCATGTTCTCCTCGCCCACGAGGTTCTGGTCCGCGTCCCAGGCGATCTGGCCCGCGATGAACAGCATGCGGCCGCCACCCTCCACGAGGATGCCGTTCTCGTAGCCCTGGGGCGCTCGCCAACCGTCGGGACGCACGGCCCACCGACGCAGTCGCTGGCGCTCCTCGCCCTCTTTCTCTCGCTCGCGGTCCCGAAGACCTCGCACGCGCCGGAAGATCCGCTCGAGCATCAGGACACCTCCGAGGACGCGCAAGCGACGCCCTCTTCCAGGGTGACCGGCGCGTCCCCGGTCAGCTCGATCACCACGCCGCTTCGGTCGGAGCCGAGGAGATCCGCCGTCACCTCGGCGACCTGCTCGGGGCGGACGATGACGCCGCTGGGATTCTGGGAGGCGACGAAGGCCCGCAGGTCCTCCTCGCTGCGTCCGGTCTTCTCACGCATGGTCTCGATGCTACGGTCGGTCAGAGGAGTGTCCACGTAGTGCGGACAGACGGTGGAGATGGCCACGCCCTTCGGCGCGCACTCGAGGGCCGCCGATCGTGACCACCCGAGCAGCGCGTGCTTGCTCGCGGAGTAGGCCGACACGTACGGATAGCCTCCCAGCGCCGCCGAGGAGGCGATCTGCACCACCCGCCCGTAGCCGCGCGCGAACATCCCGGGGCCGAAGCGCTCGAAGAGCTCGAGCGGGCCGCGGAAGTTGACGTCCATCAGCCGGTGCAGGAGCGCGGGGCTCTCGGCCGAGAGGAGCGGCGCCGTCTCCGCCACGCCCGCGTTGTTGACGAGCCAATCGAGCCCCCCGAGGCCCTCGACGGCGCGCTCCAAGGAGTCGAGGCTCGCGGGATCGGTGACGTCGAGCGCGTGCCCGAAGCACTCCGCGCCCGACTCCTCTGCGAGCTGCGCTGCGATCGCTTCCGCGCGGACGGCGTCCCTGCCCGTGCAGATCACGCGCGCACCGCGCGCTGCGAGACGACGGGCGATGGATCCTCCGATCCCGCCGGTGGCGCCTGTCACGAGCGCGAGCGGCCTGTCGGCGCTTCCGCTGCCTCTCGATCCAGTGGGTGAACTCATGGCAGGCGAGAGCTTACCCCCCACCGAGCCGGGGGCTGCGACACACCTGGCCGTAGTCAGGCCGCCGACGCGCGACGACGTCGGCCCCGGTGGCTCATAGGCCTGCCGGGTCCTTCCGCACCGCCGCGTCGGCCCCGCCCTGCTGGCTACAGACCCGTCGTCGAGAGCCTGACGCGCAGCAGCGACTCGTCCGCGGTGACGTAGAGCGTGCGCCCGTCGCCTCCGAACGTGCAGTTGCTGGTCGGCCGCCCCGTCAGGATCGTGCCGAGGAACTGGCCGTCGGGCGCGAGGACGAGGACACCGCCAGGACCCGTCGCGAAGAGGTGCCCCTCGACGTCCACGGCGAGGCCGTCGGGAAGCCCGGGCAGGTCCGGAACCAGGTGCGTCGCGTCGAAGAGCACCCGGCCCTCGCCGAGGGTGCCGTCCTCGAGAACGGGGAACGCCATCCACACGGCGCGCTCGGGATCCGAGTTCGCCACGTACAGGGTGCGTTCGTCGGGTGAGAAGGCGATCCCGTTCGGGCGGGACATCTCGCTGGTGAGCAAGGTCACTTCACCGCTCGGGGTCACCCGGTACACCCCCTGGAAGTCGATCTCCTTCTCCG
>PKCK01000007.1 GCA_002862085.1 Planctomycetota bacterium | reverse complement strand
CTCGAGCTGATCCCGGAGGTCCACCAGGGCGAGTTCACCGCGTTCCTCTCCCTTCAGGTCGGCACCCCCATCGAGGACTCCGAGGTCGTCTACTCCGACCTCGCCGCGGAGGTCCGCCGGCTCGACGGAGTCGCCCTCACGTCCCTCACTGTCGGCGTCGAGAAGGACACCCTGACCCGCGAGATCGAGGACGAACACACCTCCCGCCTGACGGTTCGCCTCCAGGCCGGCCGGGGACCCGACGCGGAGGAGGCGCTGATCGCGGACGTGCGCGCGATGGTCGGTTCGATCCCCGAGATGGAGGTCGTCGACGTGCGCCGCCCGACCCCCTTCGCCCTGGACAGCGCGGTGGCGGTCGAGGTCAAGGGCTGGGATCTCGGCGACCTGGAGCGGACCGCCAGGGAGGTCTCCGAGCAGCTCGAGGGCATCCCGGGCCTCGCGGACGTGCGGACCACCGTGCGCCCGGGATACCCCGAAGCCCGCGTGACCTTCGACCGGGACAAGACCCTCGCCTACGACCTCGACCTGGCGACGGTGTCGAGCTTCGTCCGCGATCAGGTCCTCGGGAGCGTCAGCACGCGCTTCGTCGAGGGCGACGACCGCATCGACGTGCGCGTCCGCGGCGACGAGAAGGTGCTCGCGTCCATCGAGGACGTGGCCGAGCTGATCGTCAACCCCACCGCGGCGCAGCCGGTGCCCCTCTCCGCGGTCGCCACGATCGACCGCATGCAAGGCCCCGCCGAGATCCGGCGGATCGGTGGACAGCGCGCGGTCCTCGTGACCGCCGCCAGCACGGGCGAGGACGTCGGCGGGCTCAACACGCGCGTTCAAGCAGCCATCGATTCGATGCGGCCGCCGCGTGACGTGACCGTCGGCCTCGGCGGACAGAAGCGCGAGCTCGACGAGGGGACGAAGAGCCTGCAGTTCGCGCTCCTGCTCGCGATCTTCCTCGTCTACGTCGTCATGGCGTGCCAGTTCGAGTCGCTCCTCCAGCCCTTCGTGATCCTGTTCAGCGTGCCGCTGGCCGCGGTCGGCGCGATCCTGCTGCTCAGCGCCCTCGACGTGCCCCTGTCCGTCGTCGTCTTCATCGGTCTGATCCTCCTCGCGGGCATCGTCGTCAACAACGCGATCGTGCTCGTCGATCGGATCAACCAGAAGCGCGGCGAGGGGCTGGCCGTGCGCGACGCCATCCTCGAGGCCGGCCGCGCGCGCCTTCGGCCGATCCTCATGACCACGGCGACGACCGTCCTCGGCCTCGTGCCGCTGACGGGGTGGCTCGTGGGGCTCCCCGGCATCGACCAGTTCGTCGGGACGGAGGGCGCCGAGCTCCGCGCGCCGATGGCGATCGCCGTCATCGGCGGGCTCGTGAGCTCGACCCTGCTGACGCTGCTGGTCGTCCCCGCCGTCTACAAGCTCCTGATCCGCGACCAGCGGCCCACCGCCGCCTGATCCCCGCGAGGGCCGGTTTTCGGATGCAGCAGAACCCCACCCAGGAATCAGCGCCCGCCGGGCGCCCCGTGAAGGCCGGCTTCTTCGGCCTCACCGTGGGTCGGCCCATCGCCATGGGCGTGCTCTTCGTGACCCTGATCCTGCTCGGGGCGATCGCCTACACGCGGATCCCCCTCCAGTTCCTGCCCGGCGGGATCCAGGGGACGCGCTTCTCGATCATCGTCCCCAACCCCGGGGCGAGCGCTCAGGAGAACGTCGACAAGGTCGCACGAATCCTCGAGGAGCAGTTCAACACGATCCAGGACATCGAGGAGGTCCGCTCCTACTCCAGCAACGACCGCGTCAGGCTGCGGGTGAAGTACAGCGGGGAGGCGAACACCGACCTCGCGAAGGCGGAGCTGCGCGACCGGATCGAGCGCGCGCGGGCGGAGCTCCCCGACACGGTGGACCGCATCTGGGTCTGGGCCAGCGACGACGGCGACATGCCGGTCATGTGGTTCGCGGTCGTGGCGAACGAGCGCTCCCACGACGTGGCGACGCTCATCGACAAGCACGTCCAGAAAAAGCTCGAGGCGGTGGACGGGGTCAGCCGCGTCAGCATCTGGGGCCTGCTCGACGAGTCGATCCGGATCTTCCTGGACGAGGAGAAGGTCAAGGCCGCGCGGCTCGACCTGAGCGCGCTGATCCAGCGCCTCGGGGCCGACAACTTCGCCCAGCCCCTGGGCGAGGTCCAGGAGGGCGGGACGGAGTACATCCTGCGGTCCGACATGCGCTTCGCGGATCTCGACGAGATCCGCGACTACCCGGTGCGGCAGGACGGACTGCGCCTCGGCGACCTCGGCACCGTCGAGCGCGTGAACTCCGTCCGCGATCAGATCACGCGTATCAACGGAGGCTACGCCTATTACGGCATGGTCCAGAAGGAGGGTCCGGCGAACGTCGTCGAGGTCGGTCGCGAACTCCAGCGCGTCATGGACGGCTTCGCGGACGACCCGCGCCTCGGCGGTCAGCTGAGCGCCGAGGTCTTCTTCAACCAGGCGGACTTCATCGAGAGCAGCCTGGAGCGGCTCCAGAGCACGGCCTTCCAGGGCGGCGGGCTCGCGATCCTCGTGCTCTTCCTGTTCCTGCGGCGCGCGCGCATGACCCTGTGCGTCGCCCTCTGCATCCCGGTCTCGGCGCTGCTGGCCATCGCGTACGAGAGCTTCAGCGGCGGGTCCTTCAACGTCCTGACGATGACCGGGCTGACCCTGGGCATCGGGATGCTGGTGGACAACGCGGTCGTCGTCATGGAGAGCATCGCCCGCCAGCGCGGTCTGGGGCGGGCTCCCGGCGACGCGGCCGTCCTCGGCGTGCGCGACGTGGGCCTCGCCGTGGCCCTGGCCACGATGACATCGGTGGTCGTCTTCCTGCCCCTGATCTTCATGGGTGGCCAGCGCATGAGCATCTTCCTGGAGGCGATGGGCGTGCCGCTGTGCTCGTCCTTGCTCTTCAGCCTGTTCGTCGCGCTGGCCTTCATCCCCTGCGCGGCGGCGCGCGTGATCGGCGACCGCCCGCCGGCCCTCGCCGCTGTGGGCAGGCTCCTCGCGCCGATCATCGCGCTGCCGACCCGCGCGCTCGCGTGGTTCGTCGGCGGTCTGCGCTTCGCCCTGCACAGCGGACTCCGCGCCGCACACTGGCTCGAACGGATCGCGCTGCGTCTCCTCGGGTGGCCCGGCCGCGTCGTCGCCGCGGGCGGCGTCGCGTTCCTCGGATACCGGGCCTGGGTCCAGGCCGGCGTCTACGGCGACGCCGCAGCCCAGCTCGAGGCGATCGGGGCCCCCGCCCGCACCGTGAGTGTGCTGGAGGGCGCGGAGCCCGGCGTCCTCGGTCTGACGGCTGTCCTCATCGCCGCGCTGCTGATCGGCGCCCCGCTCTGGCGCCGCAAGGGGCAGCTCTCCCCTTCCCCGCCGGAGCACTTCGTGCCGCGCGGGCAGTCGATCGTCGCCTGGGTCCAGGCCCTGAACCGAGGGCTCCTCCGCTGGACCCTCGACAACCGCCTGATCGCGGTGGGGCTCTCGGCGCTCGCCTTCTCGACGATCGCGATCCCCGCGCAGAACACGTCGCTCACGGCGTTCGGGGAGGACGAGGACACGAGCGAGCTGAGCTTCTGGGTCGATCTCGAGAACAACTTCACGCTCCGCGAGGCGAGCGAGGAGATGCAGCGCTACGAGGAGTTCGTCGAGCCGTACAAGGAGGCCTTCGGCTTCCGGAACGTCGTCGCGCGCTTCGACTCGGACAGCGGCGAGATCGACCTGCGCTGGCCCGACCGGATCGAGCCCGAGCGCCTCGACCGCTACCGCGCGCAGCTGCGCCGCGAGCTGCCGAGCTTCGCCGGGCACCGGGTCTACTTCCGGGGCCAGGAGGAGATCAGCGACTCCTCGAAGCAGTTCGTGAGCTTCGAGATCCGGGGCACCGACCCCGACGCCCTCCAGGAGTTCGGCGAGCAGGCGGCGCTCGTGCTCGAGCAGATCGACGGGCTGACGGACGTCACCACCTCGACCGAGGAGGCCCCCGATCAGCTCCTGCTCGAGCTCGACGGCGACATGGCCTTCGCGTACGGACTGAACAGCCAGAGCACGCTCCGCAACGTGAGCTGGGCCCTCCGCGGTGCGCAGCTGGCCCGCTTCCAGGAGCAGGGCCGCGAGGTGCCGATGTTCATCGAGTACGACAGCACCGCCTACGCCGGCGTCGACACCCTGAAGGACCTGTCGATCTGGGGCGAGAACGGCGCGGTCAACCTCAGCACCTTCAGCAACATCCGCTTCCAGGCCGCGCCCTCGCGCATCGTCCGCCGGAACGGGCAGATCTCCACGTCGATCACCGCGCGAGTCTCCGACCCCACCGCCCAGGGCGAGCTGGTCGAGGCCGGCTACGACGCGCTGGCTGGCCTGGACCTGCCGCGGGGCTACTCGCTCGGCCGCGAGGACAGCGTGGCGGCGCGCGGCGCCGAGGAGATGCGCGACCTGCAGAGCGCCGCGCTGCTCTCGGTCGTGCTGGTCTTCCTCCTGATGGGGATCCTCTTCGAGTCGCTGCTGCTCCCCTTCAGCGTGCTGACCACGATCCCGTTCGCGATGCTCGGCGCCTTCTGGACGCTCTACGTGAGCGGGACTCCGATGGACTCGATCGGTTGGATCGGGATCATCATCCTCGTGGGCGTCGTGGTGAACAACGGCATCGTCCTCATCGACAAGATCCATCGCCTGCGCATCAACGACGGATTCCCGCGCCGCGAAGCGGTCATCGAGGGCGCGGCGGCGCGGGTGCGGCCCATCCTGATGACAGCGCTCACGACGGTGGTGGGCCTCTTGCCCATGGCGACCAGCGACGCCCCCGCCCAGGGCATCGACTACCGCGCGCTGTCGACCTGCGTCGCCGGCGGTCTCGCGGTGTGCACCTTCTTCACGCTGTGGGTCGTGCCCCTCAGCTACACCCTGATCGACGACCTGAACCATCGCATCGGGTGGGTCCTCCGCCGCGCGGTGGCGGGTTCCGAGTCCGCTGGCCGCTTCGAGCCCGCCGAGACCTCCGCCGCTGGCGGCGGCGCGGCGGCGCCTGCGGCGCCGGCCCAGGTGCCGTGACGTCCTCGGCGTGAGCGACGCTCCCGACCCCGCCACGGACGTCTGGTTCGTCTACGTGCTCGAGTCGCTCGCTCGACCGGTGACCTACGTGGGCATCACGAAGGACGTGGACGCGCGGCTCCTCCAGCACAACGGTGAGCGTCCGGGCGGAGCCCGGTCCACCCGGGCCGCACGCCCCTGGCGCGTCGCGCGACGCCTCGGCCCCTTCGCATCGCGCGGCCGGGCCCAGGAGGAGGAGCACCGCGTGAAGTCCCTGGGACGCGAAGCGCGGCTGGACGAGGGCGAGCCCGCCTGAGCAGCGCGAGGCGCTCCGCCGTCTCTCGTCGTCCTCCCTGATGCCCATGCTGCGCCGCGTCCTCCTCCTGCTCCTCCTCGCCGCCGCGACCCATCACGTCTTCGTGTGGCTGGCGCAGCGCGCGGTCCTCTTCCCCGGCGCGCACTCGGGTGCTCCCTGGTGCCGCGCGCCCGCGGAAGCGGTCACCGTCATCGCCGGCGGCTCACGCGCGCTCCTCGTGCCGGCGCGGGGGTCCGCCGACGGCCCGGCGCCGCTCGTCGTCTACGGCCACGGCAACGCCGAGCTCGCGGAGGACTTCTTCCTCCTGCCGGAGCCCTACACCGCGGCGGGCTTCCACGTGCTCGTCCTGGAGTACCGCGGCTACGGCGACGTCCCCGGGAGCCCGTCGGAGGACGCTCTGGTCGCCGACTCGGTCGCGCTGATCGAGGCCGCCTGCGCCCGCCCGGACGTCGATGGCGAGCGGGTCGTCTACCACGGCCGCTCCCTGGGCGGCGCTGTCCTCGGCACCGTCGCCGGCAGGAGAGCCCCCGCCGGCCTCGTCCTCGAGGCCGCTTTCAGCTCCGTCCCGTCCATGGCGCGCGGAATGCTCGTCCCCGCATACCTGCTCAGGGATCGCTTCGACGTCGTGGAGGCGATTCGCGGCGGCCGCTTCCCGGTGCTCCTGCTGCACGGCCTGGCCGACGAGGTCGTGCCGCCGCGCGAGGCCGACGCGATCGCCAGCGCCCTGCCGCCGGCGCGCCTGACGCGCTGCAGCGCGCCGGGCGTCGGACACTTCGACTCGTGGATGGAGCGGGCTCCCGACCGGCTCACGGCCTTCGCGCGATCCGCCGTCGCGCCGTAGGACGTGGCTCACCCGCGGCCGCGGGCGAACGTCGGCGCATGACGTATCCTCGGGCCCCATGTCGACGCTGCTCATCGCCCTCGTCGCGGCCGCGCCCTCGATCGGTCAGGACGCCGCTTCCGCTCGCCCGCTCCTCCTCGAGGCCGAGGCCTTCGACGACCTGGGCGGGTGGGTGCTCGATCAGCAGTTCATGGACCTCATGGGCTCTCCCTTCCTCCTCGCCCACGGCATGGGGCAGCCCGTCGCCGACGCCACGCGCGAGGTCGGCGTCGAGCACCCGGGTCCGCACCGCGTCTGGGTCAGGACCCGCGACTGGGTCGCGCCCTGGGGCGCGGAGGGGGCACCCGGACGGTTCCAGGTGCTCGTCGATGGCAAGCCCCTCGACACGACCTTCGGGACCGAGGGCGATCCCTGGCACTGGCAGGACGGTGGGGTCGTCGATCTGGCGGCGCGCGCGACCGTCACGCTGCACGACCTGACCGGCTTCGAGGGCCGCTGCGACGCCGTCCTCCTCCACCCCGACCTCGATTTCGAACCGCCCCACGGCGGGGACGCCCTCGAGGCGCTGCGGACGAAGTGGCTCGGCCTCCCCGCGCAGCCCGAGGCGGGCGGCCGCTTCGACCTCGTCGTGGTCGGCGGCGGAACCGCCGGGACGGCGGCCGCGGTGACAGCCGCGCGACTGGGCATGCGCGTGGCGCTCGTCCAGGACCGGCCCGTGCTCGGGGGCAACTCGAGCTCGGAGGTGCGGGTCTGGCCCCAGGGGAACGTCAACCAAGAGCCCTACCCGCGCGTCGGCGACGTCGTGATGGAGATCGTGCCGGTCCGCGGCAAGGACTCGAAGAACGCCCAGGGTCCTCACGTCTTCGACGACGACCGCAAGCTGCGCCTCGCGCGCGCCGAGCCGAACCTGACGCTCTTCCTCGAGTCCCGTATGAACGGAGCGGACATCGCGGACGGCAGGATCCGGTCGGTCGTGTTCGAGAACGTGCGCACCGCCCGCCGCACGCGGATCACGGGAAGCCTGTTCGCGGACTGCACCGGCGACGGGGCGCTCGGCGCCATCGTGGGCGCGGACTTCGACCAGACCGACACGGGGCACATGGGCGCGAGCAACCTGTGGAACATCCAGTGTCTCTGCGAGGACGAGGATCCACTGTCCAGCGAGCTCGCCGCGGCCTGCGAGGAGGCGGTCTTCCCCCGCTGTCCCTGGGCCGTCGACCTCTCCGAGCGTCCCTTCCCTGGCCGCACGAGCGGCGCGAAGGAGGCCGAGCCCGGCGCATCGCCCATCAGCCTGGGCAACTGGTTCTGGGAGAACGGCTTCGACCGAGATCCCATCAACGAGATGGAGCGCATCCGCGACCAGAACTTCCGCGCCATGTACGGCGCCTGGGACGCCATCAAGAACGTCGAGAAGCGCTATCCCGCCCACAGGCTGAACTGGGTCGCCTACATCGCGGGCAAGCGCGAGTCGCGGCGCCTCCTCGGGGACGTCGTCCTCACCGCCGCGGATCTTCGCGAGGGTCGCGTCTTCGAGGACGGCTGCTTCCCCTGCACCTGGGGGATCGACACGCACCACCCCCATCCGGCCTACGCCGACGGGCACGACGGGGACGAGTTCATCGCGGACGCCACCCGCGGTCAGGGCTACGTGTACGACGGCCCCTACTGGGTCCCGTACCGCTGCCTGTACAGCCGCAACATCTCGAACCTCTTCATGGCCGGGCGCGACATCAGCGTCACCCACGAAGCCCTCGGCGCCGTCCGCGTCATGAAGACCACCGGCGCGATGGGCGAGATCGTGGGGATGGCGGCCAGCCTCTGCCGCTCGGCGAACTGCTCCCCGCGCGCGATCCACGCGGAACACCTCGACGCCCTCAAGGCGCTCATGTCGCGCGGAGCGGGGCGCATCACCCGCCACGAACTCGACGAGCAGGGCCGGGGCAGGCTGCCGGGCGCCGCCGCGAGCCTGCGAGGCAAGGCGCTGCGCTACGAGGGCGACCGCGACTCCATCGGGTACTGGCGTCACCAGGGCGACTTCGCCGAGTGGGAGCTGGAGATCCCCGCAGGCCGGACGCTCGAGCTCTGCCTCGAGCTGAGCTGCGCGCCGGCGGCGGCGGGCGGGACAGCGCGCGTCGAGGTGGAGGGCGGTCCGTCCGCGAAGCTGAGGGTCGCCTCGACCGGCGGATGGGACGACTTCGAGGTCCGGCCGGCGCTGATCGTCCCTCCTGGGGAGAGCGGCGTCCGACGCGTCCGCGTGATCAACGAGAAGGCCGAAGGTCCCCTGATGAAGCTACGCTCGGTCGAGGTGCGGCCGCTCGCGAGATGAGCAGCCGCGGCGCTTTCGTGAAGCGCCTCGCGGCCACCGCTGTCGCGTCGGTGGTCGTGATGGTCACGCTCGAGCTCGGCTTTCGTGCGGCGGTCCCCGCGTGCGGCCTCACGCCGTTCAGGAGCAGCGCGATCCCCGGCCTGGCGGTGGAGCTGCGCCCCTCCTTCGAGACCACCTACAAGGGGGCCGTCGTCAGGACCAACTCGCTGGGCATGCGGGGGCCCGAGGTCGGGCCGCGCGAACCTGGCCTGCTGCGGGTCGTTCTCTGCGGCGACTCGTTCACCTTCGGGTCGGGCGTCGAGCACGACGCCACGCTCGCCGCGAGCCTCGAGCGCGCGCTCGCCGAGCGCGGAACGTCGGCGGAGGTCCTCAACCTCGGCGTGCCGGGTTACACCGCCGAGGAGGTCGCCGCGGCCGCGGAGCACCGGATCCCCGGCCTCGCGCCGGACGTCCTCGTCTACGTGCTCTACGCCAACGACGTGGACCCCCCGCGTGAGCCCCTGGAGATCCCGCCGGACGCACGCATCGACCCGCTGAGCGGGTTCACGCTCGGGTCGGCCTTCGTCGAGTGGACCCGGATCCAGGTCAGCCGCGCTCTCGTCCGCTCCGGTCGCCGACCCCACCGGCGCACCCCCGAGTGGTCGCGTCACCAGTACGAGAGCGGCGGCGGCGCGCGGATCCGGTCGGCGGTGCAGCGGATGAAGGACCTGAGCGTCGCCTCGGGCGCGCGCTTCGTCGCCGCGAGCTATCCGCACCTCACCGACCCCGCCATCAACCCCTTCCGCCCCATCGACGAGCTCTTCCACCAGGACCTCGCCACCCTCGGCGTCGAGTCGTACGACCTGCTCGAGGCCTTCGACGGCGAGAGCGATCTCCTGGACTACTGGGCAGACGTGTTCGACCACCACCCCAGCGCGGAGTGCAACGCCCGAGTCGCGGCTCACCTCGCAGAGCAGCTCTCGGACGACCGCTGAGTCGAGCGCGGGATCCGACTCTCCGGGGCCAGAGCCGACCCGGCGAACGGACACCGCGTCGATCTCGTGCCGCGGCGCGAAGACCGAGCCGGGGCAGGGTCCGGCGATCGCTCCGCGTGCGGCCTCGTCCCGCGCTTCACCTCTGCGCAGCAGCGACGGATTCGACCGCGCGCCAGACTCGCAGCGTGTTGCCCGACCAGAGCTTCCCGATCTCCTCGGCGGTGTAGCCGCGCCTGACCAGCTCGATCGTGACGTTGGGGGTCTCGCTCGCGTCGTCCCACCCGTCGACGCCTCCCCCGCCGTCGAAGTCCGAGCTGATCCCGACGTGGTCGATCCCCGCGACCTTCACCGCGTGGTCGATGTGGTCCACGAGGTGCTTCACGGAGGCGGGCTCAAGCCGGGCGTCGAAGGCCTCGACCCGCGCGCGCAGTTCGCGCATCTTCGCGCGCGTCTCGGGGTCGTCCGGCGCCGCGCGGCTCCCGCGCTGGGCGGGCAGGCCCAGCTCCTCGCGAGTCTCGGCGATGAAGTCCCGGCGGCCGCCGTCGTCCTTGACGTAGGCGCGGAAGGCCACGCACTGGACCACGCCGCCGTTCGCCTTGACGGCGCGGAGCTCTTCGTCGGAGAGATTGCGGCCATGCTCGAAGACAGCGTCGACCGAGGAGTGAGAGGCGATGACCGGAGCCTTGGAGTGGGCGATCGTCTGCAGCGTCGTGGCCTTCGAGGCGTGGGAGACGTCGACCATGACCCCGACCCGGTTCATCTCCTCGATGGCCCGACGGCCGAGGTCGCTGAGTCCGCCGTGCAGGGGCTCCTCGGGGGTGTTGGAGTCACCCAGCTGGCTGTGGCGGTTGTGAGTGATGCTCATGTAGCGCGCGCCGCGCGCGTGGAACTCCGCGATCGCGCCGAGGTCCTCGCCCATGGCGTAGCCGTTCTCGATGCCGATGCAGGCCACGAGCTTGCCCTCGGACGCGATCTGCTCGACGTCCGCGGCGCTGCGGGCCAGACCGATGTGGCCCGGATATCGCTCCGCCATGCGCTCGATCGCGTCGAACTTGGCGAGCGCCTGCTCTCTCGCCCGGGCGAAGCCCTCGTCGTCGAGAGCGCCCTGGCCGACGTAGACGATGTAGAAGGCGACATCGAGGCCACCTGCGCGCATCTTCGGGAAGTCCACCTGGTTCGGACCCCAGAGCGTGGGGTCGTCGCGGCGACGCTGGCGCTCGCGCTCGGCCGGATCCTGGGCCTCGGGCGCACGCGCGAGCGTCGCGCGGATGTCCTTGTGCGTGTCGAGGGTGAGCGTGTCGTAGTGGATCCGCCGCGCGCGCGCGATGAGATCGGCCTCCGACTCCTCGAGGGGGCGGGCCTGGGGAACGACGAGGAGGAGAGCGAGGGGCGGGATCCAGTGCATGGTGGCCGGGGCGCGGGGAGCGTTCACGGTACGGCGAGGTCCGCCGATGGCCCAGAAAGGGATGTGTGGAGCGCATCCCCGGAGCGGCGGGCCGACGCTCCGATCGCCATGGACCGCGCCGCGAGGTGATGCGCGATCCAGGACGGGCCTCGTCCGCAACGGCGCCCGATGCGGATCGCACGCGGTGTCCCGGCTCCGCGCCCTTCGCTCGATCCGGCGGGGGGTGCCCAGGTGACGTGAAGCCGCGAGCGCCGTAGACTCCTTCGCCGAAAGCCCGGCTCTTTCTCCGACCTGTCCCCTCTCTCCGCCCCCATGGCACTCGATCCCACGGCCGCGGACCGCCCGCGCCCCAAGCGGCCCGGCGTCCGCATCGGCGCGGTCGTCTCGCGCTTCCACGAGGACCTCACCGGCGCCATGCTGCGCTCGGCGAAGGACGAGCTCGTGGCAGCGGGCATGGATGAGGACGGGATGGTCGTCGTCCACGCGCCCGGTGCCTTCGAGCTGCCCCTGATCGCCCGGCGCCTGGCGCGCCGCAAGGACATCGACGCGGTGCTCTGCTTCGGACTGGTGCTGACGGGCGAGACGACGCACGACCACTGGGTCGCGATGGGCGCCACCCAGGGCATCACGATGGCGTCGATGGAGACCGACAAGCCGATCCTCTTCGGTGTGCTGACCTGCCAATCCCTCGAGCAGGCCCGCTCGAGGGCGCTGCCGGAGAGCGAGGGCGGCAAGGAGGACAAGGGCCGCGAGGTCGCTCGCGCCGCGCTCGAGTCACTGGAGGCGCTCGACGCCTGCGCGTCGAAGCCGAGCAAGGACCGCATGGGCTTCTGAGCGAACCGCACACACCCGCCGACGACGGACACTTCCCCCACCGATGAAGAAGCGCACTCGCTCACGCGAACTGGCCCTCCAGTTCCTCTACCAGCTCGACCTGCTCGGCACGGGTGACCTCGACGGTCTGACCGACTTCCTGCGTGAGGAGGCCGACGACGCGGAGACCGCGCGCTACGCGCGGACGCTGGTCGAAGGCACCTACGACGCGATCCCCGAGCTCGACGAGGAGATCCAGTCGGTCGCGCAGAACTGGCAGATCGAGCGCATGGCCGTCATCGACCGCAACGTCCTGCGCATGGCGGCCTTCGAGCTCGTCCACATGGACGAGATCCCGCCGAAGGTCGCCATCAACGAGGGGATCGAACTGGGCAAGCGCTTCTCGACCCAGAACTCCGGCGCGTTCATCAACGGCATCCTCGACAAGATCAAGAATCGCCACGCCGCGGCGAAGGCCGACTGAGATGGGCCTGCTCGATCGCTTCACGCAGCGGCTGACGAAGACCCGCGCCGCGATCTCGGACGGCCTCTCGGGTCTGTTCCGCGGCGGCCGAACGATCGATCAGGCGCTCCTCGACGAGCTCGAGGAGCTGCTCTACACGAGCGACCTCGGGTCCGTCGCCGGCGAGCTGACCCAGGAGCTGGCTCGCCTGCACAAGCGCGGTGAGCTGAAGGGCGAGGAGGACGTGCGGGCCGCGATGCGCGCCAAGCTCCTCGAGCTCCTCGACGGCTCGGGCGGCGGGGATCCAGCCTTCGACTCGAAGCCCTACGTGATCCTGGTCGTGGGCGTGAACGGGTCGGGCAAGACGACGTCGATCGCCAAGCTCGCGCACCGGTTCCAGGGGCAGGGACGATCCGTCATCCTCGGCGCGGGCGACACGTTCCGCGCCGCGGCGGCGGACCAGCTGGAGATCTGGGCGGAGCGCAACGGCGCCGACATCGTGCGCCAGCACAAGGACAACGCCGACCCCGCGGCCGTGGCGTTCGACACCTGCGCGGCGGCCCTCGCCCGGGAGAAGGACGTGGTCATCGTGGACACCGCCGGACGACTCCACACGCAGGCCAACCTGATGCGCGAGCTCGAGAAGGTCCGCGGCGTCCTCGGCAAGAAGATCGAGGGCGCGCCTCACGAGACCTGGCTCGTCATCGACGGCACCAACGGCCAGAACGCGATCCACCAGGCGAAGGAGTTCACCGCGGCGGTCGACGTCACCGGTCTGATCGTCGCCAAGCTCGATGGCACGGCCCGTGGCGGCGCGGTCTTCGGCATCCATCGCGAGCTGGGCCTGCCCGTGCGCTACGTGGGCACGGGCGAGTCGGCGGAGCTCCTCGAGGCCTTCGAGCCCGGGGCCTTCGTCGACGCGATCGTCTCCAAGACGGTCGGCGGCTGACGCGTCAGCGGCGCGACGGGTCGTCCGCCACGGCGAACAGCCCGCGCGTCGTCGCGAGCAGCAGCGCGAAGCTCGCCGCGCCGATGGCGCAGAAGACCATCCAGACCGTGCGCGAGATCGTGCGCGCGGTGCGGAAGTCCTCGCCCGGATCGCCCCGCAGCACCGGGGTGGCCGCGCCGCCCGCGCCGGGCTCGACGCAGCGGATCGACACGCGCAGGGGGTGGTCGTAGGAGAGCCAGAGCGCTCCGACCTCCACCGGCGCTTCCCCCAGCGTCACGCGCTGCGTCCCGGCCTGCAGCGCGTCGAGGACCGGCTCTCCCGCGCGATCGCGGTAGCTCGCCGAGATCTCGAGGACGGCCCCCGCGCCGCCACCGCGGAGCCAGAGCCGCGGCTGACGCTGAACACCCGGCCAGGCCTCGTCGATGCGCTGCCCCCCGAAATCCAGGTCCCACGAGGCGACCTCGCCCACAGCCATGGGCACTTCGGGCCCCGTGATCTCGCGGCTCCCTTCTCGCTCGACGCGTCCGTGGCTCACGTGGAGCAGGAACGCCAGCATGAGCAGCACGAAGCCCGTGGAGAGCAGCGCGAGGAATCTGAGGGCGGCCACCCGCTCATGATGCGGAGCCTGGCATCCACGACCGCGGGGAATCCGAAGTCCTTATGAGGAAAGGTTGCTGCTCCTCGGCCCCTTGAGAAATCGCGCGAGGGCGGCGATCCTCTGCGCCCGGATACGCGGCCCGCACCCAGCGCGCGCCTCTCTCGCGACCTCCTAGATCCTCCACCATGGCCTTCGAAGTTCCCGCTCTTCCTTTCTCGCACGACGCCCTCGAGCCCTACATCAACAAGCGCACGATGGAGCTTCACCACGGCCTGCACCACGCGGCCTACGTGAACAAGTTCAACGGCGCGATCGAGGGCACCGACCTCGCGTCCAAGTCGGCCGAGGAGATCATCCAGGACCTCGACGCCGTGCCGGAGAACATCCGCACCGCCGTGCGCAACAACGGCGGCGGCCACGTCAACCACTCGATCTTCTGGTCGATCATGGGCCCGGGCAAGGGCGGCGAGCCCACCGGCGAGCTCGGCGACGCCATCAACGGCACCTTCGGCTCCTTCGACAACTTCAAGGAGAAGTTCAACGGCGCCGGCGGCGGCCAGTTCGGCTCGGGCTGGGTCTGGCTCGTCATGACCACGGAGGGCAAGCTCGACGTCGTCGCGACGCCGAACCAGGACACCCCCATGAGCGACGGTCACCACGTGATCATGGGCAACGACGTGTGGGAGCACGCGTACTACCTCACCTACGAGAACCGCCGCCCCGAGTACCTGAAGGCCTGGTGGAACGTCGTCGACTTCGACGCCGTCGCCGCTCGCTTCGCGGCCGCCAAGAGCGCCGTCTGACCCGCGCCTCCCCGAGGGCGGTCCCCTCGAGCTGCAGCCCCGCACCGGCCGCGCGCCGGGGCGGGGCTCCTTCGATTCCCGGGGCCCGGTCTCCTCTCACCTCGGCCATGCGGGCGGAATCTCTCGCAGCCGCCGTCGTTTCGGGGACGAATCGGCCCACGACGTCGTCCGCCGCGGCATCGTCAGAGCCCGGCGCGGCCCTGCGGCGCCGACCGCTCGCGTGATCTCGCCCATGGACGCACGAACCGACCGCCGACTCGACGTGCTGCAGGCCTGGCTCCTGCTGCTCCCGCCGCTGACCCTCGCGCTGCCCTCTCCCTGGAGCCCCTTCACCGGCGCTCCGGACGTGATCTCCATCGGGACGGGCCTCTGCGCCCTGGGCCTCCTCCCGGCCCTGCTCGTCTCCGCCGTGCGCGCTTTCCTCGGCCGCGAGGACGAGGAGCGCGCGGCCGCCATCCCCCTGGGAGCGCCGCTGCTGCTGGCCCCCCTCGGGCTCGCGGCGTATCACCTCGATCGGGCGACCGACTCGTTCAACGCGTGGCGCGCCCTCGTGGGGCTCGCGGGCGCGACGGGCGCGTACGTGGCCGCGTCCTCCCTCGGCGAGTCCGGGCGCCGCGTGCTCCAGCGGACCCTGCCGATCGTCACGCTCATGCTCCTCGCCTCGATCTTCCTGGAGCCCGATCTCGACGGCGCGCTGGGGAGGACGGTCCAGGGCGCCATCGGCAACACGGGCGACCTCGCGGAGGCAGCTGTTCCGGGGGCCGTCCTCGGAGCCGGTGCGTTCTTGACCACGGGCGGACCGCTGGCCCTGGTCGGGCTCCTCGCGCTGATCGGAACCGCGCTGTACGCGGGGCTGGTGCCGGTCTACGCAGGCGGCTTCGCGATCGGCGCGGCGGTGATCGCTGCCTTCGCGGCCTCGTCCCTCGGGCGCGGCGAAGCCGGCGGCGCAGCGGCAGCGCGACGCGCGAGGCTGCTGCTGGTCGCGCTCCTCGTCGCCGCCCTCGGCACCTTTGGACGTCAGGCGGTCTCGAGCACCGGCGGGGATCCGGCGAGCGACGCGCCTGCGGCGGAGGATCCGAGCGGAGCGCCGACGCCGCCCGCGATCGGCGAGACGACCGGAGGGATCACGTTCCGGCGCCTCACCTGGGCGCGAATCCCCGCCGTACTCGCGGACACGGGCGTCGACGGCGCCGGGCCCGGGCAGTTCCAGGCGATCTTCCCGCCCTACCGAGATCCGGCGGAGATCGAACTCTCGTCGCGTTACCGCGCCGAGCCGACCCCGGTCGAGGTGGAGCACGCGCACAACGACGCCCTGACGGCCCTGGTGGAGTACGGCTGGCTAGGGGGTGGAGCGCTGCTGCTGCTGCTCCTCCTCACGGTCGCACGCGCCCTCGCGGCGCTCGCGGGCCCCGAGGACGAACGTCGCGACTTCGCCCTCGTGGCGCTGGCGATGGTGGCGATGGCGCTCGTGAACGGACCGCTGCTCTACTCGCCTCTCTCGCACGTCCTCGCGTTCATGGCCTTCGGCGTCGTCGCAGCGCCGGCCCTCGACGCGCCCAGGGAGAACGGGAAGGCCGGCTTCGGAGCTCACGCGATCGTCCTCGTCGCGGCCGGCCTCGTCGCTCCCAAGAGCCTCGACCTCGTCCGGTACGGCCGCGCCATGGCCGAGATCCCGGCGACCTTCGAACAGATCGGCGACCGGGAGAGGAACGACCCCGAGAGGCTCATCGCGACCCTCGACAGCGCTCTCCGTCACTCTCCAGATGCGAGCTGGGCCCTCGAGAAGAAGGCTCAGCTGATGCGCGCGACGGGCGCCCCCCTCGCCGAGCAGCTCGAGATCCACCTCGAGTTCCTGGAGCGGCGACCGAAGAGCGTGGCGGGCCTCATCAACCTCGGACTCGTCCTCGCCATGGGGAGCTCCTTCGAGGCCGCTCGAGAGCGGACCGAGGAAGCACTCCGCCTCGATCCCGGGAACCCCACGGTGCTGCGTAACCTCGTCCGCGTGACCTTCGATCTCCGCGACGCCGAGGACGTCGAGGAGGCGCTCGCGAGCGCCTCCGCGGCCGGCGCCGTCGACGAGGACATCGTGCGCAAGTACGCCTACGAGGCCCTCGTCGGGTGTCGCCTCGAGGTCGCCGCGCCCACGGTCCGCGCCTTTCGCGAGGCCCGGGGTGAAGCTCCGCTGGACACGGCGGACCAGAACCAGCTCTTCAGCGCGGCGGAGGCCGCGCGAGCCGCCGGCGACGAGGAGATGCGGGCCGCTTACCAGACCGCCTTCGACTTCCTCGTGGCGCTGGACCACCTGAACAGCGGGAGCTTCGGCAACGCCGTCACCAAGGCGCGCCAGGCCTATCAGCGCGCGCGGGACGCAGGCGTCGACACCGGCCCCGCGCGCCTGCGGCTGGCGGCGGCCCACGCGGCCGCCGGCGACGTCCCCGAAGCCGAGCGGGTCCTCGGCCTGGGCCCCGTTCGCCGACGTGACGGGGACTTCCTGAGCGCCGTCGAGATGGATGCGTTGCGCAGCGCTGGCCTCCTGAGGCCCGCCTCCGCGGGCAACCTCGTGCCGCGCTGAGGCAGGGGAGAGCGCGGACACGTCGTCGCCGACACGAGAGCCCGGAAGGTGCCTCGGGGGTGCAGCGGGCGGCCGGACGAGAGACATACCGTCCCGCCCTCTCCCCCACGAGGGCCCCTCGCGCGTGTCATGGAAGCGCCCCGGAGGCGCACCCTCCGTGGGCGTACGAAACCCCACTGGCCGTCGCTCCCGGTCGATCTTGCAGCGCTCGCTGCCTCCCGGACCGGGACGTCCGATCCGCCGACAGGCCGGATTCCTGGCCCCCCATGAGGCGCGCCCGGCACCGAGTTCGCACGAGATCGATACACACGCTCCCGCGAGTTGTCCGTAAGGACACCGTCTGCGAGACTCGGGCCGCAGGGCTGGGCCCCGACGCGCCCGCGTCGCCCCGCCCCCAGGCGCCAGTCGCATGGGACGCAGCGAAGCCACGACCGACACCACCACGTCCACCTTGACCAACATCGACACCACCAAGCGCCGCATCCTCGTCGTCGAGGACGAGGAAGCGCTCGCCGTCGGCATCCGCGACGCGATCGAGCACGCCGGCTACCAGGTCGACGTCGCCCTCGACGGTAACAGCGCCCTCGAACTCGCCCGCGCGGGGCAGCACGATCTGATCGTGCTGGACCTGATGCTCCCCGGTCAGAGCGGGATCGACGTTCTGAAGCAACTCCGCGCCGAGAGGCACGCCGTCCGGGTCCTCGTGCTGACGGCTCTCGCCGACGAGGAGGACCTCGTGAAGGGCTTCGAAGCCGGCGCGGACGACTACATGAAGAAGCCCTTCTCGCCGCGCGAGCTCCTGGCCAGGGTCGAGGCCCAGTTCCGCCGCGCGAAGATGGAGACGGCGCCTCCGCAGATGCTCGAACTCCCTGGAAGCATCCGCGTCGACCTCGCCCGGCTGGAGGTCCACCGCGACGGGGAGACGGTGCCGCTCACGCCGCGCGAGGGGGACATCCTCTCCTACCTCATCCAGCACAACGACCGGGTCGTGACCCGGGAGGACCTGCTCCTCGACGTCTGGCACTACCAGAGCGCCAACGTCGAGACCCGCACGGTCGACATCCACATCGTGGGCCTGCGCCGCAAGGTCGAGCCCGAACCCTCGAAGCCCCAGCTGATCCAGACCGTGCGGGGCAAGGGGTACCGCTGGTACGCGTGATCCGCACGGGCTGCCCGTGAACCTGGTGGCCCCACCCCGAGCCTTGCCGAACCTGGCGCGTACGATCCCGAGCCCCGGCGCGCCGTCGGGGCGCACCGCGCTCTTCCTGTACGTCCTCCTGGTCGTGCTGCCGGCCGTCGTGTTCGGTGGGCTCCTTTGGCGCCAGCTCCAGCAGTTCCAGGCCGCTCGCCTCGCGGAGCTCCCTCTGGAGTGCCGCGACGCCGCGGAGCGTCTCACGCGGCGCTGCGTCGACCGCGTGGAGAAGCTGCGCAACGACGAGATGCAGCGGCCGTTCGAGCACTATGCCGAGGACTTCTTCGTCGACGACCTCGGGCCCGTTCGCGCCCGGAGCTCTCCCCTCGCGACCCGCAGGCCACGGCCTGGCGTGCTCGGCCACTTCGCGTTCCACGTGGTGGACGATCCGATCGACCGGGAGAACGGCATCTCGGTCACCGTGCTGCGCGGCTCGCGCGCGGACACCGACGACGCCGCGTCCACCTTGATCCGCGAGGTCGTCTCGGACGCCCTCGTCGCGCCCATCGCGGACGCTCCCTTCCCCGCGCAGATGGCGCGGGACGCGGCCCTGATCGAGGGATTCGGCGAGCGCCGGGAGCGATTGATCCGGTCCGTGGTGCTGAACTTCGCGAGCGGTGATCACGAGGAGTGCATCAACGCTCTGGACCGACTCCCGGAGCTGCGGGACAACGTCTCCCACACGGTCCACGTCCAGTACTTCGAGCTCCGCCCGATCCCCCGCGGCGCCAGCGAGGCGCCTCTGCTGCTCGCGGCGCGCCAGGTCACGACCGAGCAAGTACCGGAGTTCCAGCTCCCCGATTGCATCGATGCGATCAACAAGGGGGTCTTGATCGTCCAGGGGTTCGCGCTCGATCCCGACTGGCTGCACATGCAGATGCCGCTCGAAGAGGCGGCGGACGTCCTCGGCCCCTCCCAGCGCCTCGTACTCGGCGCGAACGAGCTCCCCGAGCGCGAAGGTCTCGCGGTCGAGGTGGTCGACGTCCTCGGCAGACTCGAGGTCGCCGGCGAGGAGGTGAAGTCCCCGGGGCCACGTCTCGCCGTCGTCGCGGACGCCGGCGAGCTCCGGCGTACCTTCCGCGAGCAGAACGGGTGGTTCGCCAGCATGGCGCTGATCCTGACGGTGTCCATGGTCATCGGGATCCGCCTGCTGCTGGGGAGCATCCGCCAGAGCCGGAACGAGGCGCTCCGGACCAGGAACTTCGTCGCCTCGGTGACGCACGAGCTACGCACCCCCATCGCAGCGGTGAAGCTCTACGGCGAGATGCTCCGCGACGGGTGGGTGTCGGACGACTCGCGCCGGGACGAGTACCTGGGCCGGATCGTCACCGAGTCCGATCGTCTCGGAGGACTGGTGGATCGCGTGCTTCTCCGCCGGCGGCTCTACGACCAGGAAGATGCACCACAGCCCGGTGATCTCAACGCCGAGATCGCGGGCATGCGCAGAGATCTGGAGATCCTGGGCGGGCGCGCCGTGAAGGACGTCGTCTTCGACCTGGCGGACGATCTGCCCAGGGTCCTCCTGCTCCCCGAGGGCCTTCACGTGGTCCTGCAGAACCTCGTGGAGAACGCCCGCAAGTACGGACCCGTCGAGCTGGGCGAGGACGGCGAACCAGTGGGAGAGCCGATCGTGGTGCGGACGCGGCTGAGCCGAAATCGGCGCGTGCTGCTCGAAGTCCTCGACCGCGGGCCGGGGATCCCCGAGAAGGACCGCTCACGAATCTTCGAGGCCTTCCTGCGCCTCGGTGACGAGCACACGCGGAGCACCAAGGGGACGGGGCTCGGGCTGCACCTCGTCTCGCTCCAGGTCCAGGCCATGCGCGCCCGGGTCCGCGCGCTCCCGCGCGAGGGTGGTGGCACCGTCTTCCAGGTCAGCTTCACGTCCTGAGGCCGCTGGCCCGGTCGCGAACGAGAGAGGGGGCCGCGCACCGGGCGCGGCCCCCTCCTTTTCGAGAGAACGCGGGTCACGATCCCGCGGTGGGGCTCAGCTCTCGGAGTCGCCGCTGGCGGCCTCCTCGGCCGCCTCCTCGGCGGCCCGGTCTGCCTCGATCTGCTCCTTCATCGGGAAGCGGAGCTTGGTGCGGGCGGCGAACCACTCGCTGTCGCCGCGGAAGACCTTTCCGCCGATCTCCATCATGCGCTCGTTGAGGCCGCGCGTCCCGTAGCCCTCGTAGCTGGCCACGTCGATCTCCTGGACCGGCTTGTCGCTCTTCGCGTCGAGGCGCACGAGGTACGCGGTGCCCTTGTCGGCCGACACGATCGCCGGGCCGACCTGGCCGTCCTCGAGGTCGTAGATGGTCGACTGGGTCTGGATGAAGCGATCCGCCGGCTTCTGGTCCTCCGGCATCTCACCCCGGCCGAGGGCCGGACGGTCGTAGTAGGCGTACTGGGCCTCGACGGCGCGCTCGCGCAGCGCCTCCTTCCCGATGACGGGCGTCCAGTCGGCGACCTCCACGTCCTCGGGCCGGGCCACGAGGGTCTCGCGCAGACCGTCGAGGGTCTCCTTCGCGAGCTCCGAGGCTTCCTCCTTGGCCCACATCTCGACGACCTCGTCGCGGATCTCCTCGAAGGGCGGCTCCTGCGCCTCGATCTTCTTGACGGCTCGCGCGATGGTCATCGCGTTCTCCGAGATCACGACGCGCGGGACGAACGTCCCCTCCGCCGCGAAGGAGAGCTGGCCGGAGATGTACCGGCTGCCCCACCCGGGCACCTCCGGGATCTCGCTGCGCTCGATGCCGTCGTCGGCACCCCGGTCCGTGACCAGGCCGAGCTCGTCGGCGCGGGCGATGAAGTCGAACTCCTCGCCGGCGGCCTGGGCGTCCTGGAGCTCGGTGAGCAGCGCCCCGAGCGCAGCGTAGAGCTCCGATTCGGTCCGGGCCCGGTCCTCGACCTCCTCGAAGTCGAAGGGTTCGGCCTGGGGCGCGGGCTCGGGCTTCTGGGGCTCGTCGCCCTCCGCCCCATCGTCCTCCGCCGCATCGTCCTCCTCGATGGGCTTCATGAAGCGCAGGCGCTGGTTGAGGTCGTAGTAGCTCCGGGTGAGCTGCTCGACGTCGGTGCCCTCCGCGGCGGGGAAGGCCGCGAGCAGCGAGGCGCCATCGAAGGTGGCGCCCTCGGACAGGTCGACGTAGGCGGCCTCGTAGACGACCCGGGGCTGGGTGAAGAGGCGCTGACGCTCGAAGGCGGGGCGCTCGGCGAACCAGGCCTTGAGCTCTTCGTCCGCGGGGACGGAGTCCTTCGCCTGGGTCACGAAGTCCGCGGCATCGACGCTGACGACCTCGAACTTGTAGTCGGGGAAGTCCTCCTGCCACTGCGCGACCGCCGCGGCGGAGTCGGGGATGCGCTGGGTGCGGAGGATGAGGTTCTGCAGCTTGACGACGCGCTGCACGCGGCGGATCCCCTGGGAGAGGGACATGACCGTGAGCCCGGCGTTCCGCGCGAACTGGCTCATGTTGTCGTTGGTCACGAAGACGCCCCTGAGGAAGTCCTCGTGCTCGTCGTCGGCGACCGCGATGCCCGCGTCGCTGGCGAGGTCCTCCCAGACGAGGAAGGCCGCCGTGTCCTCGTCGGTCACGTCGATTCGCCGGAGCGGCCCCTCGGCCTCGATGTCGCGGAAGGCGGCCGACGGCGGGTAGTAGCCCCGGCCGGTGCTCGCCAGGACCGAGAGGAACTGGAGCGTGCGGTCGAACTCGCTCGACATCACGGAGGTCGGCTCGCCGGAGATGGGGTCCTCCCAGCTCACCGCGACACGGTCCTCACGGCCGCCGCCCCCGGTCAACGTCGACTGGAACAGGTCCGCGACGACGAAGATGATCAGGAGGAAGAGCACGAGCCCGATGGTGGCCAGATAACGCAGGCGGCTCTGGCCCTTGGGGACGTGGATCAGCTCGTCGCCGTCGGCGGTGACGACTTCGGGTTCCTTGGCGGTGCTGTCGGACATGAATCGTCCTTCCCGGGGGGAATGTCCGGGTGAGGTTGGGAGTCGTGGCGCGCGCCTGACCATGGGGTCGGCGGCCTCACGGGGGCCTTCGAACCGGCCACCGTGAGGCGGAAGCCGGCGCGTCTGTCTGGGGATCGCAGGCGCACGTGTGCGAGCCTGTACGGGCGCGCAGCGGACCTGACGGGCGGCTAGCTTACCCGTCGAGGGGGGCCGGGGGGAGGCCGAGCCGTCCCCTGGATGGCCTGGAGGACCGCGATCGCGGCCCCCGCGGGTCAGTCCTTGGCCAGCTCGGCGTCCCTGGGCAGGTCCTCGAGCCCCATGAGCCCGAAGCGGTCGAGGAACTCCTTGGTCGTTCCGTACTGGAGAGGGTGGCCGGGGACGTCGGCCCGGCCCGTCACCTTGGCCAGTCCTCGGTCCACGAGGGACCGCAGGATGGGCCCGGCCTGGACGCCGCGGATGGCCTCGATCTCCGCCTTGGTGACCGGCTGGCGGTACGCGACGATCGCCAGGGTCTCCAGCGCCGCGGGGCTGATGCGCTCGATCGCCGAGCCCTTGGCGAGCCGCGCGACGACGCGGCCGAGCTCTGGCACCGTGAGGAGCGTGTAGCCCCCCTTCAGCGCCCGCAGCTGAAGGGGAAGGGGACCCGCCTCCAGCTGGTGGGAGAGCGTTTCCAGGGCCGCCCGGACCCGCGCCGCAGGCGGGCGCTCGAGGAGCCCGACGAGCCGCCCCACCGAGAGAGGTTCGGGAGAGGCGAAGAGGAGCGCCGCGGTCCGCTCGACGAGCTGCTCGTCGGAGAGATCGGCGCCCGGGCCAGGACCTCCCCTCGCCTCCTCGTCCTCGGCCGTCTCTCCGGCTTGCTCGACGATCGGCTCGGGAGCGCCCGCAGCCTCCTCGGCCCCTGCCTCGATCTCGTCCTCGGCAGCCATCTCGAGCACCTCCAGTTCCTCGACGGGAATATCCATACGGCGAGGGTCGGAAACCGGACCCCCTGGTTCAAGTCCCGGGCGCCATGCCCGCCCTCTCACCTCGACGCCAGCTCGAGGAAGGGGGTGATGTCGATGTCGTAGCGCTGGTACATCGCGTCCTTCCACTGCCAGAACTCAGGATCCTCGATGGGCTGCTCGGCGAGGTCCGCCTCGACCCGCGCGCCGATCGCGCCCCAGTCGCCCTCCAGGGGATCCGGCGCGCCGACCACCTTGAGGAAGACGAAGCCACGGGGGTCCTGGATCGGCTCGGAGACGCTCCCGACCTGGGTCGCGAAGGCCGTCCGGGCCAGGGGCTGGTCCGAGCGCACGACGGGCGGCATCCGCCCGCCGTCTTCGGCAGAGGGGTCCTTCGAGTACTCACGGGCGAGCGCCTCGAACTCGTCGCCCTTCGCGAGGCGCGCCTGAACCTGATCGACGGCGGCCCGGTCATCGACCGCGAGGGCGCGAATCTCGCGGCGGTCGGAGGAGAGCACCCAGGCCCGCACGCAGCGGGGCGCCAGGAGATCGATGGCGGCCTCTCGCTCCAGCTCCGCCCGCAGGGTCGAGACCTCCAGGCCGAGACGCCGCTTCACGTAGACCTCGAGATCGGGCGCGCCGACCTCGCGGGCCGCGCGCTCGAGGTTGGCCATGCGGAGGGCGACCTCGTCGGCGATCGCGCCGTCCGGGAGCCGCACGTCCAGGGCCGCCGCCTCGAAGGTGACGATGCGCGAGAGCAGCAGGTCGTCGAGGATGGCGCGGACCCCGTCGGGGTCGCGCAGCACCCACTTGGACACGAGATCGGTCAGCGGGATCCCCTGCCCCCCCACCGAGGCGACCATGGTCTGCGCGGAGCCGTCGAGGGTGCGCGGCCAGGCCACGGAGCGGTCGTCGACGAGGGGGACCGCCGCCTCCGCTTCGAGGACGGTCGCCGCCTCGGACGGTTCGACCGGCTCCGCGGCGCTGACCGTACGGTCGGCTGCCGCCGTCGGAGCGTCGGGGGCGGCGGGCGCGAGGGGACGACGGCCCGAGTCCACGGGCCGGTTGGCGGGCGCGGTGCACGCGCCGGCGCCGAGGATCGCGACGAGCGCCGCGGCGGGGATCGAGCGCCGACTCATCGGAAGTAGATACGCCGCACGACGCGGACTCCGTGACAGAGCGGGCATCGAGCGAGGGACGCGTTCTCCCCGCGCAGGACCGTGCCCGTCACGAGCATCTCGATGGCGCCGCGGCCCGCGCAGCTCTTGCAGGGGCGCAGGTACGGGCGCGGCCGGAGCTCGAAGTCCCCGGACTCCTCGACGTAGTAGGAGAACGCCCACTGTGCGCGGCCGCTGGCGGACCAGCTCTCCCAGAAGGTCTCCCGCTCGTCCTCGGCGTCGGCTGCGCTGCGCGCCCGCTGGGCCACGCGCTGGTTGTCGACGTACCGCTTGATCCGCTCCTCCAGAGCCTGACGCTCGGCGTCGATCGCCGAGACGGGCCCCGAGCGCCGCGCTTGCTCTTCCTCGGCGCCGCGGTTCGCGCGGTCCTCCCCGAGCAGCCACGTGCCGGCCGAGCCGTAGGTGGCCGCCTCGTAGGAGCGCTTGCGACGCGACTCCCAGAGACCACGGACGTCCTCCAGGCCGATCTCCTGGGAGATCTTCGCGACCAGCTCCTCGTGCACGAGGGCCTGGATCTCCTCGGAGGCCGCCTCGAGAGCCCACGTCCGGGTCTCCTCGAAGCCGCTCTCGCGCGCGCGCTCGCGCGTGAGGCGCTTGGCCCAGTAGATCCAGCGACGGCGCGTCAGGTCCGCGGCCGCCTTGTCACGGTCGCTCATGATGCGCAGCTCCGCCTTGCGAGCGTCCTCCACCAGGGGGCTGTCCTCGTAGGTCCCCGGGAAGGCACGAACGATGGCGAGGGCCTCGTCGTAGCGGCCGCGCTTGCGGAGCTGATCGGCGCCGCGGAGCACGTCGAGCTGCTCCTGGTTCGCCGCCTTGACGCGGGAGGCCGCCAGCGCGCCGCCGGCTCGCTCCGCCTCGCGCTCATCCGCGAGGCCGAGCTCGAGCGCGGCCTCGTAGTGCTCCACCGCGTGAGCGAAGTCGAGGATGCTCTCGCACTTGCGGGCGAGCTCCAGCTGGGACTCGGCGCTCGCCTCGTTCACGTCCGCGGCGTAGAGGCTGTACATCTCCTCGCGCGAGTAGACGTCGAGCGCGGCGATCTGGATGCCGGTCTCGATGGAGCGGACGCGGAACTTCGGCAGCACCTGGAGGTTCCCGTCCGTCTTCACCACGAAGTTCTCGCCCTCGCGGCTGACGATCACGCCCTCGACCGAGCCGCCCCCGTCGAGAACGAGCCGCTCGCCCTCCACCAGGGCCTCTTCGACGTCCGTCTGGACGTAGCCGAACTTCGTGCGGAGCTCCTCCGACTGCGCCGGCTCCAGCATCGACCACGGCACCGTGGCGCGTCCGCCCGTGTCGAGCCGGATGAACTCGATCGACTCCGGGGTGTGCTCCTCGATGGCGCCGAAGTGCAGATCGCCCGTGCGCAGCTTCAGCATCATCACGTCGCCGACCGCCAGGGGCGCGGGCGCCGCGAAGGGTGACTCGTCCTCCTGGGTCGCGCCCGCTCCGCCCGCAGCGACGATCAGCGTCGCTCCCAGGCAGAGGCAGAGGCCGAGGCCCCAGAACGCCGCGCCGCGGCGCGCTCTCTTCTCGATCGTCTTCATGGTGTCGTCCTTCCGCCGATGGGTCTCCGGGGAGCGCGGGCTCACGCCCCGTCCCCGGTCGCGGTCCTCGGCAGGAACCGCTGTCGCATGCGGGCGCCGAAGGGCAGCTCCCGCAGCATGATCGTCGTCCACGTCGCCGCGCGCTGCACGCCGGCCGCCTGCCAGCGCGCCTCGATGGTCACGGCGTACTCCCGCGCGACGGGCTCGTCCACGCCGGGGAGCACCTCGAGGGTCTCCAGGTTGGGCTGAGAGGTCACGGAGTAACGCAGCCCCGGCGTGCCCGGCACCTCGCGGTCCTCGATCGTCCGCGGCGGCCCGACGAGCCCGTCGTCCCGCAGGGGGAAGAGGGTCTCTCCGAGGTCGGCGACGAGGGCCTCCACCGCGTCGGCGGAGAGGCTACGGAGCTCTGCCGTGCGGGACAGCGCCGAGCCGAAGCTGTACACGCCCAGGATCATGGACATGCCCATGACGAAGAGCGCGGCCGCGAGCACGACCTCGATCAGGGTGAAGCCTGCTCGCCTCATCGCGCGCCTCCGCGCTGCTCGACCGGCAGCAGCCGCCAGTCGTCGTCGTGGACGGGGACCTCCAGCTCGATGACGCTCGTGGGTCCGAAGAAGATCGGCGTTCCCTCGGCGATGCTGCGGCCAGGCGTCCCGCGCGCGCCGCGGCGGACGGTGGCCGTGTCCCGCGTGACGCTGCGGAGGATCATCCACTCGCCGCCCACGAGGACGTGCTGCCCGATGGCGCGCGACAGCCGCGCGCCGCTGGTGACGGGGAAGGAGCCCTGCGCCTCGTCGATGGTCTCCAGCAGCCGCGGCGCGCGCTCGCGATCGCCGCGGGACTGGGTCTCCAGTTCGAGCCGGATGCGCCGCGGAAGCGCCGGTCGCGGCCCCGCCGCCGGCATGCCGGGGGCTGGTTCGTTCAGGTCCGACAGCTCGACGTCCGGACGGCCGCGGCGCCACGCGTCCCACGAGGTGGCCGCCGTTCGCAGCCCCCCGGAGATCCGCCAGCCACCTCGCTCGGCGCTGGCGCCGGGATCGATGACCGTGGTCTGCGTGGCCATCAGCGGGCGCATCCAGAGGACGCCGCGGGCGAGCTCCCGAGCGGGACCGGCGGCGGGATAGCCCGCGGAGTCGAAGGCCCCGTCGCCCGTGAGCACGCGCGGCGCGCCGGCGGAGTGGACGCGCTCCTGGCGCAGCAGCACGCCGGTGTACCGGTCGGGGCCGCTGCGGCCCTCGGGGACGACGGCGTAGAGGATCTCCACGAGCCCGCTGCCGTCGACGTCGCGGACGCCGCCGCCGCCGAGGGCGAGCTCCTCGCGGGTGAGGCCAGCAGCCACCAGCAGCTCCTCCTCCGTGAGGGCCTCGGGCGCCTCCTGCGCGCGGCGATCCCCGCCTTCCGCGGCGACGCGCCGTGCTTCACGCGCCAGCTCCGCGAGCGCGCGGCGCTGAACGGAGGCGAGCTCGGCCGTGGAGGCGTCCCGCACGAAGCGCATCCGCGGCCAGAGCCGCTCGTTCGTGCCGTCGCGCTCGACGTCGAAGGGCTCCCAGTCGATCACGAGGTCTCCCTCGCTCGAGGGGTGGAGCTGGCGCAGGTCCCGGTTGAGCTCGCCGAGGACCGCGCTCGACACCTCGCGCGCATCCCTGCTCGCCTCGCCGCGGGTCCAGAGGCGCACCGCGTTGTCCGTGACCGAGACGAGCGAGACCATCACGATCGCCGCCAGCCCCGTGGCCAGGATCAGCTCGGCGAGGGTCACGCCGCGCCGCGATCGAACCGCGTGCCGCCTCATCGCCGCACGCTCCTGATCAGCCGCGTGGGCGCCTCGTAGGTGGCGCCGAGGTGGATGAACCGCGGGGTCCCCTTCCAGCCGTGAGTGAGCCCGAACTCGGGATCGAACGCACCGGGGGCGTACCGCGCGAAGACGCGCCACTGGATCCGGTCGGCCTGGGCGCCCAGCGGGATGAGGTCGTCCTCGAAGGTGCCGTCCTCGAGCAGCCTCAGCCCCGGCTCCTCCTCCGGGTCGGCGTCCCACGGGACGTCGCCGATGCGCTGCAGGACGACGATCTCCGCGCCGCCCGTGCTGGAGTCCTGGGCCTCCCAGGTCACGCCGGTCCAGTAGGCGCCGATCTGCTCGATCGAGAGGCCGAAGTAGGCCAGCTCGGGTCCGTCGAAGCGCGGCGCGTAGCGGTCCCAGTAGCGGGCGGGGAAGGAGACCACCGCCGCGCCTGCGGGGTGACTCTGGGGCGTCGTGCCGTAGCGGCCGCGGAACGCCCCGGCTCCCTCGTCGTCCTCCTCACCCGATTCCGCCGAGGTACGGGGCATGACGAACGCGCCGCCGAACTGGGTCGTGTAGTGCACGAGCTCCTGGTCGATGAGCAGCGTGCCCTCGGCGGGGAAGTTCACGGTCGAGGCCACCGGGATGCTCGCGTCGAAGGGCCCGACGCCGCCCGAGAGGGTGGTGACCCGCCAGCCCTCGAGCAGCGTCACGGGCTCGGTGACCTGGTGCGGCTGCGGCCTGGTCCCGAGCATCCCACGGCCGCCCGCGGCGACCGTGACGTTGCCCGTGGTCTGGTCGACGGAGCGGTAGGCGATGAGCTCCTGGCCGACCCTGAGGAGCCCGCCGTCCTGGGGCAGCTGACCGAGGACCGACGACGGGTTCCCGAAGGTGCCGTTCGCCGCGCGAACCGTGTTCGGGAGGACCGTGAAGGCGCCAGCGGTCTCACCGAAGCCGACGCCCACGAGCAGCGCCCCGCCGGCGAGGTGGGACGGTGGCGCGGTGCCGCCGATGCCCTGGAACACGGTGGCGTTGTCGAAGACGATCTCGTCGACGGTGGCCTGCGGCACGCCGAAGTCCACGGCCCCGCCCGCCCCGGTCCCGACGGTCGCGGCGGACACGCCGCGGGGCATCTCGCCGCTCGGGAACTTCACGATGCGGCCGAGGAAGCGCGGGTCGGTGATGTTCGAGTTGCCGCCGCCGCCGCCCCCCCCCACGCCGGGCGCGGTCGGCGCCACGACCGGCGCCTGGAAGGCGACGTACCCGGCACCGCCGGTGAAGAAGCCGCCCTGGGGCTCGTCCACGGGGTTGCCCTCCCCCGCCACGAGCCGCCCATCGATCGGCGCCGTCCAGTTGAAGCGTCGTCGCAGGAGCGCGGGGTAGTGCGCCCGGTGAACGGTGACCGGATAGCCGAGCGCCGTCGGATTGCCGTCGACCACCCAGACCGGGTCGAAGGAGCCCGGACGGCCGACGTTGGCGTCGAGGTCCTGCGCGTTGATCCGCACGACCGGGAGGATCGGGACACCGGAGGGGTGATCGCCGCTCCGGGTGCCGAGCACGCCACGGTGATGGAGGACGCTGGCCACGGCGCGGCTCAGGGGGAAGTCGGTGTTCGGCTCGACGCCGCGGAAGGGGTCCCAGTCGGCGCCCGCCTGCTGCGCGAGCAACGCTGCTCCCCGGCCGCGCGGCTTCCCGCCGTCCACGAAGCTGCCGCCGGGAGCTCCACCGCCGCCGAACCCGCCGGCTCCGCCGCCGCCGAACCCGCCCCCGGGCCCGCCCGGGCTCCCGGGGCCGCCCGGATTCCCCGGGCCGCCCGGGCTGTTCGTGTCGCCGCCGTCGGCGCCGTCGTGCAGGACGCGATGAACGGAGAGCAGCGCGTCGGGCGCCGCGCGGACGAGCTGACTGGCCACGAGGTCGATCTCGTCGTAGCGGACCCACTCGGTCCTGTCCGGGTCGTCCGTCCGCGTGATCTGCGCGAACTGCGAGATGCCCTCGACCGGGAGCCCGAAGTTGAGCGCGCTCGCGCCCGGCGCAGGGATGGAGATCGGCGTCACGAAGGTCGACGCCGGGAGGTAGGTGTCGGGATCGATCGTCTGGCCGCCGCCGAGCGCCCAGAAGACGTCCCAGTCGAAGATGAAGGCGCGCGCACCACCCAGGCGACTCCCGGCGTCGAGCCCCTGCAGGGACTGGAGCTCGACGCCGCGCTCCACCACCGTGAGCCGGTTCCCGCTGTATCCGGAGTACCGGATGATCTCCGCGCCGCCGACGACGTCCCCGGTGGGATTGTTGAGCTGCTGGCCCTGGTTGGTGAGGCCGCCGGGTCCGGAGAGGAGCGCGTAGCCGCCGTTCGGGTTGAAGGCCGGCATGACCTCCTGCCCGGCGGGATCCGCCTCGGGGTTGTCCGCCAGCTGCAGCTCGAGCTCGCCGAGCTGCGTGGAGGACCAGCCCCGGCCCAGCTGGATGATGAAGGTCCCGTTCGTGCTCTGGATCGGCTCGAGCGAGTTGTCGTTGGGCCGCCCGAGGACGCGCGCGACGCGGAAGGGGCCGAGCTCACCGGGGAGCTCCGCTCCGCCCGCGGGGACGCCCTCCACCAGAGGGAGCGAGTAGCCGTAGTGGACGACCGGCGTTCCCGGCTGGTAGGAGCCCGTGATGCCGGCCGCTGCGCCGGCGAGAGGCACGGCTTCGTCGGACCCTTCGACGTCGAACCGCACGCGCGCGAGGCGACCACCGAAGCCGGTGTTCCCTCCGCTCGTCTGGTGCAGGGCCTGGAAGGCCCGCGGGCCGGCGATCGTCGCCTCGATCAGCTCGGAGCCGATGCGCAGCACGCAGGGGTCCGGGAAGCCCTCGGTGGACTCCACGGGGATGGTCGAGGTGCCCGAGCCGACCCCCGCGGTCAGGGAGGTCATCCCGAGGGTCTCCACGCCGGTCGCGTTCCCGTCGACCAGCAGGGTCATCTGATCGGGTCGGTTGCCGCGCACGTCGAGGGAGACGTGGCTCCAGGTGTTGACCGGGAGCCCCGGTACGCCCTGGGCCGGCGCCATCGGGAAGCGCACCTCCGCCACTTCCTGGAAGGCGGTGTCGCGGTGGTCCCCCATCCCGTCGAACACGCGCACCACGAGATTGCCGCCGGTCATCCCGAGCACGACGCGGTCCGAGTCGGGCCCGGACGAGCCGAGGCTCGCGAGGGTGCCGTCCCCCGCCGTCTCCGGGCGGACCCACATGGAGATCGACAGCGGCTGGGCCACGCCGGCCGTGGGGTCGGCCCAGCGCACGACGCCGTCGGTCGGGTCGCGCACGATGGCCTGGTCGGGAAGGAAGCGCCCCTCGAGGGAACGGCTCTCCTGGTCGAAGTGGAAGATCCGGCCCTGGGTCCGCTGAGTCGCGCCCAGCCGCACCGGATCGAGCTGACAGAAGTCCTGGCTCGACTGGCCCGCGAAGACCCGGTCGGCGGGGACGGGGTTGCCGTCCGCATCCAGCACGGGCTCGTCGATGCCCGGGACGTAGCGCTGGCCCCGAATCGTCCCCAGGTGCGGGATCGTCCGGGAGGGCGGCTGCACGCCCCCGTCGTAGCGCCCCGTGGGCTGCGGCCCGGTGAGCCAGTACGGAGCGCCGCGGTCCAGGCGCAGAGCGCGGTCGAAGTCCTCCTGGCGCGTGAAGAGCTGGAAGAGATCGCCACGCGCGGGCGCGACGATCATCGTGTCGGTCCGCACGCCGCTGGTGCGCTCGTACCCGCTGCTGCCGTTGACCGCCGCCCGCAGCTCCAGCTCGAACAGCCCGTCCGAGGTGAAGCACAGCGGCATCGTCGAGAAGGCGAGGCGCGCGTCGTTGGCGTTGAGGGCGTTGATGTAGAGCGCGACGGAGTCACGCGGGTCGTCGAGGACCGCCCCGCCCACGCCGAAGGACTCGGGCGAGACCTGACCACCCTGGGGCAGGGCGTCGATCCCGCCGGCCGGCAGGACGAGCCGCTCCAGGAAGTCCTTGAAGCCCGTGAAGGGACGCGACGCGACGCAGAGAGCCGCCAGCTCCGTCGCCTCGCTCACCGAGATCCGATGGTTCTGGTCCGCCAGACCGAGGTTCGCGAAGAGCGCGGTCAGGACGTCGGCCGACGCGCTGTTGACGTTGACCGGCCGGCGCACGAGCACGGAGACCTCGGACTCGAAGGCGGCGTAGTCGTTGTCGAGAACGCGGTCGAGGAAGACGCGGCCGTCCTGGCTGCGCTGGATCACGACTCGCAGCTCGGTGTTCACCCCGTCCGTGATCCGCACCGTGGAGCCCGGCGCCATCCAGCGGCCCTGGACCACGAAGATCGAGAAGGACTCACCGGCGCGTATCGGGCTGACGAGCCGCGTCGGGCGCTGCCAGCGCGGGCCCGCAGCGGCGCTCGCCGCGGTCTGGGTCGTGCGACGCAGCGCGCGCAGATCGGACTCCGAGAAGCCACCCGACATCGAGAAATCCGCGGAGGCCCTGATCTCCTCGACCGCGTCGAAGACCTGTGGGGAGCCGTCCACCGAGAGGGTCCGCCAGATCGCGGGCGCGAAGGTGCGCTGGTCGAAGACGTACGCGCCGACCCCGTGGCCCCGGGGGGGCGAGGGCCCCGTCGTCGACCACTTCCCGTCGTCGTCCTGACTCGCGCCGATGCCGCGGCTCGACGTCTTCAGGTTGCGCTCGTCGTCGAGCCCACCGACCTTGATCAGCTCGCCGTCGACGATGACCACGCCGCCGTCGTCGAAGCGGTCGGGGCGATTGACGCGGAGGGCCGCGTCGCCGGCCTGCATCGGAAAGCTCAGCCGAGCCACCCTGGACAGGAGGTTCGCGAGGACCTGCGGGCTCGCGGACCCGAGATCGATGCGAGCGGAGAGGTCCACCGCCTCGGCGTCCCAGGCGACCCCTTCCGCGTCGTGGGGGTCGGGGTACCCCTCCGAGGCCGCCACGTCGACGTCGAGCTCGTCGAGCCCGTCGTAGTAGGGCGTCTCGTCGATCGCGGGGTGGGTCGCCTGGAGCCCGGACCGGCCGCGGCGCGCCGCGCCGTCGAGGGCGAGCCCCAGCTGAACACGATCGGAGGCGTGCTGGCTCGCGGCGTCCGCGTTCCGCGCGGTGGCGAGGAACGGCGCGCTCAGCGCGAACAGCGCGAGGAGCACGAACAGCACGGCGAGCAGGACGAAGCCGTCCCTGGCGATGGTCGCGCCGCGCTTCATTCGACGGTCCCCATGCGAAGCACCTCGAGGAGGGCGCTGCCCCCGTCGTCGAACTCGAGCGCGATCTCGACCGGACCGGCGTGAATCACCGGATCGAGGCGCCCCCCTTCGTCGAAGCGGACCTCGAACGGACCCGGCGCCGCGAACTGGACGGTCGGCGGCAGCTTCGTCTCCACCGAGGTCGTCGCGGTGGAGAGGACCACGTCGTCGACGCGTCCGGAGAAGCGCGACCGGCCGCCGCCGAGGACGAAGGCGCTGGAGAGCCGCCAGAGCTCGCGAGTCTCGCCGCGCTCGGCCACGGGGACGCCGTTCGCCAGCGCCACGAGCCGCTGGCGGTCGTAGCGCACCTCGAGCTGGACCCAGCGCTCCGGCTCCAGCACACCGGGCCGCGTCCGCAGGACCAGGCGCTCGCCCGCGCGCGAGCGGCCGAGCTCGTCCACTCGCCGGGTCACGACCCCGACCTCCACGGATCCATCGGCGCGCGCGTCCACGAGCACGACGCCGCCGAGATCCGCGATGCGCGCTTCCTCGACCTCCAGCGGTCGCAGGGCCATGGCCAGCCGGAAGCCGCGGCGGACCGCGAAGGCGGGGTCCTCGGTCAGATCGAAGGAGACCTTCGCCCCCCTGCCTCCGAGGTCGAGATCCAGCGCCCGACCGATGAACCCGTCGTCCGAGAGGATCGTGCCGGGGAAGCCGTCCGGGAACCCGTCCACGCCTCCGGCGCCGGGGAGGGACTCCTCCTCGAAGCGCCAGGTCCCGACGACGCGGTAACCCTCGCTTCGTATCGATCCGGTCAGTGGGTCGAAGGCGACGCGCGCGGGAGCGCGGTGGGCGACGGCCTCGTTCCGCGCCTGGCGGAGCGCGTTGGCCACGAGACCACGCGCCGAGCTCGAGCCGGGGTCGAAGGACGCGAAGGCGCCGATGCCGGCGCCCAGCACGAGGCCCATGATGAGCATCACGACCATGAGCTCCATGATCGTGAAGCCGCCCCGGGGTCCCTCCCCCGACGGGCGGCGCGTCAGCCTCGTCCGCGCCAGGGTCATTCGCTCCGGTCGAAGTTCGTGATGTCGTCCTCGGTCCCGAAGATCCCGTCCGAGCCGGCCGAGATGAGCTGGAACTTGTCCGGCCGGTAAGGATCCCCGGTCTGGGTGTTGATCAAAGCCGTGACGCGCTGCTCGACCCACTCCTCCTCGTCCGCGACGAAGGCCATGTACTCGCCGCCCCGCTGGTAGTCACGGCGGTGGAGGTAGGCGATCGGGTTGTCCCAGCTGTCCTTGAGCTCGAAGACCTCCGCGCTCGTGAAGCGGGTCAGGCTGCGCTTCGTGTCGTCGCCGTCGGTGTTGACCAGCCGGTCGTCGTAGCTCGCGTTGGCGCGGTAGGACTCGTCCGCCGGCATGATCGAGATGACCATCATCTCGATGCCCATGTTGGTCTCCGACGGGCGCGGATCGAGCTCCTTGGTGAAGCGCGACGGCGGGAAGTCCCCCGTTTCACGCTCGAAGGAGTCGACCTCGGCGGCCAGCTGGCCGAGGAACGCGCGCGTGTTGCTCGCCGCCACGGCCTCGCTGCTGCTGAAGAGGTTCGGTACGAGCACAGCCAGCAGGATCGACAGGATCAGGATGACCGCGAGCAGCTCCACCAGGGTGAAGCCGGCGCGGGAGTTCGGGCGGTGGGACATCATTTCCTCCTCACGACGCGGACGTCGTCGACGGTCAGGTCGGCGCGGCGGCCAGGCTCGCCCTCGACGAAGGCGCCGAAGCGCACGTTCTGGCGCGAGGCACTCATGCCGCTCACCTCGAGGCCGTCGGCCACCGGCTCGCCGTCGACGTAGAGCGTGTAGCGCGACTCGAGATCCTCGCCGGTCTTCTCGATGGAGACGCGGATCGGCTCCCCGATCGGCCACTCCGGGCCGGGTACGCGTGCGAAGGCCGCCTCGTCGTCCGTCGCGTTGCGCTGGACCCGGACCTCGAGCTGTCCGTCACGGTTGCGCGAGAGGACGACCTCCGAGCGGATGTCGTCCACCCCGTTGCTCGAGGTGCGCTCCGACGCGATGAAGACCCCCGAGCGGGTGCCCTTCGCCTCGGGGCCCACGGTGACCAGGCACGAGAAGGCGATGAAGCGGTCGGGGGGCAGCGCGCGGTAGGCGCGGCTCCGCCCCCCGCGGTCGTGCTGACCGGCGATGTGGATCGCGCCGTCGCGCAGGACCACCTCGGGCCCCACGCCCATCTGCACGGTCCATCCGTTCTGGGGGGCGCCGTCCTGACGGTCGAAGCGGTCGCGGAAGACCTCCTTCGAGCCGTGGTCCTGGATCCGAGCGGACTGGTCGCCCGCGAAGAGCGCCAGGGGATCGGAGCCCGCCGTCGCTCGACTGTCGTCGACGATCTCCCCGAAGAGGGTCAACGCCTCTGCGGGGTCGCCGGACGCGTAGTGCCACCACGCCAGACCGGCGCGCGCCGTGCCGAGCCCCGCGCTGAGCCCGCGAGCGCGCTCGAAGCAGGTCCGGGCCAGCGCGAGATCCAGCGCCGAGAGGGCGTTCCATCCTCGGCGCGACCAGAGCTCGGCGTTCTCGGGCTCGAGGCTCACGGCGCGCTCGTAGTAGCGCTCCGCTGCGGCGTACTCCTCGGACGCGTTCGTCAGGACAGCCATGCGCTCGAGGGCGGCCACGAAGTCGAGCTCCTGATCGAGAGCCGCCTGGTAGGCCTCCCGCGCGCGCGGCTCGTCGGAGGCGGCCTCCGCGAGACGGCCCTGCTGGTAGAGGGTCCAGGGATCGAGGGGCCGGGCCTCGAGGGCGCGATCGGCGAAGGCCAGCGCGTCCTCGGGGTTGCCGGAGACCTCCGCGAGGCGGCTCAGTGCCCGGAGCGGCACGACCGAGCGGAAGGGGTCCGCGTCCACGGCCGACTGCAGCAGCTGCGCCGCGGCCTCGAACTCCCCCTGTCCCATCGCGGAGAGACCGGACGCCACGAGCAGCTCGAAGCCGCCTCCGGCGATGCCCTGTTGGCCGCCGATCCCTGCGGCGGCGCCCGGAGCGGCTGCGTCCCCGGGGAGGCCCGCCGCGGCCCCCATCTCCGCCATGGCCGCTGCCATCGGGTCGTCCGAGTAGGGCGCCGCGCTGAGCAGGCCGGCCAGGCACACGTCGGCGAGACCGAGGTCGTTGGCGATGTCCGCCGTGAGCGCCGAGTTGAAGGCCTGGAACGCGCCGTCGCCGTCACCGGTCATGAGCAGCACGCGGCCGTGATCGAGGCGCACCCGGACGCGCCAGATGCGATCCTCGGCGCCCTTCGGCTCGCGCTGCACGGCCATCGTCAGGTGCTCGACCGCCTCGGTCGCGCGGCCACGCTCCATGAGGAAGCGGCCGTAGCGCCAGCGCCCCTCCCAGTTCGCGCGCTCCACGCGGAGCCCCTCGCGGAAGCTCTCCTCCGCGTCGCCGTCGAGACGCAGCTTCGCCAGGAGGCTGCCGAAACGCGAGTGGACGACGGCGCTCGTGTCGAAGCCGTCGTCGAGCAGGGACTGGTAGGTCCGGTAGGCCTCCTCGAGGCGGAAACCCAGCTCGTAGCAGCGGGCGAGGCCGAGCCTCGGTCCGGCGTCGTCCTGGGTGTTGATGGCCTGGGCCCTGCGGAACAGCTCCTCCGCGACCTCGAGGGCGCGCGGCGTCTCGTTGCGCAGACGCAGACACTCCTCGGCGAAGCGGATCGCGTCGTTGAAGCGCGTCGAGGACAGAGGATCGCCGAAGGCCGCGAAGCCGAGCTCGATCCCGGTCAGCGGGCTCTCCACGAGGCCCCACTCTCGCACGCGATCCGGCCCGTACTCGATGGGCTTCGGATAGAGCGGCACGCCGGTGGCCGGATTGACCGGGGTGAACTGGAGAGGGTTCTCCGACGAGAAGTCGATCCGGTAGCGGTCCTCGTTGAGGATGCGTCCGAACTGGTACCCGTTCGTGTAGATCCAGTCGTACTGCTGCTTCAGCCCGGCGATGCGCGCGGCGCGGGCCTCGGGGTCGTCGGGCAGCTCCGCGCCGTCGTCGCCCGTGGCGATCTCGAGCACCTCGCCCTCGACCTCCACGGGCGCCTCGCGCAGGTCGAAGAGGCCTGGCACCTGGCGCGCGGCCTCCGGCGAGGCAGGCTCGCGAAGCAGGTCGCTGAACCAGCGCGGCTGCGGACCGAAGGCCGTCGGTGGAGCCAGGGCCGGGAGCGCGGCCAGAGGCGGGAGCTCGGGCGACAGCGGCGGGAGCGGCGACGTCGCCGAGGGCGGGGCGAACAGGTTGCGCTCGAAGTCGATCCCGCGCCCGGCCGCGGGCCGGACGAGGGAGAGATCGTCGAGCCCGACGCTCTCGTAGTCGAGGGCCCTCGGTCTGGGGGGCCGGCCCGCCGTGCCGGAGTCCTTGTAGAGCGCGAGACCCTGGTAGCCGAGGGCCGCCGCCACGAGCACGAAGACGATCGGTTCCTTGCGGACGTTCATCACTCGACCTCCTCGCCGGTGTCGAGGTCGTGGACGCGCACGACCATGAAGGTGATGTTGGCGCGGACCTCGTCGTCCTTGGCGGACACGCGGGTCAGCTCGAGATCGTGGATCGGGAGCGGCTGGCTCCGGATCAGTTCGCCAGGACCGCCCTCGCCCGTCGCGGGCAGCGGCGTCTCGGCCATGGCCAGCCAGCGAGTCACCGCCTCGGCCGTCGAGACCGTCTCGATGCTCACCTTCGTGCGCTCGATCGCGCCGAGACCGCGACGGGACTTGAAGGCGGGATCGAGGTCGATCTCCACCCGGCGCACCCGGCGCACGCCCGAGTCGAGGGCGAGGACGAGCGCGCGCTCGAGCATGTCGAGGGCGTGCAGGTGGCGCTCGATCTCGTCGACGTTGGTCGTCTGGACCATCTCCAGCCCGAGGCCGTCCACCAGCATCGCGCGGTTGCGGCTGGCCAGGTCGGCCGTGCGCTGACGGACCCGCTCGACCGCCGTCGTGTAGATGTTCTTCACCGCGCTCGAGCCGTCGGCGATGAAGCCGGGCCGCGGCCGGAAGGCGACCGCTTCGACCATCTCGGCGTAGCTCGCTGTCAGCAGCTCGTTCTCGTCCTCGGCCAGCGCCCGATCGGTCGGGGTGTAGAGGTCCTTGGCCAGCTTCTGCCGGCTCTTGCGGATCGTGCCCTGCCTCCTGTTGATGTCTCCGTCGTAGAGGCTGTCCACGACGGAGTTGGCGATGAAGAAGGTCAGGAGGCCCGCGACCACGGTCACGATGAAGCGCTTGTGCTCCTGCCAGATCTCGTTGAGGTCCATGGCGCTTACTCCTCGCCCTCCTCGTCGTCCGAATCCGCCGCGGGCGGCGCGAAGTGGGTCAGCACGATCCGGAACGCGTTCCGGTCGAAGGAGGGGTTCAAGGACACCCCGTCCAGGTCCTCCTGGAGCGCGGCGGCGAAGGTCTGGAACTGCGACGTCGGCGACTGGGTCCCGGGCCGCGCGGAGCCGTTGACCGTCAGCAACGGCTTCTCCGCGCCCCGCTCGATACCCAGATCGTCGTCCACGGCGACCGCAGAGGTCACCCGGGTCACCCAGAAGTCCCGCGGGAGGTTGTCGTCGAGGGCATCGAACACCCTCGCGACCTGCTCGCCAGCCCCCGCCACCGCGGCCAGCTCCGTCACGCGCGCCGAGAGGGTCTCGTTCTCCTCGACGAGGTCCTTGGTCTGCTCGTGTACGCGCTCCGCGCGCGCCGCGACGCTCGCGAAGCTCTTCGCGCGCTTCTCGATGCTGTCGAGCTTCGCGGACTTGGCCGAGACCTTGTATCCGAGGAAGGCGAGCCCGAGCACCGCCGCGGCGATGAGCCAGATCGTGCCTCCCATGAAGGCGCGCTTCTTCGCGACCGCCTCCGGCAGGAGCTCGAGTCCATAGGCCTCGTCGTCCGACGCCATGGTCGCGAGCCCGAGGGCCACGACCGACTCGAGCTCGTTCTCCGAGAGCAGGTCCGCCTCCTCCGGGGAGAGGCCGCTGGTGTCGACGACCCGGAACGCGTCGAACCGCTCGACCGGCACGCCCATCCCCGCGGAGAGGTACTCGGGCAGCCCCTGGACCGCCGCGCCGCCACCGCAGACCAGGACGCGGTCGAGCTTGAGCCCCGAGAGCTTCACCTGACTCTTGCAGAACATCACGGTGCTCTGAAGGAGCGATGTGATCTGCCCCGCCGCGCCGAGGACGGACCGCGTGGCCTTCTCCCCCTTGGCGGTCTCGTGGCGCGCGCCGGGCGCGAGGTCCACGTGGTCGATCTTGACGCTCTCCGCCTCGGCCGCGCCCATGCCGAGGCGCTGGGCCAGGGCATCGTCGAACAGCTTCGATCCGCCCGAGAGGTTCCTCGCGAAGAGGAGATCGGCGCCGCGCGTGATGACGACGTCGGTGCTCTCGGCGCCGATGCTGGCGATCAGCACCGTGTCGTCCTGGACGACCCCGTAGCGCACGAAGGCGTTGTAGAGGGCGACCGAGTTCGGCGAGAAGGCGTCGATGGTGCCCCCGGCCGCCGCCAGGCCGTCGATGTGCTCGTCCAGCAGTGACTCGCGGCTCATCGCGAGCAGGACCACGTCCTCCCCCGCCACCTCGGGCGGCCGCGGGAGCAGGTTGAAGTCCGACGCGACCTCCGCGCCGGACTGGTCTCCGATCTCCTGCACCTCGAACCGCATCAGGTTCCGGAGCTGCCAGTCGGGCACCTCCGGAACGCGGCTGTAGCGCACGTTCACGTCGCGGCCGCTGATGCCGACGCGCGCGTTGGTGAGCTTGAAGCCAGGCGCGAGCGATGCCCAGCCCGAGCCCACGTCACCCGAAGTGTTCTGGCCCGCGGCGAACCCGCTCACGTGGAAGGTGCCGCCCTTCCAGGCGCCCTTGATCGCGAGCGCGCTCGAGCTGCCCACGTCGATTCCGACTGCCGTCCTTGCCATGGATGTGCTGGTCCTCGCCGCTCTCCTCTTGTGACTGTCGCTGTTGTGCCTGGTCGTGTCTTCTGGATCCCGATCGCGCTCAGCGCTGCGAGCCGTCCGGGTCGCGCTGACGGTAGTTGTCCACGCGACCGGCGAGGCCCACCGAACCGGCCTCCCGCAGGGCCTCTGCGATGCCCTCGAGGCGCGCTGCCTCCGCGGCCGCGTCGCCGCCGCCGAGGGCCTCGAGCGCCGACGAGATCTCGTCGGCGAGCGCGGCGCTGGCCGTCTCCACGTCGCTGCCGCGGAAGCGCGTGCGGAGCTCCTGGGCACGGGCGAGCTTCTCCCGATAGAGCTCCTCGAGCCCGAAGAAGCTCGCGCGCTCGACCTCCGCGCTGAGCGCCTTCAGCTCCAAGATGCCCTCGGCGACGATCTCGCTCTGTCCCGCGGCCGCCCGCTGGACGAGCGCGCTGTCGAAGGGGACGTCCGTCAGGAGCTCGCTCCAGGTCCGAAGGGAGTCCCCGCTACGCCCCTCGCGACGCTCCTCGTCGGCGCGGCGCGCGAGTCGCTGGGCCAGGGTCCTCTCCTCGGAGAAGTCGAGCTGGAGTCGGAGCTCCTCGCCGGCGGAGACCGCTGCCCGCACGAGCACGTCGTCGCCGACCGGACGCGCGGCTGCGGCCCGGGGGCCGGGAAAGCCGACGCGCACCAGGTTCGCGTCCTCGCCGAGCAGCAAGCTCGCGGCGCTCGCGGCGTCGAAGCTCTGCCCGTGCCCCGCGTAGCCCGCCTCGTCCCCACCGCCGATCGAGGCGAGCCCATCGCCCGCGAGGTCGCGGTGGACGAGGATCTCGAGGACGCCGTCCGTCGCGGGCCGGAGGACGAGGTCCCCGCCGTTCGCCGACACCGACATGGGCACGTCGCCCTCGCCGGAGCTCTCTGCGATGCGCAGACGGGGAACGAGGGTCCGGTCGAGCGAGGCGAGGGCGAGCGCGCCGTGACCGCCCGTGGCGCGGGCGGCGGAGACGACCCGCCAGGAGGCGACCGAGTGGAGCGGCGAGCCATCGCCGCCGGGCACCATCGCGACGTCGTCCACGTCCATCGTCGCGAGGGGCGGATCCTCGTCGTCGGCCGGCTCGGGGGCAGCGCTGAGGCCGCGGAGCAGGACCGCCGCGTGGCTGTATCCAGGGGGGGCGGTCACGGCCAGTGCGAGCTCGGTGAAGTCGTCCCCGGCGGGCGCGGCGCCTGACCAGAGGGTGAGCTCGGGGAGGTCCTCACCGCCCGTGAAGCGCACGCCGATCCGGGCGTCGATCTCCGCCTCGGTGCGCACCATGGCGCTGACCTCGATGGGCCCTGGAACGCGGACGGCCTCGCTCACGAGCAGCCCCTCTTCGCCGCCCGCCAGTTCGACCCGGGCGCCGCGACGTCCGCTGACGGCGGCGCCGCCCGTGCGGAGGAACTGTGAACCGTCTCCCTCGTCGAAGAGCCAACCCGCCGTGTCCTCGAAGGAGTACCCCGCCAACATGTGCCCGGACGGAGCGGCGACCTTCTGCGCGGTGCGCGCGCGTCGGCTGCTCTCCTCGTCGGCGCCGGCGCGCGTCGTCGTCCAGTAGTACGCGCCTCCCGCGAGAGCGGCGAGTCCGACCAGCAGGATCGGACCGAGCTTGGACGTCCGGCGCGATCGGGCGAGATCGTCAGCGGTGATCTCGAAGCCCTCATCGCGCTGCTGGAGCTGCGTCCGGTCGAGTCCAACGGGGTCGTCGGAGAGCGGCAGCTCCAGCTCGAGCGCGGGACCGCTCGCGTCCTCGGCCGCGCCCGCCGCGCGATCGATCACGGAGAACTCGACCTTCCCCAGGACGAACTGCTGGCCGTGACCGAGCTCCGCCTGCCTCACGCGCCGGCCCGCGACCTCGGTGCCGTTCGTGCTGTCCAGGTCGCGGATCCGGAGCGTGCCGCCGGCGAGTTCGATCTCGGCGTGACTGCCGGAGACGGAGGGGTCGGTGACCTGGAGCGAGTTGCCGGGCCGACGGCCGATGGTGAAGACACCTCCCTGGGCGTCTGCGATGGCGACGGGGACGACCTCGCCGCGGCGCTCCCCGGACTCGAAGCGCAGCGCGAATTGGAAGGACATGGAGCAGGGAGCGAGGGAGAGGTCTCGGGAGCGAGCGCGAGCCCCCGGGCCGTCGAGGGGCTCGCGGGCGGCCCCTCCGCTCGGAGATACCCGGAGGGGCCCCACAGGTTACTCGTTCCACCCCTCTCAGCCCCAGCAGGAGGCCCTCCCTCACACAGGCCAATCACCCGCGGCCCTGAGCGAGACCCACCCCCCCTCGGCCCAGACGAGGTGATCCAGCACGGGGACCCCGAGCACCTCGCCAGCCTTGACCAGCCGCTCGGTCACCGCCCGATCCGCCGCACTGGGCGTGGGATCGCCCGATGGGTGGTTGTGGGCCACGACGACCGCGGCCGCGCCCCTTCGCACGGCCGGGCCGAGCACCTCGCGCGGGTGCACGGGCGCCGCCGTCAGCGTCCCCCTCGCCGCTTCGGCGACGCCGAGGACGCCGTTCCTCGCGTCGAGCAGCAGAACCAGGAACACCTCCACCCGCATGCCCCGCAGTTCGGGCGCGACGATCCGCGCGACGTCCGGCGCACCCCGGACCACCTCCCGCTCGGCATCCCCTGCGCGTTCGACCGCTCGTCCCAGCTCGAAGGCCGCCACCGCGCGGCGCGCGACCCCTGCCTCGACACCCCACTCCGAGAGCTCCTCCGCGTCCATCCGGGCGACGCGGGCCACCCCCACCTCGTCCATCGCCTTCACGACGCCGTCGAAAGCGCCGCGGCCGAGGAGCCTCCGCAGCGTCGTCTCCAGCTCCGAGTCCGCGTCGACCACGCAGTCAAGACGCGGCCTCGCCCTCGCGGTGACAGGAGCGGGGGGCGCACGACGTCCCCGGACGCCCCGGCGGCCAGCGCGCCCTCGACCTCGAGGAGCCCGAGCAGCGCGGCCTCCGCCAGCTGCGGTCCTCCCGGATCACGCCCGCGTGCGCGGCTCCGACGGGAGGAACGCCCGGTGCGATGCCTGACGCCCGCGCCGGCGACGAGGACGAGCGACGCGACCCGGCGCGCGCCGAGCGACCGAGCCCCGAACGTGCGTGGCGCGAGCGTGCCTCCGAGGAGGATCCGGGCGAGCTGGACCGCGGCGACGTCCGCGGAGCGGGTCGTACGCCCTCGAGGACGCAGTCTTCGCCGATCACGAATGAAACGCGCGCCCCAGTCGGCACAATCCGCTGCATGGAACCCCGCGCCGCGATCGCTCTCATCGCTCAGTTCGAGTGGCCCATCGAATGGCCCGACAGGAGCGAGCTCCTCCGCTACGCCGGCGTCTGGGTCGGCGTCTGGCTCGGCGTCCTCGTCGCAGCCTGGCTGGCCGACTTCATCGCCGTCCGCGTCATCGTCCGCTTCGTGCGCGCGATCGTTTCGAAGACATCGACGACCATCGACGACATCTTCGTCGAGCACAAGGTGCTTCAGCGGCTCACCAGGGTCGTCCCCGCGCTGGTCGTCCACTCCGCGGCTCCCCTGCTCTTCCCGGAGGGAAACGCCGGCGTCGAAGTGGTCCAGCGTCTCGCGAACGCGTGGATGATCATCGCGGTCGCGCGCAGCGCGGACGTCTTCCTCGACGCCCTCGTCACGATCGGCCAGCGCAGCCAGGGGACACGGGACAAACCCATCCGCTCCTACGTCCAGGTGGCGAAGATCCTGCTCTGGATGGCGACCGGGATCCTCACGGTCGCGGTGTTGATGGACAAGTCACCGTGGGCGCTGCTGACGGGACTGGGCGCGATGACGGCGATCATCCTGCTCGTCTTCAAGGACTCGATCCTCGGCTTCGTCGCGAGCATCCAGATCGCTACCAACGACCTCGTCCGCGTGGGCGACTGGATCTCCATGGAGCGCTACGGCGCGGACGGCGACGTCATCGACATCGGCCTCTACTCGGTCAAGGTGCAGAACTGGGACAAGACCGTCTCCGCCATCCCGACCAAGGCGTTCACGTCGGACTCCTTCAAGAACTGGCGTGGCATGACGGAGTCGGGCGGCCGCCGCATCAAGCGCGCCCTGTCCATCGACATGGGGAGCGTGCGCTTCCTCGACGAGGAGGACATCGCGCGGCTCTCGAAGCTCGACGTCCTGAGCGAGTCGATCTCGGGGCGCGCCGCCGAGGTCGCCACCTGGAACGAGCAGCGCGGCATCGACACGACGGAGCTCGCGAACGGCCGTCGCCTGACGAACCTCGGGAGCTTCCGTGCGTACCTCGACGCTTACCTCTCGGCGCACCCCGACATCTCCGACGAGATGACCTTCCTCGTCCGCCAGCTCGCGCCGGGTCCCGAAGGCCTCCCCATCGAGATCTACGTGTTCAGCACGGAGCAGCGGTGGGTTCAGTACGAGGGGATCATCGGGGACATCTTCGATCACCTGATCGCGTCCCTGCCGACCTTCGGACTCCGGCCCTTCCAGCGCCCGACGGGCGCGGATCTCTCGGCCCTCGCGGCCGCGACGGACAGCCGCTGATCGGCACGCGCGCGGCGCGGACCGCGATCGTCGCCTCGTTCGGCGCGGCCGGACGGGGCCCGCGCGCTCTCTCAGCGCGAGCGCTCGACGACCAGGAGGTTCGAGAGTGCGTCGCCGAAACGGTCGTGGTCCCGGAATCGCCAGACCACCTCACCGGCCTCGAGATCGATCTCGATGGCCTGGGGCTGCTCGGGGCCCGCGTGGCAGTTGCCCAGGACGACGTGACCGTTCGAGAGGACCTGGACCGCGGTGGTCCAGGCGAGGCGGACCCCCTCCAGGGACTCCTGGGCGATGCGCTGGCGCACCTCGCCCGCGGGGCTCACCCGCAACAGGCCGTGACCGTTGCCGGTGGAGACCAGGGTGTCGCCGCCGGGCAATCGAAGGGCGCAGAAGACCTGGTCGCCGAACGCGTCGAAGCCGTGGCCGCCCCGGGGCTCCTCGTCGAACAGGGGCACGTCGAAGCTCCAGATCACCCGGCCCTCGCGGTCGTACTCGCGGACCACGCCGTCGCGCTCGTGCGCGACGAGGAAGGTGCCCTTCCCCGTGGGGCGGACGAGGCGCGTGTCGTGGTGCGGATGGGGACGGTCGAGGGTCAGGGAGAAGCTGCCCAGAACGGCGCCGCTGGAATCGACGAACGCGACCCGTCCGCGGCCGGACTCGGCGACCATGGTCGTGCCGTCCTCGAGCCGCTGGAACGAGTGGATCTCGACGGACTCGCCCTCGGCCGGGGCCGCGTCGTAGCTCCAGAGCACCTCGCCGCTGGCCGTGTCCACCTCGACGATCCGGGTCCAGGTCTCCTGGACGAGGACGCGGCCGTGGCCGCCGCCCGCCTCGGACTCGCCGAGCCACTGGAGGTCGTGCATCGACTCGACGGGGCGCTCCCAGATCATCTCCGGCTTCCCGATCGCGATCTCCCGCAGCAGCGCCACGCGCCGCTTGCTCGCGTCGCCCGCCAGGATCCGCCGCGGCTGGTGCACGCCCACCGCCGCGAAGGGGTCGGTGACCGGCGGCGCCGCCGCGGTGTCGAAGTAGGTGAGCGCGAGGTCCGGCCTCTTCGCGCGCGCGGCGCGGATCCCCGCGGCCGTCACGCGCGTGGACGTGAGGTTCGCGCGCCTGAGCGCGGGGGCGGCGTCGATCAGGTGCGCCAGCGCCGCGTCACCCGCCTCCGTGCGGGCGAGATCGAGGGCCACGAGCCTCTCCAGCGCCGGCAGCGACGAGAGCCAGCCCGGGTCGAACGCGGTCCCCGCGAGGCCGAGCTCGACGACGTCCTCGCCGATCGCCTCGAGGGCGACGAAGCCCTCGCGGGTCGGCGGCGTCGGTCGGTGGCTCCAGCTGACGGAGTAGCCGACGAACTCCCCGTCCGCCTCGATGACGTCGACGCGGGCGCCCGAGCGAGCGCTGACGGCCTCGGCCGCGGCGGCGCGGCGCGCCGTCCGCGCGGAGGCCAGGGCGATGGCCCCCTCGAGCGTCTCCTCGTCCGCGCCCGCCGCGATCCACGCGCGGATCGCGTCGATCGACTCGGAGGAGAGCCGCGGGCCCTCCGGGGGCATCGCCTCCGGGTCCTCCGGCTCGAGGGTCAGCCGGTAGAGCAGCTCCGAGCTCTCCACGTCCGCGGGATCGACCTCGCTGATCCAGCCCGCCGCCTCGTGGAGGCGCAGGCCCCCCTTCGCGGCGTCGGCGCTGTGGCACTCGAAGCAGGTCCTCTCCACGGCGGCCGCGGCCGCCGCGAGCGCCTCGCTGGCGTCGTCCGTCCCGCCGGCGGGGGCGAGGAGCCCGAGGGCGAGCAGTCCGCTGAAGCCGTACGTCACGCGACGACCTTCCAGATCGGCTCGGCGCCCTCGACCCCGACCAGCTTCTGGTCGAGCCCGCCGAAGAAGTAGCTCAGCCCGTTCGGGTCGAGCCCCATCAGGTGGAGGATGGTCGCGTGGAGGTTCTTGACGTGGAAGCGGTCCTCCACGGCCTTGGACCCGAGCTCGTCGGTCTGCCCGACGCTCGTGCCGCCCTTCACGCCGCCGCCGGCCATCCACATCGTGAAGCCCCACGAGTTGTGGTCGCGTCCCGTGCCCTTCGCGTACTCGGCGGTGGGCTGGCGGCCGAACTCCCCGCCCCAGACCACGAGGGTCTCGTCGAGGAGCCCGCGCCGCTCGAGGTCCACGAGGAGCGCGGCGATGGGCTTGTCCGTGCGCCCGGCGTGGCGCGTGTGGTTGAAGACCAGGTCGCCGTGGGCGTCCCAGTTGTCGTCGTTGTGGCCGCCGCCGGAGTAGACCTGGACGAAGCGCACGCCGCGCTCCACGAGGCGCCGGGCGAGCAGGCACTTCGAGCCGAAGCGGCGCGTCCGCTCGTCGTTCAACCCGTAGAGCTCGCGGGTCTCCTCCGTCTCGGTGCCGAGCTCGACGGCCTCGGGCGCCGCGGACTGCATGCGGTAGGCGAGCTCGAACTGCTCGATGCGAGCGGAGAGCTCGGGGTTCTGCCCGCGCGCGGCCGCGTGCAGGCCGTTCTCCCGGCCGAGGTGGTCGAGGAGCGCGCGCTGCGCCGGGTCGGTGAGCCCCTCGGGCCGCTCGAGGCCGAGGATGGGCGTGCCCTCGGTGCGCACCTGCACGCCCTGGAGCGACGCGGGCATGTAGCCGCTCGTCCAGTTCTTGGCGCCGCTGATGGGGCCGCCGCTCTCGTCGAGCATGACGACGTAGCCCGGCAGGTCCCGGTTGAGGGTGCCGAGGCCGTAGTTGACCCAGGAGCCGATGCTCGGGTGCCCCGACACGATGCGCCCGCAGTTCATGTTGAGCAGCGCCGAGCCGTGGATCGGGCTCTCCGCGTACATGGAGTGCAGGAAGGCGATCTTGTCCACCTGGGTCGCCAGGTGCGGGAAGAGATCGGAGATCCACTTGCCGCACTCGCCGTACTGGCGGAAGCGCCACTTCGGCCCGACCACGCGCCCGCCGCCGCGCTTGCCCTGGCGCCCGAAGGTGGGCACGTCGATGGTCTTGCCGTCGAGGCGATAGAGGTCCGGCTTGTAGTCGAACGTGTCGACCTGGCTCGGGCCCCCGTACATGAAGAGGAAGATGACGTGCTTCGCGCGCGCCACCGCCTTGGCGTCCACGGGCCGGCCCGCGCCCGCGAGCGGGTTCGCGCGCACGCCGTCGGCGGCCTTCGCGGTGCTGGCCAGGAACTCCGAGCCGAGCATCCCCGTCAGCGCCACCGAGCCGAAGCCCGCGGCGCTCTCCCAGAGGAGCTGGCGCCGCGAGAGGCTGCAGGCGCGGCCGTCCTTCTTCGCCGGGTCGTCGGCGTCCTGTCGTCGATCGTTCGTCATCAGTCGATCCAGAGGAACTCGTTGCGATTGAAGAGGCCGAGGCAGAAGAGGGCGAGGGCGCCCGCGCGATCGAGGCCGTGGTCGCGCTGGAGCGAGGCGAGGAGCGCGCGAGCGCGGCTCACCTCCTCGGCGCCGGCGGGCCGCGCGAGGGCGCCTTCGACGCAGCCCTCGGCGAGCTCGTCGAGCGCGGCGTCCTCGCCGAGCTCCCCCATCACCTTCGCCGCCAGGGTCCTCGCGCGGCGCTGCGCGAAGTCCCCGTTGAGGGTCAGGAGGGCCTGGGTCGGGACGTTGGTCAAGAAGCGCGACGAGCAGGGCAGGTCGGGGTCGGGCTGATCGAGCACCGCCAGCAGCGGCTCGCGGAGGCTCCGCTTGACGTGCACGTAGAGGCTCCGGCGCGCCGCGTCCTCGGGCGAGGAGCGACCCCAGGCGGCGTTCGGGCGCGAGGCCGTCGCCCGGACCTCGGCCGCCATGGGCGGGAAGATCCAGGGCCCCTCGAGCCGGGTGTTCAGCTCGCCGCTCGCGGCCAGCGCGGCGTCGCGGAACTCCTCCGCGGAGAGGCGGGCGGGGTCGAAGCGCCAGAGCAGGTCGTTGCGCGGGTCCGCGGCGAAGGACGCCGCCGGTCCGCTGGAGGAGGCGAGGAAGGCCTCGCTCGACATCACCCACCGCAGCCACTCCTTGCGCGACCAGCCGCGCTCGACGAGGCCGAGGCTCAGCTCGTCGAGCAGCTCGGGGTGGGTGGGGCGCTCTCCGAGGCGGCCGAAGTCGCCGGGCGTGCGGCAGAGGCCGCGGCCGAAGAGCCACTGGAACAGGCGGTTCGCCTCGACCCGCGCGGTCACGTGGCGGCCGCCGTCGAAGGCCCAGGCGGCGAGCGCCGAGCGGCGGCCGCTGGAGCGCCCGGAGTCGCGCACGCCCGCCGGGGAATAGGGCGCGCTGTCCGGCGCGCTCCCCGCGGTCCAGGCCGCCGGCAGCGCCGGCTCGACCGGCTCGCCGAGGGCGTGGACGCTCCCGCGGAGCTCCACGTGCTGCTGGCCCGGCCGCGGCCCGCCCTCGAAGGCGATCTGCGCGGGGTAGGGCTCGGCGATCGGGGTGTCCTCGAGCGTCTTCTTCTCGTCGACGAGGCCCCGGAAGGCGCCGTCCTCGTCGGCGCCGGAGACGATCACCTCGTGGGCCCACGCCCACGGCGCCCCCTCCGCGTCCGGGTCGAACCCGGTGTCGAGGCCGACGTCGATGTACTGACCTCCGAAGTCCTGCTCGCACTGGACCGCGATCACGTTCCGGCCGACGACCAGGGCGTCGAGGGCGCTCGGGCCGAGCTGGACGGTCATGTACTCGACGATGTAGCCCTCGCGTTCCATCACCGGCACGCCGTTGATGAAGACGCGCACGTCGTCGTCGTGGTGGAGCGAGAGACGCAGGGCCGCCGGGATCCGGTCGAGCTGGAACGTCGTGCGGAGGAGGATGTGCTTCTGGTGCCAGTCGGTCCCGACGACCGACGCGGGCGTGCCCTTGCGCCCGAACCCGGCGGGGCCCTCCTCCCAGTCCGAGTCGTCGAACCCGGGCGCGGCCCAGCCGTCGAACGGCCCGCGGCGCGCGAGCCGCCACGTCACCGGCGCGCCGCCCCGGGCGTCCGGGATGAGCACTTCACCTTCTGGCGAGGGCGTCGGCGCGTCCGGCGGCAGCGCGTCGAGCGCGGCCGCGAGCCGCGCGTCGAGCTCCGCCCGCCGCGCGTCGCGCTCGCGGATGGTGATCATGCCGGGCCCGGGCGGATCCGCCACCGGGCGGTGGCTCGAGTAGTTCTGGCCCTCGAGCCCGCGGAAGTGCGCCGTCAGCTCGAAGTACTCGCGCTGCGTGACCGGGTCCGCCTTGTGGTCGTGGCAGCGAGCGCACCCCATGGTCGTGCCGAAGAGCGCGACGCTGAACGTGTCGACGATGTCCGCGCGCTCGTCCGAGCGGGCCTGGCCGCGATCGACCGGCTCGTCGTCCCACACGCCGAGGCGGTGGACGCCGGTCGCGAGCAGCGCGTCCGCGCGATCGGCGGGGTCCTCGAGCTCCTCGACCAGCTCGTCGCCCGCCAGCTGCAGGGACGCGAACTCGTCGTAGGGCAGGTCCTGGTTGAAGGCCCGCACCACCCAGTCGCGGTAGCGCCAGACGTTGAGCTTGGGGTTGTCCCGCTCGTAGCCGTTCGTCTCGGCGTAGCGGACGAGGTCCAGCCACCGGCGGGCCTGCGCCACGCCGTACTGCGGGTCCTCCAGGAGCTCGTCGAGCAGCGCCGCCCAGGCCGCGTCGAACCCGTCGCGCGCGACCGCGCCGAGGAAGCGGTCGCGGAGCGCAGCGCTCGGCGGCAGCCCCGTCAGCTTGAAGCTGGCGCGGCGCAGCAGGGTCTCGGGACGGGCGCGGCCGGCGCGCTCCAGCCCCTCCGCCGCGAGGCGCGCTTCGACGTGTCGGTCGAGGGGGTGCTCCGCGTCGCCGGGCGGGAGCGGCGGCCGGACGAGGGGGTCGTAGGCCCACCAGGCCGAGACCTCCCGCGGCCCGTCCACCTCGAGCGGGTGAGCGTCGGGATCGGCCAGCCGGCCTTCGTCCCCCTCGGGCCACGGCGCGCCCGCGGTGACCCAGCGCTCCAGCGCGGCCCGCTCGTCCTCGGGCAGCACGCCCTGGGGCGGCATGGCCAGCGACGGATCGCGGTAGGAGACGACCTCCAGCAGGCGACTCCTCGCCGGATCGTCCGCCCGCACCGCGGGGCCGCGTGAGCCGCCGAGCGCGAAGGTCTCCGCCGTGGCGAAGGAGAGCCCGCTCTCGCGGTGGTCGCCGCCGTGGCAGGAGAGGCAGCGACGCTCGATCACCTCGCGGGCGTCGGCGAAGGTGTCTCCCGTGCCCGCGTGCGCGGGCTCGAGCGTGGGGAGGGCCAGGACCAGGGGGAGGAGAAGGGAGCGCCTCATCGTGCCTCAACCTAGCAGACGGGAGCCCGTTCGCACCTTCCTGCCCGATGCTCCGATCGATTCGCGACACGCGCCTGCGGCACGACCGCCCACTCTTCCTCAAAGGCCGTCGCGGAAATCCCCCAGGACGACGTCGAGATCCACGAGGAGCGCCCCCCTGAAGCGCTCCGCCGCGCCGCTGGCGCCACCGGAGTCGCAGGCCGCCACCATCTCGAAGACGAGGTCGCTGCCGTAGGTCTGCACCAGGTAGTCCGTGAACGCGAGGGCCTGGTCGTAGGCGCGCGAGATCCGCGCCCTGTCCTGCCAGCGCGCGAGGGTGCCCTGGAGCTCGGAGAGCGGGAACAGGGGCTGCCCCGCCGCGCCCAGGCGGCCGCGCGCGAGGCGGACCTTGCCCGAGGTGGCGCCCGGATCCTCCAGCCACTGCGCGACTCCCTCGTTGAGCCATGCGGGCACCTCCTTGCCGCCGATCGAGGCGGTGAAGGCGTGGGCGACCTCGTGGCGCAGCACCGAGCGGAGGCGCAGCACGCGCGCCCGGTCGCGGAGGTCGTCGGCGGGGACGCGGATCGTCCCGTCGAAGACGCCCCCGGCCCAGTCGCCGAGGCCCGTCACCGCGTTGAAGCCCTCCGAGCGGTAGAGGACCACCTCGATGCGCGGCTCACCCTCCTCCACCGGTCGCCTGCGGAAGATCTCGCCGTACTCCTGGTACGCCGCCTCGAGGATGACCTTCAGCTCGTCCACGCCGCCGATGATCTCCTCGCGCGCGCCGTCGAAGCGGAAGGTGAAGTGCAGCGTCGACTCCACGACGAAGTCCTTCTCCTCGGACGCGATCGCCCTCGCGCGGTCGCGCGAGCCCGCGATGCGCTCGCGGGTCGCGTCGTCCGCGGCGAGCTCCAGGGCGCGCTCGTAGTCGGTCGCCGCCGCGTCGGGGTCGCTCCCCGTGAGCTCGTTCGCGCGGCGCAGGAGCGCGTTCCGCAGGTTGGCCCTGTAGGTCTCGTTCTCCGGCGCCTCGGAGACGACCTGCTCGAAGAGCTCGATGGCCTCGTCGAGTTCGCCGCCTTCCAGCAGCTCCACCGCGCGGTTGTTCCTGTGAACCGGATCGCTCGAAGGGGATCCCCCGTCAGCGGGCGCGGCGGCGCCGGGGCCCTGGGAAGGTGCTGGCTCCCCCACGGCGCGCGCGGCTGGCCTCGGCTCCGTCGCGAGGACGTCGTCCGCTTCCGCCTCCTCGGCGACGGGATCGCTCCGCAGGAGCGCGTCGAAGCCGCCGGCGAGGAACGCGAGCCCCCCTGCACAGACCAGCGCGAGCGCGAGGAGCCAGGCGACCGTCGCCCCGCCGCGGGAGCGCTGGAGCGGAGCGGGTTGACGCGGGGCGTGCATGCGGGTGGGACGCCGGGAGATCGGACGTCTTCCCCATCATGCGGCCGCGACCGGCGAGGCGCCATCGTGCTCGCCAGCCCGACCCGGCTCGTGACCGGCGCCGCCCTCGCCGCGGCCGCCTCACGCCTCGCCGCCCCGCTCGGACAGGACGCCTTCGCAGAGGCGCCCTCGGCCCTCGTCGAGGGCGAGGCGGTCGCGCTTGCGCGCTCCGGGTTCCGGGAGGGCCGGCACCCCGACCGCGGCGACGGAACGGCAGGACCCCGCGCGTCGACGACGCGCGAGGCCTGCTGGCCTTCCCGCTCACCCGACCGCGCCGGCCAGGTGAACGGCAGCGACCATCAGTTGAACGTCACGCCGATCGCGCTCGAGAAGTTCGAGGTCGCCGAGCCTGTGCCGTCCACGTCGCGGTACCAGGCCTGCCAGTAGCGCGTCTCGCCGGCGATGACGCTCGTCAGGCCGTTCGCGGTCGGAATGCTGGTCAGGTCCAGCACCAGTGACGCGGTGCCGGTGGCGCCGGAGCTCAGGATGTCGTTCACGTGACGCCCGAGGTCGCTGCTGTAGATGCAGAGGTTGCCCTGGCTCCCGTTGGGGTTCGCGACGAAGATCTTCTCCGGCGAGTTCACGAGGAGAACGCCCTGGTTCAGCGGCAAGTCCGTCACCGTCAGCGTGAGGTTGTTCAGAGCGACCGAAGGGCTTCCAGTGGCTTCGAGGAGCGCCCCGACACCCGTGGAGTTGGAGTTGCCAGGGCAGACTTCGACGATGATCCCCTCTCTGATCGTGATGACCCCGTCGCCAGAGGCACCGTTCCAGCCGCCGACCTGGAGGTAGTAGGTCGTGCCGGCAGCTGGCGTGAAGGACAGGCGGCTGGTCAACCCGTCTCCGCCGTCGTCATTGCAGCCGACCTGGGTGAGCGCGCCGCATTCACCGGTCCACACAGCTGCTCCAGTGTCGAACGAACTGCCAGACAGATCGATCGTCAGAGGGCTGTCACTCGAGGCCGTGTAGCTGAACCACACGTCCGATTCTTCACCAGCAAAGACGCAGCCCGTATCAACGCCGCTGTCCCTGGCGCCCACGTTGCTGAAGATCGTCTGCCCGATCCCGATCGAGGTAGCATCCGAGCAGTCGTCGTTCGCGGGGACGAGGCCGTTCTCGTACCACGCGATCTTGTCGTCGAAAAGAGAAGCCGAGAGGACGTCGGCGTCGCCGTCTCCGTCCAGGTCCGTGGCGTACACGGACCTAGCGCCGTCTGCGGAGGTCGTGAGCACCTGTTGCACGCCGAAGGAGCCGCCGCCCCGGTTCTCGTACCAGGCGATCTTGTCGTCGCTCATGGACGCCGAGAGGACGTCGGCGTCGCCGTCTCCGTCCAGGTCCGTGGCGTACGCGGAAGAAGCGCCGGAATTAGCGCCGGCCGCAGCTGTTGCGATCCACTGCCGCGGCCCGAAGGAGCCGCCGCCGAGGTTCTCGTACCAGGCGATCCCGCCAGAGCAGCTGAAGCAAGAACCGCCAACGTCGCCGGCCGAAGACGAGAGGACGTCGGCGTCGCCGTCCCCGTCCAGGTCCGTGGCGTACACGGACCTGGGGTCGTAGGCAAAGTTCGTGATCACCTGCTGCGGGCCGAAAGAGCCGCCGCCTAGGTTCTCGTACCAGGCGATCTTGCCGTCGCCGGCCGAAGTCGAGAGGACGTCGGCGTCGCCGTCTCCGTCCAGGTCCGTGGCGTACACGGACGTGGGCTCGTCCGCGGAGGTCGTGATCACCTCCTGCGGACCGAAGGAGCCGCCGCCGAGATTCTCGTACCAGGCGATCTTGTCGTCGAAGACCGAAGCCGAGAGGACGTCGGCGTCGCCGTCTCCGTCGAGGTCCGTGGCGTACACGGAGTAGGCGACGTCCGCGGAGGTCGTGATCACCCGCTGCGTGCTGAAGGAGCCGTTGCCGAAGTTCTCGTACCAGGCGATCTTGCTATCGAAGTCCGAAGCAGAGAGGACGTCGGCGTCTCCGTCTCCGTCCAGGTCCGTGGCGTACACGGACCGGGCGCCGTTCGCGGCTGTCGTGATCACCCGCTGCGTGCTGAAGGAACCGCCGCCGAGGTTCTCGTACCAGGCGATCTTGTTGTCGTTTTGGGAAGCCGAGAGGACGTCGGCGTCCCCGTCTCCGTCGAGGTCCGTGGCGTACACGGAGTAGGCGACGTCCGCGGAGGTCGTGATCACCTCCTGCGGGCCGAACGAGGTCGACTGCGCCGCGGCCGACGACGAACCGATCGAAGCGGCGATCGCGAAGAGACCGGGGACGAGTAACCGTCGGGAGTTGAAGCGCTCGATGACGAGGCGGGAAAGGAGGAGAGACATCATGGAGAGAAAGACGTGGCAGCCGGATAAATCGATCGCCGCGTGAAGCCGGCGATCGAGCACACGGTCGAGCTGTTTGCGGCCGTGACACGGGAAGCGGATCGCACCGAGGTTAGAGCGTGGCTGGAGCTTGCGCCTCCCTGGGAATTTCCTTTACGCAAGAGCCCTCTGGAGCGGTCGAGGGCAACGCCCGGGGACAGCACGCGCTCCACGCGATCGCACCGATGTGAGGGAGGCCCCGCGCGCCGATGGCGAGCGGGGCCTCCTCGAATTCACCCTCGTCCGGCCCGCTGAGCCGAACGAGCCAGAGGCATGATCAGTTGAACGTCACGCCGATCGCGCTCGAGAAGTTCGAGGTCGGCGCGCCTGTGCCGTCCACGTCGCGGTACCAGGCCTGCCAGTACCAGGTCTCGCCCGCGAGCACCTCGGTGCGGCCGAGGTCCGTCGGGACGCTGGTGAGGTCGAGGGTCAACGACGCCGTGCCGGTGACGCCCGAGTCGAGGATGTCGTTCAGGTGACGGCCGAGCGCGAGGCTGCCGATGCAGAGGTCGCCCTGGCTGCCGCCCGGGTTCGAGACCAGCTCCGTCTCCTGCGAGTTCACGAAGAGGACGGTCTGGTTCAGCGGAAGATCCGACAGCTGAAGGGTCAGGTCGTTGTCCGCAACGGCGAGGCTGCCTTCGGCCTTGAGGAATGCACGAGCACCCGTTGAGTTGACGACCCCCGGGCAGACGATCGAGACGATGGCCTCGCTGAGCGTGATGACGCCCTCGCCAGACGAACCTGCCCAGCCGCCGACCTGGATGTAGTAGGTCGTGCCAGGGGAGGCCTCGAAGGACAGAAGGCTGGTCAGCCCGGCCCCGCCGTCGTCATCGCAGTCGACCTCGGTGAGCGCCCCACATTCACCGACCCAAACGACGACCCCAGTATCGAATGAGCTACCAGACAGATCGACGATGACGGGGTCGTTACTAGACGCTTCGTAACTGAACCAGATGTCAGAGGCCTCGCCCTGTCGCACACAGCCCATGTCAACCAAGCTGTCCCAGGCGGCAACGTTGCTGAAGATCGTCTCCCCGATCCCAATCGGAATGGCGCCCAAGCAATCGTCGTTGGCCGGAGGAGGCGGGCCCTG
>PKCK01000006.1 GCA_002862085.1 Planctomycetota bacterium | reverse complement strand
GCGCTCATGCGCCGTGTCGCCCGCCCCGCCTCCGCCCGAGACCACCTCGACGTCCGCGGGGGCAGCAACGTCGAGTGGACGCCGCGCGAGCCATGAAGCGATGGGACGCGGGCGCTCGTGTCGACCGGAGATCGTGTCGGAGCCCTCTCACTCGCGTGACTCGGGCACTCCGGCGGGCCACGGTGCGCCGCTCGTGTCCTCTTTTCGGGCGCCCTCGGTCCCCTGCGTGAACCCGCACTCGTCTCTCCCACCTCGCACGCGCGCTGAACAGGCACTTTCGATCTCTCCCCCCCCTTCGACCGAGCGCTAGGATCGATCGATCTCGGACCCGCGAGGGGGTGACTCTTGACGCAGACCATCTACTCCGCCGACGCCCACGCCTCGATCCCCTGGCCCGAGAACGAAGCGGGCCAGCGTGCCGCGGCGTGGCTGCTGCCCCTGCTGCGCGAGGGGGTTTCCCCCTTCATCCGCAACGTCGACACCGAACTCTCGGTGCTGGTCAGCGGCGATGCAGTGCTGCCCCTGAGCACGACCGAGCCACGCCATCACAACTCCTATGTCTGCTCTCCGCGAACCCATTACATCACCTACGGCCGCGAGGAGCTCGACAAGCTCGACTCACGCCTGCAGCGGTGGCTCTTCCGCGGCGCGATCGACCTCATGGACCTCGGCTTTCGGTTCGGAGGCTTCGACCGGGTCGTCTACGTCAACAACTGGCTGCTCTCGACGAATCTCTATCCGCATCTCGACCCGACCGACCTCGAGGCCGTCCATGCCGCCCTGCTCGAGCGTTTCCCCCGTCATCCGCTGGTTTTCCGCTCCGTCGACGAGCGCGCGAACCCAGCGATCTACGCGGGGCTCCGAGCCCTCGGCTATCGCCCGGTGTTCAGCCGCTTCGTGTGGTATCAGGACCCGGCGAGTCGCGAGGTGCAGCGTCGCAAGAACTACCGCCTCGACCGTTCCGCGCTGAGGAGATCCGGCTACGAGGTCGTGCCCGGAGACGCACTGGAGGACGCGGACTACGCCCGCGTCGAGCACCTCTACAACCAGCTCTATCTCGACAAGTACTCGCGCTTCAATCCGCAGTTCACGGCGCGCTTCATCTCCACGCTGGCGCGCGCGGGGCTGCTGGAGCTGCGCTTGCTTCGCAAAGACGGACGCTTCGACGGCGTGTTCGGCTTCTACAGCCGGCGCGGCATCGGGACCGCACCGCTCTTCGGTTACGACACGAGCCTGCCTCAAAAGCAGGGCCTCTACCGCATCTTGAGCCACGTCTGGTCGGAGCTCGCGCGCGAGCGTGGGCTGCTGATCAACGCCTCCGCCGGAGTCGGCGCTTTCAAGAAGAGCCGCGGCGCGATCCCCGCACTCGAATCGAACATGGTCTATGCCGCCCACACCCCGGGACCGCGGCGCTGCTGGGGCCTGCTGGGGGCGCTCCTCGACCGCGTCGCGGTTCCGACCATCGTCGATAAAGAGCTCTGAGGCGCTCCGATCCATCCGCGGCTAAGCTGTGTTCCTTTGGATCTCGCTCACCGAGGTTCGACCCGCAGTATGCTCGAAACCTCCGTTGTGAAGCCGAAGTTTGGAACTCTCGGCGAGATGCTGCGCGATCAGGCCGAGGCCTCCCCGAACGCCGTCGCTTACCGCTTCATCGTCGCTGGTGACGAGCTCGAGCACCTGACGTTCCGCGCCCTCGAGGCCCAGGCCCTGGCCGTCGCCGAGCGGCTGGTGCGCGATGGTCGGCGCGGCGAGCGGGCCCTCCTGCTCTATCGACCCGGGCTCGAGTTCACCGTCGCCTTCTTCGCCTGCGCCCTCGCGGGCGTCGTCGCTGTGCCGGCCAACCCGCCCGAGCCCGCCCGCGCTGCCCGCGCCCTGCCGCGCTTGCTCGCCATAATCGAAGACGCCGAGGCAAGCTTGCTGCTTTCCTCGCGCACCCTGCGAGACTTCGCCGAGTCGGTGCTCCCCGGCAACAACGCGCTGCTGCAGCTGCCCTTCTATGCAACCGACCCGGGGCCGGCGCCCATGGGCGACTCCCTTCCGGCGATCGCGCCCGAAGCCCTCGCCTTCCTGCAGTACACGTCGGGTTCGACCTCGACGCCGCGCGGGGTCGCCATCAGCCACGAAGCGGTCATGCGGAACCTCGCGATGATCGACGCGCGACTCGGGCCCACGATGGCCCGCGCGGTCAGCTGGGTTCCCTTCTACCACGACCTCGGCCTCATCGGCGGCGTGCTGCTCCCGATCTACGCTGGCGGCACGAGCGTGCTGCTCTCGCCCCTCGAGTTTCTCCAGCGCCCCCTGACCTGGCTCAAGCTCGTCACCCGCTACCGGGCGACCGCGACCTCAGCGCCGAACTTCGCCCTCGACCTGTGTTGCGCCCGCGTCGATGACACGACGCTTGCGCGCCTCGACCTCTCGAGTCTGGCCTGCCTCTGTCTCGGCGCCGAGCCCATCCAGGGCGAGACCCTGGAGCGCTTCGCCGAGCGCTTCGCCGCCGCGGGCCTCGACCACCGCGCCCTGATCCCCGGCTACGGCCTCGCCGAATCGGTGCTGTCGCTCACGGTCAGCGATCCGGAGCACCCCTGGCGCTCGGTCAAGGCCTGCCCGGGGACCTTGCGCGCGGGCCGCTACCGCGCAGACCCGACCGGGGTCACGGTGGTCGGTTGCGGCCGCGCCCTTGATGGCGTCGAGCTCCGCATCGTCGACGGCGAGACAGGGCTCCCCCTCCCGGACGGCTCCGTCGGTGAGATCTGGGCGCGCTCGCCGAGCGTCGCCGGCGGCTACTGGCGTGCTCCCGAGGCCACGGCCGCGAACTTCGAGGCGCGGGTCTCCGGCGATCCTCGCCCTTTCCTGAAGACCGGCGACCTCGGCTTCCTCGACGGCGGCGAGCTCTACGTCTCCGGTCGCAAGAAGGAGATGATCATCGTCCGCGGGCGCAACTACTTCCCGCAGGACATCGAGCGCGTCGCAGTCAACGCACACCCTGCCATCCGCGTCGGCTCCGTCGCGGCCTTCGCGCTGGCCCGCGACGGCGGCGAGGAGCTCGGGCTGGTTGCCGAGGTCCAGGCCCGGAAGCTGGAGCCCGGCACCGACTACGAGGACGTCGTCGCGCTCATCCGCCAGGCCGTCACGGACGCCGTCGGGCTCACGCCCCGGCGCGTCGCTTTGATCCCGCCCCGCGCTCTGCCGAAGACCTCCTCGGGCAAGATCCAGCGCCTGCTCGCCCACGAGTGGCTCGTCAACCACCGCTTCGAACTGCTCGCCGATCGTGAACTCCCCGGCGAGCCACAGGTGCTGCTCTGGGAGTCTCCGCGCCCGGAGCTCGAGGCGGCGACCTTCGAGCGCCGACGCGAGATCTTCGTCGCGTGGATGTGCGAGCGGCTGAGCGAGGCTGGCTTCCCGACCACGCCGGCGGATCGGCAGCGGAGCTTCGTCGAGCTCGGCCTCGACTCGCGCAGCTCGGTCGAGTGGACTGCTGACCTCGCGACCGCCTGTGACATCGAACTCGACCCCTCGACCCTCTACAGCTACAGCGACCTCGAGAGCCTCGCTGCGTACGTGCTCGAGGAGATGGGCTTCGCCTCGCCGGGGGCATCCGTACAGGACACGTCCGGGGCCGTGACGGCTCGGGACGACGATGTGACCACTCCGCGCACAGCAGCGCCGACGACCTGTGACGTCGCCATCGTCGGCGTGGGCTGTCGCTTCCCCGGAGGCGTCGTCGACCCCGACAGCTTCTGGACCCTGCTCGAAGATCGTCAGGACGCCACGGGGCCCGTCCCCGCCGCGCGCTGGGACGCGGAGGCCCTCTACGATCCGAACCCTGGGGTGCCTGGGCGCTGCGTCACACGCGCCGGCGGTTTCCTCGACGACATCGCCGGCTTCGACGCCGCCTTCTTCGGCATCTCCCCTCGCGAAGCAGAGCGCATGGATCCTCAGCAGCGGCTGCTGCTCACCTGCGCCTGGGAAGCCCTCGAGAGCGCGCACATCGTCCCCGGTGCGCTCTCAGGCTCCGACACCGGCGTGTTCGTCGGCCTGAGTCAGCAGGAGTACGCCCAACGCGCCGGACTCGCCGACGACCTCGATGGCTACGCCCTCACCGGCAACAGCGCGGCGGTGGTATCAGGCCGCCTGTCCTACTTGCTGGGCTTGAAGGGGCCGAGCTTGACCGTCGACACGGCCTGCTCGTCGTCCCTGGTCGGCGTCCACCTCGCGGCCCGTTCCCTGGCGCAGCGGGAGTGCTCCCTGGCCCTCGCGGGGGGCGTGACCCTCCTGCTCAGCCCGACGCCATTCCTCGCCTTCAGTCGCCTCGGCGGTCTCGCCCCCGACGGCCGCTGCAAGACCTTCGACGCCAGCGCTGACGGCGTCGCGTGGTCGGAGGGCTGCGGCGTCCTGGCCCTCAAGCGCCTCGATGACGCGCGCGCCGATGGGGACCCCATCCTCGCCGTGCTGCGCGGCAGCGCAGTCAACCAGGACGGACGCAGCAACGGCCTCACCGCGCCCAACGGTCTCGCTCAGCAAGATGTCGTCCGGCGCGCCCTCGACGACGCCGGCCTCAGCCCCTCGCAGATCGACTACGTCGAATGCCACGGCACCGGCACCGCACTCGGTGACCCCATCGAAGCCACCGCCCTGGGGGCCGTGTTCAGCGGCCGCCCCGACGCGCGCCCGCTTCAGATCGGCTCCGTCAAAACGAACTTCGGACACGCCCAGGCCGCGGCCGGGGTCGCCGGTGTCATCAAGGTCGCCCTCGCGCTGCAGCGCGGCGCGCTGCCAGCGAGCCTGAACTTCTCCGAGCCGAGCCCCCACATCGCGTGGGCGCGGCTGCCGCTCGAGGTCGTCGACCAACCGCGCGCCTGGCGCCGCGGGGACGCCCCCCGCCGAGCGGGGGTCTCGTCCTTCGGCATCAGCGGCACGAACGCCCACGTGATCCTCGAGGAAGCGCCTGCGGCGGACGATGCGAACGCGGCTGCCCCCGAGCCTGCCGAGAGCCTCGTGCTGCTCTCCGCCCGCTCGGCCCCGGCCCTCGCCGCGCGTGCCGCGCGGCTGGAGGCCTGGCTCGCCCGACATCCGCACCTGACCCTCGGCGCCCTCGCGCCGGCCCTCGCCCTGGGGCGCAGCCACTTCGAGCATCGGCTCGCACTCATCGCGGAGGACATCGCCCAGCTGCGTGAGAGCCTGCGGATCGCCGGCGAAGGCCGTCGGCCCCCGGGAACGACGCGAAACCGCTGCGGCCCTGCGCCGAAGGTCGCCCTGCTGTTCAGCAGCCAGGGCAGCCAGCGACCGGGAATGGGCCGTGAGCTGCGCGCGCGCTTCGAGGTCTTCGACCGCGCCTGGCTGGAGGTCAGCGAGGCCCTCGATCCCTGGCTGCCTCGCCCCCTCGCCGAGGTCGTCGACGCGGCTCCGGAGAGCCCCGAAGCCGCGCTGCTCGACCGAACCGAGTGGGCCCAGCCCGCGCTCTTCGCCCTCGAGCTCTCCCTGGCGCGGCTGTGGCGGTCCTTCGGGCTCGTGCCCGAGGCGCTACTCGGTCACTCCCTCGGCGAGCTCGTGGCAGCCCAGGTCGCCGGCGTGCTGTCCCTCGCCGACGCGTCGCGCCTGGTGTGCGCCCGCGGGCGCCTCATGCAAGCCTGCCTGAGCGGCGGCGCGATGGTCGCGATCGCCGCGAGCGAAGCGGAACTCGCGCCCGTGGTCGCCATCCTGAGTGGGCACATCGACATCGCCGCCTTGAACGGCCCCTGCCAGACCGTCGTGAGCGGCGACCCGGATGCCGTCGCCGACTGTGCGGCCCACTTCGAGGGACAAGGACGCCGGGTCGATCAACTGCGGGTCTCCCACGCCTTCCACAGCGCTCACATGGACGCGATGCTTGAGGGCTTCGCCGCCGAGCTCTCCCGCTGCGAGCTCCACCCTCCGAGGATCCCGATCGTCAGCAACCTCTCGGGCGCGCTCGTCGACTCCGAGGCCATCACCCGGCCCGAATACTGGCTCGATCACGCCCGCCGCGCCGTGCGCTTCAGCGACGGTGTCGCGACGCTCTGCGCGCGCGGCGTCCGCGCGCTCGTCGAATGTGGCCCCAGCGGCGCACTGAGCAGCCTCGCCAAAGCCTGCATCACCCCGGACGCCGACATGACCCTCGCGCCATCGCTGCGCGAGGGGCGCGGCGAGGTCCAAGCGTTGCTCGAGGCGACCGGCGCGCTCTACGCGGCAGGCGTGACCCTCGACCTCGCCGCCCTCTTCCCAGCTCGCAGGCCCCTCGCGCCCCTGCCGAGCTACCCCTTCGAAAACCAGCGCTTCTGGCTCGAGGGCTCCATCCGGAGCGTCTCCTCCGCCTCGCCGTCTCGCTCCTCCTCGACCCTCGTGGAGCTCGACGTGCGAGTGCTCGGCCCGACCCGCGTCTTCGAGATCGAGATCCCCCCGGCCCACGGCGACGCGGTCATGAACCAGAAGGAGCCGAGGCTGCGGTGGACGATCTCTGCGGCCCTGGCCTTGCGAGCCGCCCGCCGCTGCGCGCCCGACGCTTGCCTGGAGCTCGCCGCCCTCGAGCGAGTCGCGCCGGCGGCGATCTCCAGGGTCCGCGCCGCGCGTTGCCAGATTCGCCTCGACCCCCGATCCGCCGGCCATGACTTCGCGGTGTACGTCCTCGACCCGTTCACGGGGGATTGGACCCTGCATCTGCGGGGCACCGTCACGACCAGGGACGAGCCGCCGCGCCACTCGAGCTCCCTCGATGAGCTGCGCGCGCGCGTCACGACGCCCGAGGCCGTCGAGGACTTCGTCGCGCGCTGCCGACGGCGAGGCCTCGACTATCTCGACGGCCCGCACAGCTGGCTCCGTCAGATCGCGCGCGGCGACGGCGAGCTGCTCGCAGCCCTCGGTGGGTCCGACCAGCAGGACGACGCGCCAGGCGTCGAGCGGTTCGCCCAGGCCTGCCGCGAAGCTCTGGGCGCACTGTGTCCCGACGACGGTCGTGGCAGCTATCAGGTCTGCGCCGCCGACACGCTGTGGCTCGACGCCGAACTCGACGACGCCGCCTGGATTCACGGGCAGCTCCACGGAGGCCGGCGCCGAACCGCCAAGGCGCTGCGCGCCGATCTGAGCGTGTTCTCAGCCGATGGCCGGCTGCTCGCCCAGGCGTACGGGCTGCGCCTCGAGCCGACGCCAAGAGAGCGCCCTTTGCACGAGCGCCTGCAGCCCTTGACCGCGGACGAGCGCCGGCCCCTCGTCGAGTCCTTCCTGACCGAGCGCCTCGCGCGCAGCCTCGACCTCGACCCCGGCGAACTCGATCCGCTGCGCTCGCTGACCGAGCTCGGCCTCGACTCGATGGTCGCCCTGGAGCTCGTCAACGAGATCGAAGCGCAGCTGCAGCTCCAGCTCGACGTCGGGCGCCTCGCCGAAGGCACCAGTGTCGCGAGCCTAACGACCGAGCTGCTCCAGCTCTCTCAGCAGGCGGCGGAGCACGCTGCGGCCGCCAACCCCGCCGTCGCCGATCGCGCCCTGATCCAGCTCAAACAGGGTGCCCCGCGCGCGGCGCGGCTGTTCCTGATCCATCCTGTCGGAGGCTCCGCGCTCTGCTACGCCGATCTCGCCCGCGCGATGAACACGCCCCTCGACATCGTCGGCCTCCAGCATCCGCGGCTGAGCGGCGAGGATGTCGCCTACGCGACCCTCGAGGAGATGGCAGAGGACTACGCGCGCCGGATACGCGTGGCTCAGCCGGAAGGACCGCTTCACATCGCGGGCTGGTCGATGGGCGGCGTGATCGCCTTCGAGGTGGCCCGTCAGCTCGCGGCCGAGAGCGCCGACCTACGCTTCGTCGGGATCTTCGACGGTCTCGCACCCGGCACCCATGCCGCGCCGGCCGAAGACCTGCCCTTCCTGCTGTCGGTCCTCGCTCAGGACCTCGGCATCCTGCGCCACACCCTCGACCTCGAGGCGCTCGCGCGCGGCTCCCTCGACGAGGGCCTGCGCGTCATCCTGAGAGCGGCGAAGGACCAGGAAGCGCTGCCCTGGAATGCTCGGCTGGAAGACCTTCAGCGCCTCTTCGAGCTGTTCCGGCAGAACCTCGACCTGCTCCAGGCCTATCGCCCGGGTCCGTACGCCGGCGCCGCGCACGTCTACCGCGCGACCGACCCCCTTCCTGAGCACGCCGGCGCACCTGCAGACCTCGGCTGGAGCGGCTGGGCGAAGGTTGCGAACGAGCAAGCCATCGAAGCGAGCCACTTCACCCTGGTGCGCGGAGCCAACGCCGCGAAGCTCGCGCACCACCTCGACACGGCTCTCGAAGACCTGGGTGCGAGCGCTCAATAGGTGAAGATCGCGCCGCCGAGGGAGAGCCCCGCGCCCGTGCCGATGATCATGAAGCGATCCCCTCGGCGGAGCGCGCCGCTGCGCACGGCGTGATAGAGGGCCCCGGGAATGGAGGCGCTGACGCAGTTGCCGTGGTACTCCAAGATATCGACGATCTTCTCACGGCCGATGCCCGTGTACTCCCGCAGTAGCTCGCCGGCGAGCTTGAGGGCCGTCCGGCTCGATTGATGCGGAACTACGAGGTCGACGGGTGGTTCGTGCTTCGGGCACAGGTCAGCGAGGAAGGCTGGCATGAGGTCGAGCGCCATCTTCAGGACCTCGGGGCCATTCATGTGGAACATGTGATCGGTGGGCACGTCGTCCGCCCGGCCCGGATGTCGATACGTGCCGAGCCCCGGGATGACCGTCAGGTCTGCGCCGGTGCTGTATGTGTCGAATTGGAAGCGATGCATGCCACAGGGCTCGCCCGACGGGGTCGGGACGAGCACGGCAGCAGCCGCCATGTCCCCGAAGAGGGTGAAGGTCTCGGCTTCGTCGGGATTGAGGCAGGAGGCCGCGATGTCACAGCAGGCGATGAGGATGTTCTCGTAGCGACCTGTCGCGATGAAGGCCGAGGCGACGTTGATGGCAGAGAGGAAGCCGAGGCACGTCGTATGGACGCTCATACAAGTGATGCCCGAGTCCTCGAGGCCGAGGTGCCGCTGGATGTAGCAGGCGCCATCGGGGATGGCTTGCTGCGGGGAGCCCGAGGCGTTGATGATGAGGTCGAGGTCACCAGGCTCGAGGCCTGCATCGGCGATGGCCTCCTTGGCGGCTTCCGCCGCCATCGCCATCGACGGCATCGTCGGATCGGCCCAGCGGCGCTCCTTGACGCCGTTGAAGCGGCGGCTGCTGGCCTCGGGAATGTTCGCGAGGCGCTCGACCTCTTCGGCGGTCACGACACGCTCGGGGAGGTGGCGCCCGACGCCGGCAAACTTGAACTTCCAGGGGGCTTCGGACATCTCTCGCCTCGCTTTCCGGCGGGGGTCGCTCCGCTGGGCCTACGGTAGCAGCAAGCTCCTGGCGCGAAGCTCAGCAGCGCCGTAAATCCAGGTGCTCGAGGCCTTCGAGCGAGCGCACACCGAGCCGCGCGCTCGATCTCGGACGCGCGCAGAATGGTAAGCTTGAGCCTTGGTTTGATCCGATCGAGCGGGGGGAGCCTTTGACGCGCTGCAAGCTGACTTTTCACGAGGCGGGCTCCTGTGTCCACCCACAGCACGTCGTGCTGCGCGACTGGAAGTTCTCGAAGCTTCGCTTCCCCGCTATGTTCGCCGTGCTCGAGCATCCGACCCGGGGCGTCGTACTCTACGACACCGGGTACTCCGAGCACTTCTGCCAGGAGACCGAGCGCTGGCCGGGCCGGCTCTATGGCATCGTGACACCCGTCGAGCTGCCCCCGCAGGCCTCGGCCCTGGCGCATCTCGCGCGCCGGGGCATCGGCGCCGACGACGTGCGCGCGATCATCTGCTCCCACTTCCACGCAGATCACGTGAGCGCGCTCGCCGACTTCCCGAAGGCGCGCTTCCTGTGCCTGCCCGACGCCTGGCGTGCGGTCTGCGGCCTGCGCGGCCTGCGCGGCGTGCTGAAGGGATTCCTCCCCGGCCTCATCCCCCACGACTTCGAGTCCCGGTTCACCCCCCTCGACCCCAGCGCGACCAGGCCGCTGCCCTCGGAGTGCGCGCCCTTCACCGAGGGCCTCGATCTCTTCGGCGACGAGAGCGTCTATGGCGTCCCGCTGCCCGGCCACGCCGCCGGCCAGCTCGGGCTGTTCGTGCCGGGCGACGAGCGCTCCACGCTTCTGGTCGCCGACGCCTGCTGGACGAGCCGGAGCTACCGCGAGCAGATCATGCCCTCACAGGTCACGCGGCTGCTGTTCGACGACTACGGGGTCTATGGCCACACCCTGGCGCGGCTCAGCGAGCTGGCCGAGCGTTCCCCTCAGATCCAGATCGTACCTTCCCACTGCGACGAGGTTCTCTCGAGGCTCGTGACGTGAACGAAGCGGCAGCCGACGCACCCCGGCGTGTGCTCCTGACCGGGGCTCGCGCGCCCGTGACCCTCGAGCTCGCGCGGCTGTTCGCGGCGCGCGGCCACGAAGTGTGCATCGCCGAGAGCGTACGCCAGCCCATCTGTCGCTTCAGCCGCGCTGTCCGGCGAACCTTCCGCGTCCCCGCGCCGAACCACGACCTCGAGGGCTTCGCCGACGCGCTCGCGCGGATCATCACGAAGTACAGGATCGACGTGCTGCTGCCGACCTGCGAAGAGACCTTCCACGTCGCGCGCATCCGAGCACGCTTGCCCGACCGCTGCCGGGTGGTGTGCGAAGAGCTTCCGAAGCTGCGCCAGCTCCACAGCAAGTACGCCTTCATCGAGCTCGCTCGATCCCTCGGACTGCCAGCGCCCGCGACCCGCCGGGAGACTTCCAGGGCCGCCCTGGAGGAGGACATCGTCTCGCGCGACCCGATCGTCCTGAAGCGCGAATTCTCACGCTTCGGCTGTGGCACCCTCGTGCGGCCTACGCGCCGCGAGGCACTCGACGGCCTCGAGGTCAGCGAAGACGTCCCCTGGGTCGTCCAGGAGTTCATCGAGGGCGCCCAGCTCTGCACCTACAGCGTCGCGAACGCCGGCAAGGTCGTCGCGCACGCGTGCTACCCCGCCGACTGGACCGCCGGGCAAGGGGCGACGGTCTCCTTCGCCCACGCCGAACACCGGGCTGCCGAGCGCTGGGTCGAGCGCTTCGTCGAGGCGACCGGCTATACGGGCCAGATCGCCTTCGACTTCATCGTGCGCCCCGATGACGTCGCCCTGCCCATCGATTGCAACCCCCGGGCGACCAGCGGCGCACACCTCTTCCGCCCTGGCGACGGGCTCTGCGACGCGCTGCTCGGCGAGGCCGAGGACCGGATCACACCGACGCCCTCGCACCGCGCGATGATCGCCCTCGGGATGCTGCTCTACGGCCTGCCGACGGCGATCCTTCAGCTTCGACTCGGCGCCTGGCTCCGAGAGTTCCTCGCCGCCCGGGACGTCATCTTCCGTTGGCGTGACCTGGCGCCCGCCTTCGGGCAGCTGATCTCCTACCTCGAGGTTGGCGTGATAGCGCTCCGGGCGGACGCGTCGCTACTCGAAGCCTCGACCCTCGACATCGAATGGAACGGCGAAGGCGAAGCGCTCGCACCCCTCGGGCCAGGAGGAGCGTGAGCGTGTCGTCCCGACTTCGCATCCTCTGTCGTTACCTCTGGACCCTCTGGATGAGGCGGCGCTTCGCGAACCGCGCCGCTCTCGAGGCCTGGCAGGAGCGCCGAGTGCGACGTTTCCTGAAGAGGATCCGACCGCTGTCGAGCTATACCGACGAGCGCTTCGAGGGCCGGTCGGTCGACCGCTGGCGCGAACTCGAGCCCATCGAAAAGGTCGCGATGATGGCCAACTTCGACCGCCTGAACACCGTTGGCGTCACCAAGCAGAAAGCCTTCGAGGTGGCCCTCGAAGCCGAGCGAAGTCGGGACTTCAGCCCGAGCCTGGGCCCCATCACCGTCGGCCTCTCCTCGGGCACCTCGGGCAACCGGGGGTTGTTCCTGGTCGCACCACGCGAGCAGGACATCTGGGTCGGGAGCTTCCTCGCCAAGGTGCTGCCCCGCTCGATCCTGAGCCGCGCGCGCATCGCGCTGTTCCTGAGGGCCAACAGCAACCTCTACGAGGCAACCGGGCGCGGACGCCTGACCTTCGACTTCTACGATCTCATCAGTCCGATTCCGGCCCACGTCGCGCGCCTGAACGCGGCCCCTCCGGACATCCTGATCGCGCCGCCGAGTCTGCTCCGCTGCCTCGCCGCCGAGCTGTCCGCTGGCCGCTTGAAGATCTGCCCCGAGCGCCTCGTCTCAGCGGCAGAGGTGCTCGACCCCGTCGACGAGGGCATCATCGCGGAGGCCTTCGGTCAGGCGATCCACCAGGCCTATCAGTGCACCGAGGGCTTCCTCGGTATGAGCTGCGCCGAGGGCACCCTGCACCTCAACGAGGACGGGGTCATCATCGAGAAGGAGTACATCGACGAACGGCGAGAGAAGTTCGTCCCCATCGTCACCGACTTCTCGCGCACGAGTCAGCCCATCATCCGCTATCGCCTCAACGACATCCTCACCGAAGCCAAGACGCCCTGCCCTTGCGGCAGCTTGTTCACCTCCATTGCAAGCATAGAGGGCCGCTGTGACGATCTCTTCGAGATGCCGACCTATGACGGCGACGTCCGCCCGGTGTTCCCGGACTTCATCCGCCGCGCGGTGATCGCCAGCACCGACACCATCACCGATTATCAGGTCGTTCAGCGCGGCCCTTCGGAGCTCACGCTCGCGCTGCGTTGCCGACCTGGCGCGGTCACCGAAGTGGAGTTCTGCGCCGCCGTCGAGCGACTGCAGACGTTGTTCGCCGAGCTTGGCTGTCGCGCACCGACCATACGCCGCAGCGAAGACCTCCATCGCGCCGGGCTCACCAAGCTGCGGCGCGTCGAACGCCGCTTCGACACGCCGCCCGAGGGCTGAGCCAGAGCTCAACCCGCGCGCTGCGACTTCAGCCAGGTCAGGTAGCGCTCGAAACCCTCCAGCGTCGTCACCCGCGGCGCGTAGCCGAGCTCGCGGCGCGCTGCGCCGATGTCCAGGGTGATGGTGCGCGCGAGCACGGCGACGGAGTAGCGCGTCATGCGCGGCTCCCCCCCCCTCACGACCGTGCTGTGAAGCACCTCAAGCAGCCATGCGACGACGAGCGCGACGGGCACCGGCAGCCGCCACCGCGGGCGCGCGAGGCGGAGCTCGTCGGCGAGGCGATCGACGAGTGGCCATAAGGGCACGGGGTCCCCGTTGGTGATGTTGTAGATCTTGCCGACGGCCTCCGGCCCGGCGCGGGCCGCGCAGAGCAGGGCGTCGACGACGTTGTCGATGTAGGTGATGTCCGCGAGGTTGTCACCGCGCCCGAGGATGGGCAGGCGCCCGGCTTCGAGCGCCGCGACGATGCGCGGAAAGATCGCCGGATCACCGGGGCCGTAGAGCCCTCGGGGCCTGAGGATGATCGCTTCGAGGCCCTCGGAGACCGCCTCTCCGACCCGCTCTTCGGCGATGCGCTTGGTCGCGATGTAGGAGGTTCGCGGCCGAGGCAGGGGACTGTCTTCGTGCAGGTTCCAGGCCTCACGCCCGTCGAAGTAGAGGCTCGGCGTCGAGACGTGCACCAGGCGAGCGCCCCCCTGCGCCTGACAGCCCGCGAGCACACTCTCGGTCCCGATGACGTTGGCCCTGTAGAAGTCCTCGTAGCGGCCCCAGGGCGACGACAGCGCCCCGGAATGCACGACGAGATCCTGACCCTCGCAGAGCGCCATCACCGCGGCGCGGTCCGCGAGATCGGCAGCGACGAAGCGACAGCCCAGTGCCTCGAGCTCCGCCCCTTTGTCACGCCTGCGCCCGGTGGCTGTGACCTCGACCTCATCGGCGAGCCCCCCCCCATCCTCGGCGAGGCGCGCACACAGCCGCCCGCCGAGGAAGCCGGTCGCGCCCGTCACCAGTACCCTCAGACGGCCCATCAACCTCCTCCGAACGGCTCACGCTCACTCGAGCAGCAGCGCTGCCGAGAGCGTGATGATGCCAGCTTGAGGCGGCCTGGTGAGTGCGGTTCCAAAGGCGGCTCCTTCCCGCCGGGGACTATAAGGCTTCCATGGAGCGGATCGCTGCCGGGGAGCCTGCCCCCGCGATCTCGCGGAAGTTCGCGGGCACCTTCGTGCTGATGGCCTGCCCCGCCGGTTCGGACCCGACGCAGGACCGCGGGGCGGTCGACGGGGTCGATCCGGACCCTGATCCCGGCGCGAACCACAGCTCCGCTCAGCCTCCGGTCAGCTCGCCCCTGGGCGGGCCCTCAAGCCCCGCGCCCTTCACGCGCCGCGAGGAGGCGTCCGATCCCGTTCAAAGTCAGCGCCAGCAGCAGCGCGCTGACCAGGCGCAGCACCTTGAGCACACTCCGGCAGCTGCGGCGGGGCGCTACGACCGGGCCCGAGGCCACCGGGCCACGCTCGAACCAACAGGTCACGTTGACGTTGAAGGCGCCCTGATGCTCCACGAAGTGATACCAGCGCGACGGAATGAAGAGCAGGTCCCCGACCTCGAGCTCGGCGCAGCGGGGGGCCGTCCCCGCGAGGCGCGGGTCGACCTCGGCAGCGCCGTAGAGCGACGCGTAGACCTCGAAGGGATGCAAGCCGAGGGCGAGCAACGTGTCGAGGCGTCGCCAATCGCTCGGCGGGAACAAGGTGACCCGCTTGCGGCCCGCGACCTGGAGGTTGAGGTTGTTGTCCCCCGAGTCGTCGTAGTGGAGGATCGAGCGGACCCCGCGGCCGCTGATCCACAGGCCCACGGTGTGGAGCTCCTCCTCGGAGCACAGCGGAGCGCCGCGCGAGGCGTCGTCCGGCTCCGCGATCAGGCCTCGAACGTCATCCCAGAGCTCACGCCACGCACCGACGGGCCGCCCGTGCTCGTAGAGATAGGTCTCGGTCCCCGACAGCATCATCCCACGCTCGATGCCCGACTCGAGATAACGGGCAAAGCTCATCCGCCGGGTACGCAGCGCGGCGACGAGGCTCCAGAAGCCCTCCGCGGGATCGATATAAGCGCCGGACGGGGAGTACCGAGCCGCCACCGGCCGCGTCCCGACACGGGCGCTGAGCCCCTGCTTCGTCCAGACCTCGAAGCAGGGCGGGCGGGACTCGGACGGCAAGCGATAGACGCAGGGGTCGTTGCGGTCGACGCATGCACGCAAGGCTTCGACGCTGCTGACCCGCTCGACCTGCTCCATGATTCGCTCTCGACTCCGATCGAGATCTGCCGACGACTCGCGGAGGCTTTCGCCCCCTACGCGGGAGTACACGGCGTACCGGCGCCCGGCATCAACGGGGCGCGGGTGAAAAACCGAGCAACTCCCCGACATCCACCATCGTGAACGCGGTGCTCTGGCAACCGAGCGCGCTGGCCGTCTCGGCCTGGACGCGGGCCGCGAAGTTCTCGGCCCCCTCGCCGGGCGCTGCGGCCATGACCGGAAGCGCCGTCGACTCCCAGGTCGTCCACGGGACGAACAGCAGCCAGAGTGCGCTGAGCAGGGGGTGGTCGCCGAGAAACCAGAAGTTCACTGGCCAGGGGTGCAGGTGGCGCACCGCGACAGGCGCCACCGGCAGCCCGAGCCCGAAGCAGAACCTCTCATAACGGAGGAGGTAGCGCTCGCAGTCGTGAACCTGACCCTCCGGGAACAAGACCAGCGGTCCGCGCGGCTCGTCGCCCGGGCGAGGCTCAGCGAGCCTGATCAGGGCCGCCCGCGTCGTGGCGCGCTGGGCGGGGGTCGCCGCGCTGCCCGTCGTGGTGATGAAATCCCTGGCGAAGCCCAACCGACCGAGCAAGGCGAGTGGCCACGCCCCCCCCATCGCGACCGAAGCGAGATACGTGAACGCCGGGACTCCGAGTTCCTGGAGCGATGCGCTCACCGCGAGGGGGTCCATGTAGGAGACATGGTTGACAGCGATCACGTAGGGCTCCGAGCCCTCGCGCAGGGCCCGCAACTGCTCGCCACCGCTCGCGCGAACCCGGAAGCCCAGCAAGGGGAGGACCCATCGGCGCCCCAGGGCCCTGGCCGCGCGGCGCCCGAGCAGCGTGACCCCGAGCAGCACGAAGCTCAGCATGACCGTGAGCCGCGCCGCCACCAGGACGAGCCCGATCGGAAGGTAGAGCAGCGCGACCCCGAGCCACCAAGGCCGAGACGCGAGCACATCCACACGCAGGCGACGCGTGGCCAGGATGCGCTCCCGCAGCACCTTCGCCCGCGCTACGGGTTCCGCGGGGCGCTCAGGAGGGGCACATCCCTCAGCACGCGCTCCCCCGCTCATCGCGGCCTCGCGAGCGCGCCCTCTGCCAGCGACATCTCCGTGAGGGCGCCTGGCTCCTCGATGCGGATCGGGCGGCGAAGGGGGAAATGGAAGCAGATCTCCATGTGGGGACTAGGGTAAGGGGACCAGGAAATCCGGGCGAGCCCTCGGTTCCGCCGAACGTCACGTCTTCCGCTGCGGCGGTCTTCGCCTTCCGGCCGAGCCCGCTCACACGGTGATCCCGGCGCAACCTGCGCGCCAGCGAGGAGCTCGCCCGCGATTCCGCGGTCCTCGCTCCCCACCGGCCCGAACGAGAGCGCGACGCGAGCTCCGTGCTCCGCGTCGCGGAGTTGCTCTTCACCGAGGGCGTCCGTCCTTCTCGCCTGGTCAACCCCATGTCCCGCGGCAGCGAACTCGAGACCCGACCCACCATGACCACCACCAATCGCCTCCCCCGGATCCCCCGCTGGCTCCTCTCCGCGAGCCTCGCCCTCGGCGCGGCCTTCCTCTCTCCCGGCGTCGCCCACGCCCAGGACTACGGGGCCATCGAGCGCCGGCTCGCGGCCGCGGTCCAGGCCGGCGAGATCACCCAGGCCCAGGCCGAGGCCATGCTGGCTGCCCTCAAGCGCACGGCCGAGGAGAGGGCCCGACCCGCTGACGCCGAGATGCGCGCCAAGCGGATGCGTTACGCCGAGTACCAGAAGAGCCTCGATGCGGCCGTGGCCAAGGGTGAGCTGACCGCCGACGAGGCCGCGGCCAGGCTCGCGGAGGCGCGGAGAGCGATGTTCGGCGGCGAAGCGGAGAGCAAGGGCGACGCCGATTCGCGCGCGATGCGCGAGCGCTACGCGCAGCTGGAGAAGCGGATCGCCGACGCCGTGAAGAGCGGGCGGATCACCGAGGAGCAGGGCGCCGAGCGCCTCGCCCAGGCCATGGAGCGGATGAAAGGAGCCTCTCGGGCGAAGGACACCGGCGATGGGCCGGCCGACATGAGAGCCCTCCGCATGCGCTACGCGGAGTATGCGAAAGGCATCAGGGCCTCCGTCGCGAAGGGCGAGCTCTCCGCCGAGGACGCCGAGGCCAAGCTCCGCCTCGCTCGCGAGAAGATGTTCGGCGGCGACAAGACCCGGAAGCCGGGCCCCGAGGCCGAGAAGAAGGACGCCGGCGCGGGCGAGGCGGACATGAGGGCGCTTCGCATGCGCTACGCGGAGTACGAGAAGGGCATCAGGGCCTCCGTCGCGAAGGGCGAGCTCTCCGCCGAGGACGCCGAGGCCAAGCTCCGCCTCGCTCGCGAGAAGATGTTCGGCGGCGACAAGACCCGGAAGACGGGGCCCGAGGCCGAGAAGAAGGACGCCGGCGCGGGCGGGGCGGACATGAAGGCGCTTCGCATGCGCTACGCGGAGTACGAGAAGGGCATCAGGGCCTCCGTGGCGAAGGGCGAGCTCTCCGCCGAAGACGCCGAGGCCAAGCTCCGCCTGGCTCGCGAGAAGATGTTCGGCGGCGACAAGACCCGGAAGACGGGCCCCGAGGCCGAGAAGAAGGACGCTTCCCGGGAGAGGAAGCCCGAAGACGGCGCCCGCGGGAAGCGCGCGGACGAGGCCGCGATGAAGGCCCGCTACGCCGAGTACGAGAAGCGCCTGGACGCCGCGGTCGCGCGCGGCGAGATGACCGCGAAGGAGGCCGAGGCGAGGCTGGCCGAAGCTCGCAAGGACATGTTCGGCGAGTAGCGGCTGCCCCACCCTTCCGAGATCGCGCGCGGCGCCCGGGCCCTCGGACCCGGGCGCCGAGGGCGCGCGCCGGGTCGTGGCGAGTGTCACGCGTGAGCACCGGCGACCGAAGCCGCGGACAGCGAGACGCGCCGACGTCGTGCGCGATGATGGCGAGGACTCCGTCTGCGACGGCGGCTCACCGGGACGCATCCGGCGCCCTTTCACCCGCTAATATCGGGCGGTGAAACGACTCCAGACGGTCTGCGCGCTGCTCCTCTCCGTGCCGCTCCTCGGCTCGGCCGCCAACCACGTCCTGGAGCTCGTGGAGCCGCCGCTCGACGACGGCTCGGCGGGATCGCGCATGTGGGAGATCATCCGCGGCGACGGCCTGATGGACTGGCTGGCCGCGGGGCACCTCGTCCTCGCGATCCTGCTGCTCGTCCCGAGGACGCGGTTCGCGGCCGGCTTCGCGCAGCTGCCGATCACGGTCGGGATCGTGGCGTTCAACGTCACGATGTTCCCCCAGGGGATCGCCCTCGCCCTCGGGATGCTGGCGGTCAACCTCGGCGTCGTCCTGCGTCCCGCCGACCTCCTCCGCCTCGTGGCACCCGCTGAGAACGGCGCCTGAGGAGGCGCCGCGCGGGGCGCCTCCAGCTCGCTCAGGGTGCGAGGCAGATCGTCGTGCCCATGAGCAGCATGAGCAGCGCCGGGAGGGACTTCATCGGCGGGTCCCCCACCTTCGCGTGCATGGCGAGCGCGCCCACCATGAGGACGGCCACGACCGACGCGGCGGGGATCACGACCTCGCCGACCCAGAGGCCCGCGATGAGGAGGATGCCGGAGGTGATCTTGAGACCTCCCACGACGTAGAAGACGGCGGGCGGGAGGCCGTAGGCAGCGAACTCGTCCTTCAGGTTCTCGGCGTCGCCACCCCGGTACGCGGTCGCGCTCCTGGCCCGCAACAGCCACACGTTCAGGAGTCCCAGTCCGACGATCACTTGGAGAATGGACGAGAGCGTATCCAGCATGGTCCCTACCTTACCGCAGGGTGAGCGCGACCGTGCGGGACGTATCCGGGGGCGAGGGAATACGGAGCCGCGGGAAGGAGGACTCGAGGTCGCACGGGGATACGGAGTCGTAGCAACTGTTGCGCAGAAAGAGGATACGGAGCCGTAGCCGCTGTCGCGCCCGGGCCATCCCTCGCGAGCGCAGCCCTCCACTCGGGAGTCGAGAGCTCGATCGACGCACGCGACTTCGGGCCCTGATCCGTGCCTGCCGCCAGCGCGCGCCGCGGCGACCTCTGCGACGACTTCGACGCGAGCTCGAGCGCGTCGCCCACGGGAGCGTCCTCGCTTCGGTCGTCGCCGGCGTCCACGATGACCTCTCCATGGTGCGAACGAGCGAGCCGCGGTGATCGGAGGCTGAGCTGCACGGGCCACGGCTCACGCCCGGGCTGCGGTCGACGACGTGGTGCTGTGCGCCATCATCGATGCGCCGGCGCGCGCGGGCCGACGCCGCCCCACGAAGAAGCCCGCCCATCGGTCAGGAACCGTCAGGCGGGCGCATGAGAAGCTCGGGCGTCGGCTCTCGTGGTCGGCCGACCCGATCGGCTCCTCGAGCTGGTCGCCGCCGCGGGAGCGAGGGTCGAGACGCCGCTGGACCCAGGTTCTCTCGAGAGCTCCTGCGATGTGCTCCACGGAACGAGCGGCGCGACAGCGGATCATCATCGGCGCTCGGGGCCATGGGGCCCCGGCGTTCGCTCCACCGACCGGGCAGGCAGCTTCAGGGGGCGCCGTGAATGACGGTCACCACCGAGTGGTCCGCCGATCCAGCGGTCATCCGCACTTCCTGCCCGTCCTCCTTGTCCCACTTGAACAGGTCCGAGGTCGTGCTGGGCGCCACGACCCGTGAGAAGATCACGGGCCCGTTGGCGAAGGCACACTGGAACTGCTCGTCCGCATCGGTCTGCGCGATCGTCACCAGCTGGGACGTGCCCGCATCCCACAGGGCCAGATCGGTCTGGGAGCCCGAATCCAACGAGACGATGAAGTCTCCGTCACCGGCTGCGCCCTCGAAGGCGCTTCCTGCTCCCGCCACGGGCGTCGAGATTCCGCTGATCGGGTTCCACACGTGCAGCCCCTGCGAGGACCCGGTCTGGGTGTAGACCACAGCGCCGTCGGAGAGCACGCCGGCCAGCCTGAAGTCCTCTCCAGGAGTGTCCGCGATCACGTCGACCTGGGCCGTGACGACGTTGAAGCGCTTCAACTGCCGCCCCGCGGCTGATTCGACCGCGAAGACCACGTCGGAGTTCGGGAGGAAGGCCTCGAGCAGTTCGTTGTCCGGGGACGAGGCGACGATGTTCGTGGTCGCGGTCGTGTGGTGATAGAGCCCGAGATCGTCGTTGCCCGGCGCCGTACCGATGGAGAACAGGACCCGATCATCGGGAGCGATGCCCTCGAAGGTCTCCGCGTTCGGACCGGTGGCGATGGCGAAGGAGTTCAGCCCGAAAGGGCTCCACAGCCACAGGTTCTGGTCCCCGAGAGAGTCGCTCGTGCTGAAGACCACCAGGCCGCCGGAGAGCTGTCCCCGATAGGTCATGTCGAGATTCTGTTCACTCGCCTGGAGATCGCCACCCACGGTGAACGAGCCGCCGTGCTCGCGGTAGTAGTACAGGTCGTCTTCCAGGGTGCTCGGGTTGTTCGTCGAGAAGACGACGCCGCCGTTGGGGACGACTCCCTGGATCACCTCCGGGTAGTCACTGCTGAAGGCGGTCGTGGGGTTCGGGTCGCCGTAGTTCCAGAAGTAGAGATCCGGCTGGCCGTTGTTGCCGTACTCGAAGTAGACCACCTCGGAGTCGCTGACCACGGGGTTGCGGTTGTGCATCCCCCCGCGCCAGGCGACGCTCTCCGTCCGGTCGCCGTCCGGGTACCACGCGTAGAGACCCGTCTCCGCGTTGGAGCCCTGCTCGTACAGGAGCACGCTCGAGAGGGTGTGCGCGGCGTACGCCGTGTCCGTGCTGAGCGAGAGCCCGACCTCGTACGTCGACTCCATGTCGTACACGCAGAGGTCGATCGAAGACCCGCCCATACGCTCGTAGACGAACCAGCCGTTGGGGAGCTGAGCCCGATAGTTCAGGGGCGATGACCCGCCCGAGGCGAAGGGGATCAGGCCGCCGGTCTCTCCATCGAAGAGGAACAGATCGTTGCCGCACTCGACGACGGCCATCACGTCCGACTGCACGAGGACGTCGAAGTCCGAGGTCGTCGTCTCCCCGGACGGGTAGTTGGCACGAACACGGACCGTGTACGAGCCCGTCGACTCGAAGGTGTTGACGTACTCGGTGCCCTGGATCTCTCCGCCACCGGACGTCACGCTCCAGGACGGATTCGAGCCGAGATGCTCCAGCGTGAAGGGGCTGAGATCGAAGGACCACTGCACGCGGGTGTTCGCCATCTGAGAAGGAATCGACGACGACTCGGGCGGGGGCGCCGGAGGTCCCTCGGGACCCTCGATGCTGCACCCCGTCCCGGCGAGACCGGAGACGAGGACGGAGGAGATGGCCAGAGAGGTGTGGAGGTTCCGAACTTGCATGTCAACAGGCGCGCCGATCCACACGGGATCGGTTGAAGACTTCGAAAGGATCGACGCTGTGTAGTCGGAACGGCCGCGAGCGGGAATTGAGCCGAGTTCGCATTCCCCCCGGAAAGGTCGGCTGGCGCGCTCAGCGCCGCTACGGGACCTCTCCAGCCCACGTGCACGTATGGCCCTCCGGACAGGAAGAACCCTCGGTGAAGCTCTGCCCGTCCCTCGCCCCCTTGTGCTCTCCCCGCGGTGAGCAGTCACGCCTCGGGAGCGCACCGTTCTCAGCCGCGAAGAGACCTCGTCGTCCCTCGTCGGGAGCAGTGTCGACGGACTGATCGGCCGTATGGAGAGCTTCGAGGCCGCGAACACCAGCCGGCAACGGAGCTCCGGATCGCGCCCCACGGGAGCGGACCCAGGTGGCCCTTCCTCGAGATCGCGGCCTCACCGGAGCAGAGGGAGTCCAGAGACGACGGGCGAACTCCTCGCGCCTGCGCCGCGCGCTCGCGGGGGCCGCTGCCCCGAACCCGGCCGCGCGGTCGAGGTCGCGGGTATCGAGGCCGTGGAGCGCGGCGTCGACGACGGTCTCGAGCGCGCGCCCAGGGCCCTCGAGACAGCACGCCACTCTCCGCGCCTCACTGCGGGCACGCTCGCCCGAAGCTCCTTCCACCCGGAGGTCGAGCTGGTCCTCTTCGGCCACGTCCGTCGCGTCGTCGAAGTGGCTCCGCGTCCGACCTCCGACGTCGCCTCGGCTGGCTCGAGTGACCTCGCTTCAGAAGACGAGCAGCGACGTCAGGGAGTGCGGCTCGAGGCGCACCGAGAGGACTCCCTGCGGATCCGCGGTCCCGACCAGGGTGGGAACCGTGTCCGGTAGAGGACCTCCGTAGAGCAGACCGTTCCCGACGCCGTTCAAGGTCACCGCGGTGGCCGCGAGACCCGAGCCGCCGAGGACCCAGCCGTTGACCGGCCCGCTCGGGGAGAACCCGTTGAGCCGGATGGTGGCCGTGCGCGGAGCCGCGGTCTCGTTGACGAGCATCAGGCCGAGTTCGCCGGAGGCGAAGCGGCTCGCGTGGACCACCACCTCCGGATCCAGGCTCGAGGCCACCAGCGCACGGTCTCCGAAGTTCCGCGCGAACAGCCAGTACACGAAGTAGTTGGCGTACGGGGTGTGGTCGGGCACCGCTGGGTTGTTACGCGCCAGGAAACCCGTGTCTCCCGTGCCGCTCCATGCGTGGAACCCGAGCCAGAGCGACGCGGCGTCGTAGCCCGTGTCGATCATCGCGCCCAGCATCTCCGCCACGACCAGTGCGCTCGCCAGCTGCGTCGCGTGGTAGCTCACCGGGTGCGTGATGTTGAACTCGCCCATGTAGTACTTGATCTCCCCGGGGCGGCGTCGCGTGCAGTTCGCGACGAGGCTGTCGAGGTCGGCTTTGTTCTGAGCGATCTGGTCCACGAGTCCGAACAGCTCCTCCTCGGCGAGGTCGTTCTGCAGGCTGTGCCCGAGCCAGTGGAAGTAGTCGTGGGTGTCGATGAAGTCGATGCGCCGCCCGGTCCCGGGGTTCGAGAACACCTCCGTCGTCCAGGCGACCTTGGCCGGATCGCCCACGTAGCCGTCGATACCGATGTGGATGCTGGGATCCACGGCCTTCATCGCGTCGTGGAAGACGTTGTACTGCGCCCCGTAGACCGCGCCGTCGGCGACCTCGTTGCCGACGGTCCAGGGACCGTGGACCTCGTTGCCGATCTCCCAGTACTTCACCCCGAAGGGCTCGGCGTGACCGTCCGCGGCTCGCTCCGCGGCCCAGTCGATCCCGCCGCGCGGGTTCGAGCCGTCGAGCGGTGCGTTGCAGTACTCGACCCAATCCGCGGCGAGCGCCACCGCCTTGGAGAGCTGCCCGTCGGTCGCCGTCGTGTCGTACTCGTGGTAGCCGTGATTGACCGTCAGCAGGGCCTCGGCCCCGAGGCGCTCACAGAGGCTGAGGAACTCGACCGTGTTGACGGCCCAGGGGTTGCTCTGGTTGTCCCAGCCCTGAGAGACAGCGTACGGCGGGTAGTTCCCGTCCCAGTGGTAGGTGTTGGAGGCGTTGCCACCCGGGAAGCGCAGGACTCCGGGCCTCAGGGGCTGCAGCCGGTCTTCCAGAGTCCCGCTGAGCGTGTCGTTGTCGCCGGTCCAGAGCGCGAGGTTGTTGCCGAACAGGGCGGGAGGGAGCAGGCGGGTCACGCGGCTCGCCTCCACCTGCACCAACACGGGTGCACCGCCGGAGGAGGGCAGAGCGGGGCCCACGGTCACGGCTGCGGGCGCGCGCCTGGGTGTGAAGTCCTCCATGAAGGGCGCTGGTCGGCCGAGCGCGCGCGGCGCCGTCAGCTGGGCCGCTGCAGGGCCGGCGAGAGCGGCAACGAGGACCAGCCTCGAGCAGAGTGTTTCAGAGCGGAGTGCCATAGCAGGGAGTCCTCGACCGAAGCCTGCTTCCGCTGAAGCAGCCGGGCAATCGCAAGTCCGACGGGGCCCGGGGAATGACGCTTTGCGAGATCCGATCGGTCCTTCGTGAGACACGCGCACTGGCGACGAGGAGCTCGCGGCACGTCGACGCTCTTCTGGTCGACGTGTGCCGCGCCACTTGCCCCGGGGCGCAGGGGAAACGGCCGCGACGATGCAGCCAGGCCTTCGTGCACGCCCCCGGGATCTCCGCCGTGGCTCGGCGTGGACCCCACGCCTCACGGCTCCTCGACCGCTCGTCCGGGAGGAGGTGGGTGAGAGCGCGGTCTCGATGGAGCTCACCCTGGGCAAGAACGAGGTCGTCCACCTCGCCGTGCCGTCGACCGAGACGGCCAAGGGGACCGCCGCAGGCAGCGGGGAGGGCTCGGCCCGCCCGCTTCGCGAATGACTCCCCCGCCGCCCGCGATGCCTGCACCTCCTGCTGCGGCTGGGCCGAGCCCCGCGAGCGAACCATCGCCGAGGACGACATCCGCCGACCGCGCTGCGTCGGCGAACGATGTCGCATTGCGGACGCGTCCGATCCGATCTCCGCGCGACAGCTCCTCCGCCGAATCAGCGACCGCCAAGAGCCGCTCCCTCTCGCCGCGGGGCGGCCTGCGCCGCGAACGATGCCGTCGTTCGCCCGCGAGCAGCGAGCAGGGCGATGGTCTTACCTCCAGGTTCGACCGGCGCTTCGCGGGGGGCGTCGGCCGGCCCTCGTGTCTTCCACTCACGCCCTGGAGTGACGCACTCGCCCTCAAGGGCCCTGCGGCACCCAGCGCCCTGCTGCCGGACAATTGGAACGTCGTTATCTGCGAAAAGATGTCGCATCTGGCTGTTTTGCAAGTTCGTGAGCCGCGCGCGAATTCGAACCATTTGCCCTCCCTCAAAAGCGACAAGGTGCCTCATCCAACCCAAACCGCGCGCGCCCCCCCTGCGCCATGCGGGCAGGGCGCTGCGGCTCGGTCGAAAGCAAGCTGGTATTCCAGTCCTTTCCTCGCTTAATTTTTGAAATGAGTCATCCAGCCCCACTTCTTTCGGTCTAGCTTCCAAATTGAGACATCCCTCCCCTCTTTTTCGGGTGCGGCCCGAGAACCGAACAGATGAGACCCATCCCCCTTGTGCTCCTCGTTGCGAGCGGTCTGTGCCTCGCAATCCCCCAGTACTTCGGCCCTGACGGCCCCAAGGACGAGTCCGCCTGGCGCGACTACGTGATCGGCGAGGACCCCTTCGACGGGCCTGGCTCCATGTACTACCCCGCGCTCGAAGGCGGTCCGACCGGAACCCGAGACGACCTCACGATCGGCAACTACGTGACGGGGGAGCCCGGAGGACCTGTCCCGGCAGGCGGTCCGCCGAGCCCTCTCTTCGGCGCTGGCAAGTTCGAGTTCGCACTCATCAGAACGGAAGAACTCGCCATGGATCCGTACGAAGTCGGATCCCGGAACAACGCCGAGTTCCCCGCGCCGTCGAGCCCCAGCGAGAACATCGGCCAGTACGTCGAGGCCACCGGCACGAGCGCCGTGCTGGATGACTTCATCCAGCAACCTCTTTGGCCGGACCCCACGGTGGCGGCCAACGACGTCGACCAGAACCCGTGGAAACCGCTGGTCGAGCAATACCTGGGCCGGACTCTGAAGAAGGCGCCCGCGGAGGGCCGCCCGCCCGGGATGGGCTGGGCCCACCAACGCTGGGACGAGTTCTTCCCGGAGGAGATGATCACGACGGTCACCACCGGAGCCCGTACGAACACGGGCTTCCGTGATGGTGCACAGAGGCACGGATACTCCCACGGGCCCGGCGGCTTCAGCGAGTTCGGCCCCAACGGGCTGTACCACACGATCGCCAAGAACGACCTGGGCATCGACCCGCTCGTTGGCACGACGCAGGGCCTCGAGCCGCGCATCCATCCTCGCATGCCGGTTCAGTTGCCCGAGACCCTCTGGACCTTCGACGGGACGTTCCCGCTCAAGATGGTGCAGGGACGAGTCGGACTGCCGATCCTGCTACGGCATTACAACGGTCTGCCCGTCGACGTGACGGCCAACCGGGGGTTCGGAATGCACTGCATCACGACCCACGAGCACAACGGTCACAACGCCGCCGAGAGCGATGGCTACGCGGGGGCCTTCTTCTTCCCGGGCCAGTTCTACGACTACCACTGGTCGATGGTCGTCCCGGGGCACGACACGATCAACACGGACGCTTCGGACCCCCGAGCCGGCTACCCCACCGACGACGGCGGCATCGTGAACGTCCCCGGTGACTGGAGAGAGGTCGCGAGCAGCCACTGGTTCCACGACCACATGCTCGACTTCACCGCCCACAACGTCTTCAAGGGCATGGCGGGCGTGATGAACTACTACAGTTCGATCGACCGCGGTAACGAGTCGATCGACGACGGCGTGAACCTCCGACTGCCCAGCGGGTCATCTCTCATGTGGGGCAACCGGGACTACGACGTCAACCTCGTCGTCAGTGACAAGTGCTGGGACGACGAGGGACAGCTCTGGTACAACCCGTTCCAGACGGACGGGATGCTCGGCGACCGAGTGCTCGTCAATTTCGGGTACTCCCCGTTCCTCGATGTCAGGGCCCGGAAGTACCGCTTCCGCATCCTCGCCGCGAGTCTTGCTCGCTACTGGAAGTTCGCTCTCGTCGTCGAACGCGCCGGAAACTCCGGCCAGTACGCCGGCCCTCGAGGCTCCGGGCTCAGCTACGACACGGTCCCGTTCCACATGATCGCGAACGACGGGAACCTGATGGAGCACGCCATCCCCTTCGATGGCCGGTTCGGAACGACCCACGGCATCCTGCCTGCACAGTCGCCGGGCGAGCGATACGACATCGTCGTCGACTTCGCGCAGTTCGAGCCCGGCGATCGCCTGCTCATGGTGAACCTCGTCGAGCACCAGAACGGTCGCAAGCCCAAGGGCTGGATCCCCCTGGCGGAGGTTCTCGATGGGTCCTACAGCGTCGAAGAAGTCGACAACGACGGTGACGGACTCTCGGACGAATACGACGGTGGAGATCCCGGTGTCGGTCCGTTCCTCCAGTTCCGCGTTCACGAGCTCGGCCCGGCGGCTGCCGACCAGAGCACCGATCTCTCGGCCTTCGAGCCGGGGATGGCGAAGCTGGTCGAGCACAACCGCCCCACCGCGGACGAGCTGGCAACCGCTCGCACTCGATGGCTGAAGTTCGGGCGCTCCGGGGGGACCGACCAGGCTCCGTGGACCGTCAAGAGCAAGGACGGAGCGTTCACTGCTGACACGCGTCGACAGACGACTGCGATCACGTCAGGCGATCTCGAGGCCTGGACCGTCGTGGGCAAGAACGGTTGGTCCCATCCGATCCACATCCACTTCGAGGAGGGGTTCATCCTCTCGAAGGACGGCGAAGCGCCTCCTTCCTGGGAGCAATGGGCCCGGAAGGATCTCCTGCGCCTCGGACCGCTCGACGAGTCGGCGAACGAGATCATCGTCGGGATCCGATTCCGCGAGTTCAGCGGTACCTACGTGGAGCACTGTCATGTCACGACCCACGAGGACAACGCAATGCTCACGCGATGGGACCTCGAGCGTCCGGGGCAGGTGAAGCTGATGCCTGCACCCCTCCCGTCCTGGGAGGGCGTGACGTACGTCTCCAGCGTGGCGCTCGAGTCCGCTCGACGAGGTGACAGACTCGAGGTCGCGATCGACATGGGTGGGGACGGTGGTCCGCCGCCAGGCAACGGCGGTAACGACGACGACGACGACGGCAACGGCGGCAACGGCAACGGCGGCAACGACGATGACGATGACGACGACGATGACGACGACGATGACGACGACGATGACGACGACGACGACGACGACGATGACGACGACGATGACGACGATGATGATGACGATGACGACGAGTGACGTCTGAGGGACTGACGCGACCTCGGCCCAGAGGCCGAGGTCGCGTCGTCCGTGCCGCCGCGACCGACACGATCCCACGCCTGAACCATGCACATCGCGATCCCGATCCTGCTCGCCCTCCTTCCCGCGCTCCCCGACCAGGACTCCCCCAAGATCCGCCCACGAAGGCGAGCCACGGATGCCCTCCCGAACGTCGAGCTGATCCGCCACGACGGCGAACGTGTTCGCTTCCACGACGACCTGATCGAGGACAAGGTCGTGGTGCTCAACTTCATGTACACGACCTGCGCGGACGTGTGCCCGCTCGAGACGGCGAAGCTCTGCGAGGTGCAGGAGATCCTCGGCTCCCGGGTCGGTACGGCCGTCCACATGCTCTCGATCACCGTCGACCCTGCTCGCGATACACCAGAGGTCCTCTCTGCCTATCGAGAGCAGTTCGGAGTCGAAGCTGGTTGGGACTTCTTCACGGGTGACGAGGGCGACATCCTTGCCCTACGTCGAGCCCTTGGCCTCTACTTCGAGGACGCGGAGGACCTCCAGGACCACAACATCAGCCTGGTCATCGGCAACGCGAAGACGGGCCAGTGGCTCAAGCGCTCACCGTTCGACAACCCGTACGTCCTCGCCACTCAGATCGACAGCTGGGTCAAGGACTTCGATGGCCTCGGGTTGAACACCTCGAGTTACTCCGACGCTCCCCTGGAGCTCCCGCGACTGTCCGAAGGGCAGCTGCTCTTCCGTTCACGCTGCTCGGCCTGCCACCGGATCGGGCTCGATGACGGCGCGGAGAAGATCGGACCCAACCTCGCCGGGGTGACCGAGCGCCGGACGCGCGATTGGTTGCGCCGGCAGATCATGGAGCCGGACAAGATGTTGGCCGACAAGGATCCCACGGCGCTGGCGCTCTACCACGCTTATGGACGCATCCCGATGCCGAACCTAGGGATCCCCGGGGACGAGGCGGAGGCACTGATCGACTTCCTCGAGGTCGAGAGCCGGCGTGCAGCCCGGGTCGACGGCAACGAGGAGCTGCGGAAGCGAGCGAACGAGGTCGCGCCCGAGTGTTGTCAGAAGGGGGACGTGACCGTCGTCGTCCGCGAGGACGAGGCGGCCGCGGAGAGCACGTCCGAGGGCTCCGGGGTCCCTGGTCCCTGGAACCTCTGGGCCGCAGGAGCGCTCGCGATGTGCGGACTGGTGACCGCGAGAGGAGGCCGCCGCAAGCGCGCCTGATCGGAGGGGCCTGTCGGCCCCCTGACGTCAATCGGGAGCCGGACCCCTCGCGGGGCCCGGCTCCTTTCACTCGACTGGTAGGACGAGGAGCCCACGGCCTGGCGCAGCCGGGACGCGCGACGGCCCGAGGGGGCTGAAGCCATTCCGCGGGGACACGCCCACTGCGTGTAGATCTCCGCTCCCGTCGCGCGCGCCGGGGCCCCGCTGTTGCACGTGAACGCGAGACGGCTCGATGGAAGCGTGATGAGCTTCGTCGCCGACGACCAACTGGACCGGCGCCAGGCCCGCGTCGTTCGTGAATTCGTCGCCGCCAGCTCGCTCTGAGCCCGAACGACGGCTTGGACGTCCACTTCCTCGAGGAGCCCGCGCCTCCCTGAAGGCGGCTCGCTGATCGTGGAGGACCTGACGAACGGCGCCGGGTCCCGGAAGCTGCGGCTGCGAGGAACCCTCGACGGGATTCGCTCCCGGCGAAGCTCACTCGCCGAGGCCGATCTCCTGGACCGCTCAGCCCGAGAGGCGGGCGAAGAGAGAACGCGCCCCCCGCGACGGTGTCGCGAGGGGCGCGTGTTCACCTCATCTCCAGGAGAGAACAGGAGCCGTCACGGGCGAAAGCGCCGGACCGCGATCCCGAGGATCATGAGGAGGCTGCCGAGCAGGTACTCGACGCGGACTCCTGAGAATCCCAGGGAAGAGGCCGCGGAGTCCGACTCCTCGTCGTCGCCGTTCTCGGCAGCGTCCGTTTCACCGTCCCGATCGATGACAGTGAGCTCTTCCTTCTGGCAGCACTCCGGAACCTCGGCGTCCTGCCGCTCGCGCAGCTCGGCGTTGCCCTCGACGCGGGTGACTCGCCGGTCCTCCGTCTGGAGGAACTCCAGGATCTGCCGCCCCTCCTCGAGCGTCATCCCGAGGTTGGGCATGGGGACGTGGTTGTAGGCTGCCAGGAGACCGAGAGCCAACGGGTCCCCCTCCTCGATGACCTTGTCAGGCTCGAGAATCCAGCGCAGGGTCCACGCCGGATCCCGACGCTCGGAGATGCCCTTGAGGTTCGGACCGATCCGCTTGCGCCCGTCGCCCTCGCCGATGAGGTGGCAGACGGCGCAGCGGGTGCTGAAGAGGAGCTCGCCTTCGTGGATCGCGCCGTAGCCGAGGGGTGCCTCGGAGTAGTCCTCGGTTCCGACACCCCGACCGTTGAAGTCGGAGACCCAGCTCGTCACCTGGGTGGCGAGCACATAGGGATTGTCGAAGGGAGAGCGCCGCAGGAACTGCCCGGTCCGGGCGTTCCCGATGACCATGTTGATGTTGTGGTCCTGCAGGTCCTCGGTGTCGTCGAAGTAGAGACCGAAGCGGCGCCTGAGAGACAGGATGTCCATCTCGTCCCCGGTGAAGAAGTCCCAGCCCTCCTCGACTCCGAAGCGCTCGCGGTAGTCCGCGAGGACCTCGGGCGTGTCCCGGTCCGGGTCCACGGTGATCGAGTAGAAGTGAACGTCCTCGCCAACGCGGTCACCGAGAATGGCCTGGACCTCGCTCAGGCGAGCGGTCTCCATGGGGCACACGTCGGCGCACGTCGTGTACATGAAGTTCAGGATGAACACCTTCCCTTCCATGAGGTCGTCCTGGAAGCGGACGGTCTCACCGTCGTGGCGCACGAGCTCGACGTTGGGGAACGGGTCCCGCGCACGCATCCGTGGCCGGGGTGCAAGTGCATCATCGGCCCCGATCTGGGGTGCGAGGCCAAGACTCAGGAGAGTGGCGAGGAGCATGACTGCGTCGATCTCAAAACCGGGGATATAAAGTCGAATCTCCCCGGGGAGCTGAGCTTCCCGGGGAGAACACAAAGGTCCCCGAGGCTCCGAGAGCCCCGGAAACCGCGTCTCAATCAGTCGTCGTCGTCGTCGTCGTCGTCGTCATCGTCGTCGTCGTCGTCGTCGTCGTCGTCATCGTCGTCGTCGTCGTCGTTACCGGCGTCGTTACCGGCGTCGTTACCGGCGTCACCACCAGCGGGCGTCCCGATCAGGCGGACATCGTCCACCCAGGAGTTCTCGCTGTTTGCGTTCGCCGTGGTGGCAAAGCGGAGCACGAAGCTGGCGTTGTCCCCGGCATCGGCAGGCAGCAAGTAGGACCTCGCGGTCCAGTTGGTGTTGCCTTCTGCCTCGATGGTCTGCCAGGTTCCTCCGCCGTTCGCGGAGTACTGAACGAGCAGGGCTTCGTTCCCGTCGTACTTCTTGGTGCGCTTCGCGTACTCGAGAGTGATCTCCGAGTAACCCGCGGTGCTGATCCCGATGGCAGCAGAGGCACTCCGGCGAAGGCGCATCGAGCGGCCTCCCGAGTTCACCTGCCCCGCGTGGGCCCTGACGTTACCGCCGGTCGTCCAACCACCGAGATCGCCGTTCTCGAAGCCCGTGGAGTAGATCTCCACCGGCTGGCCTCCGCCAGCACCAGCGCCACCGCCGTCGCCGGCACCAGCACCACCGCCGTCGCCAGCGCCAGCACCGCCGCCGTCACCGGCACCAGCACCACCGCCGTCACCAGCGCCAGCACCACCGCCGTCACCGGCACCAGCACCACCGCCGTCGCCGGCACCAGCACCACCGCCGGCGCCGTTACCGGCACCCGAGGGAGGCCCACCACGACGGGTGCCGTTCAAGCCGACACTCGTCACGTAGGAGACTCCTTCCCAGCTGGGAAGAGGCGAGGGCATCAGGTTGAGCTGGCCGGGATACTCGAGGTCCCAGCGCATGAGCATCGCCGTGTCCTCGTGCGTCGTGTTGTGGCAGTGCTCCACGTAAGTGCCTGCGAACTCGCGGAAGCGAAGGGCGACCTGGATCTCGTTCGCGCTGTCGTCCATCGGGCCGACCCGATAGATGTCCTTACGGGCGTACTGCTCCCAGATCGGGGGAGCCTCACCGTCTTTGGACAGGATGAAGCCCTCCTCGAAGTGGATGTGAACAGGGTGGCTCCATCCGTTCTTTCCGACGATGGTCCAGATCTCGACGTCGCCCATGGCGGGAGCCGAGGTCACACGGCGCGTATCCGCATTGAACGCGCCGTCATCGGTCTTCACGGTCCAGGGGAGGTTGTCCGTACCACCGGAGCGGCCGAACTTGAACTCACGTCGGTGAGCGCCGGCGAGCTCCTGGGCCGTGGGGCGATTGTGCTCGACGAGCTTCTGGCCACCGGGCTCGAAGGGAGTCAGGTCGACCGAGCGATCGACCATGTCGGGGAGCATCTCGTGCACCCGCAGCTCCATGAATCGCGAGACGCACGGGTCGCCGCTCTCGTAGCGATCGCTGCGTCCATCACCGTCGACATCGACCTCACCGGCCGTGTACTCGCCGTTCAGGATCTCCCGCAGGGGAATCGGCCCGTTCGGCTTCCGGCCGTTGTCGTGCTCGTGCAGGTTGACGAAGTAGAGCTTGGTATCCGGCTGGAACTGGCTGAAGTCGACCACGATGTCGTAGCGCTCGCCGATGCCTTGCGTGGGGAGCTCCCCGGCCCGTGTTCCGTTCGTGCCATCGAAGTTGATGGCGTACTCGAGGAGGTTGCCGTCGTTCCCGATCATGTGGAACGGGACGCGGTCGTAGGAGATCCCCGAGCCCGGAGGGCCGGCCATCTGGCCCGCGTTCCCCTCGCGCTCGACCACGAGGACGATCTTCATCAGGCGCGCGACCGATCCGTTCAGGACCCGGAAGCGGTACTTGCGTGCGCGAACGTCGAGGTAGGGGTGGTACTGCCAGTTGGTCAGCATCCGGTCCCCGATCATCCCGTCGGTCTGGAACGGGTTGTACCAGAGCTGCCCCTCGTCGTCCCACGCCTTGTCGGCGATGACGAGGTTGACGTCGTAGTCCCGGTTGCCCCATCCGAGCGAGGAACCACTCGGGAGGCGGCGGTTGACACCGTCGTCGATGGACTCGTTACCACGGTCGATCGAACTGTAGTAGTTCATCATCGCCGCGTTGCCCTTGTAGACGTTCTGGGCGGTGAAATCGAGCATGTGGTCGTGGAACCAGTGGGTGCTCATGATCTCGCGCCAGTCGCCCGGGATGTTCGTGATGCCACCATCGTCGGTCGGCGTTCCGGCCCGCGGGTCGGTCGCATCGACGTTGATCGTGTCGTGACCGGCGATCGCCATCGGCCACCGGTAGTCGTAGAACTGCCCGGGGAAGAAGAAGGCACCGGCGAAGCCGTCCGACTCGGCCGGGTTGTGCCCGTTGTGCTCGTGGGTCGAGATGGTGTGCATCCCGAAGCCACGGTTCGCCGTCACGTCGACCGGCAGGCCGTTGTAGTGACGCATGATCACGGGAACTCCGACGCGCGACATGAGGAGGCGCGGCGGGATCATGCCGTCGAAGCACCAGAGCGCCTCGGGCAGCTGCTCCGGCATGTTCGGGTGGAAGCGCACCTCGATGCCGTTCGTCGTTCCGTCGAAGCCGTCAAGCCCGGTCGTGTTGTGGTACAGACCGCCGGGCCCGAACTCCGAGAAGCCCTGGGCAGTGTGCTCGTATCCGTGGAGCTGGACACCGTCCCGGAAGCCCGTGTTCGCGCGAGCTCCCGTCTGGATGGTCGAGTAGGCCTCGACGGGCTGGAACTCGTCGTATCGCTGGTGGGCCCAGCCCTGGCCGGAGGGACGACCCTCGGCGGGCACCCGGACCGTACGACCCAGATATTGAGATACGAGCGGGGACCACGGGCTCGTGTCCGTGTCGTTGGCCTGCACCGTGTGCGGCGGCGAGAGCGGACCGACGAGCATCTCGTCGAGGAGAGCGCCGGCCGCGGTGTCCTGCGGAGTCGCGGGGACCGTGAACTCTCCGGCCGGAGTGGTCGATTCCTCGATCGGAGTGGGGCCGAACTCCTCGAAGCGGAGAAGCTTCTGCTCGAAGCTGCCCGCGCCGTAGAGCGGACTCGGAGGTCCGCCGGACGGCACGCCGTTCGCGTCGGCTCCGGGGCGGAGGTTGTTCAGCTTGACATCGGCAGACGTCCCGGTCGGACCTCCCTCGAGGGCCGGATCGTACATGTGGTCCGGCCCGTCGATCGGGTTGTCGCTCAGGACGAAGGGTCGGTAGGCGGAGTGATCCGTGGGACCGCCACCGCCAACGAATTGCGGCGCGGCGAAGCAAAGGCCACCAAGCCCGAGGAGGGCTGCGGAAGTACGTTTCATGGGGAGGGGACGAGTCCGCTGGGGACTCGGTGGTGACGGAACCGCCGGAGGACGCTCAGGACTCAGGGTCGTCTAGCCGGTGTGCCGAAACAGGAAATATCAAAGTGAGTCGTTGGAAATAGAAGCCAAAGCAGGACGATGTCGCAACTGGGGACGCCTTCGAAATTCCTTATCGATGCTCCTGCGCGGCATACGTAAAACCAGTGCGGCCAAACGTCCATCTGCGTCATCGTTCATTGCCTGCTCCACGGCCTCGCGCTGCCGTTAACGATCTCGTGCAACGTTCGCGAGATCTGGCGGCGGTTCGATCAAGGACTCGGGCTACAGAGCGCTCTGGCGACCATTCCCGCCACCTCCAAGGCTCGTTGCGCGGCCCTTCGTCGCAGAGCTTCGATCGCCCCGACTGCAGCTGGCGGACCGAAGCGCGCGCAGGTACGACGATCGGGGCAAGCCGCTCCCACGATGGCCCGGTGTGTCCTCGCACTGAATCCAGGGCGGCGTCAGGTCCACGGGCCGCTCAACGAAGATGCCGCCATGCGTCTTATTGCCCCACCCGGTGGGGTTCGAACAACCGGACCACCCCGCCCGACCGTGGAGTCCGGTGGCGAACGATCACCCCCGTGTCGTGAGCCGCACTGGTCGACTTCCAGTGCACTCCATGCGCGACCAAGCTCCTGACCACGGGAACAGGCGCGCCTCACCGTCTTCCGCACCGACTCCAGCACCTCCCGTGCGGCTGTGCTGAACACGAAGGCAGCGATGGGATCGCGCCTCTCGACGCGCTGCGTCACCTGCCCGCGCCGCGCCCGATCCCAGTGCTCGGGCTCGAACTCCACATCCCGGGCCCGCGCGCGACCGGGCTCGCTCCGGCAGTGCCGGTCCCGAACGCCCCGGGCGCTGACGAAGTGGGCCGTTCCCGCAAGGGCTTCAGCGGCTGCACCAGCGGAGGGAGCTCGGGGTGCGCACCGAGAACCGGGCAGCACAAGGAGGGATGTGAGCGAGGAAGATCAGGGCGCCCAAGGATCCACGCTGCCGGAGGCGCGGACCAGAGAGGCTTCGGTGCCAGCCCCCAGCCCAGGACCGAGCGAGCCGAGATCCCTCCCCTTCCGAAGCAGCCCCGAGGGGATCACGCTCCAGGCTTCCTACGGTAGGGGGCCGGGGGCTACTTTCCGGACGGGCGCCACGAAGCGCGCCCGGCCATGGCCGACCCCCAGACCGCATCCAAGGACTGCCCCCGATCCGGGGCGCAGCTGCCAGACGCCTGGCTCTCCTCCAGCCTGCGCTACGTGGCCTCCGTGGGGCTCGACTCGGGCGACGAGGAGCGCAGCCGGTCGCTGGCCGCCGAACGCGTCGCTGGGCCGCCCTCGTCCGAGAACTCGGTGCCCCACATGGAGTGGCCCTCGCCCGAAGCTCCGGGGTTGGTCCATCGTGGCCGGCTGGCGTTCCGTGGGAAGCTCGCCCTGACGGTCGGGGACCTCGCCGCCCTCACCGGTCTCCTCTCCGGGAGCACGTCCGGCGTCGTGGGCGCCATCTGGTCCACGATCATCGGCGGCGGCGCCCGGCTCCTGCTGCGAGGCGAACGCGCGCTTCAGCCGAGCGTCCGAGCAGAGTTCGTGCGGCGTCTCGAGGCGATGGTGCACCGCCGCTCCGGGTCGAAGCTGAAAGGCTCCGACGGCGACACCGACGGCTGCTGCTCGCTCGAGTTCGAGAGCGGGATGCGCCGTGAGCTCCCGCGCCCCGCCCAAGGGACCGACGAGACGTCCCGCCCCTCCGACCTGCCCAGCGTCGACCGCCCGCACGCAAGGCGTCGAGTTCGTCCACTTCGACCACATCCGCGTCCTTGCCATGGACCGCACCCTCGACCCGCCAGAGGATCCGATCGCCTTCATCGAGGCCGCACCCAGCGAGTCGATGGTCCTCGTCTTCAAGCACCACCCGACCTGGCCGATCTCTTCCAAGGCAGAGCGTCTGCTGCGCCTGTCCCTCGAGCAGCTCGCGTGAGCCGCGGCCCCTGGCTGTTCGTCCTCGCGGGCTGCCTCCTCTGGTCGAGCTGCGCGACGACGGCCTCCTCGGAGCGGCCACTCGCGACTGGCCTGAAGCGAACCAGCGCTGTCGCGGGGGCGGACGCGAACGCGCAGACCTCGGCCGCGCGCCCACTTCCGACAAGGGCGGCGGCTCCTCCGACCGCCGCGACCGGTGCCCCTGCCGGCATCAGCTCGGGCGAGGTCGCACCGCCGACCCCTGCGCCCAGCACGCCGGAGGAGCGTGCCGCGGCACGGCTGGCTCCCACGCGGGTCGAGCGCGTCCGTCCCCACCTCCCCGCCGGGGCCGAGCTCTACGGTGTGAGCCTGCTCGCAACGGCCGACACCGCCCGGGGGCCGCTCGACGCGCTGCTCGTGCGCAGGCGATCGGAGGATGGCGTGGTGGCCACGGTCCTCGTTCTCGACGCCGACGGCGCACTCGTCGCGGAGTTGCCCCGCGCCCGGGCTGGCGGGCCGAGCGCTCTGCGCGTGGGCTCTTTGGTCGTGCCCCTGGCCGATCGCGCCATCCTCGAAGCGCTGGGCCGAGGCGAGGTGGACCTCGCCAGGGCAGAGGGCGTCCTGCGTCTGGCGAGGCTGGTGGCCCGGGATCGACTCCTCGCGGCGGCCGACGAGGGATGGTCCGCTTTCGACCGGGACCCCGACCCTGACGTGCGCGTGCTCGGCGTCGCGCCGCAGAGCGCCCTCGCCGCCGGCGAACTCCCCGTCTCCGGTCCCTTCGCCGTGCCCGAGACCTTCCAGGTCGGCCGGGCCCTGCCCTCGTCGCTGGAGGGCTGGCGCACATCCGACGGGTTGTGGCAGGGCCAGGTGCGCATCGAGGCCGAGGACGCGGGCGGAGCTCCGCTCGTGCTGGTCGTGGGCGTCCAGGGGCGCCTGCCGCGCTGAGGAGCGGGCGGGCGCGCCTGCCCGAAGGCCTAGTGCCCGGCAGCGGGCACGCGCTGGAGCATGGCGCGCAGGGGCGCGACCTCGCGGCCCCCGCGGGACTGAAGCGAGAGGGGGTAGTCCCCCCACCAGTCGCCCCCGGCCCAGGCGCAGGCCGTCATCCCCTGGGTCTGCACGGCGGTGAGGAAGTCGTCGAGGACGGGTAGCCACCCCTCGTCGTACCAGGGCACACCGAACTCGCCGACGACCCCGCGCACGCCGTTGCGCTCGCACCAGGCGGCGAACGGCTCGAGGCGCTGGCGTCCGCGCGCGGCGGCGTCCGGGTCCATGGTCAGCTCGTCGGAATAGGAGAGCATGTATCGGCCACTGCTGTCGGCGTCGAAGTACACGTGGGCCTCGTACGCCGTGCGCTCCAAGGGATCGTCGACCCAGGGCCGCTGGGGGTTGTGGACCCCCCACTCGGACGCCTTGGACCATCCGTCGCCAGCGACCCAGATCCAGTTTCGATCCCCGGCCGCGCGGAGCGCTCGCACGACTTCCGAAGAGGTGGCGTGCCAGTCGGCCCCCCCCATGTCGTGGGGCTCGTTCATGAGCCCGTACGCCAGTAGCGCCGGGTGGTCGTGGACCCTGGCCGCGACGCGGATCCAGAGGTCGGCGAGGTGCTCGGCCATGACTCCTCGCTCCGGGTCGAGCGGGTCCCCCACGACGAGCTCCTGAACGTCGCCGTGGGCGTCCATGCGATAGCGCCCATAAGCGTGGAGGTCGAGCACCACGCGCCCGTCGTACAGCTGGGCGAGGTCGAGGAACTCGAGCACGCGCTGTGTGTAGGTGGGCTCCAGCGGCCCTGCGGGTTCAGGCTGGAGACGCTCCCATGCGAGCGGGAGTCGCAGGACCTTGAGCCCACGGTCCGCGAACCAGCGCACGGTCTCCTTGGAGGGGAAGATGTACGCCTCACCGTGCTGGCCCGGCGACGCGTTCGAGTAGCCCGGCGCTTCGGTCCCGAACTCCGCGCCGGCCAGATTGACCCCCAGGCAGGAGAACGTGTCCGCTGGCAGGTCACGACAGGAGGCCGCCAGACAGAGGGCACTCGCCAGCGCGAGGCCCCCGGCGCGCGAATTCCTGCGCTGCCGGACCACGCCTGCGCGCGCCCCTAGGGCCACCGGACGGTGAGGAGCGCGTTCGACGAGGTCAGGTCGAGCGCGGAGGATCGCAGCATTCGCACCCCCGCCTCGATGCCGAGCCAGTCGGTGAAGTCGTAGGCGGCACCGACCTGGAGCTCGAAGAATCCGACGGAGTTGGAGTCGATCGCACCCCGTGTGGTGGCGCGGTAGTACATGTCCTTCGAACCCGTGAACCAGTCGGGGCCGAACTGATGCTTCCAGTCCGCCTGGACCGAGTAGATCGAGTACCCCTTGGGCGAGAAGTAGGGAACGGCCAGGCTCGAGAGGTCGAGGGGGTTGGGCGGGGCGACGCTCTCCTCGCCGAAGCTCAAGAAGTCGCCCTTCACCAGCACCCGGAACTCCTGCGGAGCGGGGTTGAATTCGTAGGCGGCGAAGATGTTGCCCTCGAACTGACTGTTCTCGTCCGAGTAGTTGGCGAACATGACGCTCCCGCCGTAGTCGAAGCGACGGGACGCCTTCTTCGTCAGGCCAACCCGAGCGCCGCCGCGATTGATGTCGCGATCCAGGGTCACGAAGTTCTGCGCCACGGGCTCGCTGAAGACCCGCAGATCGACCGCGAGCTCGGAGGCAGAGACGTAGCGCAGGCCCAGGTCGTAGTACACGCGGTCCTGGAGCAGATCCTTTCGGTCGTAGCTCGGGACCTCGATCTGCCCGGAGATGGTCGTGTTGTCCCCGATCCGGTTCGAGCCGAAGAGGCGCAGGACGTTCGCGTGCAGATCCTCCCCGAAGGACGAGTAGCTGCGCTGTCCGATGCCGAGTCCCAGGTAGTCGTCGCGATCTCCGAAGGGGAAGGCGACGTCCGTGAGGGTCCAAGACTCATCGAGAAGCGCCAGACCGTCTCGGCCGTCGCGCTCCTCCGTGCCAGTCATGACGTCGAGATGAGGCGAGATCTCGCGGCGAGCACCGGCGAGGGCCTCCTTGGCCTCGGAGTGCCCACCGGACACTTCGAGCAGATCCTCGTACTCGGCGAGCGCGCGGCTGGTGCGGCCGCGACGATGCTGCAGCTGGGCCAGTTCGAAGCGAGCCTCCTGGTTGGCCGGCTCGATGACGATGAGGCGCTTGAGGGCGCTGATCGACAGCTCCGGCCTCCAGTCGCGGTTCATCTTCGCATCGAGTTCGAGACGAACGGCCTCGGAGAGCTCGAGCTCGGCCTCGAAGTCGAGCTCCGCCCGGAGGCCGCTGCCCGGAGAACCCGAACCGAAGACGTCGACGGCGATGGCCTCGGCGGGGAGCCCCGCGAGGAGCTCGTCGTAGGCCTCGAACGCCTCGGAGTAGCGGTGGTCCCAATACAGGGCCCGGGCGTACTCGCGGCGAGCGAACGCGTAGGTCGCGTCCTGGGCGACCAGGCCCTCGTAGGCGTCCACGGCGTCCTCGAACTCGCGGTGAATGACCTGGCTCCGCGCGAGGCCAAGGCGCGCGCGAGTGTTGCCCGGGTTGCGGGCAAGGACGGTGGAGAAGGTCCGCAGGGGATCCACGTTCTCACCAGCCTTCAGGGCCAGGTTCTGGGCCTCCCCGAGGAGGACGAGCGCGGTCACGTTGTCGGGCTGCCAGCGCAGCACGTTCGACAGGTAGGCGATCGCACGCCGGTGGTCCTGGTCCCCGAGGGCGAGCTTGCCGAGCTCGATGCGAAGTCGCACGTCCTCGCCGTTGGACAGGACGGCGGGCGACATGAGCGCCATCTCACCGCTCGCCGCGGAGAGACCGCGGGAGCGGGCCAGGCTCAGCCCGTAATAGACCACCGGGGAGTGGACGGTCGGCTCCTGGAGCGCGAGTTGGTAGATGCGCGAGGCCTGGATGGAGTTGCCCTCCATCAGGTGGGCCCTTGCGAGCACGACGCGGATCTGCCCGATCGCCATCGTGTCGGCCCCGTGCTCCTCGATGAACCGCTGGCAGGTCGCCTTGGCCTGCAGGAACGCGCCCATCTCGATCTGAGCGGTCGCCAGCCCGATGGCGGCCTCGACGTCGTTGGGACGCTTGGCGAGCAGAGCCGAGCAGATGCCCACCGCATCTTCACTTCGCCCTTGGATGACCAGGGTCGCAGCCAGCTCGAGGCGGGCGCGCGGCCCCTGGGGGCTTTCGAACGGGATCTTCCGCAGCTCGGCCTTGGCGCGGTGAACGTCTCCCTTCTGACGCTGCAGCGCGGCGAGCTTCAGGCGCACGTCGTGGTCGGTCGGGTCGCTCAGCAACATCATCTCGTAGATGCTCTGCGACGCCACCCACTCGCCGGTCTGCTGGTACAGCTGAGCGCTGGCGAGCTGCCAGGCTCGCAGGCCTCCGAGGTCCGACTCGAGGGCATCCAGGGACTCCTTCGCTCGGGCGATGTCGTAGGCCTCGATCAGGATGCGCGCAGCCATGAGCTGGGCCATGGGGTCGTCGGGCGACGCGCTGAGGACCTGCTCGTTGATGGCGAGGGCGAGCTTGTAGTTCGAGAGGGCCAGGAGCTGGTCCACCAGGCGAATGCGTGAGTTGATCACGTCCGGCTCGAGGTCGGCCATCGCTTCGACGGTCCTCGCTGCACGTTCGGCCTGACCGGTCAGCTCGTAGCAGAGCACCATGTGCGTGGCCCAGCGCAGCTCGCGGGGGTAGCGCCTGTGGAGCCGCTCCAGGTAAGGAAGGGCCGCCCTCGGCTGCTGCATGTCCAGCAGCACGGGGGCCAGGAGCAGCTGGTCGGCCTCGACCGTGGGGTCGAGCTTTCGCAGGAAGCGATCGAACACGTCCTGGGCGCGCTCGAAGTCCTTCAGCCAGGTCCAGGTGCGGCAAAGCATGGCCGCCGCGTCGAGGTCGTCGGGCTCACGCTCGACGATCGCCTCGAGCTGGCGGATCGCAGCGGCGTACTCCCCCCCCATGATGAGCACGTCGGCCATGCTGCGGCGCAGCACCGTATCGCTCGGACGCACGGCGATGACCTCCTCGTACATCTCCTTCGCCCGGCCCATGCGCCCCTCGCGAACGAGCAGGCCCGCGTACTCGATGCGGACCTCCTGATCGTCAGGGAGCTGCAGCAAGTAGCTGTCGAAGAGATCCAGCGCCTCTTTGAGATTGCCGAGCGCCAGGGCGTTGCGCGCCGAGCGCAGGAGCAGCTCCTGCTCCGCCGAGCGCAGCAGCGGCACGTCGTCGAGGCCAGCGCGGCCGGCGCCAGTGCGCGGCCTGCGGGAGTCCTGAGTCGTCAGGCGAGGGTTCGACGGGGCCGGAGCCGAAGGCCGAGCCGGAGCCGAAGACCGGGCGGGAGCAGAAGACCGGGCCGGAGCCGGCAGGGCGGGGCCCTCGACGAGAGCTCGGTTCGGAGCCGTGGGAGGCACGGAGGCCGTCGTGAGGCCTTCGGCGGCAGACTCCGGCGCGACGGGACGGCAGGCCGCCAGAGCCACGGCTCCGGCCAGGGCCGCCGCGACGAACGCCGCACGGGGGGTGGAAATAGGGAACTGCATCAGGGTGGACGAGCAGGAGGAGGAGCCCGTTGCGGGGATAGATCGACCTGGGGCCCTGAAGACCTGAAGCGATCCATGGAAACCACCCTGGAAACCTCCATCGCCCCTTCCTGGGGCCGCTCGGGGCCGCTCCGGCCGCCCTCGCCGCCTGCGACGGGTGTCCGAACAGAGGCTGCCGGGGTGCTCACGGACCGTGCTGGTGCCTCGCCGCGGGATCCTTCGTCCCGATGAGGAACTCCGGCGTCTCGATGCGTGCTACGCCTCCGCATCGGCCAAACGAGCCGGGCAAACTCCAGTGGTCGCGCCCTCGGCGCCGATACCTCTCCGGCCTCCGGCCTCCACCTCACGTCCCCCCCTCCTCCGTGTCCCAGCGATCAAGACAAGCTCTCATGGCCCTCTGCGGCCTCGTGACGGTGGTCTACCTCGTCTACCGGGGCCTGTACACGCTCAACACCGACGGGTGGTACGCCAACACGGCCTCTTGGCTGCTCTACGGGGCCGAGATCTGGGGTGGGATGTCCCTGCTGCTGTTCTTCATGCAGGTCTGGGACACCACCGAGGTCCAGGAGCAGGCCCCCCTCGAGGACGTCACGATCGACGTGTTCGTCCCGACCTACAACGAGGACGTGGCGATCCTCCGCGGAACGCTCCAGGCCTGCCTGGCCATGGACTACCCGCACCGCACCTTCCTGCTCGACGATGGCAAGCGGGAAGAGGTACGTCAGCTCTGCGAGGAGCTCGGCGTCCACTACATCACGCGGGACAACAACCTCCACGCGAAGGCGGGCAACCTCAACCACGCCCTCGACCAGACCGACGGCGAGTTCATCGCCATCCTGGATGCCGACCACGTGCCGGAGCCCGACTTCATCTCGAAGATGATCGGCCACTTCCGCGATCCGGACCTCGGCTTCGTCCAGTCGCCCCACGCGTTCTCGAACTTCGACACGTTCCAGGGCCGGGTCAACTACGAGAAGGGGCGCTTCTGGGACGAGGGTGAGCTCTTCTACAAGGTCATCCAGCCCGGTCGGACGGCGACCAACTCCGTGATCTTCGCGGGCTCGGCGGCGCTCTTCCGCCGCGAGGCGCTGCGCGAGGTCGGCTACATCGCCACCGAGACGATCACCGAGGACATGCACACCGGGATCCGCATGTCCGCCAAGGGCTGGAAGTCGATGTTCGTGCCCGATCGTCTCATCGCGGGCCAGGGCGCCAACGACGTCACGACCTTCCACAGCCAGCGCCTGCGCTGGGCCGAGGGCAACCTGAGCATCCTGGCCTACGACAACCCCCTCACCATGAAGGGGCTCGATCTGCGTCAGCGGCTCACCTACTTCGCCTCGATCATCCACTGGGCGAGCGGTTTCCCGCGGTTGGCGATCTACCTGACGCCCATCTTGATGCTGCTCACGGGCATCTCCCCGGTGAAGGAGTTCACGCCCACCCTGGCGACCATCTTCATCGCCTACATCGGGATGATGATGCTCACCCTGCGGATGATCTACCGCGGGTACATGAACTACGACCTGGTCGAGTTCTTCAACATGGCGAACTTCTGGACCCAGATCCGGGCTTCAGTGCGGGCGCTCGCGTACCGCAAGAAGTCGAAGTTCGTCGTCACCAAGAAACGCGGTGGCCGCCAGGGCTCGATCATGCCCCACGTGCTGCCCCAGATCGTGCTGCTGGCTCTCTGCCAGTTCTCGCTCCTCTACGGCTGGGCACGGCACCTGGTCTTCGAGCCCCAGCTGAACCTGCTGGGCCTGAGCATCGCGACCTTCCTGGTCCTGCACCACGCCCGCTACGCCGTCGCCTACCTCCGCTCGGCGATGACGCCCTCCTCGAAGCGGGACTCGTACCGTCACCGCCTCAACATGCCGGTCCGGTACTCCTTCACCGACCGTGAGGGGCGCACCACCGAGGGCATGGGCGTCACGACGGACTTGAACGAGCTCGGCCTGGGCTTCGTCGCGTACGAGAGCCTGCCCGTGAACCAGGGTGGCGAGCTCACCGTGCTGGCCGGCGGGGACCACCTGGACGCGCGTGGAGTGATCCGCTACGCCGCCCACCGCGAGGGTGGTCTCGGCGGCGGCCCCGCCCTCTACCGCTACGGCGTGGAGTTCGAGGACCCGGCACCCGAGGCGATCGACGCCACGGCCCGCCTCACCCAGCGCTTCGCCGTCGCCCCTTGGTACTCGGTCTTCGACCGCGCCCGCAGCGGCGCACGCTCTGCCCCTCTGTTCTCGGACCGCGAGGTCGGACGCGCTGCCTTCAAGGTGCCGGTCCGGCTCGAGACCCCCTCCGGCGACGTGTACTGCAGCACTCGTGACCTGTCGATCAAGGCCATGCGCTGCATCCTCGCCTCCGAACTCCCGGAGACCGACCGCGTGCGCGCCGAGGTCCATGGCCCCCTGGGGAGCTTCTTCGCCTGGGTGACCGTCCGCGAGACGCGGGACATCACGGGACCTCCCCACCTGGTCCGAGAGTACGTCCTCGACTTCGAGACCTTCGAGGCACAGGGCCGCAGCGTGCTCCAGTCGCTGCTCGAGCTCGACGGCGAGCCCTCCGCGCGGCACGACCTCGTGGTCAAGCACAAGGAGAACCGCCGCCCGCTCGTGCGTCCGATGGCCGCCGCCACCTTCGCGGTGCTGGCCGTGGCCCCCGTGGCCGTGGAGGTCTTCGAGCAGATCCACGACGACGACCTGCTGCTGGTGCGCTCGATGGAGGACGGCACGGTCGATCCTGCAGTCCTCGACGGCGCGGATCTCGACCGCATCCTGGTCGAGACCCTCAGCAGCGACCGGCCCGAGGAGCAGCGCCTCATTCTGATCAAGGAAGCTCTCGAGCAGCATGGACGCCACGACGAGCTCGTGCGCGTCTGTCGCCTGCTCACCTCCTACCGGCCCGAGGACCCCGACATGGGCATGGCCCTCGTCGCGGCCCTCACGGAGTCCGGGCGCTACGAGGAGAGCGCCGAACTCGCCCAGAGCTGGCTCGCCAGCTTGGAAGCCGAGGGCAAGACCGCGGCCTTCGAGGAGTTCGAGGTCCTCGCGGCACGCAACCTGCTCAAGAGCGGGGACACGTTCGCGGCCATGGATGCCTTCCGGCGAATCGTGGCGGAACGCTCGGATGCCCTCGACGTGCGCCGCGAGTACGCCGGAATCCTCCTGCAGGCCGGCCTGCCGGAAGAGGCCCTGCGCCAGTTCTCCGTGCTTCCTCAGGACTCGGACACCCTGCGCCAGCTGGTGGCCATCCACAGCGCTCGCCAGGAATTCGAGACGGCCGAGACCATCGTCCGTTCCCTGCTCCGGGAGACGCCGAACGATGTCGCGCTCCGGATGGACCTCGCGAACCTGCTCTCGTGGCGGGGCGAGTTCGACTCGGCCGTGCGGATCCTCCGCCAGCTGCACACCAGCGAACCGGGCAACGCGAACGTCTCCATCAGCCTGGGCGAGGCCCTGACCTGGTCCGGCGAGGCTGACGAGGCGCTGGAACTCTTCGGTCGCCTGCTCGACCGCGGTCTCGAGGGGCCCCGCCTCCTGGGCGGCTTCCTCGACGCCTACCTGGGCTCTCAGGCTCCCTCCTCCAGCGACTCCCACCGCCTGCATTGGATGCTCCAGATCCAGCGCAATGGCGCGGGGATCGAGGATGAGCTCGCAGGACGCCTCGCGATGGCCCTGGTGCGGTCCGGCTCGACCCGGGAGGCCATCGAGCTCCTCGAGGAGACGGTCGCCAAGAACCCCGAGGGCCGCGAGCTTCGCCTCCGCCTCGCGGACGCCCTGGTCGCTGCCGGCGAGCACGAGCGAGCGCACCACCACTACCGGTCGCTTCTCTCGGGCGCACAGACGAGCAGGCGCTGAGCGACGATCCACGCGCTCGGGCTCAAGCCTGGGGCCCGGTCCCGCCGATCCCTGGAGAGTCATGGACTCGGTCCGCCGCCTCCCCCGGGGACTCCACGCCCCACTCCCGGCGTCGGAGCCTCGCACCGGCCCCCGCGCCCTGGGCCCTGCACCCGCCACGCGGCCGCTGCCACGCTGGATCAGCGTGGCCGGTCTGGAGTTCGGGACGGAGCGCACCGGCTTCTGCAACGCGTTCCCCGGCCGCCTGGGCGAGGACTACTTCCTCAACCGCGCCGAGACCTTCGAGCGGCTGACCAAGGTCGGGTTCCGCTCGTTCCGCATCCCCTTCCGCTGGGAGCGGATCCAGCCCCAGCTGCTCGGCCCGCTCGACCCCGACGGGGTCCAGCACCTGCGGCTCCTGATCACCCTCGCTCGCCGCGCCGGCGGCGACGTCCTCCTCGACCTCCACAACTACGGACGCTACTCCCAGCCCGTCGGCGGCGAGGCTGCCGCGTGCGGCCTCGAGGAGAAGGTCGACGGCCAGGCGCTCGTAGGAGCCCAGCACCTCGCTGATCTGTGGGCGCGTATGGCACACGCCTTCAGCGGCGTCCCCGGCATCCTGGGTTACGGGCTCATGAACGAGCCACACGATCTGCCGGACGGCGCCTGGGTCTCCGCATCGCAGGCCGCCTCGGCAGCCATTCGCGCTGAAGGAGATCGCACCCCCCTCTACGTGGCGGGCGACCGCTGGTCGAGCGCGGCCCACTGGGACAAGGTGAACCCCGGGGCCCCGTGGATCGACGATCCCCTCGGCCTGGTCACGTACGAGGCCCACTGCTACCTGGACCACAACGGGGCCGGTGAATACCCCTACTCCTACGCCGAGGAGCTGGAGATGGACCCAGGCCTGACGGAGCGCGGCGAGGCCCGGCTGGAGCCCTTCCTCCGCTGGCTCGAGGAGCACGGCGCCGACGGATTCCTCGGCGAGTTCGCGGTCCCCGTGCAGGACCGCCGCTGGTGTGCCCTCCTCCCGAGGATCCTCGATCGTCTCGACGGTGCCCGGGTCCAGACAGCCTGGTGGGCAGCGGGCGATCGCTGGGGCGATTACGCCCTCTCCCTGCAGCCCCGCGAGAGGGCCGTGGCGGACCAGCCGGCCCTCGCCGAGCTCTTCCGAAGCTGACGCCGGCTGCGTCGCAGCGGCTCTTCCGGCGACGCTGGACGCTCGAGGTGCATCCGGCCCCGCCGCAGGGCCTCGCCTCTCTCGAACCAGCGCGCGGCGGAGGGCCGCCAGGCTGAGGTACGCGTCCGCGTACCGTGCGCAGGCACGCACGACGCCGATGCGCCATGTGCGCGCGTCATCGGTCCCGTGCCGATGGCGATCTCGAGATCGTGCGCGCGAAAGAGCGGGACGCTCGCCCGAGGCCGAGCACGATGCCGCCGTCCGCGCCAAGCGCCGCGTGCGCCGAGATGAGACCGATATCCAGGCCGACGTCGATCACGACGGACACCGAGTGCATCGCGACGATCGCAGGGACCTGCGCCATGTTCCGGGGGCTCGCTGCGCTGCACGGTGGCCCGATCACCCTGCGTTCGCTCCAGGTGATCCAGGAGCCACACCAACGAACGCGCATGAGGCACGCGTACTCCGATGGCGCACTCGAGCATTCGGCCCGCTGGTGACCCACGGACCTTCGACCACACGCGAGACGCCTCACCGCAGCGACGCAAGGCAGCGACCCCATGTCACCGTTCGCGACACAGTGCGAGACACCGGTCCAGCATCGGGGCAGTTTTCATCCAACATCGAGGCAATACCGATCCAGCGTGAGGCAACGAGAGAGAGCAACGAAGTCAGGCACCTTCTGCCCCCTCAGCGACTGCCCGAGAACCGGTAATCTTTGCCTGCGTACTACGTGAACTCCCAAGGGGCTGTAGCCCCGACGCGGCCGTTGCCGCATTGGGCGTTGTTGTTTGTCCAGCGGCGAAGGGCCTGCCCTCCGCCCACCCCAGACGGACATTTCGAATCTCCTTCGTCATCCCCCCACCGATGAATCTCTTCCCCCAACTCCCGTCGAACCGGTCACGCAGTGGGCGCTCGACTCTTCTAGTCTCGAGCCTCCTGGCAGCTGCTCTGCTGCCGCTGAGTGATGCGGCCAGCCAGCAAGGCGGTCAACGCGCGAAGCGGGCTGTACCTAGCGCGAACGCGCCTGGTGGTGGTAACAACGGCGGCACCGGCGCGGTACGGCCGGGCGCGCGCAGAGTCGCCCCCGGCGCAGGCACCAACATCGCTCCTGGCGGCGCCAACACGGGCACCGGTCGGGTCGCTCCCGGCGCCGCAGCGCCCGGTGCTGGCACGGACATCGGCGCTGGCGGAGTCAGGCCGGGGCTCGGCTTCGCCGGTTCTGCTCCCTTGAGCACGATCGATGTCCCCCTGCCCCCGGACCTCGACACCTACATCAAGGACATGGACGCGGCGATCGCGCTCGGCAAGGCCCTCTTCTGGGACATCCAGGCGGGCTCCGACGGCCAGACGGCCTGCGCCACGTGTCACTACAACGGCGGCGCGGACGCCCGTGCGAAGAACCAGATGTACGACGGCCACGACGAGGTCTTCAACATCTTCGAGTCCGGACGCGGCGGGCCCAACACGACGCTGGAGTCCTCGGACTTCCCCTTCCACCGGCTCAGCAACCCCAACGACGCCGAATCGCAGGTGCTCCGCAGCGTGGACGACGTCCACGCCTCAGCGGGCCTGCCGATGCGTCTCTTCGCGGGCGTGACCGCGGGCGAAGGCCTGGAGGCCAGTGTGCGCAAGGACGATCCCGTCTTCAGCGTGGCCGGCTGCAACGTGGACCAGGCGACGAACCGTAACGCCCCCACGGTGATCAACTCGGTCTTCTTCGTGCGCTCGTACTGGGACGGCCGCGCGGACTATCGTTTCAACGGCGTCAACAGGCACGGCGACCTGGACCCGGATGCCCGCGTCCTCAAGACGATGCCTGACGGCAGCGTCGAGGAGGTGCGGATCAGCATCGACAAGGCAGCCCTCGCCAGCCAGGCGGTCAACCCGCTCACGTCGTCCGTCGAGATGGCCTGGCAAGACGATGAGGATACCGGTGCGATCCGCTCCTTCTCCACCGTCGGGCGCAAGCTCCTCTCGGCCGCTCCCCTGAAGCTGCAGAGTGTCCACCGCCGGGACATGCATCTCGGTCACCTGTCCGCCAGGCCGGATCGCGGCCTCACGCCAGGCCTCACCTACGAGCAGATGATCCAGGACGCGTTCGTCGACGAGTGGTGGAACGGCGCCGGCGACTTCGGTGGCTTCTCCATGATGGAGCGCAACTTCACCCTCTACTGGGGTCTCGCGATCATGTTGTACGAGGCGCAGCTCGTCTCGGACCAAGCGCCGATCGACTTCTACATGGCCGGTGACGAGTCCGCGCTGACCGAACAGGAGAAACGCGGCTTCGGTCGCTTCATGTCCGGCGGCGCAGGATGCGCCGACTGCCACGCGGGCGCCGAGTTCGCGGGTGGTACCTGGTCCGACCTCGAGGATGCGCTGACGGGCGTCCGTCACGGCGTCGAGCGGATGGGGATGGTGACCGGTGGTCAGGCCGCGCTGATCGGTCTCACCAACATCCAGACCGCTGAGAACCCCACTGTCCTCGGCCACGAGGAGTTCTGGTACGCCGACAACCTTCGGATGGGTCAGTTCATCCAGGTCTTCCGACCCGACACCGGTCAGGTCCTCGTCCAGGCCAACGTCCCCCACACCGAATGTGCCCTCGACGAAGAGGGTGAGCCTGTCGAGGCCGAGATCGAGATGCATGCGGGTCCGGGCTTCCCGACGACCCCGTTCGATCCTGCGGATCCGCACCCGCCCGGCGAGTTCGTCCTGATCTCGCAGGCCTTTGGTGAGCTTCCGAACGGCGAATGCGGCATGCGCGTGATCATCGAGGGCGAGCTCGTCTTCGGGACCAACACGCCGGCCGGCCTGTACCCGGTGCATGTCAACGGGCAGCATGTGGCAGACATCGTTCTCGGCGAGTCCGAGCCCGATGCGGTCTACGACGCTGGCTTCTACAACATCGGCGTTCGCCCGACCGAGGAAGACCTCGGCATCGGTGCCGACGGACCGTTCGGCCCGCTCTCCTTCACGAAGCGGATCCAAAACGGTGAAACCTCGGCCAAGGTCTTCGACCTCGAGGATCCCGTCCAGACGGACGAGTACGCGGCGGTCAACGGCGCCTTCAAGGCCTCCAGCCTGCGCAACATCGTCCTCTCGGCGCCGTACATGCACAACGGAAGCATGGCGACGCTCGAGCAGGTGGTGCAGTTCTACGCCCGCGGTGCGGACTTCCTCGAGCAGAACATCCCCGACACCGACCCCGGCGTCGATGGCGTGGGTGGCCTTCGCAACAAGGCCGATGAGCAGGCTGCCATGGTGGCTTTCTTGTCGAACGCTCTGCTGGACCCCCGTGTCCTCAACGATTCGGGCCCGTTCTCCCACCCCTCGCTCCCCCGCAGGTTGGGCCATCAAGGCAACGAGACGTCGGTCGTCGACGCCGACGGCGACGGCGTGGCCGACCCCATCTCCCATGAGATCCGTGCAACGGGTGTCAACGGTGGCCGGGAAGCAGTGGTCTTCATCGACCAGCTCGAGCCGGGCGTGCACGTGTCCATCGACCCGGGCGAGTCGCTCTTCCCGGTCAAGGAGACCAGCTACCCCGGCGACCTGCTCTTCGTCCACGAAGACGGATCTGAGGGCTGCGGCCTGCTTGGCCAGGCCTTCGACAGCGTTCGCGAGGTCCGCATCAGCCTGACGAAAGCCCCGACCGCCAACGTGAGGGTCAGGTGGCGCATCTCCGATGCCACCGAGCTCGGCGTCTTGGAAGTCGATGAGGTGACGGGCGAAACGTCCGTTCTCGATCGCGGGGCCCTCGTTTTCAGGCCTTCCGACTGGTTCCACCCGCAGGTTCTGATGCTCACGGGCGTCCAGGACGGGGAGAACGACGGCAACACCGCCGCGACCCTGAGTTTCCTCCCGTTCATCAGCAACGACTCTGACTACGAGGGCTGGGCCCTGGAGCCGATGTACTTCACCGTCGAGGACACCACCAGTGTCGCGGGTGTGATGCACGTCAGCGCGGCCGCCGACCCGAGCTTCGGGAACGGCACCGAGGAGCACCCCTTCGCCACCATCGGCGAGGCGCTCAGCTGTGGGTCCGGCGTGGGCCGCGTCCTCGTGCACGCTGGTACCTATTACGAGGATCTGGTGATCCAGAACGGCTCGGTGCAAATCGAGGCGGCTGCTGGCGCGATCCTTCAGGGCAGCGGGCAGCGTCCCGCCATCGAGGTCCGTGAAAACACCCTGGGCAGCTCCATCAGCGGCCTGACGATCACCGGCGGAGCCGGTGAGACGGGTGGCGTGCTGGTCACGAACGGCGGCGACCTGACTCTGACGGGCTGCACCATCACTGGCTGCACCGGCGGCACCGCCGGCGGCATGCTCGTGAGGAACCAGGCGACGGCCAGCGTTGTCGGCTGCACCTTCGACGGCAATGTCTCGAACAACGGGCCTGGTGGCCTCATGATCGAGCACAGTCAAGCCCTGGTCTCGAACTGCACGTTCGAGAACAACTCTGGACGCGAAGGCGGCGCCCTCACGGTCCGCAACCAAGGCGTCCCGACGATCCAGGACTCGACTTTCCTCAACAACAGCGCCCACCAGGGCGGAGCGGTCTTCCTGGACGGCGGGAGCGTCACCCTGATGGGCTGCGTGCTCTCCGGCAACAGCGCCGCCGCCACTGGCGGGGCCGTCTTCGCTCGGAACCAGGTTGTGGTCTCGCTCGACCGGACCAAGGTGACGAACAACACCGCTCCCTCGGGCGGCGGCGTCTCCATGGACAACGGCGTGCTGGACGCGGTCAGCTCCACGTTGGCGACCAACGGTGAGTCGATCTTCATCATGAACACCGGCTCGGTGTCCCTCAACAGCTCCATCCTCTGGGACGGCGGTACGGGCACCTCGATCGGTTTCGCCAACCCGGGCAACACCAACGGCTTCTTGGGCGAGGCGGAGTTCAGCATCGTGGACAGTGCCGCGGTCGATGGGCTCTCCAGCGATCCGATGTTCAAGGACGCGGATGTTGGTGACCACCGCCTCGTCGTCGGCTCGCCGGGCATCGACAGCGGTGACCCCGCGCTCGGGCTGGATCCGGACGGGAGTGCTCCCGACATGGGCTCCCATATGTACCTGGGTCGTTGACCTGCGAACGGGGATGCCTCGACCAGGCGTCCACCGTTGGAACGCGCGCCCGCGCCGCCTCGAGCGGCGCGGGCGCGCCGCCTTTTGCGGACCTGATCGCGCGAGCGCTTCGCGAGGATCACCGAAGCGATCACGAGCAGCCTGCACTTCTTCGGCGCGGAATCCGGAGGGCTCTCGCAGGCAGCTACGAGACTCGGCCCACCCCGAGGCCGGTCGGCGCGGGGCCGTGATGGGCCGAGCCGGACCCCCGTCTCGCACGAGCCCGAACGACCACCACGACAGCCAGCGACGTTGGCCGGCGTCGTGCGCGGTCGTCGCTGCAGCTTCGTGCCCGGTGCATGCGATACGATCCGCACGGCCGGGGGATGGCGAGCTCGAACGATGACCATGGAGAACCTGCTCAGGACGCTGCAGCGGACCGGCTGTGTGCTCGCTGTTGCGCTGGCAGGATGCGGAGCAGGAACGCGCTCCGCGCCGGAGTCCGTGACGACGGCACCCTCCCGCCCGCCGATCGATCTCGCTCCGCATCCTCTCCCTGAGTCAGGCCGGCTCGCCGTCTTCCGGCCGCTCTTCGATCGACATGTCGAGGTGTTCGGCGTGCACGTGGTGGCGACTCCGTCGACCGACGCGGACAAGATCAGGCACGCAGCGACGATCCTCGCGGAGTGGATCGACAACGACGAGGACGGAAGACCTGACGACCCTGCTGCCCACGCGGCGCTGACGGAGGGCGGCGCGTTCCTCGTCATGCCCGCCACCGAGCGCGAGATGGAGCGGCTCCACCGCGGGGTGGACTTCGACGCCCTCGAGGATGCCGGTTTCCACGTCGGCCAGGATCTCTACGGCGAGGAGACGTTCCCCGCGGGCCCGCCCCACGTGATGGCACCTGGCCGCTTCGACGCTGCCCTCGAGGAGGTCCTGCACCTGGTCTCCAACGGCTGGGTCGAGGCGCACCCCGAGGCCCTCGGCTACCGCCCCGGCTCTCGCCTCACCGACGCCATGGACCTCGCCCGCGGCGGCCGCTTCCGCCGCGTTCCCCGGCGCTACCCCGAGGCTGCCTGGTACCACTACGACGACCGCTCCTGCGACTACGAGTGCATGGCCGCCGAGTACCTCTACTGGGCCCTCACTTCGCACCTGGGCGGCCAGGCCTTCCCCGGCCGCGCCGAGGAGATCTCCGTCGAATGGGAGTGCCCGACCCCCGAACTCCTCGCGGCGCGCGACCCCGCGGTGGTCGAGCTGCTCACCGACCCGACGCTGGCGCTCCCGAGGGTGCTGCCGGACGGTGAGTACCGGCCACGGACTCGCGACCGCTGAGCGAGGAGCCCGGGTGGTTCGCCGGGCCGCGTTCCGACCGCGGAGGCCCCGACCTGCGAGCGCCGCGGTGCGACGCGGAGGACGGACCGATTCGTCGCGATCGCCGCTCGTCAGCGCGGGCGTCCACCGCCGCGGACAGCGTGCTGTGCGGACGTCGCGAGCGATCGTCGCCCCGACGCCGTTCGCCCCCGCACGCGACTCCCCCGCTCCGAACCGCTTCTTCGGACCTCCGCTCCCCTGCCCTCTCGCGGAGCCCGCGCAGAGGCAGCCGCGCTCATCGCCAAAGCTCGGCCTCCGCGGAGGGGATCTCTTCGAGGCGATTCCGACCGTCGGCCTCGCGGTGGAGGATGAACGCATCGTGCACGGGTCCATCGGCGCGGTGCGCGCGGAAACGAAGCTCGTCTCTCTCCACGTCGATGACCTGGTAGAGCTGAAGACCACCGGCACTCGAGGGGGCGAAGTCGCGCGACATGGCTGGGTACATCTTCGGGCCGCTGACGCTCACCACGTAGACCGTGTTCCCGCTCAGTGCCTGGGCGCCGTCCTCGAGGTTGAGCGGCGTCTCCAGACCGGTTCTGAGGTAGGCGTGGTCGTGGCCCTGCAGGACCAGGTCGACTCCGTACTCGTCGAAGATGGGCTTCAAGGCGGCGCGGAGCTGCCCGTTGTCCCGGCCCTTCGCGGCGGAGAACAGCGGGTAGTGGAGGAAGACGATCGTCCACTGCGGCTCCCCGGCGGAGAGGACGTCCGGGAGCCACTTCACCTGCGCCTCGACGTCCTCGAGGCTGTTGAGGCTGACGAAGCGGACCCCCTGGTAGTCGAGCCAGTAGGCCGTCTCCTCGAGCCCCGCCGGACCGTTCTCGGGAAACGCGAACTGCGGTCGCCATTGGCTCGTGAGCTGGCCCCGCGTGTACTCGTGATTACCCGGCGTGGCGATCTGAGGGAGCGTCGCGTTGAGCCAGGAGCCAGCGGCGAACCACTGGCCCCACTCACGGTCGCGCTCACCGACGTTGACGAGATCACCGGCGTGCAGCATGAGGCCTGCATCCGGGGCATCCAGCGCAGCGGACCGAACGACCCTCGACCAGTGGTCGCGGATCTTGTTCTGGGCGTCTCCGAAGTACACGAACCGGAAAGGAGCCGCCTCGGCGGACGCCGTTCGGAACTGAAACCACTCGCTCCAGGAATCGCCGCTCCCGACGCGGTAGACGTACGCCGTGTTCGGCGTGAGCTCGCGAAGCTGGGCGTGGTGCCTGTGAACCTCGTCTCCCTCACCGCCGAAAGGGACGGTCTCGGCCTTCTGGGTGGAGCTGGACTTGACGAACTCCGGGCCGGGTGTCGCCACCGCGTACTCCACGGCGGCCTCCGCCACGGAGACATCCGTACGCCAGCTCACGTCGACGGTCGTCGCGGGGTCGTCAGCGAGGGTCAGGACCACTCGATCGGGGAGAGCCGTGGCGGTCGGTTCGGGGCGTTTGGCAGGCGTGCTGACCTCGTTCGACTGGTTCGAGGCGTCGGTGGTCTGCGGAGTCACGGGCGAGGAGAACCACGCCGCCAATGCAAAGACCCCGGCGGGGCCGACCAGTCGGGAGTGATTCGTGAACCGCGTTGCCATCTGTCCGGTCTGTCTCGCGAAGAAGGTGATGCACCAGAGGTGCCGAGGAGGCGGGTTGTAACCTCCACCGGTCTTTGCTGCTTCCGACGATTCGTTTGGTTTGGATCAGACGTCTCGAGCAGTCCTTCATGGCGCGCGCGAGCCAGCGCCTGAAAGACCGGCAGCACCGACTTTCTGTCGTCCTCCGGCTCGGCGAAGCCGCCGTCGAGGTGCAGGAGGCCCCCCTCACGGTCCGATCGGACGGAGCGGTGGTCAGGGCCCGAGCGGCCCACCTCCCGGCCGATGCCGGATTTCAGGCCGTGCAGGCCGCCTCGCGGCTGGCCATCGAAGATCGAGTGTCGGCCGCGATCTTCATCACGACTCCGGTGGCCGGCCCGCCTCGGCGAACGCGAACCGCGCCCGCGCCTCCACGGGCGCGAGCGCGGTCCAGTCGCCGGGAAGTCCGGCCAGCGCGCGGATCAGTCGTAGGTCTCCATCTCGCCCGCCTTCAGCTTCGCCATGTACTCGTCGAGCGCCTTCTTCACCTTGCCGCTCAAGAGCACCACCCCGAGCACGTTCGGGATCGCCATGCCGAGGATCATCAGGTCGCCGAAGTCGAGCACGTTCTGCGCCGTGATGATCGACCCCATGAAGACGAAGGCGAGGAAGAGGATCTTGTAGAAGATCGAGCTCGACTCGTTGAAGAGCCACACCCAGCAGCGCTCGCCGTAGTAGGACCAGCTGATCATCGTCGAGAAAGCGAACAGCACGACCGCGACCGACAGCACGTAGGGGAACCAGGGGATGGTCGTCGCGAAGGCCTGGCTGGTGAGGCCGGCGCCGTTGGCG
>PKCK01000019.1 GCA_002862085.1 Planctomycetota bacterium | reverse complement strand
GTGAGACTGAAGGTCGCGACGTGGGGTCTGCGCCCGTCCGGTTCGTCGCGGCCCATCACGATCGCGCGCAGGTCGCTGACGCGGCGGCCGGAGACGCGCAGGTCGAGCTCACCTGCGGGATGCAGGCGCACGGTCTTCCGCCCCGGCTTCCGCGGGTCGACCATGACGTGCGTCGCCGCGTAGCCCTCGGCGCGGACGCGCAGCCAGATCGGCCGCCGAGCTCCGAGGTCGGGAAGGGTCAGCGGCGATTCGGCGCCCTCGATCAAGAGGTCGAACGCCGGGGCCTCGTCGCCGAGCCAGGAGCCGGTGGGGTCGTTCGCGTGCGCGACGCTGACGCCTGTGAGGGGGACGTCCTGGCTCCCCTCGACCACGTCGAGGCGGATCTCGGGGATCGGGATCGCCACGAGCGCGTACTCCTCCGGCGAGGGATCGAAGGGACCCTTCGGGGCTTCGAAGCGCACGCGCGTGCCCTCGAAGTCGCCTCCCAGGAGCACCAGACGAGCCCGGGTCGGGACCCGTGCATCGAAGCGCCCCCCGGCGAGATCGAGGGTGAGCGGCGTCCGCGTGCCCCCGATGAGCAGCTCGAGATCGAGGCGGCCGAAGCGCGCCTGGACGGGCCGCTCGCCCTCTGCCCGACTCATCACGATGCCCCGGAACGGACGCGTCGGTCCCGCGAGCGGATCCCCGGTCCGGTCGGTCCGGTCGCCGGCCCTCGCGGCCAGTCGCTCGGGCCCCTCGAGGGGGCGGGGATCAGTGCTCGCTCCGTCCGACGGACCTTCGGGTGCAGGATCCGCGGCCGCGGGCGTCGCAGGGCGCGCCGGGCCTTCCCCCACCGGGAGCTCCGGTCCGCCAGCGTTCAGGAACGCGAGAAGACCCCCGAGGAGCGCGAGGGAGGCGGCAGCGAGGAGGATGGCGCGCATGGGCGCCGGGATTGTCGGCCGCCGGCCGGGCGGGGTGCAGGGGGCCGATGCAGGTTTCTGCGGCGCGGGCACCGGAGCTGGACGCTCCGCGGCGACGGGCCGGCGTCAGCTGCTGGACATCGCCTCGTAGAGGCGCTTCAGCGTGTCCCGCTCGATCTGGCGGACGCGCTCCCGGGTGAGCCCGACGATCTTGCCGATCTCCTTGAGCGTCATCGGCTCCGCCTCCTCGCCTCCGAGGCCGTAGCGCAGGCGCAGGATCGTGGCCTCGCGCTCGTCGATCACGTCGAGCAGCTGGTCGAGACGCGCGAGGAGATCCTGCTGGATCGTGGTGTCCTCGGGGTCGTCGGCCTTCTCGTCCTCGACCGTGTCCTGGGTCTGGGTCATGACGTCGAGGGAGACCTGACCGGCCGTGTTGCTCTCGATCGTGCGCTTGAGGAGCGGCCAGGACTCCTTCGGGATGCCGAGTTCCAGGGCGACCTCCTCGACGGTCGGCATCCTGCCGAGCATGTAGCGCAGCTCGTTCGAGACGTTGCGCCACTTGGACATCATCTCGTTCATGTAGCCCGGCACGCGCACCGACTTGACCGTGTTGGTCAGGGCGCGGCGAATGGATTGCTTGATCCACCAGGTGCCGTAGGTCGAGAACCGGCAGCCGGCCTCGGGGTCGAACCTCTCCGCGGCCTTCATCAGGCCGATGTTCCCCTCGGCGATGAGGTCCTGGAGATTCAGACCGCGCTCGGAGTACATCTTCGCGATGGACACGACGAGTCGGAGGTTGGCGCGGATGAGGTGCTCGCGCGCTTCCGGGTCACCCGCCTGCACGCGGGCGCCCAGCTCTTTCTCCTCGTCGGCGGTGAGGAGCGGGACCTCATTGATCTCGATGAGGTAGGTCTCGAGGCAGCGTTCGGCAGAAATGGCTGGCTCCGGGGCGTGGGGTCTGAAAGGGGGGGGGAGGGCGCGCGATGCTCGCGGTCACCCATGCACCTCGATTCGGCCCGTCGGCGCGTCGTCCTTGAGGTGGCGCGCCCTTCCCATCGGGCGGTCTCGGATGGGGCTTCGTGCTATGGTCGGCCGCCACGCCCGTTCCAGCAGCGCGAGGTGACGACCACGCTCTCCACGGGCCGCTCCCGCGGCGCATCCTCACCGCCGCGAACGCGGTCTCGACCACCGATGCAAGACCTCCCCATCGAGGAGCCCGTCTCGGAACAGGACTTCCGGGCGATGCTCGCGGAGCGCGCAGGACTCTTCCTGAGGGCCTGCGCCGCCCCCGGAGGTGCGGCGTGGACGAGGCGCCGTTTCTTCGACCTCTCGCTGGAGGCCGACGAGCTCGAGTCCTTCCTCGACGACCACGGCGCGCGGACGAATCGCGCGTTCGCGGCCTTCACCGAGCTCGTCGCGTCCGTGCGCGGCTTCGCGCTCGCGGGGATGAGCCTGAGCCACCTCGTGCGGCGCCTCCCGACGTACGGGATCCTCGACGCACTCGGCGATGATCGCGCGCGCGCGATCGAGGGGATCGACGCGGCGTTGAAGTACACGGAGGCGCGCCTGGTGGACCTCATGGGGGCGCTCCTCGACGAGGGCCGCCGCATTGGTGCCACCGAGCTCGAGCGGGGCGAGGGCGCCGCCCCCGAGGAGCGCTCCACCCGGCGGCCGCGGCTCCCCCACAACATCGACCTCGTCGAGATCCACGACGAGGAACAGCGGATCGCCACGGTCGCGGCGCGCTACCTCGATGCCCATCGAAGTCTTCGCGAGGCGGGGATCCGGCCCATCGAGGATCCTGTCGAGCGGAAGGCCTTCCTGCGTCGAGTCTGCAGCGAGGAGGCCGCGCGCGTCTGGAAGGTCAGCGTGCACAACCTCCAGTCCAGCTACGACACGCACGTCAAGGACACGCTCCTCGAGACCGCGGACCCGCGCCTCGCCCGCCTGCGCGGCTTCGTGGCGGCGTCCTTGCACGTCCTCGAAGCCGTGACGCTCCTGACCCATTTCGTCGAGCGCAGGGATCGCGGGCTCCGGTCCGACCACACCGACTCGGTCCTTCAGCGCGCCGTGCCGCGCGCCGACGTGCGGGACGTGACGCTCAACGGTCTGCTCGTCTGGGCCGACCGGTTCCTCGCAGCCGGCGCGCCGCTCGCCGAGGCGCTCCTCCCCTCCTACACGAACGCGAGCGAGGTCGTGCTCCAGCTGCGGGAGGGCGTCCTGCTGCACGCGCGCCCCGCCTCCCTCGTGGCGGCCGTCGTCCAGCACCACGGAACCCCCGTGGAGCTGGAGATCGAGGGACATGTCTGCAACGCGGGTTCGATCCTCGAGGTCATGGTCGCGGTCGGGACCCGCCCCGAGGCGCGGCGATACGTGGCCCGAGGGGACGAGCGGCCGCTCCGGGACCTGGAGGCGCTCTTCGCAGCGGATCTCGGCGAGCGGGGGCTCGACACCCTGCCGGACGGTCTCGGCTACCTCCGGGGAGCCGGGGGCTGAAGCGCGCCGCAGGGTGGCTCAGATCCCGAGGAAGAGGCGGTCCGCGAGGATCTTCGGGAGGCCGGCGCGGACGATTCGATCAGCCTCCTCCTCGATGTCGTAATCGAGGCGCTTGATCTCCACCGTCCGGGCTTCGGCATCGAAGAGCGCCCAGGCCGCGCGTGGGTCGTCGTCCCTCGGCTGGCCCACGCTGCCGACGTTGACGAGAGCGCCGACGGTCTCGGAGAGCTCGAGTCGCTCCGCGAAGGTGTACGAGGTCCTGTGCGGCGCGTCCGCGAGGCGCATCAGGGAGACGGGCCGATGGGTGTGCCCGAGGAAGCAGACGGGGTGCCGGAGGGCCTCGAAGGAGCCGTCGCCGTCCTCGGGACGCTGGATGTACTCGAAGAGCTCCGGCGCGTCGAGGGTGCCGTGGGTGACGCTGCAGTGCTCCGTCGCGGCGGTGTAGGGGAGCCTCGCCAGCCAGCGCAGGTCCTCCGGGCCGAGCCGAGCGCGCGTGTAGTCGACCGCGGCGCGGGCCGCGTCGTTGAACGTGCGAGGGTCCAGCTCGCCCGTGCACGCGGCGTCGTGATTGCCCTTCACCACGAGCGCCTGACGCTCTCGCATCCGCTCGATGCACTCCGCGGGTGACGAGCCGTACCCGACCACGTCCCCCACCTGCACGATCCGATCCACCCCGGCCGCGTCCACCGCTTCCAGCACGGCGTCGAGCGCCGCGAGGTTCGCGTGGACGTCACCGAGGATCGCGTACTTCATGGGGAGGGACTTCCGGGGCGAGCGCCGGTGGAGCGCTCATCGTCGAGCGCTCGGCGCGCGGGCTGGCGAGGGCCGCGGCGACCAGACTCCAGCCCAGCGTCGGCAGGGCCGCCCGGAGCCAATGAGCCCCATCGGCCGGGAAATCGAACGATCTGCGCAGGGGCGCGCTCGTATCGATCAGAACGAGGACGCCGGCGGAGGCCGGGGTGTCGCCTGTCAGGAGCCCGGGGAGCACGAGGCCCGCCGCCGCAGCGGCAGCGAGCGCCGCCACGCGGTCTCCCGAGGGCGCGCGCAGGCCGATCACGAGAAGGGCGCTGAGATGCCCCAGCGAGGCCGCGAGCGCCGGGAAGGAGGCCGCGCCACGGAATTGCTCGAGCTGCCACTCGCGGAGCAGGTGCGCCGGGACCACCAGGGCACCGGCCGTGAGAGCTCCGGCGCAGGCGCAGGTCGCCCACTCCGTGGCCGTCCGGGTCGTGCTCGGGAGGTGACGTAGGAGCACGTCGTGGCGGGCGAGCTTCGCTGCCGTCAGCGCTGCCACGATCCCCCCGGCCATAAAAGCAACTTCGTAGTGAGCTGAGAGGCGGTGCGTGGCCCCTGTGGTGAGCCCGAGCGGGAGAAGGCGCTCGAGGCCCCACCAACCTGCCCAGGACATCAGCACCACCATGGCGAAGGCCGGTCCGGTCACGACGCCGCGGAGGACGTTGAGTGCGAGATGAAAGGCGGCCATCTGTCGTGGGACAACGTGCTTGCCCTGCCTCCGGAGGATACGGTAGGCCACTGTGCTGCACGCGTGTTCCGTCGCGCAGCCGGTTCACTTCACGCTCGAACGCTCACCCTCCCGTCCCATGGAACGACGCCTCGGCCGCGGCCTCGGCTCTCTTCTCGGTCAGACCCCGGAGCCTGACGCGACTCCGTCCGATCAGCGCCGGCCTTCCGCTTCCACGGGGTCACGGCCCGAGATCGACGTGGCCGCGCGTCTCGTGGACGTGGCGACCGTCCGGCGCAATCCGGACCAGCCGCGCACGACGTTCGACAGCGCGGCGCTCGAGGAGCTCCGGGACTCGATCCTTCGCCATGGCGTGCTCCAGCCGATCTGCGTCCGCCGCGTCGGCGATGGCTACGAGATCGTCTCCGGAGAGCGCCGTTGGCGGGCAGCGCGGAGCGCCGGCCTGGTGAAGATCCCTGCGGTCGTCCGTGACGATGTCTCCGACGAGGTCAGCCTCGAGCTGGCGATCGTCGAGAACGTCCAGCGCCAGGACCTCGATCCCTTGGAGAAGGCCCGCGGCTACCAGGCGCTCATGGAGCGAGTCGGCCTGACCCAGGAGCAAGTGGCCGAACGCGTCGGGATCGCCCGGGCGTCGGTGACGAACCACTTGCGGCTTCTGGACCTGCCCTCGGAGGCCCAGGAGGCTCTCGCGGGCGGGATGATCTCCATGGGTCATGCCAAGGCCCTGCTCGGCATCAAGCCCAAGAAAGCCGTTCTGGCGGCCCTCGGCAAGGTGGTCCGTGGCGACCTCTCGGTCCGGGCCACCGAGGCCCTCGCGAAGGGAACGACGGAGGTCGCGCCGCGTGGCACCGTCAAGGTGGAGCCCTGGGTGAGCGAGATGGAGGCTCGGCTGCGCGAGGCGCTCGGGGTCCGCGTTCAGTTGAGGAACGGGAAGGGCTACAGAGGCTCGATCCAGCTCGAATACTCCGATCGGGAGGAGCTCGAGCGCATCTGCGACCAACTGGCGCCCGAACAGAAGCTGAACTGACCGTTTTCCAGAGGATGTTCCACGTGGAACATCGCCTCTGCCCTGGCTTGCTCACAGGTTCTCCACACGGGCATGCCACGTTCCACTTCGGTAGATGGGCAATCGTGTTGCCCGATTTGCTGCCTGAGAGGCGCATGGGGCCGGTTCTGTGGACGGAGCCCGGCCTCGCTCCGATCCGATGGCCCTCGGTTCCGCGTTCTCCACACGGACGGTGCGACCGAGTCGCGTCAGGAAAGTCCTGGGTCGCAGGATGTCTCGATGCGCCGGATCTGCCTTCTGGAGACCGAGTTCCACGTGGAACATCCTGCTGAACAGGCTCTTGTGAGCAGCTTCGCGGCCCGCGATGTTCCACGTGGAACATCGAGACCCGGCTAGCGAGCTCGTGATGTTCCACGTGGAACATCCAGGCGAAGTCCGGGGCGGAAACGACGGAGGGCGGGCCCGGGATCCACCCGAGCCCGCCCTCGATCCGGCGCGAGTGGGGGCGTCACTCTCGGATCTTCGCGGAGACGATGGTCACGGGATCGACCGGGGTTTCAGCCTTCTCCTCCCGGATCGCGCCGTTGGAGATCGATTCGACGATCTCGAGCCCCTCGATGACCTGGCCGTAGACGACGTATCCGCCGTCGAACTGGCGGTGCATGGGCTGGGCCGTGATGTAGAACTGGCTCCCCGAGGAGTCCTTGGCACCGCCCGGCTTGGCGGCTGCGAGCGCGCCTGCGACGTGCTTCAGGGCGCTGTCCTCCTTCGGGACGGTGTACCCGGGACCGCCGGTGCCCCAGGTCGCGGCGTCTTCATCACGGGAGTTCGGGTCCCCGCCCTGGATGAACTGGCCACCCACGACGCGGTGGAAGCGGACGCCGTCGTAGAACCCCTCTCCGACGAGCTTCATCATGTTCTTCACGTGCTGGGGAGCGAAGTCCATGTAGAGGCCCACGGCGATCGTCCCCTCGGCGGTCTGGAACTCGACGACGGGGGCATCGTCCGGGAGGGGCGGGTTCGAGTAGATGAAGTCGTTCTCCTCGAGGAACGCCTTCTCGATGGCGATCTGGCGCTCCATCGATTGGAAGAGAGTCTCCTCGGCTCCGTCGCTGCCGACGGGGAAGGTCATCTTCGTGAGGATCGCCGAGCTGTTGTTCCGGGCCTGGGAGAGCGCCTCCTCCGCGGCCTCGAACGAGCGATCGCTGGTCTGGCGGATCGTCTTCTCCATCCCGGCCCAGGACGCAACGCTCGGGTCCTTGATCCGCGTGATGGCATCCGCGAGGGCTTCGCTCACGTCGCCCTCGCCGTTCTGGGCGTTGTAGAACTCGGCCCAGTCAGCGCGCTCGACCTTGACCGCCGCGACGCCAGCGCGCTGACGCCAGACGATGAGGGCCGAGAGGACCACCAGGAGGCCGAGGCCGTGCCACTTGTAGCGGTCGACGGTCTCTGCGAACGCCGAGCGCTCTTCCTGGATGATCGTGATCTCGGTGGCCGCCTTGTGTTTCGCCATGGTGGGGGAGGGCGATGGGGTGTGCCCGTTGTGCGGAGCTTTTCGGGTTGCCCCCCCGCCGGTTCGGGGGGGGGTGTTCGATGGTCTGATCGGGCGCGTGCCCGGTCGCGTGCTGGCCGGCACCCGACGCCACGTGAGAGAGCACGGATCGTCGAGATCGGGCCGCGGAGTATAGGGTGGCTCGGCGCGATGCGCTCGTGAAGGGTGGTCGAGCGCTGGATCGTTGATTTGCGGAGCTTCCGCGCCATGATCCTCGCCCCGCCACGTAGCGATCCATGAGCCCTCGCCAGGCCTGCGTTCATTCCTACAACCCCGCACGCCGATCGCCTCCGAACCTCCTCGACCTCGCCATGCTCATCGCCCTCGCCGCTCTCTCGATCGCCGTCCCCCAGGAGCACGCATCGCTTCACCCCGCGACCTCGGCCATCACGTTCCAGGTCCCGGACATGCAGGGGCTCCTCGCCGCCTACCCCAGGACCGCTGGAGCGCGCATGCTCGCCGACCCCGAGCTCCACGACGCCATCGGTCAGATGCTGGCTGGCGAGGGCGCCGCCCCCGTCGATCCGATGGAGATGATCTTGGCGCAGTACGACGACGGGGTCGCGAGCGGTCTGCTCCCTCCCCTCCTCGAGATGGGCTCCGGCGTCAAGGCGCTCTCGATGTCCATCGACGTCCCCGCTGGCGACATGTTCGCGTTCATGGGGGACTCCGATTCGATGACCTACAGCGCTGAGAACATGGGAGTCCGCATCGTCGCGGACTTCGTCGACGCGGCGTCCTGCGAGCGAGTGACCGCGTTCTTCTCGGACGCGCTCACCGTGGATTCACCGATCAACAACGAGTTCCAGCCCCTCGCGATGACGCTGGAGAACGGGGGCGCGTGGGGCGCTGACGCGATCACGGTCTGGAGTTACGAGCCGACCGCCGAGGATCAGGTGGAGTGGGCCGCCATGCATCGCTCCATCAAGGTGATGTCGGGTGGGACGCGCATGGCCCTCGCCATGGGGAACGTCGAGGGCGCGGAGTTCGCCCGGCTCCTCGCGTCCGGCCAGCAGGACGAGAGCGCTGCTCAGCTCTTCGCCGCGGGCCGCGAGGCGATCGACGCTCCCAAGGGCACGACCGTCTTCGAGGCGCACATCAACCCCTTCGTCGAGCGGCTGCTGATGGAGGAGGCGCCCGAGTTCGTGCCCATGCTCGACCTCGTGGAGGGGCTCTTCGGATCCTTCGCCTCCATGGCGATCCGCGGTGGTCACTGGCGCGTCGACCTCGACGGTGAAGGCCGTTTCCACATCGAAGGCGTCCACGGGCCCTCCGCGGCGGGCCCGATGGCCGGCCTGCTCGGCAGCGAGCCGCTCACCGCGGGCGCTCTGTCCCTGGCCCATCCCGACGCCCTGGTGACCACAGTCACCAGTCTCGACAAGGACGTCCTCGTCAACATGATCTCGGGGATCGCGGCCGACCAGGGCCCCGAAGCCCTCGCGCAGCTCGACCAGATCTTCGGCTTCCGCCCCGACCGCGACCTCGCCGCTCCGCTCGGCAGCGCCGTCGCCTACAGCCTGCCGAAGCTCGGCTCCCTGGTCGCCGCGCCGAACCTGATGATCGCCATGGAGCTCGAAGACAAGGACGCGTTCCTTCGAGGCATGGACGGTCTCTTCAAGATGGTCACCGCGACCACCGACGAGGTTCAGGTCGCGCGCGACGAGTACAAGAAGATCTCGACGCTCTACACGATGGCGATCCCGGACATGTTCGGCGACCTCGGCGGCGGCGCGCTCCCGATCAACCCGGCGGAGCTCATCAAGCCGACGATCGCGGTCCTCGGCGACCGCGTGGTGATCACGACCAACAAGTCCCACGCGAAGAAGGAGGTGCGCCGCGTGCGCAAGCTCCTCGAGGCGGGCCCGGACGCCGCGCCTTCGATCCACGAGGGGATCACCGGCCTCGGCGATCTCGCCGGCGCCGCCACGGTGAGCTTCGCGGACTGGGCCAGCTTCGTGGGCGGCGTGTACTCGCAGCTCAAGGCCTTCGGTCCGATGCTCGCGGGCGTCGGCTTGCCGATGGACGTCGCGGCGCTCCCGAGCGCTGACGTGCTCACGCGCCACTTCCAGCCCTCGGAGCGCCGCGTGCGCATCAAGGACGGGATGGTGCATCACTCGACCCGATCGTCCTTCGGCCCCGAGATCAGCGCCATGCCGGTGCTGGGCCCTGGCGTGTTCTTCGCCTTCGACCGGCCGGCGATGGCGGCCGGCGACGGACAGTTCGGCCGCGAGGGCTCGGCCGATGTACCCGTGATGGAGTACGACCAGATTTTCAACACGCCCACGGCTCGCACGAACGAAACCATGGTCGGCGTGAGCATCGGGCTGGTCCTCTACCAGCTCGATCACGACGACGCGCTCCCCCAGACCCTCGATGAGCTGACCAAGTCGTCGCCGAACCACCCCAAGGGCTATCTCCAGGACACGCTCCTCGTGGACGACTGGGGCAACTCCTTCGTCTACGAGCTGAAGGGCAAGACCTTCACCCTGTATTCGATCGGCGAGAACGGCATCGACGAGGGCGGTGAGGGCGACGACGTGGTCGGCGGGGAATACTGAGCCACGAGCTCGGGCCCGCTCTCGTGATGGCCCGATGCCACGCGCACGCCCGAATCCCGGTTCGGTCATCATGGGCCACCATGGACGCGCCCGTGGAGGTGGATGAGCCCGGCCCCGATGCCGCGGGCGAGGCGGCGGCCGCCCAGGCATGGCGTTACTCGCGCTCGGACCGTTCACAGCGGAACGGCCCGCTGCGCCGCCGGTTCCGGGCGCTGCGCCGTCGTCTCGTGGAGCCCCTCGTTCCGGCCCTCGTCCCACCGCTCCTGCGGCTGCTCTCCCGCACGTGGCGGGTGAGCACGACGGACGGCGAGCGCCGCGCGGAGGTCCTCGAGTCTCCCGACGGGTGCGTGGCCGTCCTCTGGCACGGGCGGATGGCGGCGGCCGCTCCGGTGTTCAGCGGCGTGGACGCGGCCATCCTCGTGAGCGCCTCGGGGGACGGGGAGCTGGCGCGGCTGTTCCTCGAGCGGCTGGGCTACGAGACCCTGCGCGGCTCCACCGGGAAGGTGGAGGCGAGCGCGCTGATCCACCTCCGCGAGACCCTCCGGGCCGGCCGCGCCATCGCGATCACGCCCGACGGTCCGCGCGGTCCCCGGCACCGGGTGAATCGCGGCGCCGCGTTCCTCGCGCGCGCCACCGGGACTCGAATCCTGCCCATCGGCTTCGCCGCCAGCCGGGCGCTGCGGCTGCGGTCCTGGGATCGGTTCACCATTCCCGCGCCCTTCGCGCGCGTTCACGTGACCTTCGCGGAGCCGCTGCAGGTCGACGAGGAGGGCCCGCGCGCCCTGGTCATCGCCGGGCGGACGATCGCCGAGCGGCTGATCGACGCCGAGACCCGCGCCCACGGGGCCCTCGGCGTGGAGGTGGACTGGTGATCCGCGTCGGACCCAGCGGGTGGACCCACCCGCGCCTCGCCGACGTCTGGCCGATCCGGCGCGGTCCGACCTTCGATCCGCTCGCGTTCCTCGCCGAGCACTTCGGATGCGTCGAGGTCGACATCACCGCCCACGCGGTCCCGCGGCCCCAGCACGTCACGCGCTGGAAGGCGGCTCTCGCGGACGCGCCCGAGCGGACGCGGCTCCTCGTCAGACTCCCGGCGACGCTCGGAGAGCTCGGGCGGCCGGTGGAGGAACGCCGCGAGGCGGTCGAAGCCGCCGCTGCGGCGCTCCGACCGCTCCTCGGCCGCGATCGGCTCGGGGCTCTCGTCCTGACGCTCGGGGACGGCGTGCTCCACGGCGCGACCGAGACGCGGTGGATCGCAGGCGTCGCCCGCGCCTTCAGCGGCGCGCCCCTCGTGCTCGAGGCGGCGCATCCGTCCTGGTACGAGTCCCGCGCCCTCGACGCGGTGGGGGGCGCGGGCTGGTCCCTGGCCCACGTGGAGCCGCCGGACCGATGGGATGCGCCGCCGCGGCGCCACCGGCCCACGGGTCCCATCGGCATGCTGCGGCTCCTGGCGCCGGGGCAGGCGCCGCCGCCCGTGATCGGCGCCCTCGCCCGTCGCGCCCGCGCGCTCCAGGACCACGTCCGCGACGTGTTCGTCGTGACCGCCGGACCGATCGATCCCGCCGCTGCGAGCATGCGGCTCGCATCCGCCCTGGAGCTCCGCTTCGTCCTCGCCGGCGAGCGCCCCGTTCGCGCGTGGCCGGAGCTCGTCGCCGCCCATCCACATCTCGTCCCCCTGGTCCTCCCCGATGAACCAGCGACCTGACGTCCTCGAGGAGCGACTCGCCCTCACCGCCGACTGCGACCCCGCCCGCGTCCTGCGCGTCCGGATCGAGCGGCCCGCCGGGCCCGCGCCGGGCGGCGGCCGGCCCGTCGCCGTCCTCGCCCACGGCTTCAAGGGGTTCATGGACTGGGGCTTCCTCCCTGCGCTCAGTCGAACACTCGCCGCAGCTGGGTTCGTGACCCTCTCCTTCAACGCCACCGGATCGGGCATCGGCGAGGACCCCGAGGTCATGGACGACGACGAGGCGTTCTTCCACGACACCTTCTCGCGCCAGCTCACCGACTTCGCCCAGGCCCGCGGCCTCGCTCGCACCCTCGACGGCGTCGATCCAGGGCGCGAGCTGCTCTTCGGTCACAGCCGTGGAGGCGCGATGGCGGTCATCTCGGCGTCCGAGGATGCCCCGGCGCGGCTGGTGACCTGGGCCGCCTTCAGCGACGTCGACCGCATCGACGAGGACGCCAAGGCGGCCTGGCGTCGCGACGGTGTCCTCCTCGTCCCCAACGGCCGGACCGGGCAGGTCCATCGCATGTCACTCGCGGCCCTCGAGGACGCGGAGCAGAACCGCGAACGCCTGGACCTCCTGGCCGCGGCCGCGCGGCTGGACGCGCCCTGGCTCGTGGTCCACGGCGAGGGTGACGCGACCGTGGACGTGGGCTGCGGGCGCCGGCTCGCGGCCGCGGGTCCGCGCTCCGAGCTGCTCGTGATCGACGGGGCGGATCACACCTTCGGCGCGCGTCACCCCATGGCGCCGGACCTCGGCGCGGCGCCCGATCTCGAGGTCGCGGGCGCCGCGACGCTGGCCTTCGGCGCGCCCCTGCTCGGGACGCCTCCCGGTGAGAGCTAGTGGATCTCCCTGGGTCTGCGGTGTCTCCCGAAGGGCGAGGAGCCGTAGAAATCGCTCGGAAGGGCCGATTCCAGGCCCTTTGACCTCGTCCTCACGTCACGCTCGGCGCTCACGACCGTAAACCAGGGACCGGCGCCCGAACGCCGCATCCGACCCGACTCGCCCCAAGCTCCTGCCATGATCCATCGACTCATCGGAATCGCTGCTCTGACCGCGATCACCTCCCCCGCCTTCGCCGCCGAGGCGAAGTGGTACGCCGACTTCGACGAGGCCCAGAAGGTGGCCGTCGCGGAGGGCAAGGACCTGCTCGTCGACTTCACCGGCTCCGACTGGTGCGGCTGGTGCCACAAGCTCGAGGACGAGGTCTTCGATCAAGCCGAGTGGCAGGAGGGCGTGGCGGCCGATTACGTGCTCGTCGCCCTCGACTTCCCCCGCGGCGAGGAGGCGAAGGCGAAGGTGCCGAACCCCGAGCGGAACCAGGAGCTGCAGAGGACCTACGGCGTCACGGGCTTCCCGACGATCATGCTGATGACGAGCGGAGGCGAGGTCTACGGCCGCACCGGCTACCAGGCCGGCGGCCCCGCTGCCTACCTCGAGCACATGGCCGAGCTCCGGGCCGAGGGCCGCAAGGCTCTGAAGACGTCCAAGCGCATCCAGGACGCCTTCGACGGCGCGTCGGACGACGCTGCCAAGTGGAAGGCCTGGGGGGCCGCGGTCGAGCTCCTCGAGGGCCTGAGCGCCCGTTCGCCCTTCGCCCAGGGCATGGCGAAGATCGTTCGCTGGGGCTTCGAGTCCGACGCCGAGAACGAGCGCGGCGCTCGCCTGCGCTCCGCTGCGGCGCTTCTCGCGGTCGGCCTCCAGGAGGACGAGCACGTCGAGTTCGTCGAGGCCAACGACCCGCGCAACGAAGAGGGCTACCTCGAGATGGTCGCCGTTGCGCGCATCAGCAAGGTGCGCGATGACGCGAGCGCTCGCGCCGCGGTCGCCATGGTCCAGAAGGTCAACGAGCTCGGCTTCAAGGACAAGGAGCTCGCCTTCGAGCTCAACTTCCAGATCGTCCGCTGGGGCATGGGTCCGCTGCAGGACCCCGAGGTCGCCCGAGCCCACGCGCAGGTCTGCAAGGAACTCGGCACCAAGGACGCCGCTGCGCTGAAGATCCTCGAGCAGGCGCTCGCCGAGAAGCGCTGATCCCCGAGGGTCAGGAGAGCGCGGAGGGCGCGGCGGAATCGACCCGCCGCGCCCTCCGTGCCGTTCCCGGCCGATCGCCAGGGTTCGTGGTCCCGGTCGAGGGGCACGGACGGAGCGTCACCGCGAGCACGCTCCAGGTGGTCGAACCGCCGCGCGCCGATGTCGCGCGCGAAACGGCGCAGTTCCACCGCCTCGCGGATCGAGTCGCGAGTGGGACGACGTTCCCCGTGAGCGAGGAATTAGCGGGCGGAGGTTCACGGCTCCGCTCCCCCGGGCGATCCTGTGGGGGGAGGCGTCGAGGGCACCAGCTCTCGGTCCCACACCCTGCCGCGCGGTCCACGGATCGCGGCCCACCGATCGACACGACCGGCCAGGTCCTCCTTCCTCGTCCGGCGAGCGAACGCCCCACCTCGCCGGTCCGACTTCAGACCCCACCCCGCCACCGACCATGTCCTCTGAACGACCCGACCGCCGCGGTTTCCTCTGCGGCACCCTCGGCGCGGCCGCGGCCGGCGCCTGGATGACCTCCTGCGGCGACGGCGCCACGACGGACGAGGCGGTCACCGAGGCGCCTGGCCTGCCCGACGGACTCGACCCCGCGGACTTCCAGGTCCACCAGGAGAACCCTCTCGTCCTCGAGGCGAAGCGTGAGCATCAGCGCGGTCTGGTGACGCCGACGGACAAGGTCTTCGTGCGCGGCAATCTTCCGCTGCCGCCCGCCTCGATCCTCGACGACCGCGCCGCCTGGACCGTCGAGGTCGGTGGCGTCGCCAACCCTCGCGCCGTGACGGTGGGCGAGCTGCAGCGCATGCGTCCGATCACGGTCGCCGCGGTGCTCCAGTGCTCGGGGAACGGTCGCAAGTACTTCCCGCACGGGGCGTCCGGCTCGCCCTGGGGCGTGGGGGCGGCCGCCAACGTGATCTGGTCCGGCGTCCGCGTCGCGGACGTCGTCGACGCCCTGGGCGGCCCGAAGGGCGAGGGCCTCAAGTACCTCACCGGGTCCGGTGGGGAGGTCCTCCCCGAGGGCTTCGACGACGCGGCGCGCGCCGAGCGTTCGGTCCCCATGGAGCGGGCCCTGGCGGAGGGGATCCTCGCGCTCCAGATGAACGGTGAGCCGCTGACCCTGGCCCACGGCGGCCCCGTGCGCCTCGTGGTCCCGGGCTTCTACGGCGTGAACAACGTGAAGTTCGTGCGTGCGCTCGCGCTGACGGCGGAGCAGTCCACGGTCCGCATGCAGCAGAAGAGCTACCGCGTGCGCCCGGTCGGTGAGAGCAGCAGCCCCGACCAGCCTTCGATGTACGAGATGAACGTGAAGTCGTGGATCACCGGGCCGCTGGGCACGGCCGCGGCCGGTTCGCTCCAGGTCACGGGAGTCGCCTTCTCCGGCGAGTCGCCGATCGAGTCGGTGGAGGTCACCACCGACGGCGGCGCGAGCTGGTCCCGCGCCGAGCTCGTGGGCCCTGATCTCGGTCGATACGCCTGGCGAACCTTCGCCTACCCGTGGGACGCCGCCGCCGGCACCCACGTACTCGCGAGTCGCGCCACCGACAGGAACGGCAGCGTGCAGCCGGAGACACCTCCGCAGAACGAGCGTGGTTACGCCCACAACGGCTGGCGCGACCCCGCGGTGACCGTCGAGATCGCCTGAGTCCATGTCCCGCCACCTCACCTGCGCCGCCGTCCTCCTCGGAGTCGCGGCCGCCGTCGTGTCTTGCGGCCGCGGCCCGATCGAGTCGAAGCTCGACCTGAGTCCGGCCGCGGCCCGCGGCCGTGATCTGTTCCTCAACAAGTCGACCCCGCGCTGCAGCACGTGTCACATGCTGCGCGATGCGGGGGCCGGCAAGATGATCGGCCCGAACCTCGACACGCACCCGCTCGACCACGCGAAGGTCCTGCGCGCCCTCAAGCAGGGCGTTGGCGCCATGCCGACCCAGTCCGGGATCCTGAGCGATCAGGAGATGTCGGACATCGCCACGTACGTCGTCGAGGCGGCCGGCAAGTGATCGGGGGCGGAGCGCATCCACGCTCCGTCTCGCCGCCGCGTCAGAGCGTCAGCGCGATCTGGAACCCGGCGCCGACCGAGTTGTCGCCGAACTGTGTGACCACGTCCACGCGGGCTGTCTCCGCGGGGGAGAAGCCGAGCCCCAAGGAGACCAGATCCGACAGTCCGTCTTCGAAGTCGTGGGCGAAGCCGGCGCGGAGCTGCGCCTGGCCGAAGACGTTCGCCTCGACGCCCATGCGGAAGAACTGGCTGGCGGGTGCTTCGCGGAAATTGCGCGTCCGCGTGAGATCCACGTCCGCCGAGAAGCTCAGCCCCGCGCGCTCGACCGCGACGCCGAGGGTCGTGCGCGGCTGGACGCGGTAGCTGAACTCGCGGCCGCCCGTGGCGATCATGGGGTGGTCCTGGCGAAACACGTCGCGGATCGCGAGACCGACGATCGCTCCCTTCTCCAGCTCCGCCGCCAGGCCCAGGTCGACGTTGAAGGCGCTGCTGGAGCGCTCGTACTGCGTGTCGCGGAGGTCGCGGAGGGCGTCTCCGATCGCGAACTCGTCCAGAGCGATCGCGTAGTTGTAGGTCTCGATCCACTGGACCTTCGGGGTGATGCCGAAGGACACCCGGCGCGCGTCGTCGCGCGTCCCGAAAGCGCCCTCGACGGCGAGCGTCGCGCCGAACTCGGTGCGTTGCGCGGCGATGGCCACCGCCTCCGAGTCGAGGTCCTCGAGGTCGGCGGAGGTGCTCAGCGGGTTCGTGATCGTCACGAGGTCCGACGTGGCGATGTCCGGGAAGGCGCGGCCCTCTCCCCGCACGCGCATCCACAGGCAAGCGCTGTAGTCCTCCATGGGAACGAGCGCTGCGAACCCGACCTCCGTCTCTCCGTTGACGGTTCGTCCCTCCAGCCCCTGGAGCCGGGTGACCACCGCCGAGCGCTGCGCGGGCACACCGGGGTCCATCGCGTCGATCTGGGCCTTGAGCGCGTCGAGGGCGTCCTGGTACCCGTCGACGGCGGGGAGGAATCCCTCGTCGTCGCGGACGGTCGCCGTCAGGAACGGCAGCATCACGGAGCGGCCCGTGCCCTCGTCGCGGAAACGAGTGAGCGCGGGGTTCGTGAAGGGCGCGGTCCAGGGGTCGGACGATGCGACGCCCGTGCCGCCCATGGCGAGGCCGCGGGGACCCGAGGCCTGGGGCGCCGCGAGGGCGCGGGTGCCCGCGGTCGCGGCGACGAGGAGAGCGAGCAACATGCGCATGTCCCCGGCGATCATGCAGGTCGCGGGAGCCGTACTCCAGCGCTGGATCCGCGCGGGGTGAGCGTCACCGCCTCGTCGCCTGGAAACGCGCGGGGACAAGGGCCCTGGAGGCTCGACGGCGCCGCGCGACGCGGCGATCATCGGGCCACCATGCGAATCCAGCTCCTCCTCCTCGCGGCGGCTCTCGCCCCGTCCCTCGGCGCCGGCTGCGCCTCGACCAGCACGGCGGCCGCGCCCCTCGAGGCCTCGGCCACCTACACTCACGACGTCTTCTTCCGTATGAAGGATCCTGCGCAGGTCGAGGGGCTCGCAGCGGCCTGCGAGCGCCTGCGTGAGATCCCTGGCGTCGTCCGCCTGGTCGTCGCTCGCCGCGACGAGACCCAAGCGCGTCCGGTCAACATGGATTGGTTCCATCTCGCGCTCCACGTGGAGTTCGAGGACGTCGCCGCGTACGAGGGCTATGGACCTCATCCGCTGCACCAGGAACTCGTCACCCGCTACAGGGCGGGCTTCGAGCGCGTCGAGGTCTTCGACGCGCTCATGGCCGAGTGACGTCGATCGGGCTCATTCGAGCCCGCAGATGCTCTCCATCGAGCACCACTTCTCGCCCTCGCGCGCCTCGGGGAGCGGGGCCTGGAAGCGGTCCATCAGCGTCTCCCATTCGCGGCAGCGCGGATGGGTGTCGAGGTAGGCGGGGAAGTCGGTGTCGGGGTCGAAGTCGTCGGCGACCTCCATGAGCATGAAGAGCCGGCGCACGTGCCGGAAGATGTGCAGCTCGCGTACGCCGACCGCGCGCAGGCCGTCCCGCACCTCGGGCCAGACGTCGGCGTGGAGCCTGCAGTACTCGTTCGCGAGGTCGGCGTCGTCGACGAGGTCGATCGTGTAGGCGATCTTCTTCATGCGGCCATGATCGCCGTCCTCGGTCGGCGTCGGTCGGGGGAAGGGCCAGAACGCAGCCTGACGCCGCCGCGGACTTTCGCATGAGGCCCGCGTGAGAGATGGCCCTGGCGTCGCGCTGTGCGGGGGGCACTTCTCGGACCACGCCATCAGCCGACCGCCGTCATCTCGCTCCGCTAGTCTCACGTGTCCCCCGGATGAACCGGGCCACGGATCCCCATGACCTCGTCCCTCACGTCGAAGGGAGCTCCCATGAGCGAGCTCCGAACCGAAGGTGTCGATCGGCTCTCGGCCCACGACGAGGGCGGGAAGGTCGGGCTCGAGGGCGACCGCGGCGCCCCCTGGGGCCTCCGGGCCGTCGAGGGGAGGCTGGAGGCATGAGGCTGCAGCGGTCGATCCGCCTGGAGCACCAGGGCATCTGCTACTCCGGTTATCGCGAGGGGCAGAGCCCCGACGCAGGCGTCTATCCCACGGCCGAGCAGGTCGAGCAGGACCTCGAGATCCTCGTCCAGCGCTGGCGCCATATCCGCCTCTACGACACCGGCCCGCACGCCGAGCTGGTCCTGGCGGCGATCGAACGCATGGGCCTCGACCTCGAGGTCCTGCTCGGAGCGTGGCTCGATGCAGAGGTCAACAACCCCGACGGTCCCCGAGACGCCCAGGTCTCGGGCGAGCGGCTCGCGAAGAACGTCGCGACCAACGACGCCGAGGTCGCGCGCCTCGGCGAGCTGGCGCGTCGCTTCCCCGGGATCGTCACCTCGATCGCGGTCGGCAACGAGGCGACCGTCGACTGGACGGCTCACCTCGTGCCCGTGCAGCGCATCATCGATCTCGTCCGTCGCGCGCGCTCCGACACCGGGCTGCCGGTGACCTTCTGCGAGAACCACGTGCCGTGGACGGGCAAGCTCGATGAGCTCGTCCCCGAGCTCGACTTCATCTCCGTGCACACCTACCCCGTGTGGGAGTACCGCACGATCGAGGAGGCGCTCGAGGTGAACCGCGCGGACGTCGAGCGGATCCGCGCGCGCTTCCCGGGCGTACCCATCGCCATCTCCGAGGCCGGATGGACGACCCGCAGCAACGGTCGCGGTATCGATCAGGAGAACGCCGGCGGCCACCTCCAGACGCGTTACTACGACCAGCTGACGGACTGGGGCGAGGAGCAGGGGCTGCGCGTGTACGTCTTCGAGGCTTTCGACGAGCCCTGGAAGGGCTCCTCCGATCCCGACGAGCCGGAGAAGCACTGGGGCCTGTTCACCGAGGACCGGCGGACCAAGCCGGTCATGCACGACCTCTTCCCGGACCTGCGGCCCTGAGCCCTCACGCGCGACGGCCTCGGGAGAGCCAGACCCCGGAGCGCTCCGCCCCCGAGCTGCTCCGCGGCCGAGCGCAGGGCGGGGCAGCCCCGCGGCGCGTCAGCCCGCGCGCCGCGTTCGCTGGGCGCCGAGGCTCAGGGCGAGTCCGGCCATGACGATCGCGATGGGCGCGACGGTGAGCGAGAGCGCGGTCATCGTCCCGACCGCCGCCGCGGAGAGCGCCGCGCTGACGCCCGCGCCGGCCGTGTCGCCGGCCCGGTAGACGAAGGTGTCGATCAGGCTCTTCGCCTTGTACTTCTCGTCGCGGCCGAGGACCGTGAAGAGGGTCTCGCGGGCGGGTCGCAGGACGGCGTACTTCCCGGCGCGGAAGATCGCCTGGACGATGGTGATCGCGCCGACCATCGCGGCGGCGGACCAGGCCCGCGCCTCGCCGACCGCGAGCAGCCCGTACCCGGCCAGGACGACGACCGGCAGGAGCGCGAGGGTCCACCCGACCCCGAGCCACCGCATGAGGCGAGCGGTGACGAGGAGCTGAACGGTGAGGGTCGCGAACTGGGTCCAGAAGTCGATGCTCGCGAAGGCGCCGACGCGGCCGGACTCGGACTCCTCGGCCGCGAGGACGAGGGCGTTCTGGGTGAAGTAGAGGAAGGTCGCGAGGACCGCGAGCAGCGCGATGTAGGAGGCGACGAAGAGGAGGTAGCGCGAGCGCAGGGCGAGGCGCATCCCGTCCATCGCCTCGCTCATGGCGCTCCGGTGAGGACCGACTTCGCCGGCGCCGGCCGGCCGCGGGCGCAGCTTGCTCATGACGGTCGCCGCGAGCCCGGCGAGGCCCACGAACGTCGCCGCGACCAGCATCATCTGCGGCGCGGAGAGCTCGATCTCCAGGTCGAAGAGGTCGCGGCCGAAGAGCTCGAAGGGGTAGCCGGAGACGGCCCAGGCGGTGGCGGACCCGAGCAGCGCGCCCAGCGTTCCGCCCACGGCGATCGCGGGGAACACACGGCGCGACTCCTCGGCGTCGAAGCAGTCCGCCATCAGCGACCAGAACAGGCCCGTCATGAAGAGGTTCATGACGCTGAGCCAGACGAAGAAGATCCGGCCGGCCCAGACCCCGGCCTCCGCGTCGCCGGCGCTGCTCCTCCATGCCGCGAAGCCGAGCAGCATCAGGACGATCGAGCCGTAGGCGACCGGCAGGAAGACCCTCCGGTCGAAGCGCCCCACGAGCCACGAGAACACGGGGTTCAGGGCCAGGGACGCGACCATCGTCGCGACGAAGAGTGAGTACAGGGACGACATCCCGCGCTCGACCCCGAAGGCGTCGCGGACGGGCCGGATGAAGAAGTAGCCGCAGAGGATGCAGAAGAACATCGTCCCGGCCAGCAGGACGGGTCCGAGCTCGCCCTTGCGGAGGTTGAAGATCCAGAGGGCGCCGGGGCCTGCTGCGTCGGGTCGGGTCACGGTGCGGCTCTTCGCCTCGATCAGTAGCCGGCGGCCTTGTCGACCACGTTGAGCAGGGGCTCGCCCGCGCCGAAGCGACGGAGATTGGCCTCGAGAAGGGCGTCGCGCCGGTCGCTGGTCAGTGACGCACGGCTCGCGACGTGGGGAGTGATCACGACGTTCGGCATCTCCCAGAGCGGATGGCCGGGCGTCAGGGGCTCCGGATCGGTCACGTCCAGCGCGGCGCCTGCGAGGCGGCCGGACTCCAGGGCGGCCACCAAGGCGTCCGTGTCCACCACGCGGCCGCGGGCGATGTTCACGAGGTACGCGCCGGGCTTCATCAGCCCCAGGGCCCGCGCGTCGATCATCCCGTCGGTCTCCTCGGTGAGCGGCACCGCGAGGACGACGACGTCCGCGAGCGGCAGGAACTCTTCGAGGTCGGTCGCGGTCCCCTGGCGATCGACGTAGACCGGCGGCTCCCTGCGGCTTCGCCGCGTCGCGTGGACCTCCATGTCGAAGCCCTTCGCGCGGCGCGCCACCTCGCGGCCGATGCCGCCGAGGCCCACCACGAGCATCGTCCTCCCGCTGAGGGCGATGGCTTCGCGGCCGCTCCCCTGGCGGGACCACTTCCCGCGCTGGTCGGGGCGCTGGTGGAAGCCGATGTCGCGCGTGAGGGTGAGGAGCATGCCGAACACGTGCTCGGCGATCGCCGGCCCGTGCACGCCCTGCATGTTCGTCACGACGATCTCCTCGCGCTCCTTGACGCCCTCGCGCGCGAGGAGCCACGCGACCCCCGCCGAGGGGGACTGGACCCACACGAGCCGGTCGGCGGCGGCGAGGAACTCCGACGTGCACAGCCGACCGTCGGCGCCCTGCGCGGTCGGGGCGAGCCGCAGCGCCTCATCGGGCGTGGCGGCGATCACGCAGCGCACGTTCGGCGCGGCGGCGTTCATGCGCTCGAGCTTCACCGGGTCCATGGGACCCGAGAGGTACACGAGTTCGGCGGTCCCGCCCGCGGTCGGCGTGGCGATCCGCGCGCCCTCCAGCGAGCCGAGGGCGGCGGTGGGCGGAGCCGAGGGCGTGCCGACGCAGGCGCCGAGGAGGAGTGCGCCCGCTAAGGCGAACGCGCGGCCGATGATCGAGGTGTGATGATTCATGGGGGCCTGTGCGCACACGGTACGCCCGCGAGCACTGCCGCGCGGTTCGATCTCCGTCGTCGCGTGACGCGGCGAGGTCGTCCCGGACGCGGCGGGCGCCCGCGCCGACCCTGCGAGGGTTGGCCCGGGCGCCCGCCAGCGGCTCGATGGCCGGCCCGGACTCACTCCGGAAGAGGCTTCACCTGGATGGCCTTGTACCAGACCTCGGAGCCCGGGTCGTGGACCTGCAGCGCGAAGGTCCCGCGGTCGAGGAGGCGGCCGGCGAAGCCCTGGGCGCGCTCGACACCCGCGGGCTCGGTGTAGTCCACGAGCTGTTTGCCGTCCACCGAGACGGTGACGCGCTGGCCGACGACCCGCACGTGCATCGAGAACCAGCGGTCGTCCGGCGCGGGCGCCTCGAAGACGTCGTCGATGGCGTAGAGCCCGCCCGTCCGCTTGTTGTCGCTCTGGGTGTTGTTCACCTGGACCTCGTAGCCCTTCTCGGGCCAACCGGAGGACTGGAAAGCGGTGTGGAAGTAGATCCCGCTGTTCGCGCCGGGCTTGGTCTGCACCAGGGCGCGCAGCTCGAAGTTGTCGAAGGAGTGCTGGTACACCGGCCCGTCGTAGAAGACGTGGGCGCGATCGCCCTTCACGATGAGCTTGCCGCCCTCGACGCGCGCAGAGCCGGGGTTCTCGTTGATCTTCCAGCCCGAGAGATCGCGGCCGTTGAACAGGTCGGCGAAGCCGCCGCCGTCGCCCAGGTGACGTAGGCGCAGGTTGCGCCAGCCCACGCGCCACTTCGGATCGCCGCCCACGGAGTGCACCTGGAGGCCGATGAAGCCCGTGGGGGACCAGTCGTCCTCGACGTGCGCGACCGGGACGCCGTTGACGAAGGTGCGGATCGTCGAGCCGAGGCAGATGATCCGGTAGCGGTTCCATTCGCCCTTCTTCCACGCGGCGCGCATGGCGGGGTCGTCGCGGTCCTTGCTGAGCCACCCACGGCGCGCCTCGTCGTAGACGAAGCCGGCGGTGCCGTTGGAGGCGACCTCGACCTGGTAGCCATGGACCCGTCCGTTCTTGTGCGTCGGGATCGAATGGCTGCGGATCTGCACGCCGCTGTTGAGCTCGGGATCGAAGAGCTTCACGTCGAGCTCGAGCTCGAAGTCACCGTAGAAGTCGTTCGAGCAGAGGAACGAGTTCGGGCTGCCCTTGGCCGTCGTACCGACGATGGCGCCGTCGACCACCTCGTAGGTCGCCGTGCCGTTCCGCTGGGTCCATCCGTCGAGGGTCTTGCCGTCGAAGATCTGGATCCAGCCGTCGTCCTGGGCGAGCGGGGATCCCGCGGTGCCGGTCGCATCGGTGGTCGCGAGGGCGACTGCGCCGGCAGGCGCGAAGACGGCGAGGGCGAGGATGGGTCGGATCATGGAGCGTAGGTGTGGCGCTGGGAGGGGGATCGCGGTTCGTCCGACGGTCCGCAGGGTGAGCGCGGCGCCGGCCGGGGAGTGCACGCTAGACGCATCGGCGTGATCCGTGCCAGGAAGGTGCTCGAATCGTCTTTCGCGCGGGGCCTGCCGGCTCGAGGGACGCTCGCTCCCCAAGGCAGGTCGGGCAGCCCGCCGCAGGCTCGTCAATCGACGACGATCTCGTCCATGAAGATCCAGCCGGCTGTCCCCGCGCCGTCGTGCCAGTCGGGGCATTCCCCGACCGAGCGGGCCCGGATCCGGACGAAGCGAGCGTCGCGGACGCCGAAGGTGATCGCGATCTCGCGCGCCTCCTGCTCCGCAGCGGGGGCTGGCTCGTGGGTGAAGCGGCCGACGACCTCGTACTTCGCTCCGTCGCCCGAGACGGCGACCTCGACCTCGCGGGGCAGGAAGATCCACGAGGACTGGGATCGCAGGAAGCTCGCGGCCACCCTTCGCACGTCTTGAGCGCGGCGCAGGTCCACCGTCGCCTCGACCGTGCCGCCGCGCCACCCGAGCCACGCGCCGTCGTCGAAGGCCTCGGTGCCGATCCGGCCGTCGGTGAGGGTTGCGCCGCCGCGGCCCGTGTAGCGCGGCGCGGGATCGCGATCGAGCGCGACGCTGCGGCCGCGCGCTCGATGGCCGCCGGGGTGCGCGCGCTCGGCGGGCAGACGTCCGGGACCTCGAACCTCCGAGCCCTTCACGCGCAGGTTGCGATCGCCAAAGGCGGCCCGCGCCTGCGAGACGAGCGCCTGGAGCTCCGCGACCACGTCGGGGCGCTGGCCCGCGAGGTCGAGCTGTTCGCCGGGGTCGGACTCGAGGTCGTAGAGCTCGAGACCGGCGCGACCCTTCCCATCGGGGCCGCGGAGTCCGCCGTTCCCCGTCCGGACGCCGACGGAGGACACGAAGGTGTGGGGCAGCACCAGCTTCCAGCGGCCGCGGCGCAGGCCGTTCAGACGCGCGCCGTAGTAGTGGTAGAGGACCTCGCGGGGGGAATCGGATGCGGGGTCGCGGAGCAGCCCCTCCATGCTCATCCCGTCGATCCGCCGGGCGGGCACGCGGGCGCCACAGAGGGCTGCCACCGTGGGCAGCACGTCCATGGCGGCGATCAGACCTTCGCACTTCGCCCCTGCAGGCGTGACACGCGGATAGCGCGCGATGAACGGAACGCGTGTGCCGCCCTCGAAGATGCTCATCTTGCCCTCGCGCAGCGCGCCGGCGCTGCCGGCGTGGTCTCCGTAGCACTGCCACGGTCCGTTGTCGCTCGTGAAGACGAACAGGGTGTCGTCGGTGAGTCCGTGCTCCTCGAGCGCATCCATGATCCGGCCCGTCGACGCGTCGATCTCGCTGATCACGTCGCCGTACGCCCCCTGCTCGCTCACGCCCGCCATGCGCAGCGGCGCGCCGAGCGGGACGTGGGGCATCGAGTGGGCGAGATAGAGGAAGAACGGCTTCTCGCGGTTCCGCGCGATGAAGTCGAGGGCGCGGACGGTGTAGCGCTCCGTCAGCTCCGCCTGCTGCGCCAGCGTCTCGACGGTCTCGCCGAAGCCGTCGCCGTCGAGCATCTGCAGCGCGGGATAGCCGCGTTTCGGCTCGCCCGCGTCGTCGAGGGGCCACATGTCGTTGGAGTACGGCAGCCCGAAGGCCTCGTCGAAGCCCTGCTCCGTGGGCAGGAACGGCGCGCGGTGACCGAGGTGCCACTTGCCGACCATGCAGGTCGCGTAGCCCTCCTCCTTCAGGAGCTCCGCCAGCGTCTCCTCGCCCGGGTCGAGCCCGTGACGCGCCGAGGGGCCCAGCGCGCCGAGGATGCCGACGCGTTCCGAGTAACACCCCGTCAGGAACGCGGCCCGCGACGCACTGCACACCGCCTGGGCCACGTGGAAGTCCGTGAAGCGCACGCCCTCGGCGGCGAGCCGATCCAGGTGCGGCGTCTCGAAGCCCTCCGCGCCGTAGCACCCGACGTCCGCGTAGCCCTGGTCGTCGGTGAGGATGAAGACGACGTTCGGCGGGCGCTGCCCCTCGGAGTGGGCCGCGGCCGTGGCCCCGAAGGCGAGCACGAACGGTGCGAGGGCGAGGTGGCGCATGCCGCCACCCTAAACGAGGAGCTCGCGGAGCGCGGACGGGCGCTCGCAGGGGTCACTCGACCGCCAGCCCCGTGCCGGACCCCGCGAGGTAGCCGCTCGCGAAGGCCCACTGGAGGTTGAAGCCGCCGCAGGGACCGTCGAGATCGAGGACCTCGCCGCAGAGGTAGAGACCGGGCTGGATCTTGCTCATCAGCGTGTGCGGATCCACGTCCTTGAGGCGCGCGCCGCCGCGGGTGACGAAGGCGCCGTCGTAGCCGGTGTGGCCGGTCACGGTGATGGGCGTCCGCACGAGGGTCTGGATGAGGGCGTCCTTGGGGCCGCCCTTGATCGCCTGGATCGTGCCGGTGGACGGGACGCCCGCCAGCTCGAACAGGACCTCGGCCACGTCGCGGGGAAGGTGCTCCTCGAAGCAGTCGAGGGCGGGGCGCTGGGTGCCCTGGCGCCACTCCGCGAAGATGGACTGCCAGTCCTCCTGGGTCTTCCCGCGGCAGAGGTTGAGGTGCAGCGGGATCTCGTCGTAGCGCTCGAGGAGCGGGGAGAGGTCGCGGGAGATGTCGAGGATGACCGGGCCGCGCAGTCCCTTCTTCGTGAAGATCAGGTCGCCGGTGCGCGCGACCTTCGCGTGCTTCTTCATCGCCACGGACACCTGCGCCTTGCCGATCGTGTGGGCGGTCAGGCGCGCGGGCCAGTCCTCGCGCGTGACCACGGGGACGCCCGCGGGGTGCCGCGCGGTGATGCGGTGACCGAAGCTCTCGGCGAAGCCGTAGCCGCCCCCGGAGGCGCCGGACTTCGGGAGGGCGAGGCCGCCGGTGGCGAGGACGAGCTCGTGGGAACGCAGGACGCCGCCGCCGTGGTGCACGCCGAAGGTCTCGCCGTCGTGGTCGGTGGAGAGCACCTCGCAGCCCGTCATCGTCGGCACGCCCAGCCGCTCGAGTTCGTCGAGCAGGCCCTTCAGGACGGTCGCCGACTTGCGCGTCTCCGGCCAGACGCGGAACCCGTCGAGGACGACCGTCTGCACGCCGATGTCGTGGAAGAACTCACGCAGCTTCGGACCGCCGAGCTCGTCGAGCGCGGGACCCATGAAGCGGCCGTCGCGTCCGACCCGCTCCATGAACCCGTCCTTGGTCAGGGTGTTCGAGAGGTTGCAGCGCTGCCCGCCCGAGGCGAGCAGCTTGCGCCCGAGGCTCGGGGACTTCTCGACGATGATGGCCCGTCGACCGAGGCGCGCGGCCCGGATGCCGGCGACCATGCCGGAGGCCCCGCCGCCGATGACGATGACGTCGTAGGTGGCCGCGTCCGTCGCCGCGCCGTCTGCGCGGGGCTCGTGCGGGGTCGTGTCGGTCATCGCGCGGACGAGTTTAGCGCTGGCGCGGCGCCGCGGGCGGGCACGGGGCGCCTCGGCCCGCAGGCCGGACCGGTCCGCGCCACGCAGGCGGAGGCGGAGGCGGGGCGCTAGGAACGCTGCCGCGCGGCCTCGAGTGCGGACCGCGCCTCCTCGAGCTGCTCGCGCAGGACCGCCGCGTCGCGGCCCCTCACCAGCTGGACGAGGGACACCGCCAAGAGGGCCAGATAGCCGTAGATGATCAGCGGCCAGGCGAGCGTCGTGACCCAGCCCCACGCCGTCTCCGGGAGCTCGCCACGCCACCAGGTCACGTCGTCCCAGCACAGCAGGACCGCCGCCACGCCCCAGACGGCCATCACCATGGTCTCGCGCCGGCCCGGAGCCCGTCCGCTCCCGAGCTTCGACTCGAGGGTCTCCACGCGCCGCTCGAGCTCACCGATGTCGTCGGGCAGGTCGGCCATGCCCCAAGGGTGCCGCCGCGCGCTGTGCGGTGGGGCGTCCTTCGCGGGTCAACCTCGGCAATCGGTCCCCGCTCCGCCCACGAGCTGGCTCCGGAGTGCGCGGGGCCGCTGATCCACCTCGGGTCGGCCCATCTGGAGGCGGGCGACCTCGAGCTCAGCGAGACGACCTTCCGTCGCGCGACCGAGGCGACCGAGGGCGCCATCTACGAGGCCCACTTCAACCTCGCGCGCGCCCTCGTGTCCCAGCGGCGCCATGGCGATGCGCGCGAGGCCCTCGAGCGCGCGCTCGAGATGGACCCCGCCTACGACCCGGCGCGAGCGCTCCTCGAGGAGCTCGACGAGCTTCAGCGCCTCACGGGCTGACGGCCGCGCCCGGCGCCGCTCCGCCGGTCACCAGCTCGACGCGGAAGTGCGCTCCGCAGGAGCGGCATCGAACGTCTCCGAGGGGGGCCTCCTGATGCTCGCCGCAGGCGGGGCACAGCATCGCGACGCGCTCGCCGCCGGACGCCGGTGCGGGCTCTCCCGCGTTCATGCGGTGGAGCACGGGCACCGAGAGCGTCGCCGCGGCGGTGAAGACCGAGAGCGCGGCCAGCACGCGCATGATCCCCTCGTCGTCCGCCTCGCCGACGATCATCCCGCTGGCGATGATCGCCAGCAGGAGGCCTCCGCCCGCGGCGGCGATGCGCGCGCGGTTCTGGGAGGCGTCGAGGTTCGCCAGGCCGATGAGCGACGACTGCGCGCCCGCCGCGGCGAAGATCGCCGTGATGGCCGTGAGCTTCCAGTGGCCCTCGCTGTCCACCTCGCCCCACATCCCGAGGACCGAGAGGGCCGTCGCCAGACAGCTGAGGGCCATGGTGGGAACCGAGGGGAAGGTGAGGCCCTTGGCCTCCAGCAGCGCGGCGCCGCAGAGGACGCCGAGGGTGCCAACCGAGATGGAGAAGCTCGTCAGGAGCACCTTCACCTCGAAGGACGAGAACTCCCCGACGAGCAGGACGCCGATCCCCAGCAGCGCGCTGACGGCGATCGAGACGAGGAACGCGCGGAGGACGCCGCGGCGCCCCGGGAGGCTGTTCGAGATCTCCACGGGATCACGTTACGGAGCGCTCCGGCCGATCTCTCGCGCCTCCCGCGGATCGGGTGGATCAGCGGGCTGAATCGATGGCTGGAATGCGAAGGCGGGGGAAGGAGGCGGCGCTGCGCCTATCCTCGGGGCATGCAGAAGCCGGCTGGACAGGTCTCCCTCGCGCTCGTCGCCGCCCTGGTCGGCGGCGCTCTCCTGGGGGGATGTCAGCGCTCCAGGGCGCTGGAGACAGCCCCGGCGCGGCGCCCCAACGTCGTCGTCATCCTCGCGGACGACATGGGCTACGGCGATCCGGCGTCCTTCAACGCGGACTCCCGGATCCCGACGCCCCACATCGACCGGCTCGCGGAGGAGGGGACGCGCTTCACCGACGCCCACGCCCCGGGGGCCTGGTGCGTGCCCTCCCGGTACGGCCTGCTCACGGGCCGCTATCCCTGTCGCAAGGGAGCCTTCCGTCCCGGCGAGAAGCCCGTGGTGGCCGCGGAGCGCGCGACCCTGGCGAGCTTCCTGAAGGACGAGGGCTACCGCACGGCGATGGTCGGCAAGTGGCACCTCGGCTTCGAGGGCGGACCCCGAGGGGGCGTTCCACTGCGAGGCGGACCCCTCGACCGCGGCTTCGACAGCTTCTTCGGGATCCACGCCTCCCTGGACATCCCGCCGTACTTCTACATCCGCGACCGCCGCCCCGTGGCGGTGCCCTCGGGCACGATCGAGGCGAGCGGCACGGAGGGGTGGACGAACATCCAGGGGGCCTTCTGGCGCGAGGGCGGGCTCGCGCCCGGCTTCGCTCACGCGGACGTGCGCACGCGATTCGAGAGCGAGGCGGTTCGCGTCCTCCGGGAGCACGACGGCGACGAGCCCCTCTTCCTCTACGTGGCGCTCGCGTCGCCCCACACGCCGTGGCTTCCCAGCCGGATCGGACGAAGCGGAGCGGAGATGTACGGCGACTTCGTCGCCGACGTGGATGACACGGTGGGGGCCATCGTCGCCGCGGCGGACGCGCGCGGGGAGGAGACCCTCGTCGTGTTCACCTCCGACAACGGTCCGGTCTGGTACCCCCCGGACGTCGCGCGCACCGGGCACGCCTCCACCGGGCCCTACCGCGGGATGAAGAGTGACTCCTGGGAGGGCGGACACCGCATGCCCTTCATCGCGCGCTGGCGGGGCCGCGTTCCCGCCGGAGGGCGCTCCGACCAGCTGCTCTGCTTCACGGACCTCTTCGCGACCCTCGCCGGCGTCCTCGGGGCCGAGCTGCCGACGGGCGCGGCGGTGGACAGCCTCAGCTTCCTGCCCTCGCTCCTGGATCCGGGCGCGGCGAGCACCCGTCGCTCGCTCGTCCTGAAGGCGAACGGGAGCGTCGTACGTGAAGGGCGGTGGAAGCTCATCGACCACCTCGGGTCGGGGGGCTTCTCGCGCCCGCGGCGCGTCGACGGCGAAGGGGGCCAGCTCTACGACCTCGAGCTGGATCCTGGTGAGACCACGAACCTCTGGAGCGAGCGGCCGGACCGCGTGGCGCAGCTCCTCGCGCTGCGCGAGGCGGAGCTCGCCCGCGAGTGAGGAGGCGCCGCGCCCCTCGACCCGGATCGCGGAGACCTCGTCGCGGGACCGATCCGTCAACGTCCCGTAACTTCGCCTCGAGAGACAGGTGCGGCGCCGGGTCTCTGCCTGCGATCGGAGCGTCTCCCCTAGGATCGGGGCTTCCCCAGAGTCCCTTCCATCGAACATGCGGCAACTCTCGTCTCCGCGACGCCCCCTCTGCGTCGCCCTTCTCGCCTGCCTCACCGTACCCGCGCTCGCTTCCGCCCACCCGGCGCATCTCCTGGCCCAGGAGGCCCAGGAGAACGCGCCCGCGCGCGAGCTGCGCATCGAGCCCACCGAGCTCGTCCTCGACGTCGGTGAGACCGCCCAGCTCGACGCCCGCGTGGTCGATACCGCGGGCAACGACCTGGAGGCGCGACTGCTGTATCTGTCCCGTGGACGCCGCACCGTGTCGGTGACGCGCGAGGGGCTGGTGAAGGCCATCAAGCCCGGCACCGTCGAGATCATCGTGCGCGAGCGCAGGCGGCGCGCCGGCGAGAACCAGGAGGGACGCGCGGCAGTGGGCGCACGCCTCAGCGGGACCGTCGAGGTCACGGTCCGCCCCCCCGCGCTCGCGAGCCTCGAGCTGATGGCCCCCGAGGCCGGGGTCTTCCAGGGCACCGCGGTGTCCTTCGGCGTCCGCGCGGTCGACGTCAATGGAGATCAGCGCGAGAACCCCGCGGTCACCTGGAACACCACGAACCCCGCCGTCGCCAGCTTCGACGCCCACGGCGAGCTCACCGTGCACGGGGTGGGCTCGTTCGATGTGACCGCCGCGGTGGACGGGCAGGAGGCGACCGCCTCGCTCGAGGCCAAGGCGAACCCCATCGCGCGCGTGGTCATCGAGGGCGACGTCGAGGCCCCGCGGACCGGCGACGTGATCCACCTGCGGGTGGACGCTCACGACGCGGCCGGCGAGCTGGTGCTCGACGTGCCCGTGGACATGACCTTCATGGCGCGCCCCGACGACACTCTCGGGCCGGGCGCCAGCGGCCAGATCGAGTCGATCCCGGGCACCGCCCGCGCGTGGCGCTTCGTGGCCGAACAGCCGGGCAGGTACACCTTCGTGGCGAGCTCCGGCGGCGCGCTGGCTCGCACGACGGTGCGGGTGGACGCGCGCGACGTGGCGGGGAAGTTCGAGCTCGTGGGCCACGCCCCCGTGCGCGACACCCACACCTCCGACCTCTGGGTCTGGGAGGGCCTCGACGGCCGCGACTACTGCGTGACCGGCACCTGGGGCGCCAACGGCGACGCGCACTTCTTCGACGTCACCGATCCGTCGAAGATGGAGCGCATCGCCACCGTCAACATCGACGCGCGCACGGTCAACGACGTCAAGGTCTCCGCCGACGGGCGCATCTGCGTGCTCTCGCGGGAGGGCGCGTCGAACCGCAAGAACGGCATCGTGCTCGTGGACGTGACCGATCCGCGCGATCCGAAGATCCTCTCCGGCTTCGACGACGAGCTGACGGGCGGCGTGCACAACGTCTTCATCGACGGCAACCAGGTCTACGCGCTCTCCGCGGGCGCCCGCTACGACGCCATCGACGTGTCGGACCCGGGCTCACCCCGCAAGGTCGGCACCTACAAGGTCGCCGATCGCGCGAACCCCTCGATCCACGACGTCTGGATCGAGAACGGCCTGGCCTACTCGTCGAACTGGTCCGACGGGGTGCACATCGTCGACGTCGGCAACGGCATCCGCGGCGGGTCGCCCGAGAACCCGGTGAAGGTCTCTAGCTATGCCTATCCGAGCGGCTGGAACCACGCGGCGTTCCCCTACCGCCAGCCCGACACCGGCCGCTTCTACGTGGCCGCCGGCGACGAGGCCTTCCCCTACGGCCTCAACGTGACGGGCAAGCCCACGCGTCCGCGCGGCTGGATCCACTTCCTCGACTTCACGGACCTCGAGAATCCGGTGGAGTCCGCGCGCTACCAGGTCCCGGAGGCCGGCACGCACAACCTCTGGATCGAGGACGGCGTGATGTACGTCGCCTACTACAACGCCGGCCTGCGCGCGGTCGACGTCACCGGCGAGCTGATGGGCGATCTCTATCGCCAGGGCCGCGAGATCGCGTGGTTCCTCCCCGACGATCCGGAGGGCTTCGTGGCCAACGCGCCGATGGCCTGGGGCCCGCAGCCGCACAAGGGGCACATCTTCTTCTCCGACTGGAACTCCGGTCTGTGGGCCGTGAAGCTGAACCGATGATCGCAGCGCTGGCCCTCACCCTGGCGCCGCTGCCGGCGGCGCCGGCCCAGGAGCGGATCCTCGTGGCGGCGGAGTCCGCGGACGAGGTCTACGAGCTCGGCTTCGACGGGACGACGCTCTCGGTGATCGACGTCGTGGCGGTGGGCTACCAGGCGACCGAGATCGAGGGGCCGCACGGGCTCACGGTGGCGCCCGACGGGCGCCACTGGTACGTCTCGATGGCTCACGGCAAGCCCAACGGGCTGCTCTACAAGTACGAGGCGGGGACGAACCGCGTCGTGGGCGAGGCCGAGCTGGGCCTGTTCCCCGCGACGATGCAGATCTCGCGCGACACCGGCCTCCTGTACTGCGTCAACTTCGACCTGCACGGGGACATGACGCCGAGCACCGTGTCGGTGGTGGACGTGGAGGGCATGGTCGAGGTCGAGCAGATCGTGACCGGCTCGATGCCCCACGGCTCGCGTCTCTCGCCGGACGGGACGCGGCACTTCTCCTGCGCGATGATGAGCGACGAGCTCATCGAGCTCGACGCGGTCGGTCTCGAGATCGTCAGGCGCATGGCGCTCACCGACGGCACCGGCCGCCGCGCAGCCGCCGGTCACGGTGGCGACGAGGAGCACGGCGGGGACGGCGAGGACGCAGCACCCCACGTGGCGATCACCAAGCCCACCTGGGTGCAGCCCCATCCGCGCGAGAACCTCGCGTACGTCGCGCTCAACGGCGCCCATCAGGTCGTCGAGGTGGACCTCGAGAAGTGGAGGATCGTCCGCCGCTTCCCCACGGGGCGCGCGCCCTACAACCTCGACGTGACGCCCGACGGCAAGCGCTTGGTGGTGACCTACAAGGGCGCCCAGGCCGTGGGCGTCATCGACCTGAAGTCGGGTGAGGAGCTCGCGCGGATCCCCACGAGTCGCCGGATCCCCCACGGCGTCGCGCTCTCGGCCGACGGCCGCTACGCCTTCGTGACCTGCGAGGACAAGGGGGGCGCGCCGGGCTCCGTGGACGCCATCGACCTCGAGTCGCTGGAGCGCCGCGCGACCCTCGACGTCGGCCTCCAGGCGGGCGGCATCGCCCTCTTCCCGCGGACCGCGGACTCCCTTCCCCGCTGAACATGCTCGACGCGCTCCTCGTCCTCACCCTCGCGCTCCAGTCGGAGCCCGTCCTCGATCCGATCGACGCGCACTCCGAGCACGGCGCGGCCTTCGACACGGGTCCGCGGCAGGCGGCCGTGCTCATGCCGGGCCCTGACCGTGTCGACTTCCCCGTCACCCTCGCGCCGGACCAGGAACACCTCGCGGCCTTCGTCGAGCAGGGCATCGCCCAGCTCCATGGCTTCTGGTACCTCGAGGCCGAGCGGACCTTCCGGCAGATCCTGTCGGAGGACCCCGACTGCGCCATGGCGCAGTGGGGCCTCGCGATGGCCAACGTCGACCATCCCGAGCGGGCCGCCTGGTTCGCGCGCGCGGCGTGGCTCAAGCGGGGTCTCGTGACGAAGCGCGAGCGCATGTACATCGACATGATCGCGCGCTTCTACTCGGTCGATGGACCGGACGAGCCCGAGGGGCTGGTCGAGGCGCGCAACCCCGCGCCGGGCGAGGAGCGCGACGCGGGCACGCTCCCGAGCCGCGAGGCGCCGAGCAAGGCCGCCTGCGAGCGGCTCGTGCGGGACTACGAGGCGCTCGTCTGGGAGCACCCCGAGGACATCGAGGCCAAGGCGTTCCTCGTCAACCGGATCTGGCTGAACCGGCGGGCCGGGGGCATCAAGACCACCAGCCGCATGGCGGTCGAGGCCCTGCTCGACCAGATCTTCGCGGTCGAGCCGATGCACCCGGCGCACCACTACCGCATTCATCTGTGGGACCGCTCGGACGAGGTGAAGCACATCGTCGACACCGCGGCGGCGTGCGGGCCCGCGATGCCGAGCATCGCCCACAACTGGCACATGGGCGGTCACGTCTTCGCGCACCTCGGTCGGCACTACGACGCCTCGTGGCAGCAAGAGGCGTCGGCCCGCGTGGACCACGCGCACATGGCCCGCTTCTGGATCCTCCCCGACGAGATCCACAACTTCGCCCACAACAACGAGTGGCTGACGCGCAGCCTCCGTCATCAGGGACGGGTCGACGAGGCCGTCGAGCTGGCCAAGAACATGGTCGAGCTGCCGCGCCACCCGCGCTTCAACACGGTCGACAAGCCTCGCACGAGCTCGGCGTACGGTCGGCGGCGGCTGATCGAGACGCTCAGCGCCTTCGAGCAGTGGGAGGCCCTGAAGGAGCTCGGCTCGACCATGTACCTGGAGCCCCACGTCGAGGACGCCGGGGGCGCGGCCCGCGCCTACGCCATGGGCCGCGCGGCCGCTCACCTCGACGACCCGGAGGGCCTCGCCGCCGCGACCGTCGAGCTCGAGTCGATGATCGCCGACCTCAAGAGGGAGCGCGCCGAGGCCGTGGACGCGGCGGAGGCCGAGGCGCTCGTCGCCGACGCGAAGACCGAGGACGTTCGCAAGGCCATGGACGAGGCGCTGCGGTCCTTCGAGGGCCGCCTGCGCACCCTGCGGGACAACGTCGACGCGCTGCGCGCCCTCGCGGACCTCACCGCTGGCGGTGACCGCGGCGCTGCGCTCGCCGCTCTCCAGGACGCGCGCTACGACCGGATCCACCTGGCCCGGATGCTGGTGGAGAGCGAGGAGCCGGAGCTCAGGAAGAGAGCGGTCGAGACCGCCCGCGACGCCGCCAGGAACCGCAAGGGCCAGCTGGTGGAGCACGCGACCCTCGCGCACGTCCTGTGGGAGGCGGGGGAGCGGGAGGAGGCCATCGAGGTCTTCGAGGAGCTGCGCGAGGGGGCCGCGCTGGCGGACCTCGATCTGCCGCCGCTGCGACGGCTCGCGCCGCTCGCCGCCGAGCTCGGTCTCGGCGCCGACTGGCGCCCCGAGTTCGCGCCCGCGAGCGACGTCGCCGCGCGCCTCGATCTCGCCGAGCTCGGCCCCGCGCACTGGATCCCGCCCATGGCGCCGGACTTCACCCTGCCGGACGCCTACGGCAGCGAGGTGACCCTGTCCGACCTCCGCGGCCGGCCGGTCCTCGTCGTCAACTTCCTCGGGTTCGGCTGCGTGCACTGCGTCGAGCAGCTCCAGGCCCTGGTGCCGGTGGCGGACCGCTTCCGCGAGGCGGGCATCGAGATCCTCGCGGTGGGCCTCAACCCGGTGGAGGACGTGCGCGAGTCCCTGGGCGACGACCCCGACGACACGGGCTTCCCCTTCCGTGTCCTCGCCGACCCGTCCCTCGCGCAGTTCAAGGAGTGGCGGGCCTTCGACGACTTCGAGGGCATCGCGCTCCACGGCACCTACCTCGTCGACGGCAACGGCCGCTTGCGCTGGATCGACATCAGCCACCTGCCGTTCATGGACGTCGAGTTCCTGCTCGACGAAGCCAAGCGTCTGCTCGCGCTTCCCGTGCGCGGCGACGCGCCGCTCGCGGCCGCCACCTCCGCCTCTCGACCTGACGCCGTCCGCGTCTCCGAGCCCGGCCCGGCGGACGTCGTCGTGCCACCGAACGCCCTGCGGGTCGGCCTGGTGCTCGACACGGCTCCGCACTGTGAGAACTGCATCAAGGACCTCAACCGGATCCTCGGCGGCCTCGAGGGCTTCGTGTCGCTCGAGGCCAAGCCGGACGACAATCGCATCGCGGTGATCGTGGACAGCACCCGCTCCGGTTCGAAGGCCGTCCTCGCGGCGCTCGTCGCGGGTGGGCGGCCCGGAAGAGTGGAGCCCGAGTGACGCCGTGAGCGGGATCCGGGCGACGTGCTGCGTGTGAAGCTCCCGCCGCAGCTCCTCGAGTTCATCGACGGGACCCGAACTCTCCAGCAGGCTCAGCGCTGGAAGTGCGCGCGATCGAAATCGACCGTCCGCGCCAGGGAGGCGAAGAGGACGTCCATCGCGCGCGCGTCGCCGGGCTCGATCCTCTCCGTGGAGTCGAGGTCCCAGACGGCCACGGGCGCGCCGCCAGCGCCGCGCACGGGAACCACGAGACCCGCGACCGTGCCGAGTCCGCTCGTGGCGTCGCACGAGACGTAGCCCGGCCAGGCGCCCGCGTCGAAGGCGCAGAGGGTCTGGTTGAGGAGGAACCCGTCGAAGCACATGCCCGAGCTCAGGGCTCCGCCGCTGCGCTCGAGGGGTGAGCAGACCGGCGGGCCGCACGCGGACGAGACGTGCAGGGCCGAGGGGCCCTCGTCCCCGGGCAGGGGGGCGTAGAAACCGTTCCAGGCCCACCCGAAGGGAGCCATCGCTTCCCCGATGACCGACGGCAGGCCTGCGACGATCGGAGCGGCGCCCTGCTTCGCGAGCGCGGCGGCGCCCTCGAACACACGATCGAACGCGGCGCGGCGGATCGGGTCGCTGGAGACGACGTCGAGAGATGCGTTGAGCCGCAGGAAGGGGAGGAGTTCGGACGCGGAGAGCATGGCGGGGGAAAGAGGATACCTCCGTGCGGAGACGGCCTCGCCGACGCGGCGTATGCCGCGTGGTGCTCGCTGCGCTCACGGGGCAGGTGCTGGATGCGAGGAGGGCCCCCGCGAGCGTCACTCGCGGGGGCCCTCCTCGGCGATCCGCTCGCGGCGACGGCCGCGAGGAGCGATCACTCGACGGTCCAGGTCTCCCCGGCGTAGACGAGGTCCTCCAGCGCGCCAGCGCCCTTCACGGCCACGGCGTCATCGACCTGCGCGTTGACGCCGATCTCGTAGTTGGGCGCCTCGACGCTGCGGAACAGGCCCACGGGGACCGGCATCTCCGGGTCGTCGCGCATGCCGGCGAGGATCACGGCGGGAGCGGTGCTCTTCGTGTCCGCCCGCCAGACATCGGCCTCGTCGGCCGCGCAGCGCTCGATCTCGAAGCCGTTGAAGCGCAGGCCCTTGTCCCGCTCCTTCCCGTAGATCATCGGCTCGCCGGGGACGAGGTCGATGGTGCGGTCGGCGCGCACCTTGCGCTCGACGTTGGCCGCGTAGAAGTCCTTGTTGAAGATGACGCAGTTCTGAAGGATCTCGATGAACGAGGTGCCCCGGTGCGCGTCGGCCGCGGCCAGGGTCTTCGTCATGTGCTGGATGTCCTGGTCGATGGTCCGCGCCACGAAGGTGGCCTGGGACCCCAGGGCGAACTGCGCGGGCTCGAAGGGACGGTCGATGGAGCCCATCGGCGTCGACTTCTTCTTCGTGCCGACGGGCGACGTCGGCGAGTACTGCCCCTTCGTCAGGCCGTAGATCTCGTTGTTGAACATCAGGATGTTCACGTCGAGGTTGCGGCGCAGGATGTGCGCGAGGTGGTTGCCGCCGATGGAGAGCGAGTCCCCGTCGCCGGTCACGATCCACACGTCCAGGTCGGGGTTGGCGACCTTCACGCCGGTCGCGACGGCCGGGGCGCGGCCGTGGATCGTGTGGAAGCCGTAGGTGTTCATGTAGTACGGGAAGCGGCTGGAGCAGCCGATGCCCGAGACGAACACGGTCTTGGCGGGGTCCTTGCCCGCGTCGGCCAGGTACTTCTGGACGGCGTTGAGGATCGCGTAGTCCCCGCAGCCGGGGCACCAGCGGACCTCCTGGTCCGACGCGAAGTCCTTCTTGGTGCGTTTGGGTTGGGCGATGTCCGTCATGGCGATCCCTCCGGCCCTCAGGCCTTCTTCGTCTCCGCGAGCGTGGCCTCGATGCGCTCCGCGACCTCGGCGACGAGGAAGGGCTGGCCGGTGACCTTGTTGTAGGAGACGTAGGTGTGCTCCGGCAGCTCGCCGCGGAGCAGCACGGTCATCTGCTCGACGTTCATCTCGGGGACGAGGATGCGGTCGAACTTCGAGAAGATCTCGTCGAGCCCGTGGGGCAGCGGCCACACGTGGGTCAGGTGCAGGCGGGAGACGTCCTTGCCGCCGGCGCGGACGCGGTCGCAGGCCTGCTTCAGGATGCCGACCGTCGATCCCCACCCGACGACGAGCAGCTCGCCGCTCTCGGGTCCTTCGACCTCCGGCGTCGGGATCGAGTCCGCGACCTTGCGCACCTTGGCGTGGCGCAGGTCCGTCATCGCCTGGTGGTTGTCGGGGTCGTAGCTGATGTTGCTCGTCGGCGCCTTCTCCAGGCCGCCGATGCGGAACTCCATCCCCGGGGTGCCCGGCTTGACCCACGGCCGCGCGAGGTTCTCGTTGCGGCCGAAGGAGAGGAAGTCGTCGCTCTTCTCGGTCGTGAACTCGACCTCGAAGGGCTCCATCGCGTCGAGGTCGGGGAGCGGCCAGGGCTCCGCGCCGTTCGCGATGAAGTTGTCGCTCAGCAGGATGACCGGGGTCATGTACTGGACGGCGATCCGGCAGGCCTCGATGGCCATGTCGAAGGCGTCGGACGGCTTGCTGATCGCGATGACCGGCATCGGCGCGTCGCCGTTGCGGCCGTAGATGCTGGAGAGGAGGTCGGACTGCTCCACCTTCGTGGGCATCCCCGTCGAGGGGCCCGCGCGCTGAACGTCGACGATCACCAGGGGCAGCTCGGTCGAGATCGCCAGGCCCATCGCCTCGCCCTTGAGCGCCATGCCCGGTCCGGAGGTGCCGGTCATGCCCAGCGCCCCCGAGAACGACGCGCCGATGGCGGAGCAGATCGCGGCGATCTCATCCTCCGACTGGATCGTCACGATGCCGTGGTTCTTGTAGGCGGCGAGCGCCTCGAGCACGCCGGACGCCGGCGTGATCGGATAGCTGCAGAAGACCGGCTTCAGGTTCGCGAGCCTGGCGCCGGCGACCAGCCCGATCGCCAGGGCCTCGTTGCCCATGATGTTCCGGTACGTGCCGGGGGCGAGCTTCGCCTTCGGCACCTCGTACTGGCCCTGGAAGAGCTCGCGGATGTCACCGGCGTTGTAGCCCGCCTTGAGCGCGAGCTGGTTCGCCTCGACGAGCTCGGGCTTCTTCGCGAACTTCTCCTCGAGCCACGCGAGGGTCGGCTCGAGCGGGCGGCTGTACACCCAGTACATCAGCCCGAGGGTGTAGAAGTTCTTGCAGCGCTGCCTGTCCTTGTTGGACAGAGGTGACTCCGCGAGGGCTTCGTTGACCCGGGCGTTGATGTCCACCTCGATGACGCGGTAGCCCTCCAGCGTGCCGTCCTCGAGCGGGTTCGTGTCGCACTTCGCCTTCTTGAGGTCGGTCTCGCGGAAGGCGCCCGTGTTCACGACGATCACGCCGCCCGGCTTGAGCGTGCCGATGTTGACCATCAGCGCTGCCGGGTTCATCGCGACGAGCACGTCCGGCGCGTCGCCGGGCGTGTGGATGTCCTCGGAGCTGAACTGCAGCTGGAAACCTGAGACTCCGGGTCGCGTGCCGGCTGGCGCGCGGATCTCGGCCGGGAAGTCCGGGAGCGTGGCGAGGTCGTTGCCGAAGAGGGCGCTCGTCCGCGTGAACTGGTTGCCCGTCACCTGCATGCCGTCGCCGGAGTCGCCGGCGAAGCGGATCACGACGCGGTCGAGCTGCTGGAGGGGCAGCTCGCCGGGCTGGGGGTCTTGGGCCGAAGTGGTGGTCATCGGTGGGTCGCGGTGTCAGGTCCTCTCGCTGCTCTTCGCGCCAGGACCGGATTTGGCCGCAAGAGAATAGGTCCGGAAAGGGGACGCATGAGCCCCCATCCGCGGGGAGTCTCCCGCGCGTGGGCACCGGGACGCCTGGGGTGCGCTGATCTGGCCTCGCGAGCGTCTTACGGCCCTCTCGGGAGGAGCCGCGACAAAGGGGTCACCGGCCCTCGCTCGCGGGGGTCACGCGCGCCTTGGCGCGGTCCCGGAGGACGCCCTGAAGATCGGACGCGCGGACCGTTCCCATGAGCAGCGTGTCGATGGTCTCGGCCACGGCTCCGAGGTCGGTCTCGGCCGGGGCCGCGAACAAGAAGCCGCAGCCCTCGATGTCGCCGCACGGGAGCTCGATGCCGAAGCGCTGGGCGAGGGTCTCGAGCACCCCGGTCAGCGCCAGCGCGGCGTCGGCGTCGCTGCGGACGCGGCAGAGCGAGCTGATGAGCGGCAGGATGGCCTCACCCTGGAGACGGTCGGGATCGAGGCACTGCGTTTCGCGCCACTCGTCCTCCGGCACGAGGAGGCGCGGGGAGATCAGCGTGCGCACGCCGGCCTCGGGTGCCTCTGGCGCGGTGGAAGGGGCGTCCACTCCGCGCTCGACGAGGCGGAAGCGGGGCTGGCGCGGGGCGTGTTCGCCGGCGGGGTCGTCCTGACGTACGAAGGGGCTCATGATCCGGAGGCGATCGGCCGGCCCGCGTCGCCATCTGGAGCCGATCCCGAAATGGGGCCCGCCGGCGGGTCAGGGAGCGGCTGTGAGCACGAGGGTCCCGTTGTAGGCGAAGTGCAGGAGGATCCCGGGCCACAGGCTCCCGCATCTGTCCCGGAGCCATCCCAGGTAGAGGCCGATGCCCAGGTGGAGCGGAGTGCCCATGGAGATCCCGTGGGCGGCGGCGAAGAGCATCGCCGTCGAGAGGAGTCCGGGGAGCCACCCCATGAGCGCCATGAGGCGGCCTTGGAGGAGCCCGCGGAACGCGAGCTCCTCGAAGAGCGCCGGGCTCGCCGCGTAGACCACGAGCAGGCCAGAGACGCCGAGAACCTCGCGCATCCCGGTGACCTCCGCGGGAAGGCCCGACTCGTGCCCGAGCGTCTCGGCCAGCGCGGCCCACCCGAGGGCGCAGCCGATCGCGACCGCCGCGCCACCGACGCCCGCGGCCCAGCTCCAGAGCGGCGCGCGCCGCAGCGCTCCGAAGGTGTACTCGGGCGCCGCGAAGCCCACGAGGATGACACCGATCCCGCCGACCATCGCGGCGAGGGGGGAGAGCACGATCCGCTGGTCCTCGCTCGCGAACTCCAGCAGGAGGATCTGGGGCAGGAGGATCGACAGGAGCATCAGTGCGATCTCCAGCGACGTGCGCGTGGTCCAGCGCTTGCGCACGTCGTTGCGCACGTTGCGCACGGATCCCGGCGCCATGGCGGTGTTCGGCGAGATGTCGCCCTCGTACACCTTCCCCGTCGCGAGCTCGACGCGGCGCAGGCCCTCCTCGTCCACCGGCATCTCCTCGATCGGCACGAGCGCCGTGTCCACGCGTGCCTCCGCGTCGCCGCCCTCGGAGCGAGCGAGGGCGCGGCCCATCTCGATCTGCAGGGGGGTCGCGCGATCGGGGCGGGGCACGTTCACCCACGCCTGGCAGCTCTCGCAGCGGAAGCGGTAGCCTGCGAGGTTCTCGTGCACGTCCCAGGTCGCGCCACAGCTGCCGCAGGTCGTTCGCACCGCGGCCTCGGCGTCGACGGGCGTCCCGCGGGGCCAGGTCCGCGCGGGCCGATCCGCCCCCCTTGCTCCGTCGCCGCTCATCCGCCTCGCTCTCCGGGGTCCTCGCCGTCCGACGCGTCACCCCGGCTCCGGCCGCGGCTCAGGGCGAGCTCGACGCGCACGCCGCCCGCGCGGGCGCGCACCTTCGTCACGACGGGGCCGTCCTCCTCGCCGAGGAGCGGCCGCAGGTCGACGCGCTCGGCCGAGAGGGTCAGCCCCTCGTCGTCCACGACGCGGATCCAGATCGAATCCCCGTCGGACACCGCGCCCATGGCCGCACGCTCACCGGTGGTCGCAGCGTTCGCCACGAGCGCGCTCGCCTCGTCGGCGGTCGCCGGGTAGTCGGCGCCGCGGCGGACTTCGCAGGAGTAGTCGGTGAAGCGCCGGTCGATCTCGAGGGACAGGGTCCCGCCGAAGACCCCGGCGCTGACCTCCACCTCGTCGGCGGCCGGCGCGGTCACCGCGTCGTGGACGAGGCCCACGTAGCCGCTGCGCCACGCGGCGAGGCCTGCGCCTGCGAGGATGAGCAGGAGCAGGGTGATCCCGCGCCCGCGCGCCACGTCGCGGAAGGGCGCGTCGAGGCCGCCGAGGCCGCCATCCCGCTGCGCGGCCGCTGCCGGATCCCGGTGGCTCAGCGGTCGGCGCCGACTGACCGGCGCGAGGCGCCCATCTCGGATGGTGAACAGGGTCTCGACGACCTCGTCGCCGAAGACGAGAGAGCCACGCAGGGTGGACTCCGCGGCCGCAGGATCGGCGGAGCACTCCAGCAGCTTGCCCAGCCCCTCCAGGAGCTGATCCTGGCGCTCGATCGAGAGATCAACGCCGCCCACGGTCGCCTCGGAGAACAGGAGGCTGAAGCGTCCACCGTCCACCTCGAAATCGCAGGGGACGGCCGTGGCGCTGTCGAGCTCCTCGAAGGCGCGGCGCAGGACCGCCGGGTCACCGACGCGTCCCTCCAGGACGCCGCCGAACCATCCGTAGCGGGGCGGGCCGGAGGGCGCGCCGTCCTCGACGATCTCCGGGTCCTCGCCCGGGCGCGGCGGATGATCAGCCACGGCGCAGCTCGCCCTCGACGTCGGGCAGGTCCTCGATCCTCGACCAGTCGTCCATGCCCTGGCTCCACACCAGTGAGTTGCCGTCGAGGGCGCCCTCCGACCAGAGCGCGACGAGCTTCGAGAACGGCACCGGCCCCTGCGTCCCCTCTGCCTCGCTGGCGGCGTAGTGCCAGCGGCTGTCGGGATCGATCGTGCTCCCGGCTCGCTCCGTCGGCAGCTCGGGCGGTGCGTCGCCGCTCGTCGGGCTCGTGTCGAGGCCGAGCACCGCGTCGTGGGCGCCGAGGCGACCGATCGTCTCCGAGTGACGCTGGTCCGCGACCTGTCGCTCCTTGCGGATCTGCTCCTTGAGGCGTTTGTTCTCGGTCGCGAGCTTCGAACGCCGCTCCTCCTCGAGGTTCAGATCGGGGAGGACGAGCACGAGGATCAGGCCGATGCACCCGGCGAAGAGCCCGATGAAGAACCAGCCGATGGGCGAGCGGCCGCGGCTGTGGGCGATCGCCGCCACGATGCCGCCGAAGACGGCCATGACGATGAGCTCCATGAGCATGAACTCCATGAACGGGTCAGCGCTGGGGGTCGGTGAGGCGAGGAGGCGAGGAGGCGAGGTCAGGCGAGGCGCGCGAGCCAGATCGCCAGGAGCCCCAGCAGGAACAGGACCCTTCCGCTACGAAGCTGGCGGTGGATCCAATCACTCTTTCGCGGGAACATGAGGAGGGCGGCTCGGAAGAGTGTGCCGGCGCCGCCCAGCATGACGACCAGCCAGGCCCCTGGATGGAGCTGCGTGGCGCCAGCGGCGTCGCCGTCGAGGAGCATCGCCGTCGCGCGGGTGAGGCCGCAGCCGGGACACCCGTGATCCGGCAGGACGAGGCGCGAGGGGCACTCGGGCCCCTCGACGCCGAACAGTCGCGCGCCGCTCGCGTCGGCTTCGATCAGGGCGCCGGCCGCGAACATGCCCAGGAGCAGCGCGAGGGCGAGCCCGTCGCGGCGGCGGCTCGTGCCGCGGGAGCGCGGCTTCGAGGGCAGCGGCGGCGGTTTCGGTCCGTCTTCTTGCCGAGTCGTGTCCACGACGAACAGGGTGCCCGAAACACGCGATGGCTGCTCGACTACCATCAGAGCCAGCGGTGGAACGACCGCCCGAGCCCGATGATCCGCCTCCTCGCCAGCATCACCCTCCTCGCACTCTTCGCGGCCGCGCCTCTTCACGGAGAGGGCGCGTCGGCACCTCAGGACGACGCTCGTGTCAGGGCGCTCGCTCGGCAGATCGACGAATCGAAGGATCAGACGCCTCGGGAGGTCTTCGAGGAGCTGGGGAAGATGAAGTCGGGGGCCTCGTACCTCGCCCTGAAGAACGCGCTCCGTGACCTCGATCGGCCCACTTCGAAGCGCTGGGTCTACAGCGCACTCCGTCACATGGTGGCCGACCCCGAGCTCGGGCCCAAGGCCCTCGGCCTGGTGGTGAAGGCGGCGCGCGGGCGAGACCGACCCGAGGCACGGGCCGCCGCCGGAGCCCTCGCCGGCTTCGGGGTGCCGGGCTTCGAAGCCATGGTCGAGGTCGCGCGGCACGCCGCCGACGCCGAAGCGCGCGCGAGCGCGCTGCGTGGGGCGCTCGACCGGCTCGGCCGCGACGGCACGCGCGAGAGCCTCGACGTGATCCTCGGCGCGGTCGCGGTGCCCGCGTCCGGGCGGCGCGACGTCGTGCTGGAGGTGCTCACCCGCTTCCGGACCGAAGAGGCCTTCGCGGCGTTCACGAAGGTCGTGAGCGGGAAGGACAGCCCGCTCGGGCGCGTTCGTCTCGTCCTCGCTGCCATGGGCCAGCACAGCGCAGGGGCGGGCCCCGTGGTCGACGCGGGCGCCGATCGCGTGCTCTCCAAGGCCGCCTCGAGCCGCGATCCGATCCTGCAGTACTACGCGCTCAACGCCATGGCGCAGCGCGGTGGGACCGCCAACGTGCGACTCGTGGAGCGGCTGGCCGGCGCGAAGGACCCGACCGTTCGCCGCGCGGCACTGCTCGTCGGGATGCGGGCGCGGCTCAAGGGCGCCGACCCCTTCGCGCTGGCGCGCTCGAAGGACGCCATCGCTCGTCAGGCGGCTGCCTTCGCCCTGGCGGAGGAGCCCGGGGAGCGCGGCCGGGACGCCCTCCATGGGCTCATCGAGGACGAGGATCGGGTCGTGCGCGCCACGGCGATCCGTCAGGTCGCCGCGCGGGGCGAACTCGCGTCGGTCGACGCGCTGATCGCGCGGCTGGGGCTCGAGGAGGGCCGGATCCGCGGTGATCTGCGGAGCGCGCTCGAGACGTTGACGGGCCGCGACTACGGCCTGAACGCGCGAGTCTGGGCCAAGTTCTGGGCGGCCGAGGGGCGGGGCTACGTGCCGCCGACGCCCGAGGAGCGCGCTGCCGAGGCGGCCGCTCGCGCCGAGCGTGATGCGAAGAACGGCTCCCGGGTCGCTTTCTACGGCATCGACATCGTCTCGACTCGCTTCGCGCTGGTCATCGACACCTCCGGGTCGATGGGGACGAAGGCGTACACAGGTGAGACGCGACTCGCCGTGGCGAAGAAGCAGCTGGGCCTCACCCTCAAGCGCCTGCGAGACGGCGTGCTCTTCAACGTCGTGCCCTTCTCGGGCGGCGTCGAGGAGATGGAGTCGAGGATGATCGAGCTCGAGGAGACGTCCCGCGCGGAGGCGATCGAGTTCGCCGACGCCCTCCGCGCCGCGGGTGGGACGAACATCCACGACGCGCTGGAGGTGGCGTTCGAGGACGAGCGGGTCGACACGATCTACCTGCTCTCGGACGGCGCCCCGAGCACGGGGCCGATCGTCCAGCCCGACGAGCTCCGGGACGAGGTGGCGCGCTGGAACTCGGTGCGAGGGGTCGTGATCCACTGCATCGCGGTGGGGCAGGACCACCAACTGCTCAGGGGTCTCGCGGCGGACTCGGGTGGAAAATACGTGCGAGTAAACTAATTACAGGTATGCTGAGGCGCGGAGGGCCCCCCGGGCGTCCCCGTGGCCCCAGGTCGTACCCTTGCGCCACCATGGCCCCCAACGCTCCCCTTCCCGAGCGGGACGCCCCCGACGGCTCCGAGATCCACCCCTTCTTCGGCGTCTTCCCCATCGCTCTCGTGGTGGGCGGGCTCCTCACCGTCGCCCGGGTCTGGCTCGAGCGGGAGGCCGCGCTCTCCGTCGGCCTCGACGAGGCCGCGGCGCACCTCCGTGTCCAGGCGCGGGCTGCTGGTTGGATGGACCTGCTCGCGGAGGGAGTCATCGCGGGCGTCGTCTCGAGCCTCGTCCTCACCTATGCCATCGCGTCCCGGAGGACCGGTCCGCTCCTCTTCGCGTTCCTCGTGATGCTCGTCGCCGGAGGAGCCTTCGTGATCGGCTTCGCGGAATCGGCGTACGGCTCGACGCCGGGGCTCTCGCCCGCCTCCGTGGGGATCACCCTGGCCGTGACGCTCCTCGCCTACGGGCTCGCCCGGCTTCCTTTCGCCGGTCCCGTCGCCCTGATCTTCGGCGCCGCCATCGGCCTCGGCGGTCCTGCAGGGCTGGCGCGGTGGGTCCGCGAAGCCACTCCCGGGATGCCGGTCCGCGACGTCGTCCTCGACCTCGTCGCGGAGCCCGGGGTCTGGAGCGCCGTGACCGAGCGCTCCGGCGCCCCGGCCACGGCGGGCATCCTCACGCCGTCGGGCGATCAGCGCACAGACACCGGGGACAAGCCCGCGATCGTCATGACGCCGCCGGCCTCGGTCGAGTTCGTCGTCCCTGGCCGGGGCGAGGGCGCGCGCTTCGAGGCCGCGGCAGGCCTCGACGAGACGCTCTTCCAGAGCGCACCGGGCGGCGCCGACGTGATCTACCGCGTGCTCGTCGACGAGGAGGTCGTCTGGGAGACGAACTACGCCCACCGCCCGATCCCCCCTGGTCCCGAGTTCGACACCACGGGGCAGGTCTGGCGCCACGTCGAGCAGGACGGCCTCCGCGGTGTCACCCTCCACGCGGGGCAGGTCGTTCGGCTCGAGACCGACTGGGGCGAGCTGCGGCCGGAGGCCGCGAAGGCCGACGCGGTGCGCGTCGGCTTCGGATCTCCGATGATCGTCCGGACGGGGTCGCGCCCGCGGGAGGTCGCCACCACGAGCGCGCCGAACATCGTCTTCATCGTGATGGACACCCAGCGGCGCGACCGCATGGGGTGTTACGGCTACGCGCGCGACACGACGCCGAACCTGGACGCTCTCGCCGCGCGCGGTCTGCGCTTCGAGGACGCCTACACGACGTCGAGCTGGACCTGGCCCTCCACCGCGTCCTTGCACACGGGCCTTCCGCCGGACGCCCACGGAGTACGGGGCGCCTCGGCGTGCACGCTGAGCCAGCGCTTCGTGACTCTCGCGGAGGCTCTCCAGGCGCGGGGCTACACCACGGCGGCGTTCGTGGGGAACCCGATCGTCGAGCCGGATCGCGCCTTCGACCAGGGCTTCGAGACCTTCCGCGTGGAGAAGGACTCGCTCCGTGCTGCTTTCCGCATGTCGGACGAGGTGGTCCCGAGCGCGCTGGACTGGATGGACCAGAACGCGCCCCTGCGGTTCTTCCTGTATTTGCACCTCGTCGATCCGCACACGCCCCACCGGCCCCACCCGGCGGAGGTCGAGCGACTCGGGATGGCGCCGCGGCCCGCGGACTGGCCGGAGCGGGGCCTCGACGGGGTCCGCCACGACGTGCCGCCCACGCCCGGTACGCGCCAGTACGCCAGCGACCTCTACGACGCCAGCGTCGCGACGGGCGACCGTTGGGTGGGTGCGGTGCTCGACCGGCTCGACGAGCTGGGGCTCACCGACTCGACCATCGTCTGCTTCACCTCCGATCACGGCGAGGAGCTGTTCGACCACGGGGACCATGGCCACGGTCACGAGGTCTGGTCGGAGCTGGTGCGTGCGCCGCTCATCCTCGCCGGGCCAGGGATCCCGCGGGGCGTGCGCCTCGGCGTGGTGAGCAACCGCTACGTGCCGACGACTCTGGCCCGTCTCGCAGGTGCAGACCTTCCGCTGTTCGGTGAGCCGGTCGATCTCGTCGAGGACGCATCGCCCGACCAGGCGCTCTTCTCGACGACGAAGGGGAAGTGGGGAACAGCGCGCTACCAGACCATCTACGGGCTGCGGCGCGGTTCGACCGTCACCCACTGGCGAGAGAGCCCGCTGGATCCCGCGGACGTGGCGGCGTCGGACCTGCGCCGCTTCGACGCGCTCAGCGATCCCGGGGAGACCGAGGACCTGATCACGGTCACCGAGGCGGACGCGCGCGGCGATTTGGCGCGCATGGGGGAGCTCCTGGAGGAGGCGCGCGAGGCGCGGCCGCCGCTCGTCCTCGGAGTGGGGAGCGGTGGCCGATCGACCCTCGAGCAGATCGGCTACGCCGACGGCGACGGAAATCGCTGATCGTGGAGGGGGGTCGCTGAGCGCGACGCCGCCGCTCGGGTCCTGTGAGCGTCCGAAGGCCGGACGGCTCCGCGAATCATGACCCTATTTGAGACCGTTGGGCCTGCTTGGAGCATGACGCCGCCCGGGCCGATTCTTCGGAATAGGCTTGGGCAACGCTCGCCGGCAGTCACGGCGAATGGAATCTTCAAGACTCTTCCTTCATGCCTTCCATGAAAGCTCAAAGCCTCACTCTGGCCGGTGCGCTGGTCCTGTCGACCGCGTCCTTCGCTCAGACCGACGCCTCGGCGGACATTCTCCGCTACGACGCCTCCAGGACGAATTACGCCGGCGTCTACGACGTCGCCACCCAGCAGTTCCGTCCCTCCGCGAACAGCGGGCTGTCGCGCAACGCTGGTGTCCAGCTCAGCTCGTACAGCCAGGACTGGGAGGCCGCCGACATCAACAGCCCCACCGCGGTCTCCGACGATGGTTGGTTGGGTTTCGTCAACGTCTTCGATGGCGGCGGCGGCTTCCTGTACGGCTACTTCACCGGGGGTGCCCCGAACGGCGGCCCCGGTCTCTCGGCCATCGGCACCGGCGACGGCGGCGCGGCCCAGGGCGCGCAGTACCTCAACGTGTACAGCGACTACAACAACGGCGACCACGCTTCCGGCCTTCTCATCGAGGCCAACGTGTTCAAAGAGCAGACCATCGGCGCCGCCGACGTCGGGGACACCTGGACCTTCCAGTTCGACCACCTGAAGAACCCGCAGGTCTTCAACGGCGACGCCTCCACGACCACCCAGGCGTTCATCAAGGTGCTCCAGTCCTCGAACGGCTCGTTCGCCCAGCTGGCGTTCAACACCTTCGACACGACCAGCTCCTCGACCACCGCGTGGGCGACGGACTCCATCGACATCACGATCGATCCGTCCTGGGTTGGTGAGCTCCTCCAGATCGGGTTCATGAGCACCGCGACGAACTACGACGACACGGGCCGCTTCTACGACAACCTCTCCTTGAACCGGACCGGCGTGGGGCTCGGCGAGCCGATCTACAACAACACGGCGCCCACCGGGTTCTTCTACAACATCATCGACGGTCGCAAGCTCATCGACGAGGGCGTCATTCCGCGCCCCTCGACCGCCAGCCTCCCCGGGACCTTCGACAGCTACGACCTCTCCAGCCTCGCGCTCTCGTACGTCACGGACGCCACCGACCCCAGCCTCGGCGGGACCGGCGTCGGCATCGAGATCGAGATCTACGAGAGCTACGACTTCTGCACCTCGTCCGCGGGCTCCGAGACGCCCGCCGCGGTCATCAGCCTGACCGGGCTCCCCGGCAGCACCAGCGGCGGCCTCGCCGGCTTCAACTTCGACATTGACCTCACCAGCCTCGGCATCTGCCTCCGCGCAGAGGGCCGCGACGGTCTCGCCAACAGCGCCGGCCCGCGCTTCGGCTGGTCCTACCGCGTGACGGACGCCGCCGATGCCACGTCGATCGGCCCGTTCATCGCCGGCGACCCCAACGTCGCCCCCGAGGGCGACGGGACCACCTTCCAGAACCCCGGTCTTCCCGGCACTGGCCTCGGGACCGTCGACGCGTTCTACAGCGAGGGCGGCGCCGGAGCCGAGGGCTGCTTCTTCTTCGGTGGCTATCCGGGCGGCCCCTTCGCCTCGTTCGCCATCATCCTGCGCAGCAAGCTCCTCGGTGACTGCGTCGGCTGCGGTCTCGGCGACGACAACTTCGAGGAGAACGACGACGCCGCCAGCGCCGCTCCGATCGGCCTCGGCGCGACGAACGGCCTCGTCCAGAACGTCGACGCGGACTTCTTCACGTACACGATCCCGGACGGCCAGAACCTGCGCATCGACGCGCTCTTCACCCACGCCATCTCCGACCTCGACATGTACCTGAGGAACTCCGCGGGCACGGTCCTGGATCAGGGCTTCTCGGGCTCCGACAACGAGACGGTCAGCTACTCGAACTGCACGGGTGCTCCGGAGCAGCTCTTCATCGAGATCGACAACTTCGGCGGCGCCTGCAACGAGTACGACCTCGTCCTCTCCGAGGTCGTCGGCCTCACCCCGGACGCCCTCGAGGAGAACGACGACTGCTTGACCGCTGTCCCGCTCCCGCTCGGCCTCACGCGTGGTCTGAACATCACCGAGGACTCCTGCACGGGCCTCGGCGACTTCGACTACTACTCGATCCAGCTCGCCGACGGGGACACCCTCGCCGTCGACATCCTGTTCAGCGACGCCGTCGCGGACCTCGACCTCTTCGCCTACGACACGGCCCTCGGCTGTGACGGCGGCACGCAGTCTCCGGGGACCCTCGACTTCGGGTTCTCCTCGTCCGACAACGAGAACATCCGTGTCACCAACACCACCGGCGCCGCGCTCGACATCGTCGTCCGCGTCGACCGCTTCGGGAGCGGTGAGAACACCTACGAGATGATCGCGACGGTCACCACGGGTGAGAACTACGGCACTGTCATCTGCTCGGGCAACGACAACTCGATCGGCGACGGCACCCGCCTCATCGCCATCGGCTCCGACGTCGCGAGCGACAACGCCCTGACCCTCGACGCCTCCGGCGCGCCGGCGGGCGAGTGGGGGCTCTTCTTCGCGAGCCAGGGCTTCATCCCGGTCGACATCGCTGGTAGCGAGGGCACCCTCTGCATCGGCAGCCTGACCATCGCCCGCTTCAACGACTCGCTCGTCGCGACGTCCGGCACGGGAACGGCCAGCTACAGCCCCGACCTGACGTCGATCCCCTTCGAGAACGGCGGCACGTCGACCTCGCTGGCGATCGTGGCCGGTGATTCCCTGAACTTCCAGTTCTGGCACCGCGACGTCACCACCAACCCGATGATGCCGCCCTCCGCGACGTCCAACCTCTCGGACGCCATCCAGATCACCTTCCAGTGATCGGGGCGGCGGGGTGATCACGGCCTCTTGATCACCCCCGCCTGAAAGCGAAGGAGCCCCCGCGCCGCTCGAGCGGCGCGGGGGCTCCTTCCGTGGGTGGCGCGCTTCGAGCGCTCAGCGCAGGTGGCCGAAGTTCGTCGTCAGGCCCAGCATGAGGAAGAAGGCCGGGGCCTCGTCATCGAGGCCGACTCCGACCGCGACATCGGCGGTCATGCTCGCGGCGATGCGGCGGTAGAGGCCGCCCTGGACGAAGAGCTCGCCGTCCTGCCCCTCCGTGAACGCCCCGACGGCCTCCACGAAGAGCGTGTCGGCGTCCGAGATCGGTAGCGCCCCGTGGGTCGCGAGCAGGAGCTGGTAGATGGTGCCGCCGGCTGGTGAGCCGAGCGCGTTCAGCGCGCCGTAGCCCACGAGGTCCATCTTCGTTCCGGGTTGCTCGACGATCCCGGCGAGCCGCACGTCCGTCCCGCCGGAGTTGAAGCCAGGGAGGCGCAGGTCCCGCCCGCCGGTCCCGCGCCCGTCGGGCTCGTCGCTGGTGGGGATCTTCCCCACCAGCTCGTAGGCGTAGGCGCGCCCGCCCTCGTCCGCGTCGCGGAAGCGGTGGCGCAGCCCGAAGGCGAGGTCCCCGATCCCCGTCTCGGATCCACCGGGGAGGTCGAGGTGGCGGATCGGCGCCGCTTCGATGAACGACTCGATCGAGTTCGTCACGCCGAACTTGACGGTCACGGGCGTGTCGACGAAGTCGTTCGGGTCGAAGTGGATGCCGCTCTCCAGCTCGACGGAGTCCTCGAGCACGGTCCGGGTGTTGCGCGAGACGCGCGGCCGCTGGGGCGTCGGCTCGACGTCCGCGGATTCGAGGGTCGTCGCGCAGGAGGTCGTCCACGCGAGGCCGATGGAGGCGGCGAGCAGGACGCGGGTCGGCTTCGTCATGAGCGGGCGGCGCGTCACGCCGGCGCGACGGCGGAGGTCAGGTGGTCGACGAGGTCCATCTTGGTGAGGATCCCGACGAGACCGTCGCTGTCGTCCACGACGACGCCGACGCTGCCCTCGGTGAAGAGGTCGAGGAGGACCTTGGCGCTGTCGTTCTGGTGCACGGTGTGGACCTTGCGGAACATGACCTCGGCGACCGAGCCGTCGAGGCTCGCGCGGCCGTCCACGATCCGGCCGAGGAGGTCGGACTCGGTCACGATCCCGACCACGCGGCCGTCCTCGACGACGGGGAGCTGACTGATGCCGGCGTCCTTCATGTACCGCACCGCCTCGCGCAGGGTGTCCTGGCTGTTCGCGGTGATCAGCGCGCGGTTCGGCATCTTCCGCACGAGGTCCGCGCAGGTCTGGTGCTCCCAGCTCTGCTCGGCGAAGCCGCTCTGCTTCATCCACGCGTCGTCCATGAACTTCGTCATGTAGTTGCGGACGCTGTCGGGGAGGATGACGACGAAGGTCTTGCCGGGGCCGACCTCCTTGGCGACCTCGACGGCGGCCCACATCGCGGTGCCGCAGGACCCGCCGCAGAGCAGGCCCTCCAGGCGGATGAGGCGGCGCGCCATGTTGAACGACTCCTTGTCCTCGCTCTTCACCCAGCGGTCCACGATCCCGCGGTCGAGCACGTCCGGGATGAAGTCGTAGCCGATGCCCTCGACCTTGTAGGAGCCGACGGGTCCGTCCCCGGCGAGGATCGAGCCGACGGGGTCCACGCCGACGATCTGCACGTGGGGGGCGTCCTCCTTGAAGCGGCGCGCGCAGCCGCTGAGCGTGCCGCCGGTGCCGGCGCCCGACACGAAGTAGTCGAACTTGCCGCCGTCGGTCTGCTCCATGATCTCGACCGCCGTCCCCTCGTAGTGCGCGAGCGGGTTGTCGGGGTTGGAGTACTGATCGAGGATGTGCGCGTTCGGCAGGATCTTCTCGAGCTGCTGGGCGACGCCGATGTGGCTCTCGGGCGAGTCCCACGCCGCCTCGGTCGGCGTGCGGATGATCTCGGCGCCGAGGGCCTCGAGGACGACCTGCTTCTCGCGGCTCATCTTCTCGGGCATCGTGATGATCATCCGGTAGCCGCGGACCGCGGCGGCGAGCGCCATTCCGATGCCGGTGTTGCCCGAGGTCGGCTCGATCAGCGTGTCACCCGGCTTGATGCGTCCGGCCTTCTCAGCCTCGAGGACCATGCGTCGGCCGATGCGGTCCTTGACCGAGCCGCCCGCGTTCATGAACTCGCACTTCACGAGGAATCGGCAGCCGGTCTCGGCACCCACCTTCTTGAGTTCGACGAGGGGGGTGCAGCCGATCGCGTCGAGGATCGTGTCGAGAGGGCCCATGGGAGTCGGGGTCGATGGGGAGGGGGCGTCGCGCCGGCCGCTGGACCGAGATGTCCGCGCCGGCTGGGAAGGGCGGTCGCCGGCGCCGCCGGCGCCCCGATCATGGGGGCCTCCGGGGGCTGCTGACCGCGAGGATCATATCCTCCGTCGAAGGCCCTCCGATTGGCCGTTCCGGCCCTTCCGCTCCGCCCTGACGCTGGAGGGACCCAGGCTCTCGTGTCTCATCCAGGGCCCGTTCGAGAGGCCCTCGTCGTCATCCTCGGGCCTACCGTGCCGAGCGACGAGCGCTTCGGCGCCGGTCGCCGTCGGGAGCGCACCCGAGGCGACAGCGACTCGGTCCGCTCCGGCCGTTCGATCGTGCTCACCGAGGCGGTCCCGGTGGACGAGGACGGCGCCCCCGTCGCCCCGGAAGACGCCCGGGCCCGGGTGCTTCGCTGCAAGGAGATCGTCGGTCGCTTGGCGCTGGCCCAGGGCGGGACTCGCGAGGACGTCCTCGGCGCCCGCTCCTTCGTGACCTGCATCGACCGCGCCGACGACGGCCGCGCGCACCGCGAGTTCTTCGGTGACCACGCGCCGTGCTCGACGATGGTCGAGCTCGCGCGGCTCCTGTCGCCCGATCTCCTCGTCGAGGTCGAGGCCGGCGCGCTGAGCGGTCAGCCCCGGCCCTGGGGCACGACGACGACCGCGCGGCCGCCGACCCCCTCGATCACCTCGAGGACGCGGATCTCCGTCTCCGCCGCCTCCTCGGCGTCCCCGTGGGGCGCCCACGTGCAGGCTCCGGAGCTGAGCGAGTAGCGCCACCCGTGCCAGGGGCAGGCGATCTCGTCGCCGCTGACCGCGCCCTCCCAGAGAGGGCCGTCGATGTGGGGGCACCAGGCGTCGACGGCGACGACGCGCGCGTCCTCGCCCGTCCCGCGACGGACGAGGGCGAGGCGCCCCGCCGGAGTCTCGACGAGGACCGGCCTCGCGCCGACCTCGTCGAGGCGGGCGTCCGTGACGTGGTGATCGGACTCGGAGTTCATCGGCGGGACCGTATCAGGGGATGGGTCAGCGCCGCGCGCTCCCCGCGGCCTCCAGGATGGAGGCGGCCGCCTGCGCGCCCAGCGCCGCCGAGCCCTCGCGGGTGAAGTGGACGTTCGCGGGCTTGCCGAGGGAGGCGGGGCCGGACGCGATGACCTCGAACAGGTCGTTCACCAGCACGCCGTGCTCGGCCATGACCTCGCGCGCGATGGCGTTGTAGAGAAGCGCGTCCGCGGGGTCGCGGTGGGGGCGGAGATCGCCCTCGGGCACCGGGGTGGTGGTCGCGAAGATCACGGCGGCTCCTGTCGCCTTCAGGCGCCTCGCGATGTCGTCGAGGTTGGCGCGGTAGCGATCGGGCTCGGCCTGGCGCGGGTCCGACGGGTCGTTCGAGTTCTTGCCGGTCGTGGCGTCGACGCGCTTGAGATCGTGGAGGCCGAAGTTGAAGTGGATCACGTCCCATCGGCCGCCGTCCTGGGCGAGCCAGCGGTCGAGCTGCGCCACGCCCTTCGTGGTCCCCGCGCAGTTCTCGTGCCGGCGGTCGTGGGGGCCGCGGTTGGCGCGAACGACGATCGCGCGGCCGGCGAGGCGTCGCCGCACATCGGCGGTGTAGCCGAGGGAGATCGAGTCGCCGAGGAGGAGGACCCGCAGCGGGCGGGGCTGGCCGAGGAGCTCCCGAACCACGGGCTCGAAGGCGTCGGCCTGGCGCTCGAAGCCGAGGTCGGTGGGGTGGGACGCGTCGACCGCCGCCTCGCCGTCGAGGCCGAGCAGGCCGTCCCCTGTGAGGTAGGCGATGCGCTCGACGCCCTCGGTCCGGAGGGCCTCCATGGCGTCGCGCAGCGCGGCGCGGCGCCGGGCGTGGGCCTCGACGTGCGAGCGCTTGAAGGGCGCGTTCGTGAAGGTGCGGTCCTCCACCAGCAGGATCGGCGTGTCGGGCCGCTGCGCCCGGAGGGCCCTCACGAAGGGCGCTGCGCGCTCGGTCACCTGCTCGGCGCTCATGTTCGGCAGGCAGTCGATGACGTAGAGGGCCGCGTCGATCTCGGCGATCATCGGCGCGAGCTCGAGGTCCATCCGCCCGTTGCCCGAGAACCCGAGGTTCACCACCGGCCGGTCCAGCCGGCGGCCGAGGATCGCGGCGTGGACCATCCCCGGGCGCGAGGCGCAGGCGCCCTGGGTGATGGACGTGCCGTAGAAGACCACGGGCTTCGCGCGGTCCGCCGGGCGCGCGGGGCCCTCGGCGAAGCGGGCATCGGCCGGCAGGCCCACCTCGACGCTGCTGACGCCGTTGTAGAGCGGCATGTAGAGCAGGTACTCGCGCGCCTTCCCGTCGAGGCCCGCGGCGATGCGCGACTCCGAGCGGGGCCAGCCCGGCCGGCCGGTCCCCACCCAGCGCCACTGCCCGGTCTCGTCGCGGCCGTAGAGGTCGACCCCGCTGACGCCGGTCGCCGGCATGTGCGGCATGGCCAGCTGCTCCGAGGTCAGGGTCCAGCGAACCCGGATCTCCTTCGCGTTCGTCACGAAGCGCGCGCAGACGCCCGCGCTCGCCCGCTGCAGCATCCAGACCGGCGGCCGGACGACGCCCTCGGCGCGGGCCGGCAGCCGGTCGAAGGGCGACGCGAGCTCCGACCAGGCGCGGCCCTCGACGGTCGCCTCCTCGATCGACCGCCAGACGGGGCCTTCGGGGGGCGCGGAATCCTGCGGCGCGGACTCCTGGGGCGTGGGCCCCCGGAGCGCGGAGAGGGAAGCGGGGAGGAGGGTGGAGAGGCCGAGGGCGATGACGGGGAGCATCTCCTGGTTCTAACGCGGCGCCGGCGGACGCGGGCGGACGTCACCCGCTGCTTTCGATGGCGCCGCCCACGAAGCACACTGGGCGGCGACCACCGCCATGCCCCAAGAGACCTTCGTCACCAAGGTGCCCAGAGGCACCTTCCAGAGCCTCGAGGCCAGCGTCGCCCGCGGGCCCTTCGAGTTCCGCGCCGTGCCCCACGCCGTCTTCAGCGCCAAGGGCGACGGCGTGGTGGCGACCCTCTACACCTCCGGGAAGTTCGTCATCCAGGGGGCCGACCCCCAGGGATTCCTCGCGCGCTGGACCGCCCTGGACGGGAAGCCCTCTCCCCCGAAGTCGAAGAAGAAGTCCGCCGCCGGCGGCGCCGCGGCGGACGCGCCCCTGGACCTCGAGCCCCCCGTCACCGGGAGCGACGAGGCGGGCAAGGGCGACTACTTCGGCCCGCTGGTCGTGGCGGCGGTTCGCGCGGACGCGGACGGGATCACGCGGCTCGAGGCCCTCGGAGTGCGCGACTCGAAGACCCTGACCGACGCGCGCGCGCTGCGGCTCGGCGCGTCCCTCGCGGAGGAGTTCGAGCACTCCGTTCGGCGCGTCGACCCCAACGAGTACAACCGCGTCTACCCGACCTTCCCCGCCCTCAATCAGTACCTGGCGCAGCTCCATGGCGAGGTGCTCGGCGAGCTGGCGCGAGAGGGCGAGAACGTGCTCGTCGACCAGTTCGAGCGCCGGGGGCTCGTGCGGGCGGCCGTGGCCGAGTTCGGCGTGCGGCTGACCGAGGTGCCGCGGGCGGAACGGCACGCCGTGGTGGCGGCGGCGAGCATCATCGCCCGCCGTGAGTTCCTGCTCGGGCTCGCGGAGCTCTCCGAGGACTTCGGCGTCGCCCTGCACAAGGGAGCGGGGGCGCCGGTGGACAGCGTCGGGGTCCAGCTGGTCCGTGAGCAGGGTGAGGAGGCGCTCCACGGCGCCGCGAAGCTCCACTTCAAGAACACGGGGAAGATCCTGAGCCGCGTCTGACGGGGTCCTGGCTCGGCGCTCGGGCCGTATCGTCTGGAGCGCTCCGCGCGGACCTCCCCGCGCGGCCCGTCCATCCCATGGGTTCCCTCCTCCCGCTCTTCATCGCCGTGGCGCTGCTCGCGGGGGCCCAGATGGGCCTCGGTCGCGGCGCGCCCGAGCTGCCGTGGATGGTCGGGCCGCTCATGGTCTGGCCGGCGTTCGCGGCGCAGATGGCGCGGCGGGCGGTGCGCGCCGGCGGCCTGGTCTCCGTGCGGCGCTGGATCCTCGTCACGGAGGCGTCGGGGGTCGCGGCGTACTTCGTGCTGATCTTCGGCTGCGACTGGCTGGGCTCGGTGCGCCGCTGGACGGGGGACCCGCTCCTCCCGGAGAGCTGGCCCGGCCTGGCCCTTGGTCTGGCCCTCGCGCCCTTCATCGCCTTCCAGCTCGCGGCGATCGACGCGAGCGTGCGCGCCCACGGCGGAACGCCCGTGACCCAGCGTCACCTGCGGAGTTTCCAGGTGCGGATGTTCCTGGCGGTGGTCTCGCCCATCGCGGCCTTCGTCCTCGCCTCGGCGGCGATCGCGCTCCTCCCCTGGCTCCGCGCCCAGGTCGAGCACGTCGGGCTCGTGTGGACCCTCTTCATGGTCCTCTTCGTCGGGGCCATGGCCCTCGCCTTCCCGCGGGTGGTGCGCTGGGCCTGGGACACCGAGCCCTTCCCCGACGGCCCTCAGCGCGAGCTCCTCGACGACGTCGCGTGCCGCGCAGGTTTCCGGCCCGCGGCCCTACGGATCTGGCGCACGGGCAATCTCGTGGCCAACGCGACCATCATCGGGCTGACGCGGCGCGGGCGCGTCGTGCTGTTCAGCGATGAGCTGCTTTCGGTGCTCAACTCCCGCGAGCTCTCCGCCGTCTATGCCCACGAGATCGGGCACGCGGTCCGCGGGCACGTCGGGATCTTCCTCGCGTGGACGGCCGGCTTCTTCCTGATCGGAGATCTCGCCGTGGCGCGGACCCTGGAGAGCGCGTCCCTGGCCGCCGGCCTCGCCCTGGGCGCGGGCCTGGTCGGGCTCTGGTTCGTGACCTTCGGGTGGCTCTCGCGGCGCTTCGAGCTCGAGGCGGACCTCTTCAGCTTCGAGATCGTCAGGGACCTCGCCGCCCTCGTGAGCGCGCTCGAGCGCGTCGGCGGCGCCGACCGCGCCCGCAACGGGTGGCGCCACTTCAGCGTGAAGCGGCGCGTCCAGTTCCTCGGGCGCGCGGCGGCGGATGCGCGCTTCGTCCGCGGGTTCCGCGGGCGCCTCCGCGCCATGGCCGGCGTCGGATACACCCTCGCCGCGCTGGGCGCCGTGCTCCAGTTCGCCGTCCTCGCGGAGAACCTGCCCCGAGACCGCGCTGTGGCCGCCCTGTCCCTCGGCAGATACGCCGCGGCGGAGCGGCACCTCGAGGGGGTGGTGGACGAGGAGCGCGCGGACCTCGTCGAGCTGATCGAGGTCGGGCGCGCGGTCGATCCAGCCGATCCCCTCGAGACCGTGCTCACGCGCGCCATCCGCGACGCAGGACAGCCCATCGCGCGCACCGTCGTCCTCGCGCGACTGGCCGCGCTCCGCGGCGTGCCCCACGCGGACGAGGTCACCGAAGCGCTGAGGGAGGCCCTCGAGGTCGAGGACATCAGCGCGGCGGCAGCGATCGCGGACGACATGGACGGTCCGCTGGGCGATGCGCTGCGGG
>PKCK01000040.1 GCA_002862085.1 Planctomycetota bacterium | reverse complement strand
GACCAGGCGAGGTGAGGGACTCGTGGAGGCCCACGCGAGCGCTCCAGCCAGCTACCCTGCGCGCATGGAGACAGCCGAACCGGACCGAGCAGCCCGCGACATCCCGCCCGCCGGGCCCGCCGCGCAGCCTGCCGCCAACGGGCGAGCGGACCGGACGTCGCGGCTCAGGGCCGCCGTGCGCGCCGGCGATCTGGAGACCTGCAGAGCCATGCTCGCCGAGGACTCCGCCCTCGTCCGCGCGACCAGCGCTCGCGGTGGCAGCCTCGCTCTCGAGGCGCACGAGCGCGGGCTCTCCGAGATCGCCGATCTCCTCTTCTCGGCGCGGCGCGACGGCCTCGACATGGACGTGCACGAGGCCGCGTCCCTCGGCCGGCCGAACGGTGTCCGGAACGCGTTGACCGCGGACCCCCTCGCCATGGACGAGGTCGGGCCGGCCGGGTTCTTCCCCGTTCATCGCGCGGCCTACGGCGGCCATGTGGACGCGCTCGTCTTCCTGCTCGAGGCCGGGGCCGATCCTGGTGTGGCCGCCGAGAACGCGTCCGCGCCGACCCCTCTCCACAGCGCGGTCGCGGGTATGGCGAGAATGGAGACCGGCCGGCGCGGTCTGGAGGCGCTGCGGCTCCTCCTCACGTGCGGCGCGGACCCCTCTGCGACCATGGCGGGCGGGTGGACCCCGGGCAGCGCCGCCGCGAACGATGGACTCACGGAGGCCGCCGAACTCCTCGACGCTGCGGTGGCCGGTGAGACGAGGTTCCGCTCGGAGGGACCTTGACGGGGCAGAGCGCAGAGCACCACTGCGACGGAGTCTGGATCGATCTCGACCTCGTGCTGGACGCGGCGGGTCACGACCGGCTGGACGATGCCGCAAGCGCCGCTGCGAGTCTCGGCGCGACGGGCCTCATCGGAGACGCTGCCACGCTGGAAAGGACGCGGATCCCCGAGACCCTGGGCACGCTCGTGCGCGGGACGCCCGGGGAGCACGCCCCGTGGGACCTGGCCCTCGCTGTCGAGCCCTCCGGGCTGGGCGAGGGGGCGATCTGGTGCAGGCACACCGGAGGGCAGCTCGTGCTCTCCGAGGCGACGGCCCACTCGCTCGGCGTCGACGGCCTCGACCGCCTGGGAAGGGCCGGAGCCGTCGCTGCGATCTGGTGCGAGGACGTGGACGGAGGAGTGCTGGAGCTCGCGCGCTCGTCCGAGGACTGGACCGGTTTCCACGACGGCCTCGAGTTCGCCGCGGCCTACCGCGCCGGAGCCGGCGCCCTCGCCGGACTGATTCCGATCCTCCACCCCGCCCTCGCGATCTCGCTCCACCGACTCCGTCGAGACCGCGTCGAACAGGCCCTCGACGCGGAGCGGCGCCTCGCGAGGTGGTTCGAGACGTCTCTCCTCCCCGCGTGCCGCGCTCTCGGCATGGAGAGGGAGGAGATGAGCCGGGCCGCGCTCGAGATCGGAGGCTGGCTCCGTCCCGGCGACGCTCGCGTGGGCGATGGAAGGCTGGAGCTGCGGCATGAGCTCATCCAGTTCGCGGCCTCGCTCGGCCTCGCGAGCGTCGCCGACCTTCTCAGCGAGGCCAGCTGAGTCATCGCGCCTCGCCCACGAGCGCCTCCGGGAGAGGCGCGATCCGCGCGCAGCGAGCCGGGGGACGCCCGACTCGCGTCCCGCGTTTCAGGAGAGACGCAAGACCTCCGTCGACGACGATTCGCCCCGCCCGACTCGACCTCGCTCCTGGGAATCGTCAGGCTCTCCCGGCATGAGCCTCCGCGTTCTCCTGCGCCTGAGCGGCCTCGCGGCGGTGACGCTGTCGCTCTTCGTGGGCCTGCTCCTGACCAAGCCCGTGGCCTGGCTCGTACCTCCAGCGGCGCCTGGGCTGCAGCGCCTCTGGGTCGTGAGCTGGAGCAGGGCGTCGCTGTGGCTGATGGGCGTCCGGGCGCGCTTCGAGGGGGAACCGCCCAGCGGTTCGTACTTCATGGTGGCGAACCATCTGTCGTACGTGGACATCCCGCTGCTGCTCTCGCGACTGGACGCGCGCTTCCTCGCGAAGTCTGAGATCGCCCGCTGGCCTCTGATCGGTTTGCTCGCTCGATCGACCGGGACCCTCTTCATCGATCGATCGCGCAAGCGCGATCTGAACCGCGTCCTGCCTCTCGTCCGTTCCGTCCTCGATCGCGGGACCGGTGTCATCGTCTTCCCCGAGGCGACGAGCACCGCTGGCGCGGAGATCGAGCGCTTCAAGCCGTCTCTCTTCCAGGTGCCCGCGGAGACCGGAGTCCAGATCCGCGGCGCTGCGCTCCATTACCACGCGCCGGACGGCCCCCTGCCCGCGTGGCAGGCCGTTTGCTGGTGGGGTGACGCTCCTTTCGTGCCGCATTTCCTCGGCCTCTTGCAACAGCCGCGCACCGAAGCCACCGTAACCTTCGCGCCGCAGAGGATCGCCGGCGGCGAAGGAGCCCCCCCGGACCGAAAAGCCCTCGCTCTCGCAGCGCAGGACGCCGTCACGGAGGTCTTCACTCCATCCCGGCCTCCCGAGACAGCGTCGACGAACTCTGGAACAAACGAGGGGAGCCCGACGTGACCCCCGATGCCATCCCCCCCGCGCTTCGCTGAATCGATGACGTCGTCCGTAGTCCAACTGATCGCCGACAACCTCACCGTGCTCCGGCAGGGGAAAGAGCTGGTCACGGTCCTCGACGGACCCGCGTTCACGGCCAAATCCCCTGCGCTCGCCCTCTCCGGTGTCGGGCCGCACCTGCGGCACGTGCTCGATTGCTACCGGCGATTCCTCGACGTCCTCGAAGACCCGGGAGAGCCCGGGAGGACCCTCCGGATCGACTACGACGTCCGGGAGCGAGATCCACGCCTCGAGACCGATCCTCACCACGCGGTCGCGACGCTCTCGCAGACCATGAACCGCCTCCGTGCCGTCTCGTCCGCCGAGCTGGATCGTCCGCTCGAGGTGCGCAGCGAGGGATCCCCCTGGGTCCCGACGACGGTCGCGCGCGAGCTCCAGTCCCTCGTCAGCCACACCATCCACCACTTCGCGCTCATCGCCGTCGTCCTCCGATGCCAAGGCAGGGACCCGGGGCCGGAGTTCGGGGTGGCACCCTCGACGCTTCGTCACTGGGAGTCCCAGCGCCAGGCCGAGGTCGCCAGCGCCTGAACGTCTCGCGGCGGGCCCGTCCCGTCCCCCGACCGTGTGCACGCTGACCTTCACCGGAACGGCGCTCGACCCAGGCGTCAGGGACGACGCCCTGGACGGCAGCGAGGCGGGCTACACCCTCCTGTTCAACCGCGACGAGCTGCGCGCGCGCGGCCCGGAGACCGCCCCGGCGGAAGCGCGCACGGACTCCGGCGTGCGATACATCGCGCCGACCGACAGCGACGCCGGAGGCACGTGGATCGCGGCCAACGAGCACGGAGTCGCCGTGGCTCTTCTCAACGGCTACGTCGAGAGCCGAGGCCCGGAGCGCGCAGCGTGGACCAGCCGCGGGGCACTCGTCCGCTCCCTCTCCGACATGCGCACGGCCGCGGAGCTCTGGCGCCGCATGTCACCGCGGCGGCTCCAGGCGTTCCGCCCGAGCGTGGTCGTCGCGCTGGGCCTGGGTGAACGACCCCTCGTGGCTCGCTGGGACGGCCTCGACGTGTCCTTCGATCCCCGCGCCGATCTCGCCCTCCCGATCACCTCCTCCTCCCACGACCAGAGCGAGGTCCAGCGCTTCCGGCGCGATCTCTATGATCGCGAGGTCAGGGGCGGACTCGCCCCGCGCGCCGCGGGACGCCCGTCCCTCGCCGCGCTCGAGGCCTACCACCGCTGGACCGGACCCGAGGGTCCGACCGCCCTCTCGCCTTGCATGGCCCGGTCCGACGCGGCCACCCGGAGTCACTGCAAGGTCGAAGTACGCCGCGGCGAAGTTCGCTTCCACTACGTCCCTTCAGCCCCCTGTGAAGGTGCAGATTCGACGACGGTCATCCTGCGCAGCGCTCGCTGAGGGCGAGTCGATCGGCGCGACGCGGCAACGGGGCGCGGCGCTCATGAGAGCGACCCTCTGGCTGTACGCGGCGATGCTGGCCGGGTCGTGGCTCGCCATGGGCTGGACTCCGGCCGAGCACGTGGTGGCCCCTGGAATGAGCACCGTCGAGCTCTCGGAGGTCGGTGCGGACGGCGAGGTTCGCGATCCCGCGCGTCCGGTGCGCGTGGCGTACGCCGTCCACGGCCCGGAGGACGCGGCCGAGACGTTGCTCCTCCTTCACGGGAGCCCAGGATCGTCCCGCGACTTCCACCGGCTCGTCGAGGGCCTCGCGGAACGGCACCGGGTCGTCGCCGTCGACCTGCCGGGCTTCGGCTCGTCGTCCCGCCGCGTGCACGACTACTCGGTGCGGGCTCACGCCGGGTACTGCCGGGCGCTGATGGACGCGCTCGCGGTGGAGCGCGTCCACGCCGTGGGCTTCAGCATGGGCGGCGGCGTCGCGCTGGAGCTGGCCGCGGCTGCGCCCCAGCGGGTGGCCTCCGTGACCCTCATGGCGTCGATCGGCGTGATCGAGCTGGAACTCCTCGGCGACCACACCCTGAACAACGGCCTTCACCGCCTCCAGACCGCGGCGTTCCGCGCCGCGCGCTGGCTGGTCCCCCACTTCGGCGCCCTCGACGGTTCGTTCCTCTCGTACGAGTACGCCAGGAACTTCGAGGACACCGACCAGCGCCGGCTCCGCCCGATCCTCGAGACGCTCGCCGGCCCGACGCTGATCCTGCACGGCGAGGACGACTTCCAGGTCCCCGTCGCAGCAGCACGCGAACACGCCCGTGTCGTCCCCCAGGCACGTCTGGTGATCTTCCCCTCCCCCGACGGCCACTTCCTGCCCTGGACCGGGCGGACGATCGCTCCCATCACCGACGAGATCCTGAGCCTCGTCGACCGCGCGGCCTCCGGAACCGGGACGGTGAGACGCGACGCCGGCCCGGCTCGACTCGCGGCGGCCGCGGCACCGTTCGATCTGCGCGAGGTCCCGCCCTTCGAAGGCCCCGCGCTGCTGGTCATCTGCGTTCTCCTCGCGCTCGCCACGTTCGTCAGCGAGGACCTTGCCTGCATCGCCGCGGGCCTCCTCGTCGCGGACGGCCGCCTCGGCATGCTCGCGGCGAGCGTGGCGTGTTTCATCGGGATCTTCGTGGGCGACATGCTCCTGTACCTCGCGGGACGCACCTTCGGCCGGCCAGCGCTCACCCGCCGCCCTCTCTCGTGGTTCGTGAAGGAAACGGCCGTCGACCGCGCCAGCAGCTGGTTCGAGCGGCGTGGGATCGCCGTGGTCTTCCTCTCGCGGTTCACGCCCGGGCTTCGACTGCCCACCTACTTCGTCGCCGGCGTTCTGCGGACGCGGTTCGTGGCCTTCGCATTCTTCTTCGCGATCGCGGGCGTCCTCTGGACCCCGGTCCTCGTCGCCGTCGCCGCGATCGCCGGTGATCGCATGGCGGATGCCCTCGGGGGACTTGGGGCCGCTCAGCTTCCCTGGCTCGTCGCCCTCGTCGTGGCCCTCCTCCAGGCTTATTCCACGGCCCCGCTGCTGTTCACCCATCGAGGCCGTCGCCTGCTTCGGGGCCGCTGGATACGTCGCACGAGGTGGGAGTTCTGGCCGCCCTGGATCACCTACGTGCCCGTCCTCCCCTTCGTGGCCTGGCTGGGGATCAAGTACAGGGGCCTCTCCAAGGTCACGGCGGCCAACCCCGCGATGCCCGCCGGCGGATTCGTGGGCGAATCGAAGGCCGAGATCCTCGGCGGGCTCGGGCCCCGGAACGAGGAGATCCCGGACTTCGTCCTCTTGCGGGCCACTGACACTCCCGACCGACGGGAGCAGGCGGCCACCGCGTTCCTCTCGTCCCGGCCGGGCCAGCGCGTCGTCCTGAAGCCAGACGCCGGCCAGCGCGGCTCCGGTGTCGCGATGCTCGAGGATCCGGCTGCGGTGCGAGCACGGGCTCGCGACCTCGATCACGACGCGATCCTCCAGGAGTGCGTCGAGGGTGAGGAGTTCGGCGTGTTCTACGTCCGCGAGCCAGGGCGCACCGAGGGCCGGATCTTCGGCGTCACGACGAAGGTCCTCCCCACCGTCACCGGCGACGGGCGACGCACGTGCGAGGAGCTCCTCCTGGACGATCCGCGTGCGTGCGCCATGCACGCCACGTATCTCGAGGAGCTCGCAGGCCGCGCGGGCGACGTCCCCGCGCCCGGCGAGGTCGTCCGGCTGGTCGAGGTGGGCACCCACGCCAGAGGCGCGATCTTCCTCGACGGCGAGCATCTCGTCACCCCGGAGCTGGAGGCCGCCGTGGAGCGGATCGCCGCTCGCTACGAGGGCTTCCACTTCGGGCGGTTCGACGTCCGCGCGCCGAGCGCGGCGCATCTCGCCCGCGGAGAGGGACTCGCGGTGATCGAGCTCAACGGCGTCACCTCCGAGGCGACGCACGTCTACGACCCGAAGCACTCGATCTTCGCGGCGTACCGGATCCTGTTCAGCCAGTGGGAAGTCGCATATGCCATCGGCGCAGCGAACGCCGCCGCGGGGGCGCCGACGACCTCGCTCCCGGGGATCCTGATGGCGTGGCGGGCCTACAGGGAGGCCCAGCGCTCCCACGACGCCAGCGGATCGAGAACCGCCACGGATCGCGCGGTTTCGAATCCTGGAACCCGCGGCTCCGGAATCTGAAGGACTAGGCTGCTCGCGTAGGCGCAGCCTGATCGCATCCCCACGGGACCTTCATACGTCGGCCCCTCGGGATTCGGTATCCAAAGCGTGTGCGGAGCGGATCCCGGACGGGATCTGCGCGCCGCGCGGCCGAATCCCGACCGACCCCGACAGCGAGACACTCAGCCTTGTCCAGTCATCCCTTCCCGGACCATCAGGGCGACTCCTCCGTGAGCGCCCTCGCAGCCCCCCAACTCGTTCCGGCGCTCGACGAGAGACTCGGCCCCTACAGGGTCCGTTTCGCGCGCGATGTCGCGGACCTCGAAGCCGTGCGCCGCCTGCGATACGCGGTGTTCAACGTCGAGCTCGGCGAGGGGCTCGCCGGCGCCCACGAGACTGGCCTCGACGCGGACGCCTTCGACCGTCAATGCCAGCACCTGATGGTGACCGAGGAGAAGTCCGGGGCCGTCGTCGGGACCTACCGCATGCAGACGAGCGCGTCGGCCCGCGCCGGCCACGGCTGGTACACCGCCGGGGAGTTCCAGCTGGGCACTCTGCCCGAGTCCCTCCTCGAGGAGTCGGCCGAGCTCGGACGCGCCTGCGTCGCGCGCGCGCACCGCGACCGGACGGTCCTGTTCCTGCTGTGGCACGGGCTGCTGGCGTACTCCCATCACACCGGCGTGAAGGCCTACTTCGGCTGCAGCTCGTTGACCGGGACCGAGCAGGAGCGAGGCGTCGCGCTCTACGCACACCTCCTCGATCAGGGCCACGTCCACCCCACGCTCCACGCGCCGCCGCTGCCGTCGATGGCCTGCTCGCTCACCGATTGGCCCGCGCGCAGGACCGACTGGCCGGAGCGCAACATCCAGGTCCCCAAGCTCTTCGCGACCTACCTCCGCCACGGCGCGAGAGTGCTCGGCCCGCCTGCCATCGACCACGAATTCGGGACGATCGACTTCCTGACCTACGTCGAACTCGGGCCGCGCCAGGAGCGCCTCTTCGGCACCATGCGCCGCGCCTGACCGCGCGAGCGCCTCAGTCGTCCTCGTCCTCCCCTTCGTCGTCGTCGAGATCGCCTTCCCGGACGACGTCGGGGAGCTCGCGGATCGCGGGCTGGCCGTGGTCGCGGAAGACCGTGAGCCAGTGGCCGAGGGAGCCCTCCTGCATCGCCGCCGCGCTGACGTAGGGCTGCACCGCGCGCGCGATCCCGTGCGGATCGATGAACATGATCCAGCGCCTGCCGTCATCCACGTCGGAGATGTCGCCTGCGTCCACCTGGTGGAACACGACCCGGGGGAGCGGCAGCCCCTCCCCTGCGAGGAGCTCGAGCTCGGCGACGAACGCCTCGACGTCGAGCGATTCCTTCAGGCGCGAAGGGAGCGCGACGACGAGGGGCTGAGCCACGAGATCCCGGTCGAGCCGCTTGAGCAGCTGGCGCGCCGAGCGCCGTGCGCGCCCGATGTTCGCGTCGTCGTCGCCCTTGCGCCCCTTGGTCGGGTCGGCTTTCGCCTGGGCCGGGATCCAGAGGAGGATCACGCCGCAGGAGGGCACCGAGGTTCCGGCTGGGAGCCTGACAGAGACGTTCGTCAGGCCCTCGAAGGGCGGGCCCACGCCTGCCTCGAGATCGAGCCAGCCTGCGGCGTCACCGTCTTCGCGGGTGATGACCGGAGGCGCGACCCGGATCGCGCCGCGCAGCGTCCCGAAGCCGACGTACCCCTCGATGGGGAGCGAGTCGATCGTGTGGTACGAACCGACGTACCGTCCGTCGATCCAGGCGCTCACCCGCGGCCCCTCCACGAGGAGCTCGAGGTCCACCGCCGTGGCCGACCTCTTCAGGTCCACGGCGCCGCCGCGGAGACTCCCGGGCAGGCTGCCGTCGCGCGTGCGCAGCCCCGCGAAGCTCCAGCTCACCGTGTCGAACTCGGGCTCCTCGTCCTCCTCGCCGATCGAGTAGAGGAAGTCCCCGGCCGTCAGCGTCAGGCGGACGTTCTTGTCGCGCGCCCGGTAGCCGAGCACGACCTGCGCGGTGTTGAAGCCCGTGGTGAAGCGGATCTGGGTCCTGATCCGGTACGTGCCCGGGAGCATCCACCGATCACCGCGCACGAACGCGCGGCCGCCACCACCTCGATCGAAGCGCCCGGACGCGTTCCTGGGCTTGTTCCGCCCCACGAGGACCCCACCGTCCTTCTCCACGAGATAGAGCCCGGGTCGCCGCTGCTCGTCGACGCCCGTGAGGGACTCCTCGATCCACGCGCCGAGCTCCAGCCCCGCGCGGCGCACGGCGTCCGCGTCCGCGACCGACCCGGGGCTGATCCCGTCCTCGGGGATCTCGCCGGGGAGGGGCCGCCCCAGGAAGCGCAGAAGACGCCTCGCTCCGCGGCGCTGCCTGGACGCCTCCCGCGGCGCCCCCGCCGCGTCGAGCGCGTCGGCGGCGCGCAGCGACTCCGTCACCGCGTCCTCGATCGCGGAGAGGTCCACGTCGAGCGGCTGGCCGAGGGAGGTCTGTGGGACGCCCCCCACCAGACCGTGGGGCAGTCCGGACAGCTCACCGCGCACCGCGAAGAGCGCCTCCTGCGCCAGGGGCGATCGCCTCGCGCGCGGCTCCAGCAGCGCCTCGAGACCTCGGAGGATGCGGAGGTCGGGCCCGTCCACGGCGCGCGCCCAGACGAACGCCCGCAGGGCGTCGTCCGCGCGGCCGTGCTCGGCGAGGAGCTCGCCCGCGACGCGTGCCTGGTTCTGCCCGAAAGCCGGCTCGGCCCGGACCCAGTCCCAGGTCCAGGTGGGCTCGTCGTAGATCCACTCACGGCCCCGAGAGCCGCCGGCGTCGCGCCGATAGCGCTTCGCCACGTCGCCGGGCCGCAGCGGGTCGAAGGCCCTCGCGAACTCGCCGAAGAGCGCAGCGAACTCCTCGAAGCTGCCGGGGCGGCCCTCACGCCCATCGCAGAACGTGTCGATGAACTCGTCCAGCAGGCCGTTCCCGGCCTTCGCGTGCTTCCCGCTGTCCTCGAAGTCGATGAGCCGCTCGCGGAACACGGGCTCACCGTCGTCGAACCCCGTCTTCTCCCCGGGGAACCAGGTCATCAGGAAGGTGTAGAGCGCGTTCCCCGCGGCGTAGTTCTGGCGGTAGTCCTCCGGCTGACCCGAGACGAGCGTGCGCAGGCTGCCCTCGCCGTGGTATCCGCGAACGAGGGTCTCGGTGATCGATCCAGCGACGACGAAGTCCCGGATGAACTCGTCCTCCTCCGCGTCGCCGTAGGCGGCGCCGGTCCAGACCGCGCGCCCCTCCGCCAGCCACGAGGGAATTCCACGGTGCAGAGCCCCGTCGAATCGGTGCGTCAACTCGTGGGTCAGGAGCCGCCCGAGCCCGGCCTCGGTGCTCATGCTGTGGCGTACGACGGTGAGGTCCCCGGACTGGAAGCCGCCGACCCAGAAGTACGGCGCGCCCTCCGCCTCGAGTCCGCTCGGATCGGGGACGATCCGCACGAGCCCCTGCTGCACCCTGCCGTCCGAGGACACGAAGGGGTCCTCCCCGAACTGCGAGACCAGCCTCGCGTGGTGGAGCTCGACGGTCCGGGCAGCGGCAAGCAGCGTGCCGTGGCCGCAATCGGTCTCGATGCGGTAGAGACCGCGCGGTGAGATCGCCACGCCGGGTGCTGCGAAGTCGCTGCGCTCCCGGGTGAACGCCTCGCCCTCCTCGGTCGCGAGCCACTCCAGCTCCTCGACGGTCCAGGGCTGCTCCGCCTCCTTCGCGAGCGCCGCGCGCCCCTCGCTCATGAGCTTCGCGCCGCGCGCGCGCCACTTGCCCATGCCCGACGGGCGCTTGCCTCGCAGATCCTTGAAGTCGGCCTGGACCGCCAGCCCGTGGATCGCGCGGCCGACCTCCACCGCGAGCCCGGGGTCACCGTTCGAGAGCGCTCTCGTCCCGATTCGATCGAGCGCCTTGAGCACCGGAGCGTGCGCGCCCGACGGCGCGTTCACCTCGGGGGCGAGTCTCCGGACCAGGGTCCGCTCCGCCGCGCTTCCCTGCACGAGATCGAGCCCCGCCCTGCGTAACCAGGCCGCCGTCAGAAGCTGGATCGGCTCCTTGCTCCCCTTCTCCTCGCGCTTCCTCGCGAGCTCGGCCAGGGCCGCAGCGGCGCGGAGCTTCGACGCTTCCGCCGGCCGCTGAAGCGCGAGCGCGTCCGTCGCCTCGACGCCCTCACGCGCGCTCAGCGTGAACGCTCCCTTGGGCGCTCTCTCCCGCGACCGCCCTTCCGCGGGGAGCGTCGCGCGCAGCCAGAGGCGCGCCGCCCGCGCGACCGCGTCACGGTCCGAGGTCAAGCCTCCCAGCTCGGCGAGGACGAGCGCCGCCTCCTTCCTGAGATCGGGCGCCGCGAGAGCGCGCTCGACGTGGACCGCCGCGCGCTCCGCTTCACCCCTGCCGAGCGCGCCGCGCGCCGCGCGGAGCGCAGCGTCCCCTTCTCGCTGCGCGAACGCCGGAGGTAGGAGAGACGCAGCGGCCAGGAGGGCCAGGGCAGCGCCGCAGGCGCGGTTCGGCGCCCGGAAGCGTCTGGAAGGCGAGATCGAACGCATGGCACCATTAGATCCGCGGCGGACCATCTGCGAACATCTATCCATGCGACGGCGCGATTGCAGCGAACACGGACCTTCTCCCGGCGACCTCCGGGCGGCCTCCGCCGCGCTGGCGGGGCTGTTGATCATGACGGGCTGCCGCAGCGCCGGAGCCGTGGCTGGCTCTCTCCCGGGGGCCTCGGCGATCGGACTCAGCCCCCGTCACCTGCGGCTCGACGCGGAGAGCCTGGAGGCGACGGGCGCTCGGGGCCGGGCTCGCCTCGTCATGACCCCCGAGCAGCGCTCGGTCCGGCTCGAGGACGCCGTCGCGGATCTCGCCTCCGCCGACGTGGTCTTCCTCGGCGAGCTCCACGACAACACCGAGGGCCACGCCGTCCAGCTGGCGCTCACCCGCGGCCTCGCCGACGCCCGGGGTTCCCTCATCCTCTCGATGGAGATGCTCGAGCGCGACGTCCAGCGCCGCCTGGACCTCTACCTCGACGGCGTCCTCACCGAGGAGGAGTTCCTCTCCGGCACCCGACAGTGGGGAAACTACGCGCAGCACTACCGCGGCGCGGTGGAGCTCGCCCGGGAGCGAGGGTTCCAGGTCGTCGCTGGCAACGTCTATCGCCCCATCGCTTCGCGCGTGGCCCGCAGGGGCCTCGCCGCCGGCGCCGGAGATCCCTGGGCCGCCCGCTCGGTCGACGTCTCCGATGGGGAGTACAAGCGCCGTTTCCTCGACGTCATGTCCGGAGGTCACGGCGGTGTGGGCGGCCCCGAACCCGACGCCGCGTTCCTCGAGCGCGTCTTCGCGGCGCAGTGCATCAAGGACGACACCATGGCCGAGAGCATCGCGCTCGCCATGGCCGACGCGGGCGAGCCCGTCCCGATCGTCGTGCACTGGAACGGCCGCTTCCACAGCGACTACGGCCTCGGTACGGTCGAGCGCCTGCGGCGGCGCGTCCCCGGACTCAACATCGCGGTCGTCTCGATGATCGAGACGGAGGATCTCGATCGCGAGCTCGTCGGGGACGAGGTCGATCAGGGGCATTACGTGATCATGGTCCCGCCCGAAGCGGACGGCGGCTGAGCCACGGCCGCCCCCGACGCGTCGGACATCACTCCACGTGGAGTCCGTCGGCGACGATCCTGGCGTTGCCCGCGTCGTCGAGACGAAGCGTCCCGGTGATCACGACGTCGCTGAGATGCTGGATCCCGTGGAAGCCTCCGAGGTCGGCGCTCATGAGCCGATCATCATCACGGAACTCCACGACCGCGCAGGCCTTCGCGATGTCCTCGGGCGGTATGCAGCAGAAGTCCCAAGGCGTGGGGCACTCGCTCTCCTCGATCTCGTCGCAGGAGAGCAAGGCGTGGTCGTAGAGACTGAGCACCGCCTTGCCCGAGACCGGTGCGAACTCCTGGACGTCGCCCCGGACGGTCACCTTGGCACCGTCCGCGAGTCCGCGGAGAGCCGCGACCTCGATCGCGCCCGCGGGCGCGGTGTTCAGGTAGTAGCCGTCCAGAGGATGAGGGCCGGTTCGGGGAGCGGGCACAGCGCCCTCTCCTCCGCCGCAGGAGGTCATGAGCGCGAGCAGGGCCGCGGGAACGAGGAGAGCCTTCATGCTTTGCTTTGAGGAGGTCAGGACTCCGAGAGGCCGGCGACCACCGGCATGCGCAGCACCCGCCACGCCGCCGGGGCCACCCCGAGGAATCCGAGGAGGAGAACGCCGGCGATGCCGACGGTGATCGAAACGGCGTCGAGCCGGAGCGCGAATGCGCTCATGGCCAGACTGAACGACGTGCCGGCGAGGGCGACGCGCGCGATCGCGACGCCGATCAGTCCGCCCGCCGCCGCGAGGAGCACGGACTCCTCGGTGAGAGAACGGGCGAGCGCGGCTCCGGAATAGCCCATGGCGCGAAGCACCGCGAGCTCCCGGATGCGGTCCTGGACCGCTGCGTTGAGCGTGTTGGCGCCGCTGAAGAGCGCGGCGGCGGCGATCATCGCCGCGAGCGCCCAGGCGAGGCCCTGGATCGGCGCGAAGTACGCGGTGAGCGTGCGGTAGTAGTCCGCGGCGCTCGAGACGATCAGCGCCAGGTCCTGTCGACTCGCGGCGAAGTACTCGAGCTCGCTCAGGTCGGCGTCCTCCAGAGCGACGAAGACCACCGAGTCGTCGTCTCGCTGCGCCATCCCGCGGAGCGGTCCGATCGGCGTCCAGACCTCCGCTTCCAGCGTCGTCCCCGGCGCCTCGAACTGCCCCACCACCAGGAGCTCCTGGCCCTCCAGCTCGAGCGTCGAGCCGATCCGCAGAGCCTCCTCCGGCGCGCCCATCTGCGCGCCGGCCAGCCGGCCGACGATCACCTCCCCCGGGCCAGGGAGCGCGCCCGCCGTGACGGTCACGGACTCGTGCACGACCCACGCGGCGTCCGTGACGCCGCGCACGAACCCGGGGTACGGCGCCCCGTCGATCCGGAGCGTGCTGCCCATGTGGATCTCCGGCGAGACCGCGACGACCCCCGGAAGGCCCCTGGCCAGGGTCGCCGTCGTCGTCGGGATCGCCGAACGGACGATGTCGCCCTCGGAGGCGCGGGACAGCAGCAGCGCCACGTCCTCCCGCGACGCCCCGGAGAACGTCGTCTCCAGGCCGCGCACGAAGGCCGCCGTGGCCACCAGAAGGGCCGTGACGAGCGCGCTCGCGGCGATCGTGAGCGCCGTTCGCAGCGGCCGGCGCCCGAGATTGCGCACGGCGTAGTCGAAGGGGAGGTGCCGCATCAGGATCGAAGGCTCCGGACGATGGGCAGACGAGCTGATCGGACCGCGGGCGCGAGGCCAGCGACGACGCCGACGAACGCCGCCACCAGCAGGCCACGCCAAGCCAGCTCCGGCGACGTGGCGAACGCCACCGAGACGCCCTCGGTACCGATCGTCAGATGGGTGAAATGAAGCAGCCCGTACGCCCCTCCGATCCCGACGGCGGCCCCGAGAACGGCGAGCGCCACGGCCTCCACGATGACCAGCGCCGCCACGCGGGTCTCGCCGAAGCCGAGCGTTCGCATGACCCCGAACTCCTTCACCCGCTCCTGAACCGACATGAAGACCGTGTTGGCGACGAGCGAGAGGACGACGGCCACGCACGCGAGCCCGAGCCACCGCCCGAAGCGCAGGATGGTCCCGAGGTCCTTGGTCGCCCGCTCGAGGAACGCCACCTGGGGTCGCGTGTCCGTGGGCTCCTCCGCAGTCGCGAAGAGCGCGTCGATCTCCGCCGCGATCTCGCGAGCCCGCGACGGGTCGTCGACCTTCACCTCGAACTGCGTGACCGAGCCGTCCTTCGGCATGGGCATCGAGTACCGGAGGAAATCGAGGTGGGTGAGGATCAGGCTCTCCTCCGGCCCCTCCGTCGAGGTGAAGATCCCAGCGACCTTCACGTCGATGCCGCCGAAGGGGAAGCTCTGACCGACACGCAGTCCCTTGCGCTCGGCGAAGTCGATCCCCACGAGGGCCGCGTCGTCCTCCGCCACGAAGCGCTCGAGGTCGCCGTCCACCACGGTCAGGTTGCGGCTCTCGAGCATCCGCTCGACCGGAGCGCCCTGGAAGGTGACCAGATCGACGCTGGCCCGGCAGTTGTTCAGGAAGACCTGCACGGGGAGTACTGAGTCGACCCCGTCCACGTCCTCGATGCGCGACGTATAGACGTCCGGGAGGTTCGAGGTCTGGGGGCAGTAACGGTTCTTCCGGTAGACGACGAGCGTGCGCGCAGCGTCCGTGCCGCTCATGGCCTGATCGAGGCCGAGCGAGAGGCTCTCGACCATCACGAAGAGCAGGAGCGCGCTCCCGATCCCGCCGATCGAGAGCAAGGTGCGCCCCGGCCGTCGGGTCAGGTTCTTCAGCACGAGCTTGAGGAGCTTCAAAGCGCGCCCTCCGTCTCGAGGAGCTTCCCCTTGTCGAGGCGCAGGATCCGCGTCCCGAAACCGGCCGCCCGCGGATCGTGCGTGACCATCACGACGGTCTTTCCGCGCTCGCCGTTCAAACGGCGCAGGAGATGAAGGATCCCGTCGGCGGACTCGGCGTCCAGGTTCCCTGTCGGCTCGTCCGCGACGATCAGCGGCGGATCGGCCACGATCGCCCGCGCGATCGCGACCCGCTGTTCCTGCCCTCCCGAAAGCTGCTTCGGCAGGTGGGTGGCGCGATCCGACAGTCCCACGGCCTCCAGAGCCAAACTGACCCGCGCGTGGCGCTCCTTGCGGGAGAGCGGCAAGAGCCAGAGCGGGAGCTCCACGTTCTCGTAGGCGGTCAGCACCGGCACGAGGTTCGCTTGCTGGAAGACGTAGCCCACGTGGTCCGCGCGCCACCGCGCGAGACGGCGGCTCGGAGCGGACGTGAGCTCCAGCTCCCCCACCGAGACGGTCCCCTCGTCCGCTCTGTCGATCCCTGCGAGCAGGTTGAGCAGCGTCGTCTTCCCGCTCCCGGAAGGTCCGAGGAGGACGAGGAACTCCCCCGCTCCGATGTCCAGATCGACCTGATGCAGCGGCACGACCTCGTGCTCACCCTTCACGAATCGGCGGGTGACCCCGCGCAGCGTTGCGAAGCTCATCGCGCTCCTCCTCGAACTCGAAGCCGGTCTCCGTCGGACAGCTCTCCACGGCCGCCGTCGACGAGCTTGTCGGTGAGGTTCAGCCCGTCGAGAACCTCGACGAGCGCGCCGTGCGTGACGCCGAGCTCGACGGAGCGGCGCTCTGCGCGGGCCGCGGGCCCCACCACCCACACGGCGCCCTCGTCGACGAGGCTCGCTGGAATCATCACGGAGGTCATGTCGCTCTCGACCGCAGCGCTCGCTCCGGCGGTGGACCCCGCGCTCCCGAAGAAACGAACCTGCGCGAGCATCTCGGGTCGAGCGAGCTCGTCGGGATCCAGGATCCGCACGTGCACCTCGAGGGTGACCTTCGAGAGGTTCGCCTTCTGCACGACGCGGATCACCTCGCCCTCGTAGGGCTGGCGCCGCCGTGCCTCGCACTCGATCTCGGCACGCTGGCCGACGAAGATCCTCCCCACCTCGGGCTGCGGGACGTCCACCCTGACGCGCAGCTGCTCGGGGTCGTAGAGCGAGCAGACCTCGTGGCCGGCCACGCCGAGGGAGAGGATCATCCCGGGGAGGGTCAGCCGCTCGAGGACCACGCCGTCCGCCGGAGAGCGGACCTCCATCCTGGACAGTCGCAGCTCGGCGTCCTCGAGCGTCGCACGCGCCTTGGACAGCTCCGCCTCGGCGTGGCCGACCTTCGCCTCGGCGACGGCCAGCTCGAGGCGGTCGTCGAGCCGTAGCTCGAAGTCACGCTCCGCGCGTGAGAGCCTCGCGCGGGTCTCCTGCACGCGTGCGTCGGCGACCGCGGCCTCGGCGCGCAGGCCGGCGAGCCGGGCGCGCGACTCGTCCAGGGCGCCCTCCGCGAGTTCCACCTGCCGGATGCCGTTGGCTCCGGTTCGCTCGAGCTCGCGCTGGACCTCCAGCTCGTCCTCGGCGAGCCGCACCCGCGACTCCGCCTCGAGAACCGCAGCTGCTCGCTGCGCCGCGGCCGCCTCGGCGCCGCCATGCACCGCGCGGGCCGCGTCACGCGCCTCCGTCACGGCCAGCGCCTCGTCGAGCCGCTCGCGGGCGATGTCGCGCCCCGCCACGGCCTGGTCGCGCTCGGACTCACGAATCGCCACCTCGGCGACCGCGGCGTCCCGAGCGATGCGCGCGTCGTCATCGACCAGCCGCGCCACGACCTGACCCGCGGACACCCGGTCCGACTCCTCGACGAGGAGCTCCTCGACGATCCCGCCCGCGAGCGCCGTGACGTGGAGGGGGAATGGATCTGGCTCGATCCACCCCGACGCCTGGACCGCGACGGCACCGGATTCGAGCGATGTGGACTGCTCGGCGCTGGGTCGCACCGGGCGGACGACGGTCACCTCGTGAACAGGACGGAAGAGATCCGTGAGCGTCGACGCCAGCACGGCTGCGAAGCCCAGCAGAAGCGCGAGCGGAACGACGATGCGCAGCGGGCTCCGCTTCGGAGGCTGCAGCGAAGTCTCCGGCCGCGCCAGCGCGGCGAGATCGACGTCGGGTTGAACCTGGCTCATCGCTGCACCTCCAGGGCGAGAGCCCTCGATTCCGGGACGCCCGCCCGCGGCCCTGCGAGCCGGCGCGCCTCGAGCGCAGCGCGGGCGCGCTCGGCGCGAGCGGCCACATGGAGTTCGATGGCCATCCGCCGGCGCTCGTGCGCGTCGATCCACGGTGCGAGAGGGCCGCCGGTGCGGAAACCGGAGCGCGCGGCCTCCCACGCCTGCGCGGTCGCCCGCTCGGCGGAGGCCGTCGCGACGACGCGCTGCTCCGCGGCCGCGAGGCGCGCGGCCGCAGCGTCCAGCCCGACTCGAAGGGCGAGCACCGCCTCTGCGTAACGCTCCAGCACCCGGTCCCGCTCCACCGCCGCGGCCTCCATCAGGCCCTCGTAGCTGGAAGGGACGGGCGCCATGGCCATGAAGACCCCGCCGAGCCGAAGTGGATCGAGTTCTCCGGCTGGGAAGCCGAGATGCGGGCCCAGGCGCAGGCTGGGCCATGCGCGCGCCGCCACGGAGCGAAGACGCGCCTCGGCGACCGCGAGATCCAGCCGGATCACGCGCAGCGCGGGGTGATCAGGATCGATCGCTGCGGGAGCGTCCGGACTCCGTTCCAGCATCCTCCAGGCCGAAGCGCCCTCCACGGTCTGAAGCCTGAGACCCGCCGTCAGCGCGACGCTCCCCCGCGCGCGTGCAGCGGCCCCCCTGGCCGCGTCCCGGGCGCCGCGCGTCGCCTCGGTCTGCCCCCGCGCAACGCCTGCCGGGGCAGCGCCGAGGCGTCCTCGCTCCTCGAGCACGGTCACCCGGACGAGGTCGGCCTCGGCCTCGTCCGCGAGCTCGGTCTGGAGGCGCGCGCGGAGATCTGCAGCCTCCACGTCGATGCGGGCGCGATCGACGGCGAACGGCGCCTCCCAGATGGCGCTCCCGAGCGTCGCGAGAGCGCGGAGACTGGTCGCCCGGGCCAGCGCGGTCTCGGCCCCGGCGGGCCCGACCCCGAGGAGCCGGAGCAGATCGAAGGTCGCGACGGCCTCGACGAGTGTGCCGTCACCGCCGAACTCGTGGTCGACCAGCCGGAGGCCGATCGGTCCGGGAGCGCCTGCTGCTTCCTCGCGTGCGAGAGCGGCCAGCGCAGCCGCGCGCGCCTCACGGACCGCAGGCGCGAAGGCGAAGGCTGCCCCGTGCCAGTAGCCGTCCCGGGACGGATCGGCGAGCTCGTCCGCCGACGGCAGGGTGATGGAGAGCGCGTCGAGATCGGCCAGCTCGAGGGCGGAAGCGACGAGGTCGGCCGACGGCTCGCGGCCGTCGATGGACGAGGCCGATGCCGTGAGGGTGGTGTCAGCTGCGCGAGGTGCTGCGCAGGCGGCGCACAGAAGCGCCGCCGAGATCTTGGATGCGGACAAGTGAGGGCTCCCGGTGAAGGGGACGCCGCGCAGGACGCGCGGCGGGGACACACGAACACGCGCTCATCGCCCGGTGACGGACGAGGGCGCGGGGTGTCCCGCTCTCTACAGGAGCAACGGCGCCACGCCGGGGCGGAGTCCTGGCGGCAGCACTTCCGGAGGCGCGCGGGAGGGAACGACGCGGCCGAGCCGCGTCAGCTGCGCCGGCGACGCCCGCTCGAGGTGGAGGGCCACCGCGGGACCGTGCTCCAGCACGGTCGGCGCACCCGGGATCGACTCGTCGAAGTCATCGAGCTCGATCGCTCCGCAGCATGCGCAGCTGTCCGGCGCGATGAGCTGCTCGTGATCGCTGTCCTCATCCCCGTCGCAGCACCCCGAGGGCGCGACCGCCGGGCAGCAGGACTGGACGAGCTCCGCGCCGCAGGCGCTCGCTCCGTCGTCACACAGGCAGAACCCCAACAGGACCCCGCGCGGCACGCACAGGGCGGGCAGCAGCAGGAGGAGGAGGACCTGGATGCGGGAGAAGGGCTGCAAGGCGTCTGATGGGCTGGTCGGCATCCCGACGCGGTCAACTAAAGTCATGCGCCGCGCCCGGTCAAGCCCGGGATGCGTTCAGATCCCCCTCGGGGCTGCATCGACCCGGGACACGAGCTCCTCCACGACGGCGTCCAGGGTCCGCCCGCCGGTCTCCACCTGCTCGTCCGCCATCGCATAGAGGGCGCCGCGTCGATCCAGGATATTGCAAAGCTCGTCGAGCGCCCGCGGGTGCCCCTCCATCGGCCTGTGGTCGCCCTGGGCGAAGACCCGCTCGAGGTGGACCTCGGGAGCGGCGCGAAGCCAGATGGTGGTGCAGGCCTCACGCAGCCGGGCCCAGCTGTCCTCGCTGGTCACGATGGACCCGCCCGTGGCGATCACCATGCGCTGGCCCTCGGAGAGGACCTCCTCCAGGGCCTCTCGCTCCAGCCGCCGATAGGTCTCGACCCCCTCGAGGTCGAAGATGGCCGCCAGGCGGAGCCCCGCCAGCCGCTCGACACGCTCGTCGAGCTCCACGAACGGCGCCTCCATCTCACGGGCGAGCCTCTTGCCCAGGGTGGACTTACCGGCTCCCCGGAGCCCCACGAGCGCCACGCGCTCCGATCGCGGCCTCAGCGCAGGCAGGTCGCAGAGCGCGCCCAGACCCATCTTCAGGGCGAAGGCGATCCGGGCGAGCTTGAGGACCGTCAGGTTGGCGCGGCCCGCCTCGGCCTCCGTGACATAGCGCCGCGACAGCCGCGCGCGCTCTGCGAGTTCGGTCACGGTGAACTGGAGGCGCTCCCTCTCCGCGCGGATCCGCCGCCCCAGTTCGCGCAGCAATGCGTCCTCTTGCCTGCCCATGCTTTGGCAATTATACTGCATCACTCACGCCCATGTGAGCGATATCCTTCTCAGGCCACGGCAGCCGGCCAGCTCTGCACCGGAGCGAGCCGTCCGCCCGTCGTCACGCGCAGAACAGCGCCACGCCCATCAACGATCGTGACCACGACCGCCCCCGCCAGCACCGTCCCCGCCGCCGACTGGATCGACTTCCGGACGGACCCCAGCCAGTACCGCCACTGGAGCATGGAGGTCGACGGGGACGTCGCGCACCTCAAGATGGCCGTCGAGCCCTTCGGCGGACTCAAGGGGGACGCTTACGAACTCAAGCTCAACAGCTACGACCTCTCCGTGGACATCGAGCTCAGTGACGCGATCCAGCGCCTGCGCTTCGAACACCCGGAGGTCCGCTCGGTCGTCGTGACCGGCGCTCTCGACCGGGTGTTCTGCGCCGGTGCGAACATCGTGATGCTCCGCAGCAGCGCTCACGCCTTCAAGGTCAACTTCTGCAAGTACACGAACGAGACGCGTCTCGGCATCGAGGACGCATCGGCGAACTCGAACAAGCGTTTCGTGGCCGCTCTCAACGGCACCGCCTCCGGCGGCGGGTACGAGCTGGCGCTCGCCTGCGACCGGATCCTCCTCGTCGACGATCGCAACAGCGCCGTGTCGTTCCCCGAGGTGCCGCTCCTCGGCGTCCTTCCTGGTACCGGCGGCCTCACCCGCATCACGGACAAGCGCCAGGTCCGCCGCGATCGGTGCGACGTGTTCTCCAGCATCGCAGAGGGCATCAAGGGCAAGCGCGCCGTCGAGTGGGGCCTCGTGGACCGCGTCGCGCCACTGTCCAAGTGGGACGAGGTCGTGACGGAGGAGGCCCGCGCGGCGGCCGACGAGTGCGCCGACCGCGCCGGCGCGAAGGGCATCGTCCTCGAGCCCGTCGAGGCCGCCGTCGACGAGCGCACCTGGCGCTACGAGTACGTCACGATGGAGGTCAACGACGCGGACCGCACCGCCACGCTGACCATCGACGCCCCGGACTCCTGCCCGACCACTCCGGCCGACGCCTTCGCACAGGGCTCGGACTGGTGGGTCCTGAAGGCCTTCCGCGAGCTGGATGATGCGCTGCTCCACCTGCGCATGAACCTGCGGGACGTCGCTCTCGTCCTCCTGCGTGCCACCGGTGATCCGGCCACCGTCCGCTCCACGGACGAGCTCCTCGCCGGGTCCTCCGACGAGGCCGCACAGTGGTTCGTCGACGAGACCAAGCATCAGGTCAAGCGCGTGCTGAAGCGCCTCGACATGACCGCGAAGAGCTTCTACGCCGTCGCCGACGAGGGCACGAACTTCACGGGCAGCTTCCTCGAGATGGCCCTCGCCAGCGACCGGATCTACGTGCTCGACGATCCGGAGGTCCCGGTCGAGCTGGGCATCACCGTGGCGAACGCAGGCATGTTCCCCATGTCCAACGGGATCTCACGCCTCGAGACCCGCTTCCTCGGCGAGCCCGACCGCGTCGGCGAGGTGCTCGAGCACATGCGGCAGATCACGGCCGAGGAGGCCGACGAGCTCGGCCTGGCGACCTTCGCGCCGGACGAGATCGACTGGGAGGACGAGCTGCGGATGGCCGTCGAGGAGCGCGCGAGCTTCTCCCCCGACGCGCTGACCGGCATGGAGGCGAACCTGCGCTTCGCCGGTCCCGAGACCATGGAGACCAAGATCTTCGGGCGGCTCACCGCCTGGCAGAACTGGATCTTCCAGAGGCCCAACGCGGTGGGCGAGCGCGGCGCGCTCGTCTGCTACGGCACGCCCATGCGCCCCGACTTCGCGGTCGAGCGCACCTGAGACAGAACCTACTTCGAGAACACCTGCACGAGCGCGGCGCCCGGATGGACGGGCGGGGATCGACGCAGCGCGGGCACACCAAAACCCACCACCGACATCGCTCCACAGCCATGACCGGCATCGACTACAGCCAGAAGATCCCGAACAACGTCGACCTCAAATCCGACAAGCGACTCCAGCGCGCGCTGGAGCGCTGGCAGCCGGATTACCTGAACTGGTGGCGCGAGATGGGCCCCACCGACTTCAACGAGAACGACATCTACCTGCGCACCGCCATCAGCGTGGACCGCGACGGGTGGGCCAACTTCGACTACGTGAAGATGCCCGACTATCGCTGGGGCATCTTCCTCACCCCCACCGAGGCGGGCGGCAAGATCGGCTTCGGCGACCACTACGGCGAGGACGTCTGGCAGCAGGTGCCCGGTGAGTACCGGAACTGGCTCCGGCGCCTGATCGTCACCCAGGGGGACACGGAGCCCGCCTCCGTGGAGCAGCAGCGCCTCCTGGGCCTGACGGCGCCCTCCCTCTACGACATGCGCAACCTGTTCCAGGTCAACGTGGAGGAGGGCCGCCACCTGTGGGCGATGGTCTACCTGCTCCACAGCTGCTTCGGGAAGGACGGTCGCGAGGAGGCCTCGGAGCTTCTCGAGCGCCGCTCCGGCAACGCCGACAGCCCCCGCATCCTCACCACCTTCAACGAGCCCTGCCACGACTGGCTCAGCTTCTTCTGCTTCACGATGTTCACGGACCGGGACGGCAAGTTCCAGCTCCTGAGCCTCGCGGAGTCGGGCTTCGAGCCTCTGGCCAGGACCACGCGCTTCATGCTCACCGAGGAGGCGCACCACATGTTCGTGGGCCAGACGGGCATCGCGCGCGTCATCCGCCGTACGTGCGAGATGATGCAGCAGAACCCCGACAAGGACGTGAAGGAGCAGGGCGGCATCCCGCTCGAGACGATCCAGCGTTACATCAACTTCTGGGCGTCGTCCTCCCTCGACCTGTTCGGCGCGGAGGTCTCGAGCAACTCGGCCAACTTCTTCGGGGCCGGCATCAAGGGCCGCGCCTACGAGGCCAAGAACTACGACGAGCACACGGCTCTCGACCAGGGCTACGACATCGACCGCTGGCAGGACGGCTCCGTCGTGTCCGAGGAGGTCCCGCTCCGCAACGCCATGAACGAGGTCCTCCGCGACGAGTACGTGCGAGAGAACGAGAAGGGCATCGCGTACTGGAACAAGGAGTGCGAGAAGGCCGGCATCGACTTCCGCTTCCACTACCCGCACCGCCGCTTCAACCGGCAGGTCGGCGAGTGGTCGGGCGGCGCCTTCCACGTCACCACCGGCGAGCCGATGGACCAGGCGGCCTACGAGGCCGCTTGCCTGGACTGGCTCCCGAGCCAGGAGGAAGCCGACTACGTGAAGAGCCTCATGAAGCCGGTCTACGAGCCGGGCAAGTTCGCCAACTGGATCGCGCCGCCCCTCCGCGGCGTCAACGGCCAGTCGGTGGACTTCGAGTACGTGAAGCTCTGATCCAGAGCCGCGGGGCCGCGCGCGGCCGACCGAGTGACACCCCCGGGGAGGCCGCCGACGCACGTCGGCGGCCTCCCCGTCGTTCGGGGCTCCGCGACGGCGAGCGCCGGAACCCGCAGCCTGCTCCGCGCGATTCGCCGCGGAGCCTCTTCCGCCCAGCGGACTCGGTGGTCCGGGCCGACTCCGGTACGCCCCCCGCTCTCCCCTCGCCGCGCGACGCCGCGAGCCCTCCCACTGCCTGCAGCGCTCGCGTCCGCCCCGGGGATCGCCTCGCCCGGACTTCTGGCCGCGTTCCCCGTCCCCGGCCCGGCGTCGGCCGCGCACCCTCGAGCCCGCGCGACTCTCAGCGCAGGAGCTCCAGGATGCGGGGCTCTGCGAGAAGACCTTGCGAAACAGCCTGACCCATGCGCGCGGCGCCACGGTCGTTGAAGTGGACGGAGTCCACGTAGTGCTCCGCGTCTCCGGGGATGGCGCCATCGAGTTCCAGCAGCACGGCTCCCGTCCGCGCGGCCACCTCACGGACCACGCGGTTGTACTCCTCGAATCCAGCCATCAGGGCCTCGCGGTCCATGTAGGGCATGTAGTAGAGGCTCGTACGGAGGCTCTCGAGCTGGACCGCCTCCGACTGCTCCGCGCGGGCCCGCGGCTGGAAGGTACAGAGGACCACCTCGCAGGCGAGGGACCGTGCGAGGCCCACGAGCTCCTCCAGGCGGCCCTCGAAGGCGCTCGAGAGCTCCGTGACCGGGACGTCCAGGGTCACTTCGCCGACCTGGTCCAAGCGCTCCCGCACCAGCAAGTTCTTCTCCACGAGGTACCAGGCGAGGGAGTGGCGGGCGAGCCAGCTGGGCTCCTCGGCGCGGCCGGAGAAGAGCCCGCGGGCCTCGGCGGCCTCGATCGAGTCCAGGTTGAGGTCGTTGGTGCCGTGGTAGATCACCACGAGGTCGGGCTCGAAGGCCGCCACGCGCTCGCGGAGGTTCACGATCGAGTGCTTGGTCGAGTAACCCGGCCCCCCGGCGTTGACGTAGTCGACCGGCCGCTCCGCCGCGGCGCGCAGGTTCTCGGCCACGACGTGCGGCCACGTGGCCTCGTTGCTGGACACGTCGGCGCAGAACGTCGTCGAGCCGCCGAGGAAGGCGATTCGCAGCAACCCGTCCGGTTTGGGCGTCTCGAGCTCCGGCCCGCGCCAACCGTCGCTGTTGATGCGGATCCCTCCGACGACCGAGGACGGGACCGGCACGCGTAGCCCCGTCGCCTCGTCCACCTCGCGGGTGAAGATCGTCCGGTCGGTGGTCCCGTGCTTGAGGAACTGACGCGCGCGCACGAGCCCCTCGAGCGCGAGGGCGCCGACCACCAGGACCAGCACGAGGCGCACGGCGGCGCGGCCCGATCGGCGTGTTCCGTGCCGCGCGCTCACCGGGCGATGTCGTACAGCCCCGCCTGGTCCTCGCGGGTCAGGAGATAGGCTGCCGCGGCGAACAGCACGAGGAAGACGACGATGTAGAGCCATCTGGAGCTCTTCGGAGCGGGCATGCTGAGTCGAGGCTGGGGGTGGCGATGGCGCCGACGCGGCGCTGATTCGAGTCTAACGGCCCGCGACCACCCGAGACGGGGCTGCGCATGTCTCAATCGATTCCTTCGCGCGATCCGGGGTCGTGCCCGGAGTATCATGGATCGAGATGCGCCACCCGATCGTGCTGCTCCCCGCCGTGGTTCTCGCCTGCGCGGGGCTGGACTCCGCACAGGCCCGCGCCGGTCTCTGGTACCGCGACGCCGAGAGCCCGCTCTTCCTTCACTCGGTCGCACTGTGGGTCGGCTACGCCGCGCTCGGCCTGCCGCTGATCGCCCTCGTCTCCTGGCTCCTCCGGCGCTGGCGGCCGGAGGCCCCGGCGGGCGCGCGATGGGCAGCGTCCACGGTGGCGGTCCTGGTCACGCCCGTGCTGGTGCACGTTCAGCTCGACCCCTACTTCGGGCTCGGCGGCGACCTCGGCGCCCTCCTCGCGCCTGGCCCCCTCGCGCTCGTGGCCGCGGCGGGAGCGGTGGGCGTGGCGGGCGCCACCGTGATCTTCATAGCAGCCGAGAGGCTGCCGGCGTTGACCGTCGTCGGACTGCTGGCAGCCAGCGCCGCCGGCGCGGCCCACGATCCGACCCCCGTCGGACAGGAGCCGACTCCCACGGCCACGGCACCCGCGGACGCACCCAACATCCTCCTGCTCGTATGGGACACGACCCGCGCAGCGAGCCTCGACCTCTACGGGCGCGAGCGCGCCACCGCGCCTGCCCTCGCACGGCTCGGCGAGAACGCGCGGGTCTACGAGAGGGCGCGCTCCGCCTCGGTGTTCACGCTCACCTCTCACCTGTCGATGCTCACAGGGACCTACCCCTCTCATCACGGGGCGAGCCTGATGCGGCAGACCTACGACCCCGACCGCACACCGTCCATCGCGCGGACGCTGCGGAGCGCGGGATACCGAACCGGCGCGTTCGTGGGTACATCCGTCCTCAGGGGCGACACGGGGGTCTGTGACGGATTCGACGTGTACGACGACAGGGTCGATCCCGACGTGACGCGGACGCGTCTCTGGCAGGCCGTGCACGACGTTCAGACGCTGGTCGCCGCCTTCGTGCCCGCCCTCGGTGGCAACGGGCGACCGCACTGGTTCGAGACCTTCGACGCGTCTGCGGACGACGTGCTCCCGCGGGCCCTCGAGTGGATCGAGGGCGAGGACGACCGCCCCTGGTTCTGCTTCGTCAACCTCTACGACGTGCACTGGCCCTACGTCCCTTCGGAGGAGGCCCGCGCGCAGCTCGTGGCGCCCTACGACGGACGGATCGACGGCTACCTGTTCAGGAGCGACTCCTACGAACAGCGATCGGAGCGCAAGGGCGCCGACCTCACGGACAGCGACAACGCCCACCTCGTGGACCTCTACGAGGCGGAGCTCCTCGACCTCGACCAGAAGGTCGATGACTTCTGGCGAGCGGCGCGCCGCGCAGCAGGTGAACGACGCCTGGGAGCGGTGATCACTGCGGACCACGGAGAGGCCTTCGGCGAAGGCGGCCGCTACAAGCACGATGACCTGCTCGAGGTCCAGGTCCGCATCCCCATGGTCGTCGTCGTGCCGCGCGGAATCGATGGCGAGCGTCTCGATGGGGCCGTGAGTGGTGTCGACGTGGCGCCGACCCTCCTCGGATTCGCAGGCCTCGACGCTCAGCCGTGGATGCCGGGCGTCGACCTGGCTCACGCGGCGCCGTCCGCCGACCGCGTCATCCTCGTCGAGAACCGCGACAAGACCTCGGCGGACCGCATACGCCACGCTGTCTATCGCCACCCCTGGAAGATGGTGGTCCACGGTGAGAAAGCGGACGGCGCCGCCGAGCTCTACGACATGCGCGTGGACGGAGTCGGCCTCGTGGACGTCGCCGACCAGCACGCGGGAGTCGTTGCAGAGCTCCGCCGCGTCCTCCTCGACCTGCGCGAGAGCTGGGGCGCCGATGACGGCAACGGCCGGGAATGGGCGGACGGCGCAGGTCTCGCGGACCACCTTCGCGCGCTCGGGTACGGCGGTCGCTGAACTCCGCATCGACGGCTCCGTCCGGTAGGCGTGCCCGCCTTCGCGAACGGTGCCACGCGACGGCGCGCTGAACGGGACGAGGCCACTGCTCGCGCCTCATGCCGGGACGGTCGGTCCCGATTCGGCACCGCCAGGGACATTGCTCTGCGTCCCCCTCCACTGCTGTCCGGGCTGCATACGATCAGCCCCGAGCGACGCCGGTCAGCTGGACCGACTCGCAGGTTTCTCGAGGGCAAACGAGGGCACGACAATGAGCAAGATGCGGGGCACCGCTCGACCCACCGCGGCACGTGTCGGGTCGGATATCAGACAGAGCGCAGCGGCGACGACCGTCGCCGGCGTGATCGCAGGAGCGCTGGTCGCGTGTGGACCGGCAGGAGACACCTCGAGCAGTCTCTTCACCGGCGAACCCCACGGCAGCGGGGACGTCACCTACGACTACGAAGATGGCGGTCCCGTCGTCGGAAAGCTGCGCGTGACGGCGCCGGAGACCGAACACCTCATCGTCCGAGGGACGCTCCCCGTTCCCCCTGGCATGGTCGTCGACGGCCAGGATCGGGCCTCCCTGGCAGTGATCAACGGGCCCGGTCCGACCGCGGCCGTCACGCAGGTCGAGATGGTCAGCCGCTACCCCGACGCCGCCGACGGCGCGGACGTGGTGGAACTGCTCGCTCACGTGCACCGGCCGCTCGACGTCGAGCCGGGCACGATCCTCGACTACGAGGTCGTCTTGAGCCCGACTCACGCGGTGGAGTTCGAAGCATCCCCGGCGGTCGAGGCGCTCATGGACGCGCCGGGAGCCCTCAAGCTCGTGGCCCACGACCCCTTGGGTCTTCGCTACGAGGCCGACGTCCTCGACAAGGCGCGGCGCCTCGACGAGGGGGTGGAGATGACCCGTCAGGGCCCTGTCGTCAACGAGGTGCGCGTCCCCGGCGTGCTCCTCCCGGTCGAGCCCGCTGGCGGCGCGACAGGCGCGCTCCCGCGCTTGATGGGCGTGACGACCTTCATCCGGACGTTCCGCCTCCAGGACTACTTCGCGGTCGACCTGCACGTCCACAACGCTTTCGACGGCACGGACGACTCGGTCGACTGGGACGTCAACATCGACGAGCTCTACTTCAGGGACTTCTCGGTGCGGCTTCCTCAAGGGTGGAAGGTCCTCCACGCTTACGACACCCCGTACTCCGGGCCGGCTCGAGACGTGGGCAACATGCAGGAGGCCCCCATCGTGGACAGCCTCCCCGGGGGCAAGATGCACCTGATGCCGAGGCAATCGCAGTTCGTACGGCGGATGGTGATCACGCGCGAACGCGCCGAGGAGCTCGCCCGCGTCGAGCTCGAGCATGGCAACCTCGGCTTCTGCATCAGCGGACAGTCGGACGAGGGTGACGAGCTCTGGAGCTGGTGGAACGGTCGCACCTCGCGCTTCCTGCCTCAGAATCACGTCCTCCCGGATCTGTCCGAGATGACCACCCGAGAGGCGATCGACGCGCAGGCAGCGTCCGAACTGCAACAGCGCATCGGCCAGGTCGCCGCCGGCGCCACGGGTCCGTATCCCGTCGAGGATGGCGCTCTCGGCTGGTGCCATCCGTGGGGCATCGCATACGGCGGCATGACCGGCGGCGAGGGCATCCAGCAGAGCCCGGGGATCGCCACCGCCTGGAGCGCATCGCCGAGCGCGTACCGGCTCACCGAGCTGCGCTCCAAGATGACCACCGAACGTCAGCCCTTCGCGCTGCTCGCCGCGAACGGCAAGCCCACGCGCCTCGCCGATCACGTCAATCCCACGGGCAGCCACGGATCCTGGGTTCCGTGGGACATGCTCATGACCTTCGTGGGCAACGACAGCTACTTCTTCGGCTCGAGCGTCGACCACCAGGCGGATTACGTGCGGGCGAACGGCCTGGAGCCCAGATACGAGGAGCGCCTCAACCAGTTCAGGCCCATCGACCTCCAGCACCTCACTCGATACACGAGCGATCTGATCGTGCTCTCGTGGCTGGGCAACGACAGCGTCGCCAAGGAGCAGCTACGACAGACCGGTGAGCTGTACCGGATGACGCACCACGAGCACTTCGTGAACAACTTCGGATACGTGAGCGGCGGAAGCCTGAAGAAGCGCCAGCTCTACGTCGAGGAACACCCTGGGATCGGGCTGGCTTACGGACGTGGTCAGGGCTGGGGCCTCTTCGCCGCGGCCGCCGCGTACGCACTCGGCGACGAGGATCTCCGCGAGCGCTACTACCCCTGGTTCGAAGAAATCTCGCGCGTCGTCCGCGAGGGGCAGTCGACTTGCACCGGGAACATCACCGCGATCAGGATGAACCGGCACCTCGATGGCATCTATTTCACGCGACAGTCGTTCGAACACTCCTTCGTGATCAACGCGCTCGAATCGATCCGAACCACGGCTTTCGCAGGTGTCGACAGCTCCGTGGACGAGCGACTCCGGGAAACGATCATGGACGCGGCGTACTCGACCGTCAGGCTACCTTTCTGGGACCCCTCGTTCGGGGGGCACATGAAGCTCGTGGGCGTGGGGCGCTCCGATCACTCCATCCCGGACTTCTGCGAGGACCTCCCGCCGGACGCCAATTACGGCTCGACCAACCTCGACCACGAGACGCCGATGCCCACGTGGGCATTCGCTTACCGCCTCTCCGGCGACGGCATCTTCCTCCAGCGGGCCTCGTCGAGCATCGGCGTCACAGGCGACCTCGAATCCGAGCTCAACTTGCTCGGTCCCGGCAAGCTACCGCACTCCGCCCACCTCCTCGGCCTGATGCAGGGCATGGGCTCGAACTACTGAGCGCACTCGCAGGACTCGTCGGCCGTGTCGACGTCGCGTGGCCAGGGCCGACCGTCTGGACGGCCCGGTCGAGTTCCGGAGCGCGATGATCCAGCCTCGGGCCCGGCGGGAACGGCTCGAGTGCCCGCGATCGAGCGCGGCGCTCGCGCGGGCGTACCCGGAGGGCGGACGAAGTTCGCGGCCAAAGGCTCGCAGGGCACGGGTCCTCGTCCAGGCGCCGAGGGCGGATCGCCCACAGACCTCCACCCGACGCTGGATCCGGCCGCGTCCGCGCTCGCGCCTCGATGCGCGAAGGGGACCGCACCGCAGCCTCTCGGCGCGCGGAGCGGCCCCGTCCATGCGGGGATCATCGGCGCCTCAGCCGAACTTGATCCCCTGAGCGAGCGGCAGATCGCTCGACCAGTTCACCGTGTTCGTCTGCCGACGCATGTACGCCTTCCACGAGTCCGATCCGGACTCGCGGCCTCCGCCGGTGTCCTTTTCGCCGCCGAAGGCGCCGCCGATCTCCGCGCCGCTGGTGCCGATGTTGACGTTGGCGATCCCGCAGTCGGAGCCTATCGCGGAGAGGAAGCGCTCCGCCTTCTTCACATCGCTGGTGAAGATCGCGCTGGAGAGGCCTTGAGGGACTCCGTTGTGAAGCTCGATGGCGTGCTCGATGTCCTTCACCGGGATGATGTAGAGGATCGGAGCGAAGGTCTCGTCCTGGACGGTCTGGTAGTGGTTCTCGGCGCGCATGATCGCCGGAACGACGAAGTGACCGCCGCTGAGCGCTCCCGGCATCCCTGCGCGGCCCCCGCCGCGCAGGAGGGTTCCACCCTCGGCCTGACAGGCCTCGATGGACTTCTGCATCGCCTCCACGGCCGCGTCGTCGATCAGCGGACCGCAGAGGGTTCCCTCGTCCATGGGGTCGCCGATCTTGATGTCGTCGTAGGCGCGCACGAGGCGCTCCACGACGGTGTCCACGAGAGACTCGTGGACGAGCAGCCGACGCGTCGACGTGCAGCGCTGCCCCGCGGTGCCGACGGCCCCGAAGAGGGTGGCGGGCAGGACCATGTCGAGATCGGCGTCGTCCATCACGACGAGGCCGTTGTTGCCTCCACACTCGAGGATCAGCTTGCCCATACGACCCGCGACGCGCCCGGCGACCAGCTTGCCGATGGCCGAGGAGCCCGTGAACGACACGAGAGGAAGCCGGGAGTCGTCCATCATCGCTCCGGCCACGTCCTCGTTCCCGCCGATGGCCAGTCCAGCCAGGGCGCCGAAGCCCTCCTCCTCGAGGATCGGCCGCACGACGTTGGTGAGTCCGATCGCCGTGAGCGGGGTCTTCGGACTCGGCTTCCAGACGCAGGCGTCGCCGCACGTGAAGGCGAGCATCGAGTTCCACGCCCAGACCGCCATCGGGAAGTTGAACGCCGTCAGGATCCCGACGGTCCCGAGCGGGTGCCACTGCTCGCGCATGGCGTGACCCGGGCGCTCCGAGGGCATGGTGAGACCGTAGAGCTGTCGGGAGAGCCCGACCGCGAAGTCCGCGATGTCGATGCACTCCTGGACCTCCCCCCAGCCCTCCTGGACGATCTTCCCCATCTCGAGGGTGATCAACCGCCCCAGAGCGTCCTTGTGCTCGCGCATGGCGTTCCCCATGCGGCGAACGATCTCGCCCCGCTGCGGAGCCGGGAGGGAGCGCCATCGCCCGAAGGCTTCCTGGGCCGCGTCGACGACCTGGTCGTACTCGGCGCGCGTCGCCATCCGAACGGTCGCGATCACCTCGCCGGTGGCCGGGGACCGGGACTCGAGGACCGGGCCGGTGCACTCGAGCCAGGAGCCCCCGTAGGCGCCCGAGTTGTGGTCCTGGATGCCGAGACTGGCGAGGAAGGAGTGATCGCTGGCGGTCGTCGAGGCCATGGGTCGTGTCGTTGGGCAGCGCCCTGGGCGCGGCGGGGAGCGAGCAGCCGGCGGGAATGGTCCCGGCCGCGGAAATCGGGCGAAGAGGATACCCCGAGGGCGGCCATGAATCCGGCCCCATAGCCGCTATCCTCTGCCCCCTCCGAACGAGCCCGGCGATGGCGCTCCGGCGGAGTCCAAGGAGCCAGCGGGGCCCCCGAGCGGGCCGTGCGGCGGCCTCCTTGACCGCCCCTCGCCGCAGCGCCCGCTCCATCAGCGACAGCGAACCCAGCTCCAGGCCCAGGAGCCTCCAGGTACACGCCCCCGCCATGTCCGAAGGCAAGATCATCTACCAGCTCCAGGACCTCAAGAAGTTCTACGACCAGCGCGAGGTGCTGAAAGGCATCACCATCGCGTTCCTGGAGGGCGCGAACATCGGGCTGATCGGCCCGAACGGCGCGGGCAAGAGCACGCTCCTCCGCATCCTCGCCGGAGAGGACAGGGACATCGAGGGCACCGCACGTCCGATCCAGGGCCTCTCCATCGGCTACCTCCAGCAGGAGCCGCCCCTCGACGAGACGAAGACGGTCGGTGAGAACATCGACCTCGGCGTGGCCCCGCTGCGCGCTCTGGAGGCGCGCTACTACGAGGTCATGAACATCATGGGCGAGGCCGAAGGCCAGGAGGCAGAGAAGCTCAGCGCCGAGTACGACGAGCTCCAGATCGCCATGGACACCAAGGGGATCTGGGACCTCGACAGCCGCCTCGAGCAGGCGGCCCAGGCGCTGCAGGTCCCGCCCTTCGAGTCGGGGGTGACGAACCTGTCGGGCGGGGAGCGCCGCCGCGTCGCGCTCTGCAAGCTCCTCCTCGAGCACCCCGACCTCCTGCTGCTCGACGAGCCCACGAACCACCTCGACTCGGAGTCGATCGCCTGGCTCGAGACGCACCTGTCCGAGTACGAGGGCACGGTCATCCTGATCACCCACGACCGGTACTTCCTCGACAACGTCGTCGGCTGGATGCTCGAGGTCGAGCGCGGCCTCGCGCGCCCCTACAAGGGCAACTACACCGCGTACCTCGAGCAGAAGTCCAAGATGCTCGACCTCAAGCGCAAGAACGACGCCGCCCGCGCCAAGGTCCTCGACCGCGAGAAGGAGTGGTTGAGCCGTACGCCCGCCGCCCGGACCAAGCAGTCCAAGGCTCGACTGAAGCGGTACCAGGACCTCGCTCAGGAGGCGCGCGCCGATGAGATGGCGCAGTCCCTGGAGCTCCGGATCCCGCCGGGCCCTCGCCTCGGCGACAAGGTGCTCGAGGTGGAGCACGTCGCCAAGACCTACGGGGATCGCACGCTCTTCGAGGACCTCTCCTTCTCGGTCCCTCCCCAGGCCAAGCTCGGCGTCATCGGCGCGAACGGAATGGGCAAGTCGACCCTGATGAAGATCATCATGGGCACGGAGACCAGCGACGCCGGGGGCGTCGACATCGGCTCCACCGTGCAGATGCGCTTCCTCGACCAGAGCCGGACGGTGCTCGATGACGAGCAGTCCGTCTTCGAGAACATCACGGACGGCAACGAGCAGCTCCCCTTCGGCACCGCGGTCATCGACAGCCGCGCGTACCTCGCCCGCTTCAACTTCCGCGGCGAGGACCAGCAGCGCAAGGTCGGGGAGTGCTCGGGCGGACAGCGCAACAGGGTCATGCTCGCGAAGATGCTCAGGGAACCGGCCAACCTGATCATCATGGACGAGCCCACCAACGACCTCGACCTCGACACCCTTCGGGTCCTCGAGGAGGCCATCCAGCACTACCCCGGCTCGATGATCATCGTGACCCACGACCGCTACTTCCTGAACCGGGTCGCCACCCACATCCTCTCCTTCGAGGGGCCGGGTGACGACGGCGTCGGCGTGGTCCACTTCCACCACGGCGACTACGAGTCCTTCAAGGACTGGAAGCGCTCCCGCGGCGAGGACCTCGACGCGGCCAAGGGCCCGCACCGACGCTTCGCCCGTGACTGAGATGGAGAGCGCCACATCCAGCGAAGACGCCCTGCGCCTCGCGCTGGACCTGACGGTCAGCGACCCCGGACTCTCAGCGGTCGCCGACGATCATCGCCGCGCCATCCGCGACTTCCTCGAGGATCACGGCCCCGTCGCCCTCACCCGTCGGTGCTCGCCGGGGCACCTCACGGCCTCCTGCCTCCTCTGGGACGCCGCAGGCGAGCGCGTGCTGCTCCACCATCACCGCAAGCTCGGTCTCTGGCTCCAGTTCGGTGGCCACTGCGACGGCGACGGCGACGTCCGCGCCGTGGCCCTGCGCGAGACCCACGAGGAGTCCGGGATCGAGGCAGCCTGGGCCACGCCGCGACCGGTCGACTACGACGTCCACACCATCCCGGCGCGACCGGCCAAGGGGGACCGCCCGGCCGAGCCCGAGCACCTGCACCTCGACGTGAGGTACCTCGCCGTGGCGCCGCCGGGCGCGCGTGAAGCTCTGTCGGAGGAGTCACTGGCGCTGGCATGGCTCACCCCGGCCGAGGCCCGCTCCCGAGGTCTCGACGAGTCTCTGGAGCGGATGCTCGACCTGGGCCCTCCCAGCCGGAGATGATGAAGTCGGCCCCAGCGGGCCGCTCATCATGACCCAGGGCAAGGGCACGGATTCCGTCGAGGGGCTGCTGAGGCACACCTCGATCTACGCCATCGCGCCGCTGTTCCAGCGAGTGCTGGGGCTCGTCCTCATCGGGCTCTACACGAGCGCTCTCACGCCGGGCGAGTTCGGCCTCGTCGCTCTCGCGGAGCTGTTCCTCCTGTTCCTCCCCTTCCTGGTCGGAACGAACCTCGTCGCGGGTCTCACACGCTTCTACTTCGAGCACGAGGATCAGCGCGATCGCTCCAGTGTCGTCTCCGGCACGGCCCTGGTTCTGCTCGGGCTCGCCCTCGCCGGCGCGCTGGTGTCCTTCGTGTTCCGCGGCCCGATCGCCTCGCTGCTGGTCCAGACCCAGGATGCTGGAAGCACGACGCCGTTCGTGGAGTACATCGGCATCTGCGCATGGATCGTGCCCTTCTCCCTCGGGACTGCGCTCGGCATCCAGGCTCTGCAGGTCGAGAAGCGCTCCAAGGCCGTCACCTCGATCCAGGTCGCGAAGACGGTCTTCGAGGCTGCGGCGAAGCTCTGGCTGCTCTTCGGCCTGGGCCTCGGAGCCAAAGGGCTGCTCCTCGGAATGCTGTTGGGCGAAGCGGTGTTCGGGACCGGACTCGCCGTGGCCCTCTTCCGACGCCATGGGACACGGCTGATCGGACGGACCTTCATGCCGCTCGTGCGCTACACCCTGCCCCTCGTTCCCGTCGGCCTCTTCCAGCTCGGCCTGCACCGCCTCGACACGGTCCTCATCTCGAGGCTCGGTCCGACGGAAGTGGCTTACGAGCACGCCGGCGTCGACGTCACCGTCGCCGAGCACTGGGTGGGCGTCTACAACCTCAGCTACCTGATCCCGATGACGTTTCACATGGCGGCCATGGCGTCCTTCATGCGCATCTGGGTACCCAACGTCTTCGCGCTCCGAAACGACGCGGAACAGGCTGACCACGTCCGTCGTATCGGGACCCTCGTGGTCCTCGGTATCGCCCTCGCCTACGGTCAGGTGGCGCTCTACGGCCGCGAGGGCGTCCACCTCATCGCAGGCCGCCCGAGCTATCTGGAGGGCGCCAAGATCGTCCCCTGGGTCGCGTTCGCCTACGTCTTCTACGCGCTCTATGCACTGAGTCAAGCGGCGCTCATGAAGCTCTTCGCGACGAGGACGCTGGCCCTTCTCAACGGCTCAGCCCTCGCGCTCAACGTCGCCCTGAACCTCGCGCTGATCCCCCGCTACGGCTACCTCGGCGCCGCGATGGCCACCGCTTTCTCCTTCAGCGCCCTCGCTGCCGCGGCGGCGATCGCGGCGGCTCGGATGGATCTCCCACCGTTCAAGGCGCGGACGGCCGCCACAGCGGTGGCCTTCGCGCTGCTGGCGGCCGTGGCCGGGCGCTCGATCGACGGCGTCACGGACGCCTGGAGCCCCCTGGCCCTCGCCGCGAAGCTGGCGGTCACGGCCGTCATGATCGGTCTCAACCTCGCGGTCCTCCCCTCCGCCTACCGCGCAGGCATCCGCGAATCGCTCCAGGGATTGCTCCGTCGCCTCCGAAGAGCAGCGTAGTGACAGGCGTCGTCCGTATCATCCCGCGTCGAACTCCTCCCACGCCGTGCAGATCCTCTTCATCGCCAAGTCGCTTCCAGTGCCGGAGGTCGGCGCGTACGTGATCCGCAGCGGCGGACTGCTGGAGCGCTTCGTCCGCCGCGGGGACGTGGCCGCTCCGAGCGACGACGTCTGCAGTCCCCCCGCCGCCCCAGGGCCCACCGTTCGAGAGGCCTTCAACGTGCCCGCGCCTGCCTGAGCGCGCCACCCGCATCGCCACATGGCTCTCTTCGCCTACTACGGCCACCACAAGTGCGCCTCCACCTGGATCCACACCGTGCTGGACGCGGTGTGCGCCGACGCCGGGTGGCGCCTCAGCTACCTGCCCGAGGCCAAGGACTTCGCGGACGATCTCCCCGGATACGTCGCGCGCCACGGCACCGACTTCGTCTCCTACGTCAACGCGGAGATCGAGCACGCCCGGTCCCTCCCTGCGCACCGCGCCTTCCACGTCGTCAGGGATCCGCGCGACATCATCACCAGCGGCTACTTCTCCCATCGCTCCACCCATCCGACCCACGCCTGGCCGGAGCTGCTCCCCCACCGCGAGAAGCTCCAGAGCCTTCCCAAACGCGAGGGGATGCTGGAGGAGATCGAGTTCAGCGGCCAGTTCCTCGACCGCATGGCCGCCTGGGACTACGAACAGGAGCACGTCCTCGAGCTTCGTCAGGAGCAGTTCACGACGGACCCCTACCGGGGCTTCCTTCGGGTCTTCGAGCACCTCGGCGCCCTCGACGGCAGCCATTACAACAAGGCGCGGTGGCCCGGCTACCTCGTGAGCTCGGCGCTGAACATCCTCCACCGCAAGAACTCCCTCGTGCCGCGCAAGAAGCGGAGCTCCATCCCTGGCGAGCGCCTGCTCGGCATCGTCTACGACCAGCGCTACGAGAAGCACGCTGGCGGGCGCGGCAAGGGCGAGACGGACGAGAAGAGTCACTACCGCAAGGGACAGGCGAACGACTGGCAGAACCACTTCGAGGACGTCCACGTGGAGGCCTTCAAGGCCCGCTACGGCGACCTCGTCGAGCGGCTCGGCTACTCCTGGTGAGGACCGCACCCCCGCCGGGGCGCGCTATGCTCGGGGCATGGCCGAGGAACCGCCCAGCCGCATCGTTGGCGACCGCTACGTCGTCACGTCCGAGGAGCGCGAGGCCTTCCGGCGCGACGGCTACGTCCATCTCCGCGGGGTCCTGCGGCCCGAGGAGCTCGCCGAGGTCGAGGAGGTCGTGGAACGTTTCATCACGAAGCAGATCCCCGTCCCTGGCCATGACTTCTGCGACATGGCGGGCGACTACGGCCGCTCTCACGAGGAGTACGCGATCGTGAACGTGATGCTGCCGCGCCGCTACCACCCGGAGTGGCAAGGCAACCTCTTCGAGCGCCGCGCCGCGTCCATCGCCGAACAGCTCCAGGGGCCGGGCCTCGAGGTGGACTACGACCAGATCCTCGACAAGAATCCCGGACGAGAGGACGCCGTCTTCGGGTGGCACCAGGACATGGCCTACTGGATCGAGACGCCCGACATGCGCACGGCGACGCTCTGGTTGGCCATCGACGACTCGACCGAGGAGAACGGCTGCATGCGCTTCGTCCCGGGCTCCCACGCCGAGCGGGTCCTGCGGCCCCACCGCCCCCTCCACCGCGACCGAGGCGAGAACCACGCGCTGGTGACCGACGTCGACCCGGCCCGCGACGAGATCCGCCAGGTCCCGATCGCGCGCGGGGACGTCACCGTCCATGACGAGCGCGTCGTCCACGGATCCGGGGGGAACCGGAGCGACCGTCGTCGGCGGGCCTACGTCCTCGCGTTCCGGAGCGCCGACACAATCGCCGAGGAGCGCCGCCGCGGCTTCACGCACAGCCACAACGACAGCGCAGAGGTCCTCGACGAGACCGGGATCAGGGGCCAGAGTTCGAGCTGAGGACGACGATCGCGCGCCCTCATCGCCTCGCGAGGACGCCCCGGAACCGCGGTCTACGCTCCGGAGCGCGACGGCGGCGGCGCTCGACGGTGCGCCGCGAGCGCCCACGCCGGCGCGCCGCGCATGCCCTCACCCGCCGAGCACCTCGTCCAGGAGACGCGGGACCGCCTCCGCCGCGCGGCCCTGGACGAAGCGGTCGCGAGGGTCGAGGTTGTCCGGCTCCGCCAGACCCTGGACGATCGTCGGGATCCCGGCCGCCCGGGCGTAGGAGAGATATCCCGCAGCCGGGTAGACAGCGCCGCTCGTGCCGATGGCGATGAACAGGGTCGCTCCCGCGACCGCGCGCTCGATGACGTCGAGGTGATAGGGCATCTCGCCGAACCAGACCACGTCCGGGCGCAGGAACTCGTGCCCGCAGGAGGGACACGGCACGAAGACGTCCTCCTCCAGGTGATCGGTGTCGCTCGGGCGCGCTCCGCAGGCCTCACATCGCAGACGGAGGAGCTCGCCGTGCATGGCGAGGACCTCCGAGCCGGCGCGCTGGTGAAGGTCGTCGACGTTCTGCGTGACGAGGGTCAACGACCCGCCCGCGGCCTCCAGCTCCTGCTGCGCCCTCGCGAGCGCGATGTGGGCCGCGTTCGGTTCCACGCCGCGAACCTGCTTCCGTCGCAGCTGGTAGAAGCGCCACACGAGGTGACGGTCCCGCTCCCAGGCCTCCGGCGTGGCGACCTCCTCGAAGCGATGCCCCTCCCAGAGTCCGCCGGCGTCGCGATAGGTGTCGACGCCGGAGTCCGCCGAGATCCCGGCCCCGGTGAGGACGACGACCCGCGGCGCGCTCACCGCCCGCCTCCGAGGACGGCGATGAGATCGGCCTGGTCGACGTTGCCGCCACACACCACGATCGCGGCGCGATCACGCGCCATGCCCCCACGCACGTCATCGAGCCATCCCGCCGCTGCCAGACCCGCCGCCCCCTCGACGACCATGCGCTCGCACTCGAACAGCGACCTCATGCCGTCGGCGATCCTCTCCTCGTCCACGAGCAGCCACCGGTCGACGAGCTGCAGGCACGGCTGAAGAGTGACCGAGTCCGCCTCCATCGCGCCCGCTGTCGCCAGGGAGAGCGTCGGCTGGTGGGGTACGTCGACGACGCGGCCAGCCTCGACCGCGCGGTGGAGCGCGCAGGAGGCAGTCGGGGAGACGCCCACGATCTCCACCCCGGGGCGCCGGGAGGCGATCGCCGCGGCGACTCCGCCGAGCAGCCCGCCGCCCCCCGCGGCCACGTAGACGGCGTCCAGATCCGGCGCCGCCTCCAGCAGCTCGAGGCCGATGGTGCCCTGTCCCGCCATGACCACCGGGTCGTTGTAGGGCGAGACGAAGACGGCGCCCGTGGACGCAGCGAGCTCCCGCGCCCTCGCCTCGGACTCCCCGCACTCGGCGCCGTGCCGCGTCACCCGCGCGCCGAAGCGCTCGATCGCCGCGACCCTGTCCGGCGGTGTCGTCTCCGGGACGACCACCTGCACCTCGATCCCGAGCGCGCGGCCCGCGAACGCGGTGGCCGCGCCGTGATTCCCGGTGGAGGCCGCGATCACGCCGCGCCCGCGCTCGTCGGCCCCGAGGGAGAGGAGCTTCGAGAACGCGCCGCGAACCTTGAAGGAGCCGGTCGGCTGGTGGTTCTCGAGCTTCAGCAGAGGAGCCGACGAACCCGCGAGCCGCCCGAGGCCCGGCCCCTCCCGGAGCGGCGTCGGCTGCAAGGATCCGCGGAGACGCGCCGCGGCGGCGTCCACCGCGCCAGCCCACAGCGCGAGCTGACCGGACTCGACCTCGGGTGAGCTCATGCGCCCGATGATGCCATGGAGGCCTCGTCGACGGCGCCCATGAGGCGCCCGGCCCTCCGACCCGCCCCGCGGCCGATCCCGAGCAGATCCTCGAGGATCACCGACGCCACGGGAACGAGCACGAGGATCAGCAGCGTCGCCACCGCGAGGCCGAAGAAGATGCTGATCGCCATGGGCTGGAGATAGCGCGCCTGGCCCGAGGCGAAGAAGGTGAGCGGGGCGAGCCCCAGCATGGTCGTGACCGAGGTGAGGACGATCGGACGGAAGCGGAGCCGGCCCGATTCGAGCACGGCCTCCATGAAACCGGCTCCGGCCCGCCGTCGCTGCCCGACGAAGTCCACGAGGATCAGCGAATCGTTCACCACGACGCCGGTCAGGGCGAGGAGGCCGATGAGGGACATCAGCGTGATGGAGCGATCCATCACGAGATGTCCGAGCACCATCCCCACACCCGCGAAAGGGATGATGAACATGATCACGAGCGGCTGGAGGAAGCTCCCGAAGAGGGTGCCCAGGATCATGTAGATCAGGAGGCCCGAGATGACGCCCGCGGAGGCGAGCCCCGCCAACGACTCGGCCGTCTCCTCCGCCTGCCCCCGGAGCCTGTACGAGTAGCCCGGCCGGGCCCCGAATCCACCGGCGAGCCCCGCGCCGACCTCCTCCAGGATCCGCGCGGCGTTCCCCGCCGTCTCGTCGACGTCCGCGCTGACCACGACGGCGCGTAGACGCTCCTCGTGCCCAACCGAGGACGGGCCGACCCCCTCGTCCACGTGCGCGATTCGATGAAGAGGGACCCGCGCAGGGGCTTCTCCGGGCACGGCGGGCAGCGCCACGCGGAGATCACGAAGGGCGCCTCGCTCTTCACGCCGATCCTCCGGGTACTTGACCACCACCTCGACGTCCTCGGCCCCCCTCCGCAGGCTCGCGGCCTGCTTCCCCTCGAACGCCGTGCGGACCTGGGTCGCGAGATCGGCCTCCGCGAGGCCCACTTGACGCCCCGCGTCCGCCATCCGCAGGGTCACCTGCCGCTTGCCGCTCTCGAGGTCCGTGCGCACGTCGCGGACCCCGCTGAAGCGCTTCAGTCGGTCCGCGAGAGCCGCGGCCTCCTCGGAGAGAACATCGAGGTCGGGCCCGCGCAGCGCGACCTCGACCGCTCGACCGATCGGCCCCGACTGCGGCTGCGCGATCTCGTAGCTCTCGACCACCGGTGGGAGCCCGTCCAGCGCGGCTCGAAGGTCCTCGATCATCTCGGCAGTGGTCCGCCGTCGCCCCTCTCCCTCGCGGAGCTCGACCCACACCTGCCCGAGGTGAGGCCCGAGCTCGAAGGTCGAGACGTCCGACGCCGCGACCCCGAGAAGCGTGTGCATCGAGAGCACCTCGCCCGCGCCCACGGCGCGCACGCGGGCCTCCAGATCCTCGCAGACGGCCTCGGTCTCCTCGATCGACGAGGACGGATCGAGGCGCGCGCTGATGTAGAACAACTTGCTCTCGAAGTCGTCGAAGAGCGTGAACGGAATGCGAGCGAAGCCCACCGCGGCGACGATCGCGCCGACGCCGAGCGCGAAACTCAGCGTCGCATAGCGCCAGCGGAGCGCGCCGCGCAGGAGCCCCATGTACGCCTCCTCGACCGGCGTGTACCAGCGCCGGACGCGCCCGCCGGACGAGCGCGCTTCCGCCTGCATACGCGCCACGGCGCGCTTGCTCGTCCAATGCGCGAGGTGAGCCGGCAGGATCGTGAACGCCTCGACGAGCGAGACGACGAGACACGCCGACACCACCAGGGGGAGCGGTCTCAAGAAGAGGCCGTTCGTGCCGGTCAGCATCAGAACGGGGAGGAACGCGGCGATACTGGTCAGGATCGTGGCGACCACCGCCCTGCCGACCTCCGCCGTCCCCTCGACCGCCGCGACCTCCGGGGTCTCGCCCTCCTCCATCCGGCGGTAGACGTTCTCTCCGACGACGATCGCGTCGTCGACGATCATCCCGAGGACCACGATCAGCGCGAACATCGAGATCATGTTCATGGTCACGCCGAGGCTCCCCGCGACGATGAGACCGCCGAGGAAGGAGATCGGGATACCGAGCGCCGTGACGAGCGCGACGCGGGTGCTGAGGAAGAGCAGGAGCGCGACCAGGACCAGGATCGCGCCGATCGCCCCGGAGTCGAACATGGTCCGCAGACGGGTCTCGACGTAGATCGAGAGGTCGCTGTTGGTGCCGATCGCGACGCCCGGAGGCATCTTGCCCGTCCGGGAGGCCACGTACTCGTGCACCGCACCGGCGATGTCGATCGTGTCACCGCTGGCGTCCTTCTGGACCTGCAGGTGCACACACGGCCAGCCGTTGAAACGGGCGCGCGAGCTTCCACGCTGCACGGACTCGGTCACCTCGGCGACACGGTCGAGACGCACCTCGGCGCCCGTGGCCGAGACTCTCACCGGGATCGACGCGAGGTCCCTCGCCCACTGCACGTCACCGCCGATCCGCAGGAGGCGCTCCTTCTGCTGCGACACGAGCGCGCCGAGCGGCGCCTCGGCCACGCGAGTGGCGACGGCTCGCTCGACGTCGGTGAAGTCGAGTCCGTGGCGCTCCAGGGCGTCCGGATCGACCTCGACCCAGAGGCGCGGCTCGATCAGCCCGGTGGCCTGGACGTTCGCCACGCCGGGGAGCGACTCGAGCCCGCGGGCCTCGTCCTCCGCCAGGCGCTTGAGGAGGCTCGGCTCCGCGCTCCCGTAGACGAACACCGCGATGACCGGGAAGCGGTTCTCGACCTCCTGGACGAAGGGCTCCTCGGCGTCCTCGGGCAGCACGACGCCCCCGCCGCGGACCCGGTCGCGGGCGCCTGCGAGGACCTCGATCGGCTCCGCGTCCGCCGTCAGCGTGAGCTTGATGCGGCTCACCCCTTCACGGCTCGTCGAGCGCATCTCCTTCACGCCGTCGAGCCCATCGAGCGCGTCCTCGATCGGCGTCGTGACCAGACGCTCGACGTCCACCGGCGCTGCCCCGGGGAGGCTCGTGAAGACCTCGATCGCGTCGAGGGAGAAGTCCGGGAACACCTCCCGGGGCGTGCCGGCGTAGGACACGAGGCCCCCGACCGCCAGGGCGATCATCAGCAGGTTGGAGCCGACCGGGTTGGAGACCGCGAGCCGCGCGAGGCCCCGGATCATCGTCCGCCCCCAGCGGCGGGAGCCGCGAGGAAGACCTCGATCCCGTCACCCACGAGCTCGAGCGGACCCGTCACGACCTGCTGGCCAGGGAGGAGCCCCCCGCGAACGACGCGCCCGCCCGCCACCTGTCCGGGCTCGAGATCCAGCGGCGCGAGACGCGCACGCGGCGTCCCGGCGGCGTCGGCCTCGACGACGAAGGCGACGGGAGCTCCGCCGCGGAACGCGACCCACTCGGCGTCGAGGAAGAGCGCGTCGCGGATCGGCCTCCCGGTGATCGACGCGCGGCAGAAGGCACCATCGGCGAGCGCCGCGACGCCCTCCGCCGGCGCAGCGACGCGAGCCTCGACGCGCACCGTGCGCGTACGCGGCTCGACGCGCACACCGACCGACGTCACCTGCCCCTCGAGCAGGAGCCCGGGACGCCCGGCGGGCGCCGCGACCGCGCGCGCCCCCAGGTGGAGGGACGCCGCGTCGTCCACGTGAACATCGCAGACGAGCTGGAGCTCGCTCAGGTCGAGGAGCCCCCCGAGCGGGACGCCCGGCTTCATGACCTCTCCGACCTCGGGGAGGCGGCCGGAGCCGCCTGGCAGGAGGGTGAACGCTCCGTCGAAAGGGGCGCGGACCGCGAGTCGGCCGAGTCTGTCCTGGAGCAGCGCGATCCGCTGACCCGCGAGCGCCACCTCCTGCTCGCCCGCGTCCACCGCCCCGCTCGCGCTCCTCGAGGCGAGCCGCGCGTCTTCCAGAGCGACCTCTCCCGCGAGACGCGCGCGCGTGGAGAGGTCGAGCCGCGTTCGTTCCGCCCGTCCGCTCTCGGCCAAACCGCGCCAGCGCTCCTCGTCCGCGCGCAGGAGGGCCAGCTGCTCCTCTGCGAGGGTGGTGGCTCTCAACGCGCTCGCGAGGGTCTCCCGGGCCGTCTCGAGGCGCACCCTGGCGAGCTCGAGCGCGGTGCGCTCTGCAGCGAGCTCCAGCTCGGTCGGAGCCGGGTCGAGCTGAACGAGGAGCTCCCCCGCACGCAGGGTCGCACCGTCGGCGAGGCCGACCGCGACGCCCACGACGCGCCCCCCGAGCTCGGGCGCGAGGAGCGCCTCACGATTCGCCCTCAGGGTGCCGATCGCCGAGAGCTCCCTGGGAACGTCTCGCGACGCGAGCAGGACGGTTCGGACCGGGATGGGCCTCGGCCCCGGCAGCTCCTGCTCGCTCGGCGCCGGGCGCCCGGCCACCACGGCCCACGCACCCAGGAGCCCGCCGGCGAGGAGCAGCGCGCTCACGCTGGCATGGAGGACCTTTCGAAGCATTGGCTCAGCGGATCGGTGGTCAGGCCTCCGAGGAGGCACTTCGGCTGGCTTCCGGGGGGTCACAGACGCCTCGGTAGCCCGTTGGAGTTCGCGCGGGGTGGACCTTTGGCCGCGGCCCCGGTTCAATCTTCGGCCTTGTTCGGGGCCGGATCACGCTCCGAACGCGGAAACGTCCCGGCCTGCGCGGCCTCCCGCCGCCGTCCCCGGACGAACCGTCGGGGCGCACGAGCGGCGCTCCGCGCCTCAACCCACTCCATCGCCCCCCGCCCACCGCCGGCCACAGCCCGGCCGCGCTCCGTTGAAGCTCGAAGTCGACACCTCTCAGGCGACCGTCGCCAAGATCTCCCTCACCGTCCCCGCCGACGAGTTCGAGACCCAGGTGCGCCAGGGCCTGCGCAACGTGGGCGGCAACGTCCGGATGAAGGGCTTCCGCCCCGGGAAGGTCCCGGCGAAGGTCCTCGAGAAACAGTTCGGCGAAGGGGTCCGCAAGGACGTCAAGGAGCACTTCGTCCAGCAGGCCTACGGGCAAGCGGTGCAGGAAAACGAGCTCAAGCCGATCGCTCATCCGCGCCTCGCGCCGGAGGCCCTGGAGCTCGCCGAGGACGGCTCCTTCGCCGTCGAGTTCGAGGTGCCCCTCAAGCCCCGGTTCGACCTGCCGACCTACAAGGGTCTGAGCATCACCAGCGAGCTCGAGCCGGTCATGGACGAGCAGATCGACTCCACCATCGACGAGCTGCGGAAAGGCCAGGCCACGCCCGAGGAGGCCGGCGACGAGGGCCTCGACGAGGAGGGCTTCGTGGTGGCCGACATCGCCTTCGAGCACGAGGACAAGGCCGTCTTCGAGCGGGAGGGCATGCGCCTGAACACGGTGAGCGTCCCCCCCGGGGTCGACGCCGAGGCTTTCGCCGAGGGCATGAAAGGCCTCAAGTCCAACGAGGAGCGCACCTTCCCCATGGAGCTCCCGGAGTTCCTCGAGGAGGAGGAGCTCCGCGGGAAGGAAGGCGTTTGCCGCGTCAAGGCTGGTGAGGTCATGAAGCTCGTGCCCCCCGGAGACGAGGACCTGATCTCCGTCGTCGGCGGCGACGAGGTCACTGACATGGACGGTCTCCGCGCCTTCGTCAAGGAGCGCCTCGAGGAGAACGCCCGGGAGCGCGAGGACCAGCGGGTCGAGACGGCGCTCCTCGACCAGATCCTCGAGGCCACCGAGGTCGAGCTCCCATCCGTGATGGTCGAGCAGCAGGCCGAGGCCCGCATCGCCCAGCTCGCCGAGCAGATGGCTCAGGGCGGTGCGAGCGAGGAAGACATCGAGAAGGCGAAGGAGACCGAGAAAGAAGCCGCGACCGCCGATGCGGCGAAGGGTCTCAAGGCGCTCCTCGTCGTCGAGACCCTCGGCGAGACCGAGGAACTCCTCGTCAGCAACGAGGACATCGACTCCGAACTCGCGGCGATCGCCGCCCGCAACCAGTCGACCGTCGACGAAGTTCGTAACTACTACGGTGAGAACAACCTGGGTCAGCAGCTGGCGATCGAGATCCTGGAGAAGAAGGTCCGGAGGTTCCTGCGCGAGAACGCCGATATCCAGGACCCGAGCTGATCGGCCCTTCGGCCCCAGGCTCGGGCACCCGGGTCATCGAACGCTCATTGCGGGGCCCCGGGATCCACCTCGGGGCCCCGCCGCTATTGAAATCGGACTCCCGAACCCCTACTACCGGCGCCATGCAGAACTACTACCCGGTCCCCTACGTCATCGAGAAGACTGGCCGCGGCGAGCGTCAGTACGACATCTACTCTCGCCTCCTCGAGGACCGGATCATCTTCCTTGGCACGGCGATCGACGACAACGTCGCGAACGCGGTGATGGCGCAGCTCCTCTTCCTCGACAAGACGGGCCGCAACCAGGACATCAAGATGTACATCAACTCGCCCGGCGGCTCGGTCACGGCGGGCCTCGCGATCTACGACACGATGCAGCTCGTCGAGCCTGACATCTCCACCTACTGCCTCGGCCAGGCGGCCTCCATGGGCGCCGTCCTCCTGAGCGGAGGAACCGCGGGCAAGCGCTTCGCGCTGCCCCACAGTCGCGTGATGATCCACCAGCCCCACGGCGGCATGGGTGGTACGGCCCTGGACATGGAGATCCAGGTGAACGAGATCATGAAGATGAAGAAGCAACTCGAGGGGATCATGGCGACCCATTCAGGACGCACCCCCGAGGAGCTCTCCGCGGCCTGCGACCGCGACAATTTCATGTCGCCCGAGGAGGCCAAGGAATTCGGTCTGATCGATCACATCGTGGCACGCGTCGAGGACGCGGCGCCAGGCGGCGAGACCGAAGGCACTTGATCCCGTCGATCGGAGAGGTGATCCGAGCTCCGAGAACACGACGGCGCTGATCGCCCGCCACCAGAACCAGCCACGCGGCCCGGTGAGAATGTTCTCCACCGGGCTGCGCGCATCTCACTTTCACCGTCGTCGTACCTTCGAGCCACGGCGCGCGACCCATCCTGCCGCGACGGCTCACTGCCCGACCGTCCTCCGCGTACGACGTTCGAACAAAGCTGATTCACTTCGCAGGCTGGCGCTCCTTTCCCGATTGGATCCATCCTCCGGCAAATCGGCCGTTTCTCATGATGGACCTGCGACAACTTATCCACGGGCCTAGACTCTTCGCATGAGTTCGTCACGTCGAACCGGCCGTCAGGTCGAACGCTGCACGTTCTGCGAGAAGCCGCGCCATCAAGTGGCGTCGCTCATCGCAGGCCCCCCTGGCGTTTACATCTGCAACGAGTGCATCGAGATCTGCAACTCGATCCTGACGGAGGAGCAGCGCAGAAACCCCAGCGCTCCCGCGGAGGCTCGCGGCTCCGAAGTCAGCCCGACGCGCAGCACGTCCGCGCCCGCGATCTCCAGCGAGGAGCGCCTGCCCACGCCCATCGAGCTGGCGCGCCGCCTCGACGAGTACGTCGTCGGCCAGCACCGCGCCAAGAAGGTCCTCTCGGTCGCGGTCTACAACCACTACAACCGCCTGCGCCACCAGGGCAGCCAGCCCGCGGAGCTCTCTCCGGACGTGGAGATCGAGAAGTCCAACGTCCTGCTCGTAGGCCCCACGGGCTCGGGCAAGACGCTGCTCGCTCGCACTCTCGCCCGCATGCTCGACGTCCCCTTCGCCATGGCGGACGCCACGACGCTCACCGAGGCGGGATACGTCGGCGAGGACGTGGAGAACATCCTGCTGAAGCTCCTCCAGTCCGCCGACTTCGAGGTCGAGCGCGCACAGCAGGGGATCATCTACATCGACGAGATCGACAAGATCGGTCGCACCACCGGCAACGTCTCGATCACCCGTGACGTCTCGGGTGAGGGCGTGCAGCAGGCCCTTCTCAAGATTCTCGAGGGCACGGTCGCAAGCGTCCCACCCCAGGGCGGCCGCAAGCACCCCGAGCAGTCCTACATCCAGATCGACACCTCGAACATCCTGTTCGTGGTGGGCGGCACCTTCTCGGACATCGAGAAGATCATCGGTCGCCGCGTCGGACAGGAGGTCATCGGCTTCGGCCGGGACTCCCTCACCAACAGCGCCTTCGACCAGGCCCGCACCAAGGCCGGCGTCGGAGCCGACGCGGCGGGCCCGCTCCCGGCCATCGAGGAGCACGGGGCAAGGGACGAATACACCCGCTACCTGCTGCCGAAGGACCTGATGGAGTTCGGACTCATCCCCGAGTTCATCGGGCGTCTACCGGTCATCGCCACCCTCGACACCTTGCGCCGTCAGGAGCTCGTGAGGATCCTCGTGGAGCCCAAGAACGCTCTCGTCCGCCAGTTCAAGCGGCTCTTCGAGATGAACGGCAAGACGCTCGAGTTCACCGATTCCGGCCTCGACACGATCGCCAGCCTCGCGATCGAGCGCGAAACGGGTGTGCGGGCCCTGCGCTCGATCCTCGAGAGCATCCTGCTCGATCTGCTCTACGAGCTACCGGCCCGCAAGGACACGGATCACTTCGTCGTGGATGAACAGGTCGTCCTCGGAGAGGTCCAGCTGGCCCGCGGCCTGACCGCGGCGGACCTCGACGACAAGGCCCCCGAGCGTGAGAGCGCCTGAGAAACGTCGCCTGTCACCGCCAGCGAGGCCGGAGCGAACCCCACGGGGCGCTCCGGCCTCGCTCGTTCGGTAAGAATGGCGCGCGTCCGCGTCCCCGAAGCCCATGCCGCCTATGATCCCGGCCATGAGCGGCGGCAACACAGGCGGGACTCCCCAGCAGCAGCTTCGGATCCGGTACCACAGGGACTTCGACGGCATGGTCTCCGGGGCCGTCCTCGCGCACGTCCTCAGGGCACAGGGCGAGCAGCCGATCCTGCTGTCCGTGAACTACGACGAACGCAAGGGCTGGGAGAACTTCGAGGAGGGCCGGCGCTTCGCCGTCGTCGACTTCCACTTCCACCCGAGGGCCGAGTACTGGTTCGACCATCACCCGACGACCTTTCTCTCCGAAGACCTGCGCGCGACCTACGCTCCCTCGGAGCGCTGGCAGTGGGACGAGAACGCCCTCTCCTGCCCGCCGTTGATCCTGCGCCACGCGAAGGAGTACTTCGACTACGAGCCGCCCGAGCGGTTCCTCGAGGCCGCGCGCTGGTCGGACATCATCGACGCCGCCCGCTTCGAGAGCGTCGACCAGGCCATCTTCGGCGACGACCCGGCGCTCAGGATCTCTCGATCCCTCACCGCGGCTCCGAATCCTGCCTGGGTGGACCAGATCGCCACGGCGCTCATCGAGGAGTCGATGCACGACGTCGCCCTCCGGAGCGACCTCGAGAAAGCCCACGACCGCGCCGCCAGGAACCGAGACAAGGCGCTCGAACAGTTCCCCCCCACGGTCCTCTGGAACGAGGCCGGCGTGGTGTTCTACGACGCCTCCTCGTCCAAGGTCCGCCGCGAGCGCTTCGCTCCCTTCTACCACTACCCCGACGTCTCCTACGCGGTCGGCGTGATCCCGACGCGCGCGGGGTTCCACATCACCTGCGGCGAGAATCCCTGGAACAAGCCCGAAGGTGGGATCCACGTGGGTGAGCTGATGGAGCAGTACGGGGGCGGTGGTCACCGCGCCGTGGGCGGCGCCAACCCGCCCTCCCTCGAGGAAGCGCAGCGGCTCGGCGAGGAGGTCGCGGAGCTCATCGCACGCCACCTCGCCGCCCGATGACGAGCCTCCTGGCCCTCGGGCCCGACGCCCTCGCCGACTTCGTCGTGGAGCGTGGCGGCCAGCGGTTCCATGCCAAGGCCCTGCGGCGGAACGTCGTCGCTCGCGGCGTCCTCGACTACGAGGCCATGACGGATCTTCCGGCGTCGCTCCGCGCGCGGCTCGCGGAGGACCTCCCGATCTTCGCGGGCCGGCTCGACGCCGTCAGCGAGGCGAGAGACGGGACCAGGAAGCTCCTCCTGAGCTTCCCACGCGGCCGCTCCGCAGAGGACCGTCTCGCCGTCGAGACCGTGCACATCCCGCCCCACAAGCCCCTCGACGGAGACGGGGACCCGCGCGGGGCGACCCTGTGCGTTTCGAGCCAGGCGGGCTGCCCGGTGGGGTGTCCGTTCTGCGCCTCGGGACTCCTGGGGCTCGAGCGCAATCTGGAGCATCACGAGATCCTGGAGCAGTTTCTCCGTGGCCGCGATCTCGGCGCTCTCAGGCGGGTGGTCGTCATGGGGATCGGAGAGCCCCTGCTCAACCTGGAGAACCTCGAGCGGGCGCTGGACGCGGTCCGCGACGAGATGGGCCTGGGAGCCCGCAAGATCACCGTGTCCACGGTCGGCTTCCCCGGCCGCCTCAGGCGTCTCGCCGAGAGCAGCCCCCGCTTCCAGCTCGCCATCTCGCTCCACACGCCCTTCCAGGAGGAGCGCGACCACCTCGTGCCCGCGATGGCCGGCGTGCCGGTGGAGGACGTCCTCGCGGCGGGGGATCACTGGTTCGAGACGACGGGCCGCGAGGTGACCTACGAATACGTCCTGCTCGGGGGCGTGAACGACACGCCGCGCCACGCCGAGGCACTCACCGATCGCCTCCGGGGCCGGCGCTGCGGAGTGAATCTGATCCCCTACAACCCGACCCCCGAACTCCCCTACGCCCGCCCCACGAGCGGAGATCCGGAGGCGTTCCAGGAGTTCCTCCGGGGACGAGGCGTGGTGGCGACCATCCGCTGGTCCCGAGGCCTGGACGGCGCCGCGGCCTGCGGGCAGCTGCGGCTCGACGCAGCGGGCCGCTGACGACCTCAGAGCGCGTCGAGGCAGGCTTTCGCGAAGCGTCGCGGGGCCTCCTCGTGAGCCCGTAGAAAGAGCTCGGGCTCGATGAGCTCGAGCTCCATGAGGAGCGGCGGTCCGTAGGGAACCTCGACGAGGTCGACGCGCGCGTAGGCGAGCGGCCGGCCGACGTCCACGAACTCCGCGGCCCCCCGGAGGACCTCCTCGGCAGCCGAGATCAGCGCCGCGGGAGGCTCCTCGATGTGCACGAGGCCGCCGTGCTCCTCCTGGACGCGGAAGTCCCCCTTCGCCGCGGTCTTGCGGACCGCATGGCTGTACGCGCCCCCGAAGCAGGTGAGCGACCATTCCCCCGCTTCCTCGACCTTGTCGACGAAGGCCTGGACCAGGAAGTCCCCGCGATGCTCGGCCGTCCAGGGCACCACAGCACCGGGCTCGAGCACGATGGTCTGGAACGCACCTCCGGAGATCGCCGGTTTCAGTACTGCGCGCTCCGCGGTGACCCGCGCCAGCAGCGCGTCCGCATCCGCCGTTCGATCTCGGGGCGCGATCATCGCGGTCGCGGGGATCCGCGCGGCGCCGCGCTCCTGGAGGGCCAGGAGGTACTCCTTGTGGTGGTTCCAGCGCAGGACGGACGCGGGGTTGATCACAGGCATCGGAGCGCGCTCGATCCAGTCGAGGAAGTCGCCCGCGCGCTCGAAGTAGTCCCAGGGCGTCCTGACCACGCAGAGGTCCGCCGAGATCTCCGACCAAGGCGTCCCCCACGCCACCGGGCGCGCAGCCGCGCCGAGCTCTGCGAAGGCCCCGGGCAGCTCCAGGTCATCTGGCTGGAGACCGGGGTGGCCGGGATCGGTGACGAGGACGATGCGAGTCATCAGAACCGGAAGGTGACCTCGAGCTTGATCGCAAGGGACTGTTCAGCCGTGACGAAGCTCGAACGGCTGTCCTCCTTGTCGAAGCCGAAGAGGCCGACCAGGAAGAGCTCCCGTCCGGGCTCGAGGATCCAGCGCAGGCGCGACTGGACCGAGAGGTCCTTGTCGTCGGTGTCGTACTGCGCCAGCGTTCGCCACGAGGTGAACGGATCGACGTCCACGTCCACCCGGAATTGATAGAGCTCGGTGCTCTGGGCACCGCCCACGCTGCCGTCGAACTCCCCGAGATCGATGGTCACGTCCTGGAACGCGAGCCCGAGGGTGAGATGCTTCGACGGGATGTAGACCGGCTCCAGCCTCAGCCGCTCGATCGTTCCGCCGAAGAAGTCCCCCACCTCGTACGAACTCTCGAGCCCGAAGACACGGTTGTCGTTGCTCTCGAACTCGAAGCGCAGTCGGGTCTCGTCGTAGTCCCCGGGAGCGACCACCGCGCCGTCCCCCAGCTCGAAGGCGGTGTCGATCGTCTCGGCGCGCCGCGTGAGGCGCAGCCCCACGGAGTCCTGGCTCCAGAACTGCGCGTCGAACAGGCGGATGGGCACGCTCCAGCTGTCCTCTCCGCCGCGACGATCGTCGATGACCGACGCAGTTCCCCCGAAGCGGACCTGGCGGAACAGACCGCTCTCCTCTCGTGCGCGCCACGTGTACTCCGACTCGGCCGAGGCGCGGTCGAAGCCGGTCCGGCGGACGAAGCCGAGCGCAGGCCGGAAGTCCTCGTCGGTCCGCTGGAGCCGGACCTCGTGGCTCCAGTTCGAGGACTGCGCACGCGCCTCGAGTCCGTAGGCCAGCCCCTCGCTGTCCGGGGTGTTCCCGCCGGTGCTCCCGAGGACGTATCCCCACAGGAACCCGCTGTGACCGTCGCCGAAGAAGCGCGTGGACCCCAGACGCATATCGACGCCGAGAGTCGCGCGGCTCCCGTCGCCGCCGGGGTCTCCCGTCGTGGCGATCATCCCGACCTGCTGGCCCTCGCCCAGGGACCTCTGTGCCCGGACGACCCCGAGATTGGTGGCTTCCACGGGATCGCGGGCTCCGAGAGTGGCCGTGGCCGCCCGCGCATCCAGATCCCCGACGTAGGTGTCCAGCGCGCCGATGGTCCAGTCCCCGACCCGCCCGGTGAACTTCGCTCCGGCCACGATGGGCACCACCTCTCCGTCATCGCTCCGACCGATGCGCCTGGAGAAGAAGGGAACCAGAGACCGCCGGTTGGATGGCGACCCGAACTCGAAGACGCCCGCCTCCTCGAGGAAGAAGTCCCTTCTCTCCGGGAAGAAGAGTGGGAACCGGTTCGTGTTGATCTGACGGACATCGACCTCGGTCTCCGCGAAGTCGGTGTTCGTCGTCACCAGCAGGGTGGTCGTCGGCGAGGGCCGGTAGCGCACATCGACGCCGGTGTCCCAGAGGCTGCCGAAAGAGCGCGACGAGGAGGCGCGGTCTCCCAGGAACTTCAGGTACGGGATGACGTCGAGGCCCACGCCCTGGCGGAGCCCTTCGATCCCCCGCAGCTTGCCTCCCTCGGAAGTCTGGAAGAAGCGGTAGGCATTGCTCGGTGAGGCCCACCGGGAGATCTCACCGTTGGCGACCCGCTTGCGCCGGACGTTGAACCCCCACCAGGGCGCATCCGGGTCGAAGGCCAGGGTCTTCACGGGGATCGCGAGCTCGGCCGACCACCCATCCTGCGTCACCTTCGAGATCCCGTACCAGATACCGTCCCAGTCCTTGTTGAACGAGGACCCGTTGTCCGCGAGGAGCGCGTCGCCGATCGACCCGCCAGGCGTGATCTGGAACCAGTAGGCGAACCGCTCCGACGCGAAGGGGTCGAACCACACCTCGACGACGTCGTCGTAGCGCACGAAGGCGTCGCGATCCATCTGTCTGGCGCGTACCTCCGACGGGTCGTCGCGACAGAGGATCCCCACGTAGACGGTGTCCCGGTCGTAGGTCAGCCGAACGTCCGTCACCACCGTCGGATCTGCTCCTTCGATGGGCAGGACCTGCGTGAGCGGGCCGATCCTCGCAGCCTCGGACCAGAGAGGCTCGTCGAGCACCCCGTCGATGACAGGCCCCGAGGGACCGGAGACGGGGCGTACGGTCACGCTGGGCCGCTCCCGCTGGACGGGCCGCGCGCGCTGAGCGGCGACCGCCGGCGCCACCGAGGCGATCCAGAGCGCGAGAAGCGCCGCGTACCGCGCGCGGTGCGGGATGTCTGTCCGAGGCAGGGTGATGGCTCTGGCTCCGTTTTCGGGCGGAGGAGGATAGTGGATCCCCCGCCGCTCCCGGCGTCGGGTTCCCGTAAGGGTCACTCCCCGCGCCGGAGTCTCAGGCCGCTCAGACTGTCGCACCGGCCCGCTGCAGCGCGAGCAGGCAAGGCGCCACGAGGCGGCCGGCCAGGGCCATTCGCGGCTCCACGTTCGTGAAAACGAGCGCGTGCTTGCCGGGCTGCTTTCTCTCGAACACGAGGGTCGCTCCCTCCTCGATCCCCGCTTTGCGAGCCAGTTCGACCGCTTGTTCACTTCCACGGGTCAAGCGGTGCGGCCTCGCGCGTGACCACGCCGGCGCCCCCAGCGTGTCCGATGCGAAACCCTCGTCGAGCGCGTCGAGCAGCGCCTCGCTGAATGCCGAGAAGACCGTCGGATGAATCAGAGCGCGCGATACCGCGCATCCTGCGTGTCCTCCCATCGACTCGGCGCCGAAGGCGAGACGCGCGACCTCTCGAGCAGCTCGGCGCAGGGCGTCCGAACGTCCGTCGCCCGTCTCCACGCCGTGAAGAAGGCCCGTCATCGCGCCGAAGTCGCCGGGATCGAGCCCGACGAACGCCGTCACGGAGTGCTCCGCACCGATCCGCATCGGCGCGGCCGGAGAGGACACGACGCCTGCGCCGAACCAACCCTCACCGGAAACTGCGGACCCAGCAGACGTCACGACCGCGGCCGCCCGTAGCTGCTGCAGCGACGCGGCGAGGCCGGTCATTCCCGCGTCGGGCGCGCCGTACTCGAGAGCCACCTCCCTCACGCCCGCGAGGGCGCGCAGTCCGTCGAGGTGTCGGTCGGTGCGGACGATCAGATCGAACCCCTCGTGCTCCGCGATCGCCTCGAGTGCCGGCCCGTACCACTCGTCGAGAGGCGTCGTCAAGAGTGCGATCGCGCGCCCGCCCGCGGCCGCGACGGCGAGATCGGCGATGACTCGCGCTGGATCCTCCGTCCAGTCGGGCCTGCGCGCGTAGACCGGCCCGCAGTCGAGAAGGCGATTCTCGGACGATCGCGAGAGAGCCGATCCCACGTCCCCCGGGGCGGCAGGGCCGGCGTACCTGGCCACCGCCACGCGCACGGCGCTGCGGAGCGTCTCCGGATCGCTTTCCGCGCGAGCCCGCCCCGCCAGGCCCTCTCGCGCGAGATCGATGAGCCCCTGGGTCCGCGCCGCCGCGCCGCCCGGGCCCCGGCTCACGGGCGGCGCGGCGGGACGCGGCCGACGAGCTGCATCCGCAGCTTCTCCGACTGCGCCGTTCGGAACACCGGCGCCGAACGGGGCAGGCCCGGCGCCACGGTCGGACACAGGGTTTCCGCCCTCGATGGGTCCGTCCGGCTGGTGAGGCGTCATGATTTCCATGTTCGGCCACGGACCCGAACCGGTCCATGATTTCCAGACGGCGCTTCCCCAGACTGCTCAGGATCCGCTCGGGCTCGTCCTTCGCACGCATCTACCGCGATGGCATGCGAGCCCGCGGGGAGGCCATGATCGTGGTCGGCGCGCCCAACGGGCTGGGCCACCCGCGGCTCGGCCTGTCCGTCGGAAAGCGGATCTGGAAGAGCGCTGTGAAGCGGAACAGAGTACGCCGCGTCTTCCGGGAGGCTTTTCGCCTCTCGGCCGCCGAGCTGCCGCACCTCGACCTCGTGATGATCCCGGCCGTACCGAAGCTGCGACCCGAGACCCCTGCGGTCTGCGCCGAGCTTCTCCGCCTCGCTCACAGGGTCGAGGCCAAGCTGGATCGAATGGAGCGCGAAAGATCAGCGGATTCGGAGCTCCCGGCGCGTCCGGGTAGGAGGACGCATTGATCATGTCACTGCTCGACGGGGTCTCGCGGCTGATCGCCGGAATCCTCATCGCCCCGATCCGCGTGTACCGCCGCTGGGTCTCCCCCCACACGCCCCCCACGTGCCGCTTCTCCCCGACCTGCAGCGCCTACGCGGAGGAGGCTCTCGAGAAACTGGGCCCCCTGCGGGCCGCGCCCCTCATCGTCTGGCGAATCGTCCGCTGTCATCCACTGTGCAAGGGCGGCTACGATCCCGTGCCGGCGCCCCGGCGACGCCGCGCCGACGACGGACGTCCTGACGAGACCTGATCATCCTCATGCCCCGCTCAGTCTCCAACGAGTTCCCGCGCGCCGACGCAGGCTTCCTCTCCGCCGTCTCCCTCGCCGTCGCGGCCTGTGCCTCCGGTGACCGGGCGACCGAGCGCGTGCCCGCTCCCGACCCGCCCGTGACAGGAGCGGTGCTCGTCAACGAGCTGATCCAGCCCGGTGAGACGCACTTCAAGAACCTCTGGCGGTTGACCTTCGGCGGCCAGAACGCGGAGGCCTACTGGAACTACGCGGACGACCGTCTGTCCCTCCAGATCACCAGCGATCCGGAGTGGGACTGTGACAGGATCTTCGTGACCGGCGCCGACGGCGGAGTCCGCCAGGTGTCCAACGGGCAGGGCGTGACGACCTGCGCCTTCTTCATGCCCGGCGACGACGAGGTCCTCTACGCATCGACCCAGTCCTCGCACGGCGCCTGCCCGAAGTTCAAACGCGGTCGCACGTACACATGGCCGATCTGGCCCGAGTACGACATCTACGTCTCGAACCTCGAAGGCGGCGGCGAGCGCGTGCTCGTGGACGGGTATGGATACGACGCTGAAGCGACGGTCTCGCCGCGCGGCGACAGGATCGTCTTCACCTCCACGCGTAGCGGCGACCTGGAACTGTGGACCTGCGACCTCGAGGGAGGCGACCTGCGCCAGGTCACTGACACTCTCGGCTACGACGGCGGCGCCTTCTTCAGCCACGACGGCGAGAGCCTCGTGTTCCGCGCGACGGCGTGGACACCCGGCGCCGAAGCCGCGGAGCAGTCGTCGTACATCGAGGAGTACCAGCGCTGGCGGGTGAAGCCCAACCGGATGGAGATCTTCACCATTCGCCCCGACGGCGAAGCGCGCGCCCAGGTGACGGACCTCGGTGGCGCGAACTTCGCGCCCTACTTCTTCCCCGACGATCGGCGGATCATCTTCGCCACCAACCACCACAATCCGAAGGGGAAGCCAGGCCTGAACTTCGACCTCTTCGCCTGCGACCTCGATGGTGGGAACCTGGAGCAGATCACAACGTTCGACGACGGCCTCGGCCGCCAGTTCGACAGCTTTCCGATGTTCAGCCACGACGGGCGTTTCCTCGCCTTCTCGAGCAATCGTGGCGGGGGTAAGGCCGGCGATACTGACGTCTTCATCGCCGAGTGGGCCCCGTGAGAAAGCCCTCGGCGCGCAACACGACGTGAATCCCCACACTCCCAAGCATGGGCTGGACGAAGCGGCGACCGTGGAAGCGAATGCTCCCCGAACGAGTGCGGATGCTCGCCACGAACGACTGCTCGCGCTGAGTCGCGGCGCCGTCTGGACGCTCGAGCTGGACCACGGGCCGAGGCTCGACGATCCGCCCACTCGCATCGCAGATGCGATCCTCAACCGCGGCCGGATCACTGAATGCAACGCCGCCTTCGCGGACCGCTTCTCCGTCGCTCGAGACGCCACGATCGGAGGCGTCACCACCGATCATCTCGTGGGATTCTGGCTCACCGACGACCCACATCGCCTCGAGGGCCTCGCCGAGGGGGGGCTCGAATGTCGGGGTCTCGCCGTCACCGAGCTCGCAGCGGACGGCGCGCCGCGGCACCTTCGTGTCGACATGTCCCCGCTCGTCGAACACGGCCGCCTCGCCGGCCTGCTCGCCGTCGAGACGGAGATCGCTGCTGAGGGCGGGAGCCATACAGTCCCCAACAGCGCGCCAGAGGCCGCCCTCGCTGAACGGACGGAGCAAGAGCGCCAGCAGGCGTTCACCCACGTCTCGCGTCTCTCGACGCTCGGAGAGATGGCCTCCGGAATCGCCCACGAGTTCAACCAGCCGCTGGCCGCCATCGTCAACTACGCGAACGGATGCATGCGCCTGCTGGAGCAGCGAGGGGTCGACGACCAGATGGTGTTCCGAGCGCTCGGCTCCATCGTCGACCAGGGCCAGCGCGCCTCCGGGATCATCCGGCGTTTACGGTCCTTCGCGAGGCGAGGCGAAGGCGACCGTGAGTCCCTCCGCATGGCCGACATCCTGGAGGAGTCGATCCAGCTCATGGCCGAGCCCTCGAGGCGGGCGAGGGTGCAGATCGTGACCGAGTTCGCCGCCGCCGACGATGTGGTCATCGTGGACGGAATTCAGATCCAGCAGGTGGTGATCAACCTCCTCCTCAATGCGATCGAGGCTCTCGGCGCCACCGACGAGGAACACGAGCGCCGGATCAGGGTCTCCACGCTCCTCGTCGGGAACCCGGGTAGCTCGAGCGGCGTTCGCACCGTCGAGCGCCTCACCGCCGAAGGTCCACAGGCCTACGTGGAGACGATCGTGGAGGACAACGGCCCCGGAGTGAGGGGCGAAGTGTCGCATCGCCTTTTCGATCCGTTCTACTCCGCATCGGGCAAGGGCCTCGGTCTGGGCCTCCCGATCGGGCGCTCGATCGTCGAATCGCACGGCGGCCGCCTTTGGCTGGGCCCGACCATGGAGAGCTCTCCTGACCCTGCGGGAGCCCGTTTTCGCTTCACCCTCCCCCTTGGAAGGGGTCAAATGACCTCATGAGCGCGACGCCGACCGTCTTCATCGTCGACGATGACTCCGCCATGCGGGACTCCCTGAGCTTCTTGATCGGCTCAGTCGGGCGCAAGGTGGAGACCTACGCGTCCGCCGAGGAGTTCCTCGATGCCTACGACAACGAACGCCCCGGGTGCATCGTCCTCGACGTCCGGATGCCCGGGCTCTCGGGCCTCGAGCTGATGGAGAAGCTCGGCGGGGATCGCTTCGCTCCGCCGGCCCTTCTGATCACGGGCCACGGCGACATCCCGATGGCCGTGCGGGCTCTCAAGGCCGGGGCCTTCGACTTCATCGAGAAGCCCTTCAGCGACCAGGTCCTTCTCGAGCGCATCCAGCAAGCCCTGCAGCAGGACAACGCGGACCGTGCGTCGGAACACGACCGCTCGGACATCGAGCGACGAGCAGCTCGTCTCACGTCTCGTGAGGCCCAGGTCTTCGAACTGGTCGTCGACGGCAAGCCGAACAAGGTCGTCGCCTCCGATCTCGGCCTGAGCCAGAAGACCGTGGAGGTCCACCGGGCTCACGTGATGGAGAAGATGCGAGCCGAGAGCTTCGCAGACCTCGTGAAGATGGCAGTGGTCATCGGCGTCACAGGGCCGCCGAAGTCGCTCGAGTGAATCGACGTGGCGCCGACGGGCGCTCTTTGGCCTGACCATGCGTCTGCGCATGCTCGGATCGGGGAGCCGTGGGAACTCCGCTCTGCTCAGCGCGGACGAGACCCTGATTCTCCTCGACGCCGGGCTCCCGATTCGCCAGCTCGCCGATCGTCTCGCGGGCGCGCGCATCGGTCATCGTGGAATCGACCATGTCGTGGTCACCCACGGACATCTCGATCACTCGCGCAGCGCAGGGATCATCGCGAAGCGTCACGACGCGACTCTCTTCTGCGCAGACAGGTACTTCCATCACCGTGCCTTCTCGCGCGCGCCGGAGAAGCGTCAGCTCCCGGACTCCGGACGGATCGAACTGGAAGCGCGTCCGGGATCGGATCCGAGCCCGGTGGTACGGACCATCCGGGTCCCCCACGACTGCGATCCCACGCTCGCGCTCGGTATCGAGCACCGGGATCGTCACCTTTCGCTGGTCTCCGACATGGGTGAGCCTCGCGAGGACGTGGCGAGCACGCTGAAGGACCCTCACGTCCTGCTGCTGGAGGCGAACCACGACCTGGAGATGCTCCGATCGGGTCCGTACCCCCAGGCCCTCAAGGACCGAGTCTCGGGCTCCCACGGACACCTGTCGAACGATCAGATGGCGATCATGCTCACGCGCATGGTCGGACCCAGGACGCACACCGTGGTGCTCATCCACCTCTCCGAGAAGAACAACTCCCCCGAGCTGGCGCTCGACGCGGCGAGGGCGGCCCTGACACGCCTGGGCCGGCCGGAGGTCCGCGTCCTCGTCGCGGCTCAGCACGAGCCTCTCGATCCGATCGACGTCTGATCGCCCCCTCTCATCCCACCCATGCCGCCGTCCAGCTCCCAGGCCGATGCCGTCCTCGGTCTCATGGCACGCCACCGTTCGATCCGTGCCTTCGACCCCACGCCCGTCCCCGACGACCACATCGAGAGAGCCGTCTGCGCCGCGCAGTGCGCCGCGACCTCCAGCTGGATCCAGGCCTACCACCTCATTCAGGTGGTACATCCAGACGAGCGCGAGCGGCTCGCGACGCTCGCAGGTGGGCAGGCGCAGGTGCACGAAGCAGGCGCCCTGTTCGTCGTTTGCGGAGACACTCGCCGCCACGAGCTCATCGCTGAGGACGCGAATGCAGCGCGCCACGTAACCGACGAGGTGCTTCTTCTCGCGGTGATCGACGCGAGCCTCTTCGCCCAGAACCTGACTCTCGCCTTCGAGGCGATGGGCTACGGGGTCTGTTACATCGGGGGGCTTCGGAACGACCTCGAC
>PKCK01000077.1 GCA_002862085.1 Planctomycetota bacterium | reverse complement strand
TCGTCGGTCGCCGGCGTCTGCCCCGTACCCGCGGGCGTCCTGCGATCGCCGCTCGAGGTCGGCCAGCTCGCACCTGCCGGATAGAAGAGGAACACCTCTCGCGCCTCGGCGACGGGGAGCTTGCCCCGCGCGAAGGCTCGGCCCGCGAGGCCGGAGCCGTCGTGGAACGCGATGACGCGGTCGTCCTGGAGAGAGCGGCTCGCCCGGGCAGCCGCCTGCGCGGCGTCGGGGGTGCGTGCGACGTCCTGCCAGATGACGAAGAGGCGCAGGTCCTCGCCGCGGTGGGCGTCGAGCACCTCGGAGCGCAGGATCGCAGCTCCGCGCTCGCAGCCCATGTGCGGCATGAGCGCCAGGACGCGCGGGACGTCGACGTGGGCGTCGAAGGCCTCGCGCAGCGACTCGAGGGATGTGTCCAGCGAGATCGGTTCGACCGCGGAGAGCGGGACCGAGGACCTCGCACCATCTCCGTAGTGGAACGCCGAAGCTCCCGCGGGGCCCTGGCAAGCTGGCGCGGCCACGAGCGCGAGGCAGGGGAAGAGCCAGCGACCCACGGTGCGATGGAGGGGGCCACGACGACGCTCGAGCGGCGCTGCGGAGGCGCCGGGCCGCGGCCCCGAGGGCCGGCTGAGCTTCGTTCTCTCCATCTCCACCCTCTTCGGATTATCAGTCGCTCCCTTTTGATGCGAATGGAAATCCCCCGAGAGGTGGACCGACCTGCTCCGCCCGGGATCCGCCGCTGAGACGGGAGGGCCACCCAGGCCCCTTGTCCAGCCCTTCAGGGCCGTTCAGGGCATCCGAACTGTGTTTCCACCAAGATCCCGTTGCTCCGCCGTCCCCGGGGCCCGAACGTCCGCCCCATGGGTCCCAGCGAGCGCGCACTGAGCGACGTCGAGGTGGTCGAGGATCGCACCTCGGAGAGCCGCTGCGACGTCGGCTTCCTCAAGCTGCGGCGCCTCGTCCTGCGCAATCGGTACGGCGACGGCTCGGCCTCCGAACCGTACCCCTGCGACGTCCTCGAGCGCCCGGGGAGCGACGCCGTGGTGTGCGTGCTCTACGAGTTCGTGGACGGGCGCGCGCGAGTGCTGCTGCGCGAGTCGCCGCGTCCACCGATCCACCTGCGCCGCCACAAGACCTTCGTGCACCCCGACCCGGGCGTGTACCTCACGATCCTCGAGGTGGTGGCCGGCCTCGTCGAGGAGAGCGACCCCGCTGGTCCGGAAGGGCTCAAACGCCGCGCGGCGCTCGAGGCGCGCGAGGAAGCGGGGCTCGAGGTGGATCGCGCGACCCTGCATCCCCTCGGCGGCGAGACCTTCGCGAGCCCGGGGACCACCGACGAGAAGCTCTACTTCTGCTCCGCCGCCGCGCCTCTCGGCGAGCGCGACGCGCCGACCGGGGACGGGAGCGTCATGGAGGAGTGGTCTCGCGTCCACCTGATCGATCTCGGCGAGGCACTGGCGATGTGCCGCGACGGACGCGTGCCCGACATGAAGACCGAGCTCGCCCTCGCGCGTCTCGCGGACGAGCTCGGATTCGTGCCGATACTCGACAGGTTCCTGTGGCAGATCGACGGCGCAGAGGTCCCGTCCCGGCTCGCCGCGGCGCACGCCGCGTGGAACGCGTCACGGAACGGGTAGATGGACGCGCTGCGGATCGGCATCGTCGGCGCCCGGAGGGCGCGTCAGGGGCTCGGCCCCTTCATCGCGCGAGATCTCGTGGCCCGTGGCGCCGAGGTGACCCACGTCCTCGGACGCACCGCCGAGAGCGCGCGCGCGGCGGCGGCGGGGATCGCGGGTCTGACGAAGGTGGAGCCGGTCCCGCTCACCGACGCGGACGAGTTCGACGCGGCGCCGCTGGACGCGGTGTGCATCCTCACCCCTCGCGGACACCATCTCGAATGGGTCGAACGCGCTCTCGCGGCGGGCCGACACGTCCTCGTGGAGAAGCCGTTCCTCTGGCACGGGCCCGACGCGGCGGAGGGGCCTGGCTGGCGAGCGCGAGTCGACGGCCTCGGGAGGAACTTCGCGCAGCGCGGCCTCGTGCTCGCCGTCAATGCGCAGTGGCCATGGACGCTCCCCGCCTTCGCCGCGCTCCATGGCGCGCTCGACGAGACGCCGCGCTCGCTGGAGATGGGCCTCGCACCGGCCTCCGAGGGGCGCGCGATGCTCGGTGACGCGCTCCCCCACCCTTTGAGCCTCGCGCTGGCGCTGCGATCCGACCTCGAGCGGCTCGACAGCTGCTCCTTCGACCTCGACGGCGCCGCGCGCTGCACGGTTCACGCCGAGCTCTCCGGAGCGCGCGGGACCTTCTCGCTCCGGGTGGAGCTCGTCGGCCGCGATCTCGGCGGAGCGCGCGCGGCCTGGTACGCCGTGGACGGGCGCAGGGTGGACCGGTGCGTGCGCGACAGGGACTACGCGCTGTTCCTGCGCGACGGGGTCAGGATCGTGGACCTCGCCGACCCGCTCGGCGAGCGCCTCGGCGCGTTCCTCGCCGAGGTCGAGAGCGCGGAAGCGTCCGGACGGCCGGCCCGGGAGCTGGATCCGCGTCCCGGCCGCGCGGCCGGGCTCCTGGAGGCGATCGACGCGGCCTTCCCGGACCAGGACTCCGGCGCTCTATGATCGACGCGCCGATGGCCCCGCCGCCCCCTCGCCGCATCCTCGCCGTCCTGCCCTCCTGGGTCGGCGACACGACCATGTGCACGCCGGCGCTGCGCGCGCTCCGCAGCGCGTTCCCGGACGCGACGATCGTGGCCGAGGGGCGGCCTCATCTCGGCGATCTCGTGCGCGGACTCGACGCCGTGGATCGCTTCGATCCCGCCCCCCAGCGGGGGCCGCGCGCGGCCTGGCGACGCGCGCGGGAACTCCGCGCCGAGGGCTTCGACTGGGCCGTCCTGTTCGGGGAGTCGGAGCGCGTCGCGGCGCCTGCGTTCCTCGCGCGCATCCCGGTGCGAGCGGGCTTCGGCCGCGGCGCCCTTCGACGCGCGCTCCTGACCCACTACCTGGAGAGGCCACGCGATCCCGACGGCCGTCCGAGCGCGTTCTCGATGATCGAGAGGTTCCTGAGGGTCACGCGCCACCTGGGGATCGAGGACGACGGCGACCGGATGGAGCTGCCGGTCGAGCCCGCGGCGGCGCAGCGGGTCGACGAGCGACTCGCCGCGGCGGGGATCGGGAGCGGAGACCGTGTCCTCACGCTCATCGGGGGCGCTTCCTTCGGAGCCGCCAAGATGTGGCCGCCCGAGTCCTTCGCTCGCGCCGCCGCGCTGATGGCCGCGCGCCACGGCACGCGCGCCGTCATCGCGCCGGGACCCGGGGAGGAGCGGATCGGCGAGGAGGTCGCCCGCCTCTCCGAGGGGGCGGTGACCGTGCTCGCAGATCCGCCGCTGGCCCTCGCGGAGACCGCCGCGCTTCTCCACCGTTCCGCGCTGGCGATCTCCAACGACACGGGGCCGAGGAGCATGGCCGTCGCGCTCGGTCTTCCGGTCGTCGTGCCGCTCGGGCCGACGGAGGACGGACACACGCGCCACCATCTCGAGCGCCAGAGGGTGCTCATCGAGGACGTGGATTGCCGGCCCTGCAGGCTACGGACCTGCCCCATCGATCACCGCTGCATGACGCGGATCACGGCGGAGCGCGTGGTCGGCGCCGCCGAGGAGCTTCTCGCCGCCGTGGGCGAAGGGCCCGTGTGACGACCCGCGCCGCCGCAGCCGCGGGGGGCGCGCAGTCGCGAGCCAGCCGGTCCGGTCGCTCGCGCGAGCGCGATGGAGGACCGGGCCGCCGACGCTCGGGATCGGCCCGAGGCAGAGCGTCCCGTCGCGGCCGCGGGCGCGATGGCGCGGCGAGGCGGCTCGGTCGGGAGTCGCGGAGGGTCGCCGTGGACTCGAGCGCATCGTCGCGTTCGTCGCCCCGGCCACGGCAGTTCGACGTAGAACAGCGGGATGCCCGACAGCCCCGTCCCCCTCACCTACGAGCAGCATCCCCTGCTCCTCCCCGCGGCGATCCACGCTCGCTTCGCAGCGCCCCTCGCGGAGCTCGCGCCGCGCGTCGACGCCCACGCGCTCCTCGGGGCCGCGCCGCCCTCCACGCTCGAGCTCGACCCCGAAGGACGCGAGGCTCTGCGCCAGGAGGTGCGGGACCTCCTCAGGCACGGCGGGCACAAGCCCACCGGCCGCGGCAAGCCTTCGAGCGAGTACCTCGTGCGCGCCGCAGGCGAGGGGAAGGTGCCCCGGATCAACGCCGCGGTCGACGCCTGCAACGCGGTGAGCTACCACACGGGGCTCCCCATCAGCGTCGTGGACGTCGCGCGCACCAGCGGTCCGCTGCGGGTCGCGGTTCCAGCCGAGGGGAGCTACGTCTTCAACGCGAGCGGGCAGGAGATTCGCCTCGACGGGCTCCTCTGCCTGTTCGACGGAACCGGCCCGATCGCGAACGCCGTCAAGGACAGCCACGGCACGAAGACGTCGCCGCGGACCCGGGAGACCCTGAGCGTGGTCTGGGCTCCTGCGACGCGCCCCGCCCACGCGCGCGCTGCCCTCGAGTGGTACGCGAGCGTGCTCGAGTCGTCGGGTGCGGAGGTGGTCCGGATCGGCTGGCTCGGAGCCCCGGTGGAGGGCACGTCGAGCGCGATGGACTGGAGCCACTGAGCGCCGCAGCCCCGCTCGACCGCGGCGCCAGCGGGAGCGGGAAGATGGTCGGGCCGAGAGGATTCGAACCTCCGACCTCTGCAACCCCATTGCAGCGCGCTACCAAACTGCGCCACGGCCCGACCGAAGGGGCGAAGAGCCTAGATCCCGGGCCCTGGGGCGTCAACGCGCTACGGGTCCCGAATCGACCGGGAGGGCTCGTCCCCCGAGGACACCACACCCGGGCCGTGGCCGCCGGTTACCCTCCGTCGATGCCGAGGCCCTTCCGCTCCCAGGCGCGTCCCCTGACCCGGGTACGTCGTCGCCATCGCACCTGGATGCGAGCCATGACTCTGGCCACGCTCGGATGGGCAGTGGTCTGGAGCGCGCTCGGGCTCGCGCGGCTGGGCGTCAGTGTCCCCCTCCCGTGGATCTACGGCATCTCGTGCCTGCTCGGAGCAGCCGGTTTCGGCTACGGCTTCCTCACCGTCCGGGCACGGAAGGCGTGGCTGCTCATGGCCCTGATGGCGCTCTTCGCCAACGGCACGCTGTTGCTTCTCCCATTCGCCTTCGACGCGGAGCTGCAGGCCGCGCTGACGGCCCGCTGAGACGCGGCGCGCTTCAGGGGAGCCGCTCTGCGCCGAGCAGCATCATGACGCCGGTCACCGTGGCTGCGACGGTCATGACGAGCGCCAGCCAGGCCCCCGTTCGATGCACCCCGGAAGGGATCAGCCCCTTGTACGCCAGGGGCCCGGTGAGCAGCGGCCAGAGGTACACCGCGGTCGTGGCACGCGCGAGCCCCAGATGGATCGGCGTGATGTCGCCGGCGGCCTCGAGGTCGTAGAGCTCGCCGAGGGCGAGCGCGAACCAGATGGCGACGCCGAGGCTCGCCACGGCGGCGAGGACGAAGCGCGCGTGGGCGCCGATCCTCCGGCGCCTACCCGTGATGGCGGCGCCGATGAGGAACCCGACCGTCGTGAGGAGCGCTGCGAGGAAGCCGGCCTCCGGGGGGATCCCCAGGGGAGGATCGGCCAGACCGAGCTCGATCAACGCCCCACTCCTTCGAAGAGGCCGTCCATCTCTCCGGTGGGCTCTCGCCCCATGAGGTCGTCGACGGCCGTGCGCGGGTCCTTGCCCTCGAACAGGACCGCGTTCACCTGTTCAGCGATCGGCATCGAGACCGGGTCGTGGGCGGACTCGGGTCCGAACAGGGCACGCGTGGTCCACACGCCCTCGGCGACCATCTTCATCTCCTCGAGGACCTCCTCGAGCGACTTCCCCCGACCGATGGCCTCGCCGACCGCTCGGTTACGGGAGTGCCTGGAACAGCAGGTCGTGACGAGATCTCCGAAGCCCGCGAGGCCGAAGAACGTCCGCACGTCGGCGCCGCGCGCCTTGCCGAAGCGCGCCATCTCGACGATGCCGCGGGTCAGGAGCGCGCTCTTCGCGTTGTCACCCAGCCCGAGGCCGTCGCAGATGCCTGCGGCGAGGGCGATGACGTTCTTGAGCGCCCCGGCGAGCTCGGCGCCGTAGCCGTCCGGGCTCGTGTAGACCCGGAACGCCTCCGAATTGAAGGCTCCCTGGACCTTCGCCGCGAACTCCAGGTCCTGGCACCCCGCCACGACGGAGGCCGGGAGATCATGGGCGACCTCCTCGGCGTGGCTGGGACCCGTGAGCACGCAGATCGTCCGCTCTCCGAGGATCCGGCGAAGGATCTGGCTCGGCGAGCGGAAGGTGTCGATCTCGAGGCCCTTGGAGGCCGTGACCACGGGCAGGTCGCCCTTGAGAGCGTCCTCGAAGCGCAGCGCGACCTGGCTGACGTACTGGGTGGGGACGACCGAGACCACGAGATCGGCGCCGTCGGCAGCGCTGAAGGTGTCGGCGGTCGCGACGAGGTTGTCGGGGAAGGAGATCCCGGGCAGGAACGCCTCGTTGGAGCGAGTCCGCTCCATGGCCGCCGCCTGCTCGGGGAACGCGCTCCAGAGAACGGTGTCGATCCCGTTCCGGGCGAGGCGCAGGGCCAGCGTCGTGCCCCAGGAGCCGTCTCCGATGACCAGAGCGCGGCTCACGCCGTTCCTGTCGTTGGTACTCATCAGTGCATCGCCGCGGTCCTTTCGCGGATCTTCGGTTCGGTGCCCGCCCGGAGGCGAGTGATGTTCGAACGGTGGCGCACGATCACGAGGAGCGTGAGGAGTGAGCAGGCGACCACGAAGGCGGGAGCTCCGGGGACCAGGAGCGCCGCCGAGACGGGGAAGGCCGCGCCCATGGCGATGGACGCGAGGCTCACGTAGCGAGAGAGCCCGAGGATCACGAGCCAGACCACCCCCGACGCCACGAAGACCATCGGCTCGACGCCCACGATCGCGCCGCAGCCGGTCGCCACTCCCTTGCCTCCCTTGAAGCCGAGGTAGACGGGGAAGCAGTGCCCCAGGACCGCCGCCGTACCGGCGAGCGCCTCGGCGAGGAACGGCGTCTCGGCCGCGAGCGGCCCGGCGTACCCCGCGAGGATCGCCGTCGGAAGCAGCCCCTTCGCGAAGTCGAGGAGGAAGGCCACCAGCCCCAGGGGCTTGCCCAGGATCCGCATCGCGTTCGTCGCGCCGATGTTCCCGCTCCCCACCGTGCGGAGATCCACGCCCTTGATCACACGCGCCATGACGAGGCCGAAGGGAATCGCACCGATCAGGTACGAGGCGAGGAGAACGAGGAGTGCGGGGGCCATGGTCCGGACGCGGGTGGCCGCGCATTCTGCACGAGGTCCCCCTCCGGGCGGGCGCGAATCCCCGCCGGGCCGCGGCAGGACCCCGCGCGGGCGTACACTCCGCGCCATGGCCAGCGCCCCCCCCTCGCCCACCAACGCCGGCCCCTCCGCGGACGGCGGCCCCCTGCGCGTGGGCATCGATACGGGCGGCACCTTCACGGACGTCGTCCTGGAGGGCGCCGGCGAAGGGCCTCGCGTCGTCAAGGTACGTTCGACCCCCGACGACCCCGGACGCGCCCTGCTCGATGGCCTCGATGCGCTCGGGCTGACGCCCGAGGAGCGCGGCCGCGTGCGGGTGGTCCACGGGACGACGGTGGCTCTCAACGCCCTCCTCCAGGGCCGCACCCCGGCCGTCGCCCTCGTCACCAACGAGGGCTTCCAGGACCTCGTGGAGATCGACCGCCAGGCACGCCCGGACCTGTACGCGCTCGAGCCCGTCCGGCCCGCGTCCCTCGCGCCGCGCGAGCTCCGCTTCGAGCTCGACCAGCGGACCGTCCGGGTCCAGGCAGGAGCCTTCGTCGAGGAGCGGCGCCCCACCGACGAGGAGATCGCTCGCGTGGCCGACGCGGTCGCGGCCAGCGGCGCGGAGAGCGCTGCCGTCTGCCTGCTTCACAGCTACGGGGATCCTGGCCCGGAGCGACGCGTGGCCGAGGCGCTGCGGGCGCGCGGGGTGGCCGCGACCGCGTCCGCGGACCTCGTCGCCGAGTATCGCGAGGCCGAGCGCTTCTCGACGGCGCTCTGCAACGCCGCCCTCGTTCCCGTGGTCCAGCGCTACCTCGAGCGCCTCGGGGGGGCGCTCGGCGACACGAGGCTCGACGTCCTCGCGAGCTCGGGCGGCAGCCTCTCGGCGGCGCGCGCCGCGCACGAGCCGGTGCGCGTCCTGCTCTCCGGACCCGCCGGCGGCGTCGTCGGAGCGGCCCGGGCAGCGGCGGCGGCGGGCCACACCGCGATCGCGACGCTCGACATGGGTGGCACGAGCACCGACGTCGCGTTCCACGACCCCGCGCGAGGCCTCGGCGCCCTGGGCGAGGAGGTCCGCGTCGCCGGGCGCGCGATCGCCGTCCCCACCCTCGACATGCACACGATCGGCTGCGGCGGCGGCAGCCTCGCGCGAGTGGACTCCACGGGCTCCTTGCGCGTCGGACCGGAGAGCGCGGGGGCGGACCCCGGCCCGATCGCCTTCGGCCGCGGCGGCACGATCCCGACCGTCACCGACGCCTACGTGGTCCTCGGGCGGATCCCCCACGCGTCGCTGGAGCGCGGGTTCCTGGGTGGCGCGCTGAGCCTCGACGTCACGGCGGCCGAGCGGGCGTTCGATGCGCTCGGTGAGCGCCTCGGCACCGACGGCGTGAGCGCCGCCCGCGCGGTCGTCGCGACCGCGCACGCGTCCATGCGGCGCGCGCTGGGCGTGATGACCATGCAGCGCGGACGCGACCCGCGGGCGACTCCGCTCGTCGCCTTCGGCGGCGGCGGCGGGCTGGCCGGGGCGGACCTCGCCGGCGCGCTCGGGATGCCGTGCGCGCTCCTGCCGGCGGCCGCGGGCGTGCTGTCCGCAGCGGGCATGGCGCGGGCCGACGCGGCCGCCGACCGGTCGCGGACCGTCCTCCGCCCGGCCGGGGAGCTCGACGCGGACGCGCGCGAGGAGATCGTGTCCGCCCTCGCCGCGGAGGCGAGCGCCGAGCTCGAGGGCGGCCCGGGCGCCGTCCACCTCGAATCGAGCTTCGCCCTGCGCTATCGAGGCCAGTCCTACGAGCTCGGCGTACCCGGAGACGCCGGGGACCTCGCGGAGGCGTTCCACGGGGCCCACGAGGCCCGCTTCGGCTGGCGGCTCGAGGCCCACCCCGTCGAGGTCGTCACCGCGCGGGTGCGCGCCACGCGGCGGACGGCCGGATCCGCGACCGGGGGCGCCGCGGCGCCCGGGGCCGGCGGCTCCCTCGAGCCGCTGGCGCACCAGCGCGTCCACGTCGACTCCGGCGAGGTCGATGTCCCCGTCCTCGCGCGCGAGGACCTCGCTGGAGCAGAAGCGCCGCTCATCGGGCCCGCGATCGTCGTCGAGTACGCCGGAACGGCGTGGGTCCCGCCAGGTTGGACCTGCACGCTCCGGGGCGGCGACGCGCTCGAACTCGCCCCGCCGCCGCAGGACCGCACATGAACCACCCCATCCGCCAGATCGACGCCTTCTCCGAGGGCCCCTTCACCGGTAACCCGGCGGCCGTCGTCCTCCTCGAGGCTCCGATCGCGCCGGAGCTGATGCAGCGCATAGCGGAGGAGAACAACCTCTCCGAGACGGCTTTCGTGGTGCCGATGCCCGAGGGCGACGGGTACGCGCTGCGCTGGTTCACGCCCACGGTCGAGGTCGAGCTCTGTGGCCACGCGACGCTGGCCGCCGCGGAGGCCCTGCGCCTCGCGGGCCGCGAATCGAGCGGCGTCGTGACCTTCTCCACCCTGAGCGGGCCGCTGACGGCCGAGCTCGAGGAGGAAGGCCACGTGACCATCGACCTGCCTGCGGCGACGGGCGCGAGGCCCGTGGGCGCGGAGCGGCTCGCCGCGCTGGAGCGCGCCGTCGATGGCCGTGTCGTCGCCGCTCACGAGCATCGCTACGTCCTCGCGGAGCTGGAGGACGAGGCCGCCGTCCGCGCCCTCGCGCCGAGGGCTCGCGCCCTGGAGGAGATCGGCCTCCCGCTCATCGCGACCGCGCGCGGCGCCGACCCGGAGGTGGACTTCGTCAGCCGCTTCTTCGCGCCGACCCTCGGCGTCTTCGAGGATCCGGTGACGGGCTCGGCCCACTGCCAGCTCGTCCCCTACTGGGCAGGGGCTCTCGAACGGACCGAGCTCGCGGCGCGCCAGCTCTCACGCCGGGGCGGCCGGCTCGAGTGCCTCCTCTCGGGCGACCGCGTCCGGCTCAAGGGCGAGGCCCACGCCTACATGGAGGGGACGATCCGGACCGAAGCGCCGCCCTCGTGACCGGCGCCGTCCCGCCGGCGCGCGAGCCCACGAAGAAGGCGCCGCGGTGGCTGAAGAGCCTCCGCGGCGCCGGTGATTGGAGCGGCTGAAGGGATTTGAACCCTCGACTTCAACCTTGGCAAGGTTGCGCTCTACCACTGAGCTACAGCCGCGACGCGACGAAGAATAGCGCCGGAGCCCCGGAGGGCAAGCGCGCGGTGGAGATTCGCTCCTCGCTGCTCCGGTCGAGCTCGAGTCGTCTCAGGAGCCGCCCTCGGCGTTCTCCGGGTCCCCCTCTCGGATCCGCTGAGCGACGTAGTCACCGGCCGCCCTGGCGGCCGCGACGAGGTCTTCGCCGCGTGCGAGCCCGCAGGCCAACGCGGTCGCGAAGCGGCAGCCCGAGCCGCGGATCCCCGGACCGGGCTCTCGAACACGCTCGATCCAGACCGGCTCCTCGCCAGGGCGGACGACGAGGTCCTGCGATGGCTGATCCTCGGGACCGTGTCCGCCGGTGGCGACCACGGCGCTGACGCCGGCTTGCAGGAGACGCTCCGCTGCCGCGACGCGCCGCGAAGGATCCGCGGCGAGAGCCTCGGCGTCCTCCCATGCGAGCAGCGCCAGCTCGTCGAGGTTCGGCGTCAGGACCGGTCCTGCCACGAGCAGGCTGTCCCTCACGGCGACGAGCTCCCGCTCGCTCCAGAACCGGTAGCCGCCGCTCGAGATCGCGACCGGATCGACGACCGCGGGCACCCGGGGCGCGCCGTGCATCGCACGGGCCACCAGACGCGCCGCCTCGACGATGGAGGAGACGCCGGGAAGCAATCCGAACTTGAGCGCGGCGAACGCTCCGCCCTTCCGGCTCTCCTCGGCCTCACGCGGCCAGAGGAGGCGCTCCTCCACGCTGCTCACCTCGAAGAGGTCCTGCTCCGTCATCGCGCTGGCGATGGCGACGGCCTCGCACTCGGCAGCAGCTGCGGCCTCGCGGTCGGCGTCGAGGCCTGCGCGGCCGGACGAATCGATCCCGCCCACGAGAAGTACTCTGCGCTCACTCATCCAGCCGCTTGCCCTCCGGCGCGGTGTGGTCGTCGTCGTCGCTCCCGGTGGAGATCACCGCGAGCGCGTTCTTCCTGATCTTGCGTTCGACGCTCTTCACGGCGGACAGCCCCGCATCCTCGAGCGTGATGCGGCCGCCGGCGATGTGGCCGTGGCCGCCGAAGGACCCCTCCCCTCCGAGCACTCGCTCCATGAGGGGATAAGCCTTGCCGAACGCGTAGTCCGTTCGGAGCGAGAGCACGTACTCCCCCTCGAACGCGCCTCCCGCGACGACCCAGGAGCAGCCCTTCATCCGCAGGAAGAAGTCCGCCATCTCCGCCACGTGCTCGGGGTTCTCCACCTCCCCCATCAGCGCCACGACCAGTGGGCCGTGCTGGCGCGCGGTCTCCAGCGCTCGGCTCACGTGGCGGTAGTAACCCCGTGAGAGCGGCGGACGGTCGATGGCCGCGACGCGCTGACGGTCCGCGATGGCGAAGAGACTCAGGTAGGCCTCCTCGTCGAGGGGCGCCGCGTTCCGCGAGAGATCGGCCGTGTCGTAGCGCACGCCGCAGAACAGAGCCGACGCCGTCGAGCAGTCGATCGGCACCTCCATGTCGCGGAGGTACTCGTAGAGGATCGACGAAGTGGCGCCGAGGTCGGTGCGTACGTCCTCGTGCGGCGGGCCAGCGCCCGGCTCCTCGGCCTGGGGCGATCGGTGGTGATCGAAGACCGCCACGACCGGGAGCGCCTCGGGCACGACGGTGTGGCGGAAGGTCGGCTGGGTGTCGACGAGAAGCACTCCGCAGAACTCCGTCACGTCCACCTCGCCGTAGACCTCGAGGTCGAGATCGAGCGTGCGGAGCAGCGCCACGTTCTCCGCGCGATGGACCTTGCCGTGGGTCGCGACGACGCAGCGGAACGCGAAGCCCTTCTCGATCAGCAGACGAAGTCCCTCACAAGCGCCGATGGCGTCGGGGTCCGGGCCTCGGTGGGTCAGGATGAGGAAGCGTCCGGCGACGGCGGGGTCGGCAGCTTCCGACGCCGCGCGCAGTGCGCGTCCGAGGTGCTCCACCGGCGGCAGGCCGTCGAAGCGCCGCGGGGCCTCGACCAGCTCCGCGTCGAGGGGCGGAGCTTGCTCGGGCTCGGAGCCTTCGCCCTCGATGGGCACAGCGCTCGGGCGGGCGGAGTCGGTCATGGTGTGGGCCGCTCGCAGGAAGCGGCTGGCCAGCGCGGATTATCGGCCACCGGAGGGGGCCCGCTCCACGCTCGAAGGCCACGGACTTTGCGCGACCGGACCTCCCGCCTCCGGGAAAGCACCAATTGGAGGGCAGATAGCCCCCATCGCGAGGCTCAGTAGCCGAGACCCAGCAGGAACTGCACGGAGGCGAGGACCTCGGCTCGCCCGTGGGTCGGGTCCACGTCCACGACGCGGGAGGACTCCTTGGGGAGGTACTCCGCGACCAGCTTGAAGTCGACCTCGCCGAGACTCGGCGGAAGACCGAACTCGTCGTCGGTCGCGTCCCGCAGGTGCACACCGACGGTCCGCTCTCCGAACGTCTCGAGCCACGCTCCCTGGTCGGGGATCCCGAGACGTCCCCGGCGGTGGATCCGCGCGGTGTCGTGCCAGTACCCCACCTTCTGACTCGCGAGATCTTCGAGGATCCACTGGACCGCTTCGAACCCGAAGAGATCGTTCAGGTCGTTCCCCGCGGCGACGGCGAGCCGCGTCTCGGGGAACTCCTGCCGCAGGGTGTGCACCGAGCGGCAGAAGTGCTCGATCTGTCGGTGGGCTCCCTGCTGGACCTTGTGCACGAACTCGCGGGTCTGCTCCTGCAAGAGCTCCCGTGAGTCCTCGTCGACGACGCGATGCTTCTCGAGCAGCTCGTCCGCCTGTCGTTCGACCGTGGCGTTCTCGATGGCGCAACCGCGCAGGATCACGACGGGAGCACCCAGCTGCTGGGCCAAGCGAATGTGGCGACGCGAGCTGTTCAGCGCCATCTCGCGCTGATCCGCGTCGAGGCTGCCGAGCATGCTGCCCGACATGTGATCGGTCTTCGCCTTCAGCGCGCCGACGACGATCGAGTCCATGGTGATCCCCGTCTCACGCGTCGCGTCCTCCCAACCGCGCAGCTCCGGCGGGGTCGCGGAGAGCCCGAGCTCGAGCCGCCGGAAGCCCATGGCCACCGCCGAGAACGCCTGATCCTCGATCGAGCGCAGCCGCGGTCCGTAGCACGACGTGGAGAGCACCAGCTCGTTCGGGATTCCGGGCTTCGTCACGCGCGCGGGGCTCTCGGGAGATGAATCGACGGTCCGCCGCGGAGCAGGCCGGGCCTTTCGTCTGGTGGGGGAGGATGGCGCGGGGCTGGAGCGCCGGCGCCTTCGTGGGAAGGTTGCCCGAAGGACGCAGGGTGTGTCAATCGAGCTGCGGGCAAGGTGTCGCACCCCTCGGCGCGTCGTGCACCCGGGGCCAGCCGGCCGCTTCGCCCTGGCTCATACGCGGATCTCGGCGTCGGCGACGGCCTCGTCCGCGAAGCGCGCGAGGATCGGATCGACCTCTGCCCCGAGGAACTCCTCGACCTGCTCGGGCGCGCGGCCGACGTAGCGCTCGCCGTCCAGCAACGCGTCGAGATCGCCGGCCACGTCGGCGAAGGCAGGGTCCGCGGAGAGCCGCTCGCGCATGTCGCCGCGGCGCCCGGCCTTGATCTCGGCGGCCGCGGCGTGGCTGTGGACGCGGATCCGCTCGTGCAGGTCCTGCCGGTCTCCCCCGCGCTTCACGGCCTCCATGAGCACCGCTTCCGAGGCGAGGAACGGCAGCTCCTCCCCGAGGTGCTTCGCGACGATCGGAGGATGGACGAGCAGACCCGAACCCACGTCGATCATGAGCTGCAGCACGGCGTCGGTCGCGAGGAACGCCTCGGCGATGGCGAGGCGGCGATTGGCGGAGTCGTCGAGGGTCCGCTCCAGCCACTGGTTGGCGGCGGTGTGCGCGGCGTTGCCGACGAGCTCGATCACGAAGCGCGAGAGCGCGCAGATCCGCTCGGAGCGCATGGGGTTGCGCTTCCACGGCATCGCGGACGAGCCGATCTGCTTCTTGCCGAAGGGCTCCTCGAGCTCACGCTTGTTGGCGAGCAGGCGCAGGTCCGTGGCGAACTTGTGCGCCGACTGGCAGACGCTGGAGAGCACCGCGAGCACCCGGTAGTCGAGCTTTCGGGGATAGGTCTGCCCCGTGACGCCGAAGGTGCGCTCGAAGCCCATCTTCTCGGTCACGATCCGATCGAGCTCGCGGACCTTGTCGTGATCGCCCTCGAAGAGCTCGAGGAAGCTGGCCTGAGTGCCGGTCGTGCCCTTCACGCCGCGGAAGCGCAGGTGGTTCTCCTCGAGCGCCACGAGGTCCTCGAGGTCGTGCAAGAGGTCCTGGATCCACAGGCACGCGCGCTTGCCGACCGTCGTCGCCTGGGCCGGCTGGAAGTGCGTGAAGCCCAGCGTCGGGAGCCCCTTCCACTCGCGCGCGAACGAGCTCAGCGCGCGTAGCGCACCCACCAGCTGCCCGCGCAGGAGCCGCAGCCCCTCGCGCATGACGATGATGTCCGTGTTGTCTCCGACGTAGCAGGAGGTGGCCCCGAGGTGGATGATCGGCCGCGCTTTCGGGCAGCTCTCCCCCCAGGCGTGCACGTGGGCCATCACGTCGTGACGCAGCTCCTTCTCGTAACGCGCCGCCAGCTCGAGGTCGAGGTGGTCGGCGGTGGCGCGCAGCTCCTCGATCTGCTCCTCACGGATGGGCTCCCCGTCGATCACCAGTCCCAGCTCGCGCTCTCCCTCGGCGAGCGCGATCCAGAGCCTGCGCCAGGTCGTGAACTTCGTCCTGTCGGAGAAGTTCTTGCGCATGGCGGCGCTGGCGTATCGGGTGCCGAGAGGGCTCGTGTAGGGGTACGCGTCGGTCGCTTCGGAGGGCATGGGGGGAGGAGTTTATCGGCCAGGGGTCCCTCGGTCGCGGGCCTCAGCCGATCTCCCCGCCGACGCGGCTCCACCGCCCGCCCTCACGCGCGAAGCGCGAGCGCCCGCGGAGCTCCACCCGGCCGCGCGCGGCCGGGGAGCGAACGCGGGTCGCCGCGCCGCGTCGCACGGAAGCAGGAGCGCGGCCGGTCCACGGAGACGCCTGATCCAGATCAGCGCCGGTTGGAGAGGTCGGCGTCCTCGCCCTCTCCTCCTTCGACCCCGTCGGCACCGAGGCTGCGGACCTCGAACTCGAGTCCCTCGAGCTCGATCAGCTCGTAGGGGCGGCCCCAGGGGTCGGAAGCCGGGACCTCGTCGAGGTACGGCGCCTCGGCAGCGGCGAGGGACGCAAGGTCCGCCGGCAGCCCCATGTTGTCCATGAGGTAGGACTCGATCGCTTGGCCGATGAGACGCACCTCGGCCCTGGCGACGGCCGCACGGCTGGCCTCCAGGTTCTCCTGGACGTCGGCCGGATCGAGGCCGGCGCCCTCCTCACCGCATCCAGCAGCGACCAGCAGAACGACGAGGAGCGTGCTGGGCGAGCGCATGGCGGCAGCCTACTCGCCCGACGCGCGCCAGGGCCAGCTCCCCTAGAAAGGCCAGAGTGGCTCGCCGACGTATTTGTCCCAGACCGTCGAGAGCCCCGCCGCAGTCAGCGATGCGAACAAGGCCATGAGCAGAGCCCGGCGCAGCCCACGATCGGTGGCGTCCGCGCGCCCCAGGAGGCGAACGACGAGCACGACCGAGAGCGCTCCGGTGAAGTCGGAGAGGACGTCGAGCAGCGAGGCGTCCCGCCCTTCGACGGTCGACTGGTGCAGCTCGTCGGTGAAGCCGTAGAGGGTCACGAGGGCCACGATCCAGAGAGCGGCTTCAGGGCTCATCGAGGTCCACCGACGGCCGTCCTCGCCGGGCGCTCTCCCGAGGACCGGGACGATCAGGAGCGCGAGGACCCCGAAGATCGCGGGGTGCGCGAGGTTGCTGACGAGACCACCGAGGGCCTCGAAGTTCAGGGGGCCCGTCCGGGGCTGGAAGGACGAGAGATAGAAGATCAGCGAGGCCCAGACGACGGGCGCCACCCACGAGACGATCCGCGGCTGACGGAGGAGCGCTCGCCCGATGGTCCGGAACGCGCGCACGCCCGGCGCGGCGTCACGCCCGGTCGCGTCCCCTCGCGGGCGTTCAGCCTGCGTACCGTCCATCGAGGGTGCGGTGCGCCTCCAGAGCGAGGCCCTTGCCGTCGATCGACGGCTCGACGTCGATGCCATCGACCATCTGCGCGAGGAGGAAGAAGCCACGACCGCGCTCGTCCTCGAGGTCGGGAATACCGTCCGCCGGCTCGATCATCTCACGGACGGCCGACGGCTCGCCGCCCCCCTGATCCTCGACGCGCACGGACCAGCGCGTCGAGGACGGCCCGACGTCGACACGGACGACGAGCCGCATGCGGATGTCGCTCGCGAGATCCTCGAGCTCGCGCGCGGACTCTCCGCCGCCGTGGTCCACGGCGTTGTCCAGGAGCTCCCCCACCACGAACTCGAGGGTCTCGCGCTCCGCCTCCGCCAAGCCGGCCGACTCGACGAACTGACGCGCGATGCGGCGGGCCATCCGGCCGTGGGCGTGGTTGGCCGGCAGGTCGAGATCGAGGGTGCCGGGCTCGTCCCTCCGTCGCTGGACCACTGCGCTCGCCGCGCGCCGCTCTCCACCGTCAGCGGGGCGCTGGAACTCGAGCTCGAGCGAGAGGTCGAGCGCGGGAGCGGAGTGGGTGAGCGCCCCCATGGAGATGCGGTCGACGCCGCTGCGGGCGACCTCCACCAGGGTGTCCTCGGTGATACCGCCGGACGCCTCGACCTGGACGGGCCGGCCCCGCTCGGACGCGAGCTCGCGGAGCCGCGGGCAGAGCCCGGCCATGACGCCCGCGGTCATGTTGTCCAGCAGCACGACGTCCGCGCCACCGCGCACGGCGGCCTCCGCCTCCGCCGCGTCCCGGGCCTCGCACGTGATCGTGACCTCGTTCCCCACGTCGCCGCGAATGTCGACGAGAACCTCCTCGATCGAGCGGCCCGCGAGCTCGACGTGGTTCTCCTTCACCATGACCTCGTCGAAGAGGCCGATCCGGTGGTTCGTCCCGCCGCCGACGCGGACCGCGTACTTGTCGAGCGTCCGCATCCCCGGCGTCGTCTTGCGGGTGTCGAGGATGCGCGCGGGCGTGCCGTGGACCATGTCCACGACGCGCCGCGTCCGCGACGCGACGCCCGACATGCGCTGGACGATGTTGAGCGCGGTCCGCTCCGCCACGAGCAGCGCGCGGGCGTCGCCGTTGGCGGTCAGGACGATGTCCCCAGGAACCACGAGGTCGCCGTCGGCGATCCGCGCCTCCACCTCCGAGGTGGGATCGAGGAGCTGCAGCGCGCGCTCGAAGGCGCCGCCGCCCGCGAAGACGCCGCTCTCCTTCGCGACCAGCGTCGCGCGGCCGCGCGCGCCTTCGGGCACGGCGGTCCGCGTCGTCAGATCACGCTGCACCAGCTCGGCCGCGCTCGTCTCGGAGGTCACGGGGAGACCGAGGTCCTCGGCGAGGGCCCGCCGGACGAGATCATCGATGGCGGTCTGCAGGTCGGGGTCCGTCATGGGCGTGAGGTCGCGAGTGTACGCCCTGCGAGCCCACAGGAGCGATGGCGCGCCGCGCCGCCTCCGCGGTCCTCGGCCCGACGCCAGGGATCTGCTCCAGATCGGTCTCCGGTCCGAGACGCCAGATGGCGCGCGCGATCGCTGTCGCACGGAGTGCGCCCACGCCATCGGCGCGCCGCAGCGCTCGGGGAGACGCCAGGAGCGGGAATGGCGAAGGCGCAGGGTCCGGAGGAACGTGACCAGCCATCAGCCGGAGGAGCAGATCGGCCGCGAGCGCGCCGATCAGTAGACCAGCCGCGCCGGCCGGGGCCCTCGGTCTCTCGTCCTCGGTCATCCCGCGGAAGGACGCGCGGCGGCAGTGGAGGTGACGCGCCGCTTCCGCGAGCCCCCTAGCAGCTGCGCCCGTGAGCGGCCATGGCGAGGCGTGCGCCGGCGGCCTGCGTCTCCGTGTGCGCGAGGCGAGCGGCGACGCCGCAGCTGAGCGTCACGATCGCGCGCGACAGCTCGGACTCGGGTTCGCTGTCCACGACGGCGCTCCGGCGCTGGATCGCGCGGAGGGCCGCGCGATCGTCCGGGAGCACGGCGAGCAGCTCGATCCTCGCGCCGAGGAACTTGCTCACGACGTTCTGCAGACGACGGGCGACCTGCTTCGCCTCCTCCTCGCTCTGAGCGCGGTTGACCACGAGGTAGGGCATCGGGCGCGCGATCCCCTGGGCCGCGCACTGGCGCACGAAGACCTTGAGGAAGGCGTACGCATCGGTCATCGCCGTCACGTCAGGGGTGGTGATCAGGAGCGACGCGTCGCACGCCGAGGCGAAGGCGACGGTCTGGCGCGAGAGCCCCGCTGCGCTGTCGACCACGAGGTGGTCGTAGCTCGGCTCGAGGCGCTGGAGTCCCCGGCCGATCATCTCGAGCTCGAAGGCCTTCAGACCAGCCAGGCTCGCGAAGCCCGACCCCCCGGCGAGGAGCTCGACGCCGTTCGCGCAGGGTGTGACGATCGACTCCATCTCGACGCGACCCGCGATGACGTCGGCGAAGGTGTGCTCGGGGTGGACGTCCTGGAGGATGTGCGCATTGGCGCAGCCGAGGTCCGCGTCGAGGAGCAGCGTGCGCCCGCGGCGCGCCAGCAGGGCGGCCAGCGACGCGCTGACCGACGACTTGCCGGTTCCCCCCTTGCCGCTGACGACGCAGATCGAGCCAGCCCCCGACGACCGCGGCTCCGCCGGCGTGCGGACGGCCTCCCGGACCGGTCCAGCGCGCGACGACTTCTCCCGGACGCGGGTGCTCTCGCGCGCGCGGAATCCGAGAAGCTGTCGAGCTTGGTCCCACCGTGTCATCGGTGCCTCCCCGACCGAGAGCGGACGGAGTTGAGAAGCTGGAAAAGTCCCCGGAGAGCGCCGGGACGCGCGGGGGGCGGCTCCCGCCCCTCGGTACAAGCGGCAGCTGAGGCTCGGCTCTTGACTGGAATTCAGAAGTGAATTCCCTGGGCGGGTTTACATCGCCGGTTTCGACCCTGTCCGACGCCCCCGGACCGGCGGGGGGCCCGACGTCCGCGGTCTCGTTCCGTCTCGGCCTCGTCAGCCGAGCCGATCGTCGAAGCGAGAGCGGTGGACGTAGGTGAGCGCGAGGGCGAGGGCGTCCGTGACATCGAGGGGACGGGGCGGCTCCTCCAGGCCCAGCTCCAGCCCCACCATGCGAGCGACCCGCTCCTTGTCGGCTGAGCCGACCCCGACCAGCGTTTTCTTCGCCTGGCTCGCCTGGTACTGGACCACCCTCGCTCCCCGACTCGTGGCCGCCGAGAGCGCGACGCCGCGTCCCTCGCCGATGCGCAGGGCCGACTGCACGTTGGTCGCCGAGTAGGCGTGTTCCACGACGACGACGGAGGGCTTGAGGCGCTCCATGACGTGATCCAGCTGCTGGCGGAGCATGCCGAGCCGCGCAGGCACTTCGATGCTCCGCTCGGCGCGCAGCACTCCGGCCGCGAGCAGCCGAGGCCCCTCCGGACGGACCACGACCGCGCCGTAGCCCATCACGAGCGTCCCCGGATCGATCCCGAGCACGATCGGCCATCCGAGCCCCTCCGGGACGTCGGGAAGGTCGGGTAGTTCGGCGGGGGCCATGGCGGGAGGAGAGCGCGGAGTCCGGGGGGCGGTGGCGCGGAGGCGCTGCCCGAACCTATCGTGGTGGGACGCCTGGTTCACGAAGGAGCCCCGCGCACGCACCGAGCTGCGCGCAGGACCCTCGCGGAGCGGGCCGCGAAGAGCGATATGGAGCTGACACGAAAGGGTGAGGGGCCGTCCCTGAAGGCGGGAGCAGTGCTGCTGGCAGCCGGCGCTTCCCGGCGCATGGGCGGGGACACGTCGAAGGCGATGCTGACCCTCGCCGAGCGCACGGTCCTCGAGCGCTCCGCCGCGGCGCTCCTGGCGGCGCCGAGCGTCACCCGGCTCGTCGTGGTCACGCGCGAGGAGGACCGTGAGGACATGGAGCGCTGCCTGCGCGCGCGAGGTCATCGCGTGGACGCGATGGCGCTGGGCGGCGAGGAGCGCACCGACTCCGTCCGCGCCGGGCTCGCTGCGATGCCAGAGGACGTGGACGTGGTCCTCGTGCACGACGCGGCGCGCTGCTTCGTTCACCCCGGCGACGTCGAGGCCGTCGCCCGCGCGGCGTACGAGCACGGAGCCTCGCTGCTCGCGACGCGGGTGCGCGACACGCTCAAGCACTCGGCCAACGGCCTGCAGTCGGAGGAGACCGTCGATCGCGACCGGCTCTGGGCCGCCGAGACTCCGCAGGCGATGCGCACCGCGCGCTTCCACGACGTCCTCGCGCGCGCGGCGGCCGACCGCTTCCGCCCCACCGACGACGCGGCGCTGCACGAGCACTACCACGGTCCGACGCGCCTCGTCGAGGGCCGCGGGAACAACGTCAAGATCACCACGCCTGCGGACGTCGTCCTCGGTGAGGCCATGGCGCGCATGCTCGACGCGGAGCGCGAGGCGGAGACGGCGCGATGATCGGGATCCGCGTCGGCCTCGGCTTCGATGTCCACCGCCTGGAGGAGGGGCGTCCGTGCGTCCTCGGCGGCGTCGAACTCCCCCATCCCACCGGGCCGGCCGGGCACAGCGACGGCGACGCCGTCCTGCACGCCATCACCGACGCCGTGACGGGGGCCGCCGGCCTCGACGACATCGGCTCGCTGTTCCCCGACGACGACCCGCGCTGGGAGGGCGCTGACAGCCGCGCGATGCTCCGCGCCGCCATGGAGCTCGCCGCGGACGCCGGCTGGCGACCGGGCAACGTCGACGTGGTGATCGCCACCGAGGGCCCGAAGATCAAGCCGCACCGGACGGCCATCCGCGCGAGCCTTGCAGAGCTCCTCGGTCTCGACGTGGACGACGTCAACGTGAAGGGCAAGAGCCTCGAGGGCATGACCGAACTCGCGGGAGGCCGCGCGGTCACCGTGCACGCTGTGTGCCTGATGACCCGCGTCGGGCCCGAGGGCTAGACAGCGTTCACCTCGGAGAGCGGGCGCCGGGGCGCGCCCCATCGCCCTCCACCACGGCAGCGCACCGCCGAGGTGAAAAGAGGCCCGAGGCCGACTAGCTTCGGGCCATGCTCGACACTCCCACTTACGAGAGGAGACAGCGCAGCCCCCTGACCGTCGTCGTGCCCGTACTGGTGCTCGTCGCCGGAGCGTTCCTCCTGCGAGAGCAGCTCGACCAGGTCCTCATCCTGGCGGCGCTCCTCGCGCTCGTCCTCGCCAACTTCTGGTCCCTCACCGTCCGCGTGGACGAGGACGCGGTGAACCTTCGCTTCGGGATCGGCCTGATCCAGCGGACCGTCGCCCTCGAGCGGATCAGGGCCGCCGCGCGCGTCCGCAACCGCTGGTGGTACGGCTGGGGTATCCGCCTCACCCCCCACGGCTGGCTCTGGAACGTGGCCGGCCTCGACGCCGTCGAGCTCCGCCTCGAGAACGGGAAAGTGTTCCGAATCGGGACCGATGACCCGGCGGGCCTCGAGGCGGCCCTGGAGGCCCGTCTCGGCCAGGAAGTCGGTGAAGTCACCCGCCGGGCCCCTGTATCCCCCGGGGACTCGGATCGGATGTGACATCAAGTCACAGGTGCCGATCGTCGCTGCGTCAGCGAGAATTCAGGGAACGTAAACGTCGCCGCGCCTCGTCCCGTGAGAATCGGGGAGGAGTCCGCACGGCCCGCCAGGGCCCGCCGCGACTCCGGCTCCGACGCCGCCCGCGGCGACGTACCTCCCCCTGAACCCTCCCTCAACCCCTC
>PKCK01000076.1 GCA_002862085.1 Planctomycetota bacterium | reverse complement strand
GGTCCTGTTCGAGGGTCGCCGGGCATTCAACCCTAAATGAGAATGAGTCGCAATAGCATTTGAGTGGGGTCCGGGCGCCCGACCTCACGTCCTCGATGAGGGACACGGGCGCCTGCCGCGCCCTTCGAGGGCGCGAGGCAGGGCTCCTGAAGCGATCGGGTCCATGCCCGACAGCGCGACCGCCGATCGACCTGCCGCGATCTCAGTACCGGAAGGTGAAGCCCAGGAAGAGCCCGAGGTCGTCGGCGCCATCCGAGAGGCCCAGGCGCACCCCTGCGTCGAGGAGCAGGTCGGGGCCCGACTCGTAGGTGACGCCCACGTTCGTCGAGGCCAGGTAGTCGGCCCCCTCGCCGAGAACTCCCACGTACTCCAGGAATCCGCCGAGATCCCCCTCGAGCTGGCAGCCGAGCACCGCCGTGTGGAGGAACTCCAGGTCGTGTTCGTCTTCGGCCTCGTCATGGACTGCGTCGAACTGGCCCATGAGACCCAGGTCGAGGCTCTCGGTCAGCGGCATCGCGTACGGGAGGATGAGTCCACCCTCGAGCACGTCGTTGCTACGCCGCGTTCCCGTCGGGATCTTGATGTAGGGAAACAGCGCGAACGCGTCCTCGGTCTCACCATCGTTGCCCCAGAGGTTGCGCTTGAGGCGGATCTGGACGTCGCCGAAGCCATGAGCGTCGTCGCCCCCACCGTTGTTCTCGAGAACCCAGGTGTCGAAGACGAACTGGATGTCCGTCTTGTCGTCGAGTCCGAACTTCACGTTCGACTGCATGAGCGTGACGGCGTCGTCGCGGCGCTCGCGGCTCCAGTCACCGATACTGATTTCAAGCTGGATGTGACCCGCATCCACGGTGATCGGGCTCTCGGTCGTGTCCGGACGGTCGGCGGAGAGGTCCCGCATCCGATCTCGAGGGACCGGGTTGAACAGTCCATGAGGACGAGCCGACCCGGGGTCCACCGGAGTTGTCGAGGCCTGAGGCGCGCCCTCGGTCTCCTGGACGAACGGTGTCACGGGAGCCGAGGGGGCAGTCACGGCGTGGAGGAAGAGCAGGGAGAGCATCAGTTACGGAGGGTGTCAGGCGCATGCGTGGCATCCGTAGCCGGAGCTACGCTGTAGCATCCGCTACAATTCGCCGGGGAGGCTACTCCCAAGCGGGCCATGCCGGGCGAGGGAAGGGGCGGAACCCTTCGACGCGGCCTTGCGAGCATCACGCTCGCCACCCCGAGCGGTCACTCCCGACTCGATCACCTCGGGCACCACGCGACGAGGCGAGCGCCTCGAGGTCCGCGGGAGGTGCTGGCGCTGAACTAGATCGCCTGGGCCTCGCTCAGGCGCGAGTAGAGGCCGCCGCCAGCGACCAGCTCCTCGTGGCTCCCGAGCTCCACGACGCATCCGCCGTCGAGGACGGCGATGCGGTCGGCGTTCCGCACGGTCGAGAGGCGGTGCGCGATCACGATGGTCGTCCGCCCCACCATCATCTCCTCGAGGGCCGCCTGGACGGCCGCCTCGGACTCGGTGTCGAGGGCGCTCGTGGCCTCGTCCAGGAGCAGGAGCTCGGGGTCACGCAGGAGCGCGCGAGCGATGGTGATGCGCTGGCGCTGGCCGCCGGAGAGGCGCGTGCCTGCGTCCTTCACGTTCGTCTCGTAGCCCTCGGGCAGGGCCTCGATGAACTCGTGGATGTTGGCGGCGCGCGCGGCGGCGACGACCTCCTCCCGGGAGGCGTCCGGGCGGCCGTAGCGGATGTTCTCGGCGATGGACGCGTGGAACAGGAAGGGCGCCTGGGTGACGAGGGCGTAGGACGACGTCCAGGAGTCGAAGGTCACGTCCTTGAGGTCGTGCCCATCGACCGTGACCCGCCCGGACGAGGGGTCCACGAAGCGCGCGACGAGGTCCAGCATGGTGCTCTTGCCCGAGCCGCTCGGACCGACGAGGGCCAGGGTCTCTCCAGGCCGGACCTCGAGGTCGATCGAGCTGAGCGCGAAGGTCGAGGTCGGAGCGCTGTCCCCCTCCTCGTCCTCGCCCGGGTATTCGAAGCCCACGCCCTCGAAGCGGATCCCACTGCCGAGCCCCGAGAGGGCCACGGCGCCGGGGCGCTCCACCACGTCGGGGCGCTCGTCGAGGATGTCCTGCAGGCGCTGCGCGGCGCCCTGGGCCTCGGAGATCTGCGCGATGACGCGCGTGGTGCGCTTCAGGTGCGAGGACGCCTGACTGATCATCAGGAAGAAGGTCAGCATCGCGCCGCCGTTGTCGAAGGCGCCCTCGTCGATCACGACGTAGCCCACGAAGACGACGACGAACGCGATCCCCGCGTTCGTGAAGAGGATCGTCCACGCGCGCGACAGCGTCGACGCGCGGATCATCTTCATCGTGGCGCGCAGGTAGGAGCGGTTGGTCTCCGCGAAGCGCTCCAGCTCCCGCTCCTCCGTGCGATACGCCTTCACCGTGCGCACGCCCTGGAACATCTGGGTCAGGACCTGGAAGGTCGATCCCAGCTGCGTCGCGCTGCGGTGGCTGCCCTTGCGGACCTTGCGCACCAGGATCATGATCGGCACCACGAAGAGCGGGAGCCCCAGGAGCACGAAGAGCGTCACCTTCCAGTTGATGTAGGCGGCGATCCCGATGCTCACGACGAACATGAGCGGCTCCTGCACCAGGTCCTTCAGGATGAGCTGAACGACCTGGGTGGTGCGGCCGACGTCGCTGCTGATCCGCGAGAGCAGATCGCCGAAGCGACGGCCGGTGTGGTAGCGCAACGAGAGCCCCATCAGGTGCTCCGCGAGCTGCATCCGGAGGGACACGACCAGGCGCAGGCCGACCAGCCCCGCGAGGATGCCCATGCCGTAGTGGGTCAGGGACGCGAGCAGCGCCATGAGCACGACGATGGCGCCGACCCGATAGAGCGCGGGCATGCGCCAGCCCGTCCCCACGCGCTCCTCCTCGGGTCCGAGGATGCGCTCGAGGGCGCCCGCGCGCAGCCGCTCGCTCAGGCCCGCGGGCTCCGGCGCCACGCCCGCCGGCTCGTCGACGCCGGTCACGTCCGCCTCGTTCGCAGCCTCTCCGGAGGCGGAGTCGCCGGCGGCTGCTCCGTCGGGCGGCACGGAGACGCCCTCCACCGGCGCCGACGCACCCTCGCCCTCCTCCTCGGGGAAGAGGGCCTCCCAGGTCGGCAGGAGGAGCAGGAACGTGCCCTGCTGGAGCATCGCGCTCGCCGTCCCGAAGACGACGATCAGCACGAGGGCGCCGAGATGCGGCCGGGCATGCGGCCGCAGCAGCCGGAAGAGGTCGCCGAGGCGATTCATGGGCGGAGGAGGTTACCGGCGCGCCGATCGAGGCGCGACGCGTGGTCGCCGATCCTGAGCCGGGCGTGGCCGCCGTGCGAGGGATGGGCCCCGGAAACGGCGCGGGCGCCGCCGAATCGCTTCGGCGGCGCCCGCGGCGCGTCCTTCGGGGACCCCGGTCGGGCGGGGACCCGTCCGAGGAGCGCTCAGAGTCCGGTGGTCTCGGACTCGATCAGCGCCTCGTGACAGAAGTTCTGGAAGTCCTTCCGGAGCCAATCCTCGCGCAGCATCGCCAGGTGCTTGTCCGTGCGGATGTTGAGCGGGTTGGTCGGCGCGCTGCGGGTACGCAGGTAGATGATGTAGAAGCCGTGCGGGCCCTCGAAGGGGCCGGCGACTTCGCCCGGAGACATGTTGAAGAACATCTGGTCGACGACGGCGAAGTTGCCCAGGAAGTGCGTGTACTCGGTCTCGCCCAGCGCGCGCTTCATGTCGTTGCGCGTCATGGCCTGATCACGGAACGCTCCGAAGTTCTTCAGCCCGTACTCCGGCGGCATCTTGCCGGTGGCCGGGAGGGGCGGATCCCAGAACTCGCTCTTCTGGCGGAGGAAGCTCGCCCACCACTCGTCGAACGGTACGACGGGCTCGCCCTCGTACGCCACGCCCTTGAGCCGGGCGGCCTCGATGGCCTCGCCCTCGGCGGCGAGCTTGGCGAGGTGCGCGTCGATCTGCTCGCGGATCGCGAGGGCGCGCTCGTAGGCGTCTTCCCAGCCGTTCTCCCTCCACTCGTAGTTCAGCCAGTCGAAGGCCGAGACGAGGAGGGTGTCCGCGTGGCACTTGGCGAGACCCATGATCCCGTTGGCCACGGTCATGTGACCGGCGAGCTCAGAGCTGAGGCCGCCCTCCTCGGTGAGTTCGAGGGCGCTGGCCTTGTGCTTCTTGTACGACTCGACGAGGTACATGTGCTGCTCGTAGGCCTCCGAGGACGGGAAGCCGTGGCCCTGGAGCGCCATGAAGTCGAAGTTGAACATCGAGGTCTTCATCTGCTCGCGCTGGTCCGCGATGTTCGCGCGGAACGCCTCGATGTCGAGGAGCGCGTCCATCTTCTCGAGGCCCTGGCGACCGGCCTCCATGAGCGCGAGAGCGAGCTTGGCGTCCTCGATCTCCTGGACCGAGAAGTACTCCGCCATCTCGCTGTAGACGTCCTCCGTGCGGATCTCCGCGTGCCAGTCGTCACCGTCGATGACCATGGCGAGCTCGGCGGGGATGCCGTGGACGCCGGTCTTGACGTCGGCGAGGCTCCACAGCGCGCCCATCACGAAGTCGCGCAGGATCTGCATCATCATCTCCTGCTCGGGGACGATGGGCTCGCCGGTCTCGACGCTGACCTGGAGGCGGCGCTCGTACTCGCGCTGGTAGTCGGCGATGAGGTCGACCTGGGGCGAGCCGGCGTTGATCGCCTCGATGGAGAGCGCGGGCCAGCCGTCGGGGTGATCGGGGAAGAAGAGCTGGTCGAACTCGGTCGTCTGGCGGACCTGGTCGCGATACCAGTTGCCGGAGCGGTAGGCCCGGCGGAGCTCGGTCTCGTAGCTCAGGGTCGGATAGCGCTCGGAGAAGCTCGCCTTCTCCTCTGCGAGCCGACGCGTGATGATCTCCTCGTCGAAGTCGAAGGCCTTCATGGCCTCGTCGACGGCGGCCTCGAGGGCCGCCTCCTCCATGTCGCCCTGCTCGTCCAGGATCCGCTCGGCCACCTCGGTGCGACGCAGGCGGCGCTCGTGGTCCATGAGCACCTGCAGCTTGCGCGCGTCGAGGGCGTTGCGGCCCGGGCCGTACACGAGGAAGCGCTTGATCTCGAGGTCCGGGATCCGGACGCCGTTGACCGTGAGGGGCTCACCGAAGGCCGACTCCTGTGCCGGGGCGACGGCTTCGGTGGCCTCGACCGCGCTCTGGGCGGTCGGGAGGGCGAGGGCGGCCGAGGCGGCCGCGAGCGGGGCGAGGAGCCCCGTGTGGAGGAGGAGGTGTTTCTTCATGGGTCCGTGGGACGCGAGCGCGCGAGGAGCGCGGAGCGTACGGAGGTGGCCCGGGGGTGAGAGCGGAAAGTGGGCCCTAATGACGTTTTGTCGGGTGCCGGGACCCCTGACCTGAACCCCTGCCCCCCACTGCTTCCCCCTCGCCCGCTACCTTGTGCCGCCCCGGATGAGCTACCCCACCCGCACCATCGCCCTGCTCTGCGAGCTCCTGCACACCCCTGCAGCGCCCGATCCGCGCCCCATCCAGCGGCTCCACAACGAGATGTTCGAGGGTGGCCAGCCCCCCTACGCGGGGTTCCAGGTCAGCCCCCTGGGGCCCGTCCTCTCCAATCCGGTGGCCACGCCCGGGGGTGTCTCCCAGGTGGCCTTCCTGGCCGACCGGATCCAGTTCAGGGAGGAGCGCGGTGGCCTGACGCACGAGGCCTTCGCCGCGCAGGTGCGCGAGATCGCCGAGCGCGCCGCGCCCCTCCGCGGTCTCCCGGTCTATTCCGCCCAGCAGATCATCCTGCGAAGCCTCGTGAACCCCCGTACGACCCCGGACACCCGCACCTTCCTGAAGGAGCGCGTCTTCGGCTTCGGGGACCGCCTCGACGGCCTCGGCCGCTCCCCGCAGCTCGTCGGACTGCGGCTGGGCCTCGGGCCCGACGAGGGCGAGGAGAACGCGTTCGGGCTCCGGATCGAGTCCTACAACCCCGATCCGCGCTCCCTCTACATCGAGGTCCAGGGCACCTTCGGGCCCGCGACGGCCGGCGGGGAGGGCCTCGCGGTGGTCGAGGAGAACGTCCTGCGAACCTACGAGTTCCTGGTGGACCGCGTTCTCCCCTTCATCGCGCGCTTCGAACGCCGGGAGGACGGAATCGGAAACGGCCCCGCGGACGGCGAGTAGACCGCCGGGGCGCGAGGCCCACCTGCCCATGGACACCTCTTCATCGCACCGCTCCACGGCCGTGTTCGCGGCGGCCCTCCTGCTCGGCGCGCTCACCGGGTGCGGCGGCGGAGCCGCGTCGCCCGCCGACGCGGCGGAGCCCGCCAGCTGGCCCGAGGGCACGGCGCTCGTCTTCGGTGGCACACCCGTGAGTGCCGAGGAGATCGACCGCCACGTCGAGCTGATCCATCTGATCGAACCACACCTCGTGAAGTCCGATCACCGGCGCAAGGCGCTCACGAACATCGTCCTGCCCGTGGTCGCGGGCCGCGTGCTCTACCCCGACGAGCGCCAGGCCGCCTTCGAGCGCGCCCAGGCCCTCGCCGCCGAGGCCCGAGAGGTCGGGCGGGTGCCCGAGGGCGCCCCCGAGCCCATCTACCTGACCGGGGCCTGGCGCGAGGTCGGCATGCCCGTCTGGGACGAGGCGCGGCGCACCGAGGCCGGGTCCTTCTCGCGGGTGGTCGAGACGCCGGGGGCGTGGACCTTCGTCCACCTCCTCGCGGTGGGCACCGAGCCGGGCGAGGCGTTCGGGCCGATGACCCAGATCACCGTCCAGCGCTACGACGTCCGCTACATCGACCAGGAGGCGACGCGCGCTACGCTCCAGTCGGCCATGGACCAGCTCGAGCTCGAGATCGTCGATCCCGAGTGGGAGAAGGTCGTCCCCGCTTCGCTCCTCTATCCGCGCACGGCGGCCGGCGGCTGAGCCTGCCGCGACCTCTCTCCACGCACCTCCCATGCTCCTCTGCACCGTGGCCCTGCTGCCACTCGTTGGCGCCCCTGACGCCGCCGCGCTCGTTCGCCCGCCGGCCGCCGTCCTCGTCGAGGACGAGAAAGCCACCGAGTGGGCGGATCAGCCCGGCAAGAAAGCGCTGACGAAGACGATCGGCAAGCTGCGCAAGGCGGCGAGCGACGAGATGCTCCGCCAGGGCCGGGAAGAGGTCCTCGCCTTCGGATCCGGCGCCGCTCCGGGGCTGCTGGCGGCGCTCGGCAAGGAGAAGGACGAGGACGCCGCGGCCCGCTTCCGCGAAGCCCTCGACTCGATCACGAAGCCGGCGCACACGCGCCTCCTCGCCGCCGAGTTCGATGCCAAGCGCGCCCCCACGCAGCTCTACGCGATGCGCCGCGTCGCGGAGCTCGGGGATCCGGGGCTGCGCGAGGACGCCGAGGCGCGCTGGAGCGAGCTGCAGGAGATGAAGGCCGACCCGAAGCGGAAGAAGAAGGTCACCGAGGAGCTCGAGCTGCACGCCGCGGTGCTGACCCTCTCGACGGGCTCGCCCGCGTCCCTCGCGGCCTGCCTGACCGTCGCGGGCGACAAGGCGTACAAGCGCTGGGAGCCGACCCTGGACGCCGCGGCGGCCAACGCGGGCGCGGCCGGCGCGGAGGTGGGCGATCTGCTCGCCGAGGAGCTGTCGAGCCAGAGCGAGATGCGCGAGCGCCTCGCCGCGCTCCGCCTGCTCACCTGGGCCGGCCACGAAGCCCACGCCAAGGCGATCGCCCCCGCGCTCGACGCCCGGGAGAACAACGTCAAGATCGAGGCGATCAACGCCCTGCGCCGCATCGTCGACGGCGAGGAGCCGATCGCGAGGCTCTCCGCCTTCGCGGCGATCGAGGAGGCGGGCAAGTGGAAGAAGCGCATCGGAGGCTGACCGTGGGATTCGTACGACTCCGGCGGGCCGCCCGGTCGGGGGCCCTCGCGCTCGCGGCGTTCTCCGCCGTCGGAGGCGAGGCCAGCGCCCAGAAGCTCCTCGACCGGGACAAGCCCCGCACCCACTCGGCCAACGACCCCTACACCAAGGGCGGCGATCCGGACGCGGTGAAGGCCGCGGGCTACGTGGCGATCGGCTCGGAGGCCGAGTTCGATTTCGGCCCCTCGGGCCAGACCTCGAAGAGCCTCGGCGAGCACCTGTCCTACCTCGACCTCTACTGGGCCGAGACCGCGCACTTCAAGATCTGCGTGTCGCTGCCGAAGGTGAAGGTCACCGGCAAGGAGCGCGACAAGGTCCGCGCCGAGCTCACGCGCATGCAGGAGCGCCTGCCCGAGGTCGATCCTCGCGCGCGGCAGCTGGACCCGTGGCTCCGCATGCACCTCTACGCCCAGCGCATGGAGGACCACTACCGAGAGGTGCAGTCCTTCCTCGGCGTGGAGGACGCGATGTTCGCCGAGCTGAACGGGATCCACCCCATGGGCCAGGAGTACCTGGGCATCGGCCCCTACATGGGGATGCAGCAGAAGTACGAGCTGATGGTCCTTCCCTCGGAAGGCTCGTACACCGACTTCATGCGCAACAAGATCGGCCTCACCACCCAGACGACGCAGTTCTGGGCCTACAACGATCGCGGTGCCCTGTCGGTGATGACGCACCTCGACCTGGCCGACGTGCGCGTGGACGAGGGTCTGCACGGTCACATCATCCACTCGATGACCACGACCCTGCTGAACGGATATCGCCACTACTCCTACGACCTGCCGGTCTGGGTGCTCGAGGGCTGCGCCCACTGGTTCGAGCGTCGTATCAACCCGCGCTTCAACTCCTTCACCTCCTCCGAGGGCTCGTCGGGGGTGCGCTACAACAAGGAGAACTGGTCCGAGCCCGTCCGCAAGGGCGTGAAGTCCGGCAAGCTCCCGAGCTTCCCGACCATGCTCAACCGCCGGGCGTACGCGGAGCTCGAGCTGGGCGACCACCTGAAGAGCTGGTCGCTCATCGAGTTCCTCCAGGCCAAGCACCCCGAGTTCCTGAAGAGGTACTTCGCGGTGATGTGCTCGATGCTCGACGAGGGTTCGATCCCCGACGCGTCGAACATGACCGACGTCCAGCGGGCGGTCTTCAAGGACGAGCTGGGCATGACCTACGCACGGTTCGACCGCGCCTGGGAGGCGTGGGTGCTCGCGGACGAGGACTGAACCGCGCTCGATCCCCCGGGCGGGGTCGCCGGAGTTCCCTGAGAACCGGGTGAACTTTTGACCCCCGGCCCGCCGCCCGTCCGCCGCGGCAGCGCGTCCAGAGGGCCTCCAGGGCGTCGTGAGCGCGGGTCCCGTCGCCGCGGCGGTCTCCCAGCGGGACACGGGCCAGCCCGGACCGCGGCGGATCGCCACGAACGGCAGCTCAGGGGGTGGTGCGAGGCGGCCCGCTTCTGTCCCGGTCGGGTACTCTTCTGCTTCAGAGCTGCGTAAGTCGGAGATCGGGGAACGGTTCGTACGGAACGAGGCGACCCCAGCGGCCCGACCAGCCGATGTATGGGGATGGCCCCGCCCGCAGGGCGGCCCTCCCCCGCCGGCGGCCCTGCTTCCCACACCCAAATGATCCAGCGCAAGAAACGCGTCGTCCTGTTCCTCCCGCACCGGGCCGACCCGGAGCAGGGAGTGCGTGTGGCAGCCGACCTGCTTCCGCTCGAGCTCCTGCAGATCGCCGCGTGGCCGGTCGAGGACGGCTACGAGGTGGTGATCGTCGATGCGATGGTGCACGACGACTACATGGAGCGCCTGATGGAGCTCTGCGACGGCGCGCTCGTGTTCGCGTCGTCCTGCATCCTCGGTTTCCAGGTCGCCCATGGCGCGCGCGTCGCGCGCGCGATCCGTCAGCGCTTCCCCGACCTGCCCATCGTGTGGGGCGGCTGGTTCCCGAGCGTGGCCCCCGAGCTCTACCTCGAGGAGGGCGTCGCCGACGCCGTCTGCCTCGGCCAGGGGGAGATCACCTTCCGCGAGATCGTCCAGGCCCTCGACGCGGGCGAGTCGCTCGAGAGCGTGCCCGGCCTGCTCATCGAGCGCGACGGCAAGCCCTTCTACACGCCGCACCGACCGGTCGTCGGCTTCGACCGGTTCCCCGACGCGCCGTGGCACCTCATCGACTACGAGGAGTACGTCGAGCGCCAGCAGCAGCCTGGCGCGTGGAAGCTCCGCCACAAGTACCCGGACCCGTGGGAGATGCCGGCCGGCACCCCCGTCCGCGGCTTCAGCTACTTCTCGAGCTTCGGCTGCCCCGAGCCCTGCACCTTCTGCTGCTCGCCCATGGTCACGGGCCGCCGCTGGAAGGCGATCCCGGGCAAGCTGACGGCCGAGCGCCTCCTCGAGCTGCACGACCGCTTCAAGTTCAACGTGATGCGCTTCCAGGACGCCAACTTCGGCGTCGCGGAGAAGCGCAGCAACGAGTTCTGCGACACGCTCATCGACGCGGGCGCGCCCTTCTGGTGGTCGGGCTGCTACGAGGTCGAGACCATCGCCCGCTACAAGAAGGAGTCCCTCGACCGGCTCCAGGAGTCGAAGTGCCACATGGTCAGCTTCGGCGCCGAGGCGGGCTCGGCCGAGCAGCAGGCGGTCATCAAGAAGAACATCGACACCGGCCACTTCGAGTCGAGCATCCGCGAGATGTACGACCGGAACATCACGACCGGCTGCTCGTGGATCATCGGCTACCCCGGCGAGACCGAGGAGTCGATGTTCGAGACGCTCCGGCGCGCCTCGGAGATGAAGTACAAGTTCCCGCGCGCCGCGTCGGACGTCTTCCCCTTCCGCCCGATCCCGGGCACCGAGGACTTCGACAAGGCCGTACGCCTCGGCTACCGCGCGCCGCGGAACCTCGAGGAGTGGGGCGGCTGCCTCGAGTACAAGGAGTCCTTCGACGACATCCAGATCCCCGAGGACGTCATCCGGACCTGGAAGCGCTACGGCGTCGCGTCGACCTTCTACGACGGTCTCGCGATGGAGGGCGCGGAGTGGTTCCGCTCGGTGCTCAAGCGCGTCTCGGGCTGGCGCCTGAAGACCGGCCGCTACGGCTTCCCGATCGAGCACAAGGCGTTCCACAGCTACGTCAAGCTCACCCGCCAGACCAAGGAGGACAAGCTCGCCTCCGCCGCCGAGGACATCGCAGCCCCCGGCCTCGACCGCACCGTCGGCCTCGCCACGAGCGCCCCGGTCTACACGCGCCCCGAGGCGAAGGAGGAGGCGACGGCCAAGGGCTGATCGCGACGACGCCAACATGATCCAGCGCAAGCCGAAGATCGTCCTGTTCCTCCCCCACCGCGCGGACCCCTCGCGCGGCGAGCGCTTCAGCGCGGACCTGCTCCCGCTCGAGCTGCTGCAGATCGCGTCCGGCCCGATCGCCGACGGCTACGAGGTCGTGATGATCGACGCGATGGTCGAGCCGGACTACATGAAGAAGGTGGACGAGGCCTGCGAAGGCGCGCTCCTCTTCGCGTCGTCCTGCATCCTCGGCTACCAGGTCTACGACGGGTACATGACGGCGAAGATGGTGCGCGAGAAGCACCCGAACCTGCCCATCGTCTGGGGCGGCTGGTTCCCGAGCGTCACCCCCGAGATGTTCCTCAACGGCGGCATCGCGGACGCCGTCGGCCTCGGTCAGGGCGAGATCACCTTCCGCAACGTCGTCAACGCGATCGCGGCCGGCGAGGACCTCGCCAACGTCCCCGGCCTCGCCATCAAGCGCGAGGACAAGGTCCTCTATACCGACCACCAGCCCGTCCTCGGCTTCGACAAGTTCGAGCGCGTGCCGTGGGAGCTCCTCGAGTACGACAAGTACGTCAAGCTCCAGCTCGAGCCGAGCGGGAACATGAAGGTCCGGCACCGCTTCCCGCTGCCCGGCCACTGGACGCCCGACAATCCGCCCAAGGGCTTCAGCATGTTCTCGAGCTTCGGCTGCCCGGAGCCGTGCACCTTCTGCTGCTCGCCGAAGCTCACCGGCCGCCGCTGGAAGGCCATCCCCGGCAAGCAGCTGGCCGAGGAGGTCGCCGAGCTCCAGCAGCGCTTCGGCTTCGACGTGCTCCGCTTCCAGGACGCCAACTTCGGCGTCGCCGAGAAGCGCACGAAGGAGTTCTGCGAGGAGCTCGTGAACCTCGGCGTGCCGATCCACTGGAACGGCACGATCGAGATCGAGACGATCATGCGGTACAAGGAGTCCACCCTCGACCTGCTCGAGGAGTCCAAGTGCCATCTCCTGTGGCTCGGCGCCGAGACCGGCACCAAGGACATGCAGGAGCGCATCAAGAAGCACATCGGGATCGACAACATCCCGATCGCCGTCGGCGAGCTGTGCAAGCGCAACATCGTCCCCGGCACCTTCTGGATCATCGGCTACCCCGGCGAGACCGAGGAGTCCATGGCCGCGACCCTCAAGGCCGCGGCGAACCTCAAGTACCGCTACCCGATCGCCGGCTCGGACGTCTATCCGTTCCGCCCGATCCCCGGCACCGAGGACTTCGACCACGCCGTCAAGCTCGGCTACGAGGCCCCCACCACCTTCGAGGAGTGGGGCGGCTGCTTCGAGTACAAGTACAACTCGCAGAACACGCCGCTGCCCGAGTCCATCCGGCACACGTGGTCCCGCTACAACAACACGGCGGCGATCTACGACATGCACGTCAACGAGGGCCCGATGTGGATGCGCAGGGTGCTCTCGAAGATCGCCGGCCGTCGCCTCGAGCGCGGCGTCTACGGGTTCCCGCTCGAGCAGAAGCTCTTCGACCTCTACGTCCGCGCCACCGGCCAGTCCCAGGAGGACCTGTCCGAGGAGTACGCGCAGCTGCAGCCCGAGACCCACGAGCAGCACAAGTCGGTCCCCGCCTGACGCGCGGACACCGACCAGCTCGACCCACACGCGGCCGGGGCTCCACGCGGAGCTCCGGCCGCGTCCGTTCTGATGAGCGAGGATCACTCACGGCCGCGGCGAACCAGGGGCGGAGAGCGCGCTGATGGACCTTCCCCAGCTGATCGACTCCCGTGGCTCGAGATCCTCCGCCGCATCGGAGCCCGCTACGAGCCGCTCCCCCGAGCTCCGGCGCGGCCGCCGCCGCGAGGGGTGTCGTCGTTGACCTGAGATCGAAGGGACTCCCCCTGCCTCCACCCTTCAGCCCGCGGCTCGCGAGGGGTGTCGGCTCGCTGTCGTCTCGCGAAGTTCCGTACCTGCGCGATCTTCGCGCCCCGGCGAGCCACGGAGTTCCTCGCACGACCCCTCACCGGGTCACTCCTCCGCCCTCCGTCGAGCCCCGGAACTCCTCGCGCGCGCCTCGCCAGGCAGCTGCGCCGCCCTCCCCACTCGGCGTTCGCCTCCACGACGGTCCTGTTCGCGGAGGAGCTCGAGGACCGGATGGCCCCGGGATGGAGCGCCTGGTTGGTGAGGGTGCCGCTCGGTTCCAAGATCGCCGCTGGAATCCGCAGTGTCGCCCGGATCGGCGCGGATCGAGCCCACCTGGCGATGCTCGCGCGGTCCCTCAACCGATCACGAAACTCGAATCTGGATCGAGTCGGAACCCGAGAGAGCTCCGCGCGTTCCAACCTTCGTGGGACTGTGCGATGCTCGCACGTGCCCGCCGCCCTCCACCTGCGCTCTTCCCGATGCTGCTCCCCACGCTGGTCTCACTCCTCGCAGTTGCCCCCGCTCCGGCCCAGCAGACGTTCGTCAACTTCGAGACGCCCCAGGTCTCACCCCTCGACCTGACGCCCGACGGGCGACGTCTGCTCGCGGTCAACACGGCGGACGGGGTCCTCGAGGTTCTCGACGTCAGCGGGTCCACGCCGGTGCCGCTGATGGCGATCCCGGTCGGCGTCGATCCGGTCTCGGTGCGGGCGCGGACCGACGACGAGGCCTGGGTCGTGAACCATGTCTCCGACTCGATCAGCGTGATCGACCTCACCAGCGGCCACGTGCGTGCGACCCTGGACACGAGCGACGAGCCCTGCGACGTCGTCTTCGCCGGCACGCCGCGCCGCGCCTTCGTGTCCTGCTCCCAGACCAACGAGGTGCTCGTCTTCGATCCCGCGAACCTCGGGGCGGCCCCGATCGTGATCGACATCGAAGGGGAGGAGCCGCGGGCCATGGCCGTGAGCGCGGACGGCAGCCGCGTGCTCGTGGCGATCTTCGAGTCCGGCAACGGCTCCACGATCCTCGGCGGCGGGCTCGACGCGTCGGGCACCCTGAGCATCAAGAACGTCGTCAGCGACCCGGCCGGACCCCACGGCGGCCAGAATCCGCCGCCGAACGCGGGCAGCGACTTCGAGCCGCCGATCGCGCCCGGGCTCCCCGCGCCGCCTCCCGTGGGGCTCATCGTGCGCAAGGACGCCCAGGGCCGCTGGATGGACGACAACGGGGGCGACTGGACGGATCTCGTGAGCGGCCCCGAAGCGGCGCTCTCCGACCGGCCCGTCGGCTGGGACGTGGTCGACAACGACATCGCGGTGATCGACGCCACCACGCTCGGCGTGAGCTACGTCGAGCGGTTGATGAACATCTGCATGGCCCTGGGTGTGAACCCGGCGAGTGGGCGGGTGGCGCTCGTCGGCACGGACGCGACGAACGAGGTGCGCTTCGAGCCCAACCTGAAGGGCGTGTTCCTGCGGGTGAACGTCGCGCTGGTCGACCTCGCCGGCGCCGTGGCGCCGAGCATCGTCGATCTGAACCCGCACCTCGACTACCACAGCGCGACCGTGCCGCAGGCCGAGCGCGACCTGTCGATCGGGGACCCCCGCGGGATCGCGTGGAGCGCCGACGGCTCGCGCGGCTACGTCGCGGGGCTCGGGTCGAACAACGTGATCGTCGTCGATCCCACCGGCGGTCGCGTGGGCGCGCCGATCGAGGTCGGTGAGGGGCCGACCGGGCTCGCGATCAGTGGAACGACGCTCTACGCCCTGAATCGCTTCGAAGGATCGATCTCGGTGATCGACACCGTGGCGGGCGCGGAGACGGCGCGGGTCGCGCTGCACGACGCGACGCCTGTGGCCATCAAGCGTGGGCGCAAGCACCTCTACGGGACGCACGAGGGCTCGGGCCTCGGCCACATCGCCTGCGGCTCGTGCCACGTCGATGCGCGCATGGATCGACTCGCCTGGGACCTGGGCGACCCCGGCGGCGAGATGAAAGCACTGACCGGTCAGAACCTCGGCATGGGGCTCTTCGGGCTGGACACGAACTTCACTCCGTGGCACCCGATGAAGGGGCCCATGACGACGCAGACGCTGCAGGACATCATCGGCAAGGAGCCGCTCCACTGGCGCGGCGACCGCGCTGGCCTCGAGATGTTCGACGAGGGCTTCCGCCTCCTTCAGGGTGACGACGGACCGCTCGGCGCGGTGGAGATGCAGGAGTTCAAGGACTTCCTCGCCTCGATCCACTTCCCGCCCAACCCCTACCGCGACGTCGACAACAGCCTGCCGACGAGCGTCGACCTCACTGGCTTCGTGAGCTTCGGCCGCTTCTCGCCTCCGGGGACGCAGCTCCCCGACGGCAACCCGGTGGCCGGCCTCGACCGCTACGTCAACGACGCCATGGACGGTCCGCTCCGCTGCGCCACCTGCCACACGCTGCCCACGGGGATCGGCGCGGACGTGACGCTGCAGGGGGGCAGGTACGAGTTCATCCCGTCGGGCGTTCACGGCGAGCGTCACCACGCCCTCGTCAGCGTGGACGGTTCCACCCAGCGCGCGTTCAAGACGCCCCAGACGCGCAACGTGCTGGAGAAGACGGGCTTCCGCGTCGACATCACGCGCAGCCTGAACGGCTTCGGCTTCCTGCACGACGGGAGCGTTCCCGGCGTCGAGACCTTCCTCTCGTCGCCGACCTTCAGCTTCAACTCCGACCAGGACCTGGCGGACATGGTCGCCTTCCAGCTCTGCCTGACCGGCTCGGAGCTGCCCTCCGGCTCGGTCACCGACGTGCTTCTGCCCCCAGGCACGGAATCCCAGGACGCGCACGCGGGAGTGGGGACGCAGACGACGGTCGAGGATCTCGCCGGCGCGTCGCCGGCACAGATCTCCCTGATCACGCGGATGCTCGCCGAGGCCGAGGCGGGCCGCATCGGCCTCGTGGCCCATGGCCTCCTCGGTGGAGAGCGGCGCGGCGCCGCGTTCGTGCCCGGGAGCGGCGTGGCCAGCGGCCTCGTCCAGCTCGATCGGGCCGGCGAACAGATGGACGGCGACGCCCTCCTCTCCTTCGCAGCTCCGGGAGCGGAGTGGACCCTCACGGCGGTGCCCTTCGGGTCCGAGCTGCGCCTCGGCATCGACCGCGACCAGGACGGCGCGCTCGACGGCGACGAGCGCGACGCTGGCAGCGATCCAGCGGACCCCGCGAGCCTGCCGAGCATCGGCCACGCCGTCTGCAGCCCCGCGGTGGCGAACTCCACCGGCGCCCCTGCATCTCTCACGGCCGCAGGCAGCCCCGTGGTGGAGACCAACGGGGTCGTGCTCAACGGCGCGGCCCTTCCGCCGGGAGCGCCTGGCCTGCTCGTGAACTCCCGCCTCACCGGATTCATCCCGGGCGCCGGCGGCTCCCAGGGCAACCTCTGCCTCGGCGGCGCCTTCGGCCGCTACAACCAGGACGTGCGCTTCGCGGACGCGTCCGGGGCCTTGCGCTTCGAGCTCGAGCTCGACTCCACGCCCACCCCCACCGGCCTGGTGGCCGTGATGGCCGGCGAGAGCTGGACCTTCCAGGCGTGGTACCGCGACGTGAACCCGCTCGCGACGTCGAACTTCACCGACGCGGTCACGATCCTCTTCGAGTGACGCGGCGCAGCGGGTGGACTCGCCTGACCGGCGCCGCGGGCTGACCACTCTCGAGCATGCCGCCCTCGCAGCCGCTGATCCGGACGGCGGGCGGCCGGCTTCGATCTCATCCCCTCGGTCGCTGCGATAGGCTCAGGAGCTGATGGACGCATGGGAACCGCTCGACCGCGCGTCGGAGGACGCGACCTGGGACCGGCTGGAATCCAGCTTCGGATTCCGTCCGAGCACGACCGTGTTCCCGGTCGTGACCGAGCCCACGGAGTCGGTCACGTACGACGTGTCCGGCGCGTACGGCGACGAGGATCGCTACCGGTCGCTCACGCTCGATCTCTGCGAGCGACTGGTGGAGGCCATGCGCCGCTGCGTATGCGTGGACGGCGAGATCCACGTCCTCGACTGGCAGCACCCGTCTTATCGGTTCTGGCCGCACCGCCGCTTCGAATTCACGAGCGAGGACGACTGGCCGATCCCCCCCCTGCCGAACGGCGACGACTACCTGTTCCTCGACCCGGAGTTCCGATTCGGAGTGATCGGTCATCCGTGGGAGCAGAGCATGTGCGTCTTCGGCGAGGCGCTCGTCCGCGCATTCGAGGAGCGCCCCCCTCAGCTGTTCGGAACGGTGCTGCGGAAGGCCGGTCGACGCCCGGGGAGCGACGCTGGCGCGTGACTCTGGAGAGACCCCGTCAGTCGTGAACGAGGTCTCGGCTCAGGCCAGGAGGCCGTGCAGGACCTCGCCGTGGACGTCGGTGAGGCGGCGGTCGATGCCGTCGGTGCGGACCACGAGCTTCGTGTGGTCGATCCCCAGGGCGTGAAGGATCGTGGCGTGAACGTCGTAGTTGGTGGTGGGCTGGTCCACGGCTCTGAAGGACCACTCGTCGGTGGCGCCGTGGGTCACGCCGCCCTTGATGCCGCCGCCGGCCAGCCAGTTGGTGAAGCCGAAGGGGTTGTGGTCGCGGCCCAGCGAGCCCTGGCTGCAGGGCATACGTCCGAACTCGGTGGTCCAGTGGACGATGGTCTCGTCGAGCAGCCCCAGCCGCTTCAGGTCCTGGAGGAGGGCGGCGGCGGGGCCGTCCATGGAGCGGCCCATGGCGCCGTGGTCGCGCTCGAGGTCTTCATGGCTGTCCCAGTTGCGGCGGGGGAAGCCGTTGTCGGCGCCGCTCCACACCTGGACGAAGCGCACGCCGCGCTCCAGGAGCCGGCGGGCCACGAGGCAGCGGCGGCCGAAGCTCGCGGTCTCCGGGTCGTCGACGCCGTACGCCTCCCGGACCGAGGGCGGCTCGCCTGAGAGGTCGAGCACCTCGGGCCCCGCCACCTGCAGGCGCGCGGCCAGCTCGTAGGCGCGGATGCGCGCCTCCAGGCGGCTGTCCCCCGCGCGTCCCTCGACGTGGCGGCGGTTCAGCTCGGTGATCAGGTCCCGGTCGGCGGCGTCGCGGGCCCCCGCGAGCCCGGCGCCCCGCGGCGGGAAGAGGTTCGGGATCGGCTCCTCAGCGCCGGGCCGGATGACGGTGGCCTGGTGCTGGGCGGGGAGGAAGCCGGCGCCCCAGTTCCTGGGGCCGCCGGGGGGCAGGCCTCGGTCGTCGGGCAGGCACACGAAGGTGGGCAGGTCGTCGTTCTCGCTGCCGAGGCCGTAACTGACCCAGCTGCCCATGGAGGGGAAGCCGGGGTTCAGGAAACCCGTGGACTCGAGGAAGGTGGCGGGGCCGTGCACGTTGGAGCGCGACGTCATCGAGTGGATGAACGCGATGTCGTCCACGCACTCCGCGAGGCGTGGGACCAGGCCGCTCATCCAGCGGCCGCACTCCCCGTGCTGGCTCCACTTCCATGGGGACGCCATGACCTTGCCCGGGGAGGACTGGAACAGCTCCACCTCCTCGCCCGGGTCCCACGGCTCGCCGTCGCGCTCGATGAGCAGCGGCTTGTGGTCGAACAGGTCGCACTGGCTCGCGGCGCCGGACATGAAGAGCTGGACGACGCGCCGGGCGCGGGGCCGTGGTCCCAGAACCGCCTCCTGGGCGAACGCCCGCTCGCGGCCCAGGAGCTGGGCGAGGGCGATGCCGCCGAGCCCGCCGCCCGCGCGCCAGAGGAGCTCGCGGCGGCTGAGGGGGGCGGCCGCGCCGCCGAGGTCTTCGGGCTCAGTCCACATAGAGGAACTCGTTGCTGTTCAGGAGCACCCGGCAGAGGGCCGCGACGCCGTGGGCCCCGGCGTGGGCGGTGAGCAGCCCGTGCTCCGCCTCGGTGGGCGGCCGCTGCCAGGCGAGCCAGGCGGCGCGCCGGACGGGATCCATGCCGGCCAGCTCGGTCTCCGCGCGCCGGGCGAAGTGCCCGGCCTGAGCGAGCATGAAGCGGTCGTTCAGGAGCGCCAGGGCCTGCTGGGGCGTGGTGGTGTCCGAGCGGACCGGCGTGCTGTTCGACGGGTCCGCGCAGTCGAAGGCGCTCATCCACGGGTCGGGGGCGGAGCGGACGACGAAGCGGTAGACGCTGCGCCGCTGGGTCCCCGGGGCGTCAGGGTCGGCCTCGGCGTAGAGGTAGCGCGGGGAGTGGTCGTCCTCGAAGCGGAAGGGCTCGAAGCCCGGACCGCCCTGGGTGAGGTCGAGCTCGCCCGACACCGAGAGGACCGCGTCCCGCAGGGCCTCCGCCTCCAGGCGCCGGCGGTTGGCGCGCCACAGGAGGCGGTTGCCGCTGTCGACCGCCGCGGCGTCCGGGCGGTGGGTGGAGGCCTGGCGGTAGGTGGCGCTGTGGACGAGCTCGCGGTGCAGGTCCTTGAGGGAGCCGCCGCCGTCCCGGAAGCGGACGGCGAGGAAGTCGAGGAGCTCGGGGTGGCTGGGCCTCTCGCCCATGCGGCCGAAGTCGTTGGGGGTGCCGACGAGGCCCCGACCGAAGTGGAGGTGCCAGGCGCGGTTCACCGCCGAGCGCCAGGTGAGGGGGTTCTCGGGGTGGGCGATCCAGCGGGCGAGGGCGAGGCGCCGCTGGCCCTCGTCGGCCATGTCGCCGGCGCCCGCGAAGGACGCGGGCGCGTGGCCCACGGCGGCCACCGCGCCGGGCACGCTGGGCTCGGCCGGCTGCGTGACGTCGCCGCGCTCCAGGCGATGGATCGGACGGGGGGCGCCGCCAGGGGGCGGGGTGAAGGCCCCCTGGGCGGTGAAGCTGGCGGTGGGGGCGTACACGCGGCTCCGGGCGGGCAGGGCCGCGAGCGCGGCGTCCACCTCGGCGAGGCGCGCGGTGCTGCGGGCGCGGGCCTCGCGCTCGGCCGGCGCCTCGAGCCGTGCAGCGGCGGCGGACCACCGGCGCTCCGCGTCGTCGAGGCGGGCCATGGCCGGGGACCAGGGGTGCACGCCGTCCACCAGCATGCGCCGGCCCCAGCGGGCGCCCGCCTCGATGGTGTCGGTGGCGGTCACCTCGGCGCCGGCGGCCACGTTCTCCCCGTCCGACCACACCTGGAGCTCGGCGAGGGCGAAGCAGTGCTGGTCCGTGCGCTTCCAGAGCCTCGGGACGCGCACCTCCACGAAGCGGGCGAGAGGGCGATCCGCGGCGTCGCTCGCGGCCTCGAGGGTGATGGGGCGGTTGCCGTGGCGCCCGGGTTCGTGGCTCGCGCGCCAGGTGCCCAGGGCCTGCCATTCGTCGTCCGCGCCGAGGCGCACGGTGAAGGCCGCCGGCAGCCCGAAGCCCGCGCCGTCGTGGTCGCCGAAGACCTCGTCGCAGGGGTACACGGTCACGCGGTCGATGGGGTGCGGCGCGCCGAGGTCGACGCGCACCCACTTCTCGTGATCGGCGGAGGCCTCCAGGGCGCAGTGGTAGCCCATGGACCCCGAGCGGTCGGGCGCCTCGACCGCCGCGGCGAGGGCCTGGCGCTGCTCGCGGAGCCCGGAGACCTCGGGGCTGGGGTCTCCCGCGATCCGGCGCGCGAGCGCTTCCTCGGCGGAGGCGAGCGCGGCCGCGAGGGAGGCGCGCTCGTCCTCGAGGGCCGCGCGTCGCGCGCCGGTCCTCGGGTCCGCGTCGTACTCGCGGTCCGCGCGCTCCACCCCGGCGAACACCGCCTGGGCGTTGTAGTACTCGGCCTGGGAGATGGGGTCGAACTTGTGGTCGTGGCAGCGGGCGCAGTGGACCGTCAGGCTCTGGAAGGCGCCGAAGACGTTCTTGACCACGTCGTCCCGGTCGAGGTTGCGCGTCTTCGCCTTGTCGACGGTGTCCTCGCGCAGCTCCACGTGCCCCACGAAGTCCCAGGGGCCAGCGGCCAGCATGCCCGTGGCTGCGACCGCCGAGGGGGGCGCGTCCGGGAGCACGTCGCCGGCGAGCTGCTGCTCGATGAACCGGCCCCAGGGCAGGTCGTCGTTGAGGGCGTCGATCACCCAGTCCCGGTAGGGCCACGCGTGGCGGCGGGGCTTGTCCTTGTCGTAGCCGTGGGTGTCGGCGTAGTGGACGACGTCGAGCCAGTGGCGCGCCCAGCGCTCGCCGTACCGGGGCGAAGCGAGCAGGCGCTCCACCTCCAGCTCGTAGGCCCGGGGCGAGGGGTCGTGCAGGAAGCGCTGCACGTCCTCCGGGGTAGGCGGCAGGCCCACGAGGTCGAAGTGCAGCCGACGCAGCAGCGTCCGGCGGTCCGCCTCCTTGGAGGGGGTCAGGCCCGCCTCCAGCATCCGGGCGAGCACGAAGGCGTCCACGGGGGTCCGGACCCACCCGCGCCAGGCGTCCGGGAGCTCGGGGAGCGTGGGCTCGGTGACGGGCTGGAGGGACCACCAGCCCTCGCCGTCCCCGCCCGCGCCGACGACGCCGGGAGCCCAGAGCGCGCCCGCCTCGATCCATCGGCGGAGGGTCGCGACCTCGTCCTCCGAGAGCGGCGGCGCCTTCATGGGCATCTCGGGCGCGGGCCCGCTCACCAGCTCCAGCAGCAGGCTCTCGTCCGGGGACCCGGGCTCCACGATCCCGTCGGGCAGGGCGTCGGCTGTGAAGGTGACCCCGCCCTTGGCCGTGCCTTCGTCGTGACAGGCGATGCAGTGGGCCTCCAGGATCGGGGCGACCTCGGTCCGAAAGAGGTCCGCGCCTTCCTGCAGCGGCAGCCCGACCGCTGTGGCGGGGGGTACGAGGAGCAGGAGGGTGAAGAGCATGGGCGGCGTCAGCGTCGCGTCCGAGACTACCCCGTGGGGCGAGGATGTGCTCCGCTGCGGACCGGTCCCCGGCCACGTGGCGCGGCCCCGGCGCCTCCTTCGAGGATCACACCCGTCAATGGATGATGGTCGGGAGGATGACGAGCATTGCAGCCGCGGCGATCGTGGCCGACTGAGCG
>PKCK01000127.1 GCA_002862085.1 Planctomycetota bacterium | reverse complement strand
CGACGAAGGCCAAGACCGTCGCCGCGAAGAGCGAGTGCGGCACGAGCTGCTCGACCGAGAAGGCGAAGACGGTCGCGAAGGACGGCGAGTGCTGCTCCGCGACGAAGGCCAAGACCGTCGCCGTGAAGAGCGACTGCGGCACGAGCTGCTCGGCCGAGAAGGCGAAGACCGTCGCCAAGAAGGACGGCGCCTGCTGCGCGGAGAAGAAAGCTCAGACGGTCTCGAAGACGACCAAGACCAGCTCCACGAAGGGCAAGGTCCAGTAGTGAACCGTCCGCCGTCGGGTCCACCCCGACGAGGCCGAGAGCCGCCCTCCCCCGCACGCGCGGAGGGGGGCGGCTCTCGTTCCAGCGTCCCCGGGGACGCGTCAGCTCGCGCGTCGGGCTATCGTTCGCGTCCCTCACCGGCCATGGCAAGACCGTTCACCCCACAGCCCCTGGAGCAGCACGCGCTCCTCGACAGCGGGCGCGGCGAGAAGCTGGAGTCCTTCGCCGGGGTCCTGCTTCGCCGGCCGGATCCCCAGGCGCTCTGGGAGCGGACCCTGGACGAGGGCGCCTGGGATGCAGCGCACCTGAGCTTCGTCAGGGAGTCCGACCGTGGGGGACGCTGGGAGGCGTCTCGCGCCGCCCCCAGAGAAGTCCGCGGCTCCGAGCCGGCCTGGACGCTCAGCCACGGCGGCGCGACCTTCCACGTCCGGCCGACCCCCTTCAAGCACGTGGGCCTGTTCCCCGAGCAGGTGACGAACTGGGAGCTCGTACGGGCGCTGGTCGACGCGTTCGGGGTCGAGCGTCCGCGCCTGTTGAACCTCTTCGGGTACACGGGCGCCGCCAGCGTCGTCGCTGCCCAGGCCGGCTACGAGGTCACCCACGTGGACGCGTCCAAGACCGCGATCACCTGGGCCGTCGACAACGCCGAGGCGAGCGGGCTCGGGCGCACGGCCATGCGGGTCGTCTGTGAGGACGCCGTGCGATTCGCCCGCCGGGAGGCGCGCCGAGGGGCTCGGTACCAGGTCGTCCTGCTCGATCCGCCGCACTACGGGCGCGGCCCCAAGGGCGAGGTCTGGCGTCTCGAGGAGCACCTCGCCGAGCTCATCGCCACGGTGGGGGAGCTCGCGGCCGAGCGCGCCCTGGTGGTCCTCTCCACCTACGCCGTCGGGGCGTCGCCGCTGACCTTCGAGCGGCTCCTGTCGCGCGCGGGCGGCGGGCTGGAGGGAGGCGACGTCGTGGCGCGCGAGCTCGCGCTCCTCGAGGGGGGCGGTGACCGTCTCCTGCCGGCGGGCTTCTGCGCTCGCTGGGGCCGGGGAATCGTCCTCCCTCCCGACGATCTGTCCGGCACCGTCCGATGACTCGCCTCGAGATCCTCCACGTCTCGAACCACGTCCTCTGCGTGGTCAAGCCTGCCTGCGTCCCCACGGTCCCCGACGACAGCGGGGACCCCTCGATGTTCGATCTCGCGAAGGCCTGGATCGGCGAGGAGTTCGGCAAGCCGGGCGCGGTCTTCCTCGGCGTCGTCCACCGCCTGGATCGACCTGTGAGCGGCGTACTGGCCTTCGCCCGCACCAGCAAGGGTGCCGCGAGGTTGACCCAGGCCTTCCACGACCGCGCGGCCAGGAAGACCTACGTCGCGGTCACGAGCGCCGCTCCTGATGGGGGGCCCGAGGGCGAGGTGCGCCAGTGGCTCGTGAAGCGCGGCTCGAAGAACGTGGTGCGCGCCGTCCCGGAGGGCACGGAGGGGGCGCGGCTCGCGGTCACGCGTTATCGCGTGCTCGCCGCCGACGGTCCGCGCCGCCTCGTGCGGCTCGAGCCCGTGACCGGCCGGCCCCACCAGCTCCGCGTCGCCATGGCGAGCCTCGGCGCGCCGCTCATGGGCGACCTCAAGTACGGGGCGGAGACTCCGCTCACCGACCGGAGCATCGCGCTGCACGCGATGGCCCTCGAGGTGCCCCACCCCACGGCCCCCGAGCCGGTCCGGGTGCACGCTGCTGCTCCCGCCGGGCTCGGCCTGCCGTGGCGCGCCTTCGACGCGGCGCTCGCCGAGCCGGGAGTCGGACTCGAATAGCCACGCGGCGTGGCTCCCGGCAGCGCTGCCAGCTGGCGCGGCCCTCTCGGCGCGGGTGGAGCGGAGCCGCCCGAACCTCAGATCCCTGCGACCGCGAGGGTCTCCTTCACGACGGCCTCGACCATGGCCCGTGCGCGCTCATCGGTGAGCTCACCCCCGTCGTCGAAGGCCTCGTGAGCCTGCGCGAGGCCGAACTGGGTCGGGACGACGCGGACGCCGATGTTCATCATCAGCGCCCGGAGCTGGGGCAGGACCCGGATGCCGCCCAGCCCGCCCGCCGACGCGGCGAAGAGGCCGCAGGCCTTGCCCTTGAAGGCCGCGAGCATCGCCTCGCCCTCGGCGGGCCGCGACGCCCAGTCGATCGCGTTCTTGAGGAGGGCGGGGTAGGACGAGTTGTACTCCGGCGTCGAGATCAGGAACCCGTCGGCGCCCTTGAGCTTCTCCTTGAAGGCGCGGGCCGCCTCCGGCGTTCCCTCGGCCTCGAGGTCCTCACCGAAGATCGGCATGTCGTAGTCCGCGAGATCGAGGATCTCGACCTCGGCGCCGCTGGCCTTCGCCATGCGGGCCGCCGCGCGGACGAGGCGGACGTTGAACGAGGCGGCGCGGGTCGAACCCGCGAAGCAGACGATACGGGGGGAGGAGGCCATGGTGGCGGCGGTGTCGTTGTGGATGCCGACCCCGTTCAGGGGTCAGTCGCGGATGAGCTGGAGCTCGCGGCAGAGGAGCGCGAGATCGGTGAAGTCGTCGTTGGAGGCCTCGATCAGGCCGTCCGGCCGCTGGAGCGCGTCGAGGAGCACGGGGTCGTCGATCGCAACGAGTGCCCTCTGGAGGCGATCGACGAAGCCCGTCCCGAACCACTCGTCGAGGACCGGGTGGGCCGTCCAGTTGTAGTCGGCGTAGGGGGGAGTCTCCCACACCTTCACGCAGCGCGCCGGATCGAGCTCGCCCCGCTCGACCATGTCCTCGTAGGTCCGGAAGTTCAGGACGCCCGCCTCGAAGACGCCCTTCTCGACGTTCTTCGCGACGATCGGATGCTTGCCACCGTTCGTGTTCACGCTGGCGAACACGTCCTCCGGCGCCTCACCCGTCGCCGTACGGATGAAGTGCCGCGGCATGATGTTGCCCGAGGTCGAGTCCGCGGCTCCGAAGGTGAAGCTCTTCCCGAAGAGCCCCTCCGGGAAGCCCTCCGTCGAAGGATCGACGCCGGCCTCCGCGTGGGCGACGAAGTAGGAGCGGAAGCGCGGATCGATGGTGCCGTAGGCGATGGCGCGGGCGCCGGGAACGGCGTGGCGAGCCTGTACGCCGGTGACGCCGCCGAACCAGGCCAGCTGCACGTCGCCGTTCTTGAACGACTCCACCGATGCGCTGTAGTCCGTGACCGCCACGTACTCGACCTCGACCCCGAGGGCGTCCGACAGGGCGTCCGCGACGAGGCGGTACTTGGGGTCGAGCTCGGTCGTGCGTGCGTCCGGAAGAGCGGTGATGCGCAGGACGCGGTCCACGGGCTCCGGCCGCCCGCAGGCGCTTGCGAGGAGAGCGAGGGCAGCGAGGAGGACGAGGATCGGCGTGCGCATGGTCGGGATGTTAGCTCGAAGCCGAGGCCGCGACGGGGCGGAGCGCGCGAGGAGAGGTGCCCTCAGCCCCGGATCCAGCGCCGGATCGCCCACGACGCGAGGTCGGCTGCCACCACGAGCGCGCCGCCCATGGCGACGAGCAGGAGGACCTCGTCGTACCGCCCGGCGGCGCGCTCCTGGACGATCCAGTGGCCCAGGGAGACGAAGCCGAGGGCGCCGAGGACCGTCGACTCGCGCACGCAGGTCTCGAAGCGCACGAAGAAGAAGGTCAGCCAGCGCGGCAGCGCCGCGGGCCCCTGGGCGCCGAGGGCCGCGGTCAGCCGCGGCGCGCCCGCGGCGGACCAGGCCCGGGCAGGACGCTGGTCGAGGTTCTCGAGGGTCTCGCCGAAGAGCCTTCCCAGGATCCCCGCGTTGTGGATCGAGAGGGCGAGGACCGCCGCCCAGGCCGGGTCCGGCAGGAACGCCCCGAGGAGGAACGCGACGAGGTACTCCGGCAGCGCGCGCATGAAGACGCAGAGGAGCCGCGCCGCGCTGCCGGCGAGGCCACGACGGCCCTCGACCTCGGCGCGCTCGAAGGGAGTGCGGGCGGCGAGCGCCGTGCGCGACGTCCACAGGGACAGGCCCGCGCCCGCCGCGGCGGCCAGGGCGGCAGCGAGCACGGCCGCGCCGAGGGTTCGAGCCAGAGCGAGTCCGTTCCTCCCTCCGATCCGCTCGGCTGCCCAGGCCGCCCAGGTCGTCTCGCCGCGCCGCACCTCGGGAGGGACGATCTCGACCTGGAGGAAGCGCTCGAGGTTGGTGAGGCGACGCTCGCTGAAGAGATCGCCGAAGTCCATGGGGCCGAGGGTCCACGCATAGAGCGCGAGGAGTGCGGCGAAAGCGCCCGTCCAGCGGGCGAACCGCGCCCGCGGGCGTGCGCGCCGGAGCTCTTGCCAGGTCGCGCTCATGACATCGATCTCCTGAGCCGGGCTCCGAGCGCTTCGACCACGATCACGAGGCCGACCAGCGAGTAGACGTAACTCCACATCTCGTGGAACTGGGCGTTCTCGAAGGAGAGGGCCACGGACTGGCCGATCGTGGGGGCCCCGAAGAAGCCCAGCACCGCCGCCGAGCGGAGGGCGCACTCGAAGCGGTAGAAGGCGTAGCTCGCGAGGTCGGGGAGCGCGCGGGGGACGACCCCGACGAGGAGGGCCGGCCCGGCGCCGGCCCCGAGCGCGACGAGCGCGCGGCCAGCATCGCGGGGAGCCTCGTCGAGCAGCTCGGAGAACACCTTGGCGATCGTCCCTGCGAAGGGGATCGCGATGGCGAACACGCCCGCCGCCGGGTTCAGCCCCAGCGCGGCGAGGAACAGGATCGCCCACAGCAGCTCGTGGACGGAGCGCAGGAGCGCGATCCAGACCCGGACAGCCCACTGGACCCCGCGGGCGAGAGGAGGCGCCACGCCGCCGTGCCGCTCCCAGGTCACGTCCGCGGCCGCGAGGCCCAGCAGCGCGCCGAGGAGGAGCGCGAGCGCCATGGCCGCCGCCGCGTAGAGCACGGTGCTCCAGAGGTTCGACGCGACCCGGGCCAGGAAGGGCTCCGCGCCGGGCGGCGGCGTGATCTCGTAGTCCAGGGCAGGGTCGAGCGCGGCTCCGCCCAGCTCGCGCATCAGCTCGAGGCCCGCGCCGCGGGGCACGAGGCCGGTCGGCCCGAGTCCGAGCAGGATGGCGGCCAGCAGCGCGGCCGCGGCGATTCCCAGCAGCGTCCGGCCACGGCGGCCCAGGCGCGGTGGAGCCTGCGGCGCGCTCAAGGCCCGCCCTCGGTCCGGAAGAGCTCGGCGGCGCGCTCCCGCGCCTCCTCGGGCGCGCCGTCGAAGATCACGCGCCCGTCGCGCAGCCCGACGACGCGCGGGAAGTAGCCGGCGGCCAGGTCCAGGTCGTGCAGGCTCACGACCAGCGGCAGGCGCCGCTCCTCCGAGAGCTCCACGAAGAGCTCGACGAGCGCGCGGGCCCGACCAGGATCCACCGAGGACACGGGCTCGTCGGCGAGCAGGAGCCCCGGTTCCTGGTGCAGGGCGCGGGCCACCGCGACGCGCTGCTGCTCGCCCCCCGAGAGACGGTCGACGCGCTGGTAGAGATGATCGCCCACGCCGACCCGGTCGAGGAGCGCGTGGATGCGCTCGGTCGTCGAGGCGGAGGGCCAGAGGACGTCTCGCAATCCCCTGAAGAGGCCGCAGCGGCCGAGGCGGCCCGCGGCGACGTTCTGGATCGCCCGCAGGCCGGGGACGAGGGCGAGGTCCTGGTGGACGAGCCCCACGCGGGACTGGTGCGCGCGCTTCGCTGCCCCGCTCAGGCTCGCCGGATCCGCGCCCAGCACGCTCACGGCGCCGCTGGTGGGGGGCAGGATCCCCGCGACGAGCCGCAGCAGGGTCGTCTTGCCGGCGCCGCTGGGCCCGATGAGCGCTACGCGCTCGGAGGGGCCGACCTCGAGGTCCACCCCGTCGAGGACGGCGCGGCCGCCGAGGACGACGCGGGCGCCCTCGAGGGAGACGCTCGGCGGCGTGGGCTGATCAGCCACGGCCGCCGGCGGCGCCCATGACCGGCGCCGCGCTGCCGACGGCGGCGAGCTCCTCGTCGGCGCTCCACACGACGTTGTAGAGGGTGTCGCGCTCCACGGGCACGCGGCCCGCGTCGCGGATCCACTGGACGAGCTCGGCGCGCTTCACGCGCTGGGGCGTGGTGGCGCCGGCCTCGTGGTAGATCTTCTCCTCGACGACGGTGCCGTCGACGTCGTCGGCGCCGAAGGAGAGCGCCATCTGGGCGACCGGGATCGAGAGCATGATCCAGTAGGCCTTGATGTGGTCGATGTTGTCGAGCATCAGCCGGCCGACCGCCATCTCACGCAGCTCGGCCAGGGCGTCGGGGCCGGGCAGGTGGCTCCACTCGGTGTTGGCCGGGTGGAACGAGAGCGGGATGTAGGTCTGGAACCCGCCCGTCTCGTCCTGGAGGAGCCGCAGGCGGTCGAGGTGATCGACGCGCTCCTCGGGGGTCTCGATGTGCCCGTGCAGCATCGTGCAGTTCGAGCGCAGGCCCGCCTCGTGCACGGCGCGCGCGGTGTCGAGCCACTCCTGGCCGGTGTTCTTCTTGTCGTAGCCCTCGTCGCGGACGCGGTCCGCGAAGACCTCGGCGCCGCCGCCCGGGCACGATCCGAGCCCCGCCTCGACGAGCTCGGGGAGGACCTCCGCGAGGGGCTTCTTCGCCCGCCGCGCGATCTGCATGAGCTCGATCATCGTGAAGGCCTTGACGTGGATCGAGGGGCGCTCGGCCTTCACCGCGCGGATGATGTCGAGGTAGTACTCGTAGGGCAGCTTCGGATAGATCCCGGCCACCATGTGCACCTCGGTCACCGGCTCGTCCCGCTGCTCGCGGATCTTCTCGGCGACCTCCTCGGGCTTCATCACGTAGGCGCCCTCCTGGCCGGGGAGGCGCTGGAACGCGCAGAAGCGGCAGAGCTTGTTGCAGACGTTCGTGTAGTTGACGTGCTGGTTGACGTTGAAGTACGTCAGGTCGCCGTGGCGGTCCTCGCGCATCCAGTTGGCGAGGGCGCCCACCGCGTGGAGGTCGGCGCCGTAGAGGCGCACGCCGTCCTCGCGCGACAGGCGGGTGCCTTCGAAGACCTTGCCCGCGATGTCGGCGATGCCCGCGGCCTCGGCGTCCTCGAGGATCCTCTCCTGGTTCATCGCGGGGCCTCCCCGGCGGCGAGCGCCGCGGGGTGGGTCGCGGCCTCCTCGCGGCTGGCGGGGAAGGCCGGCGCCTCCGCGCGCTCGTCGACGACGCCGTACCAGGAGTTGCGCTGGCGCGGGGTGAACCCGGCCCCCGACACGAGTCGCTCGACGGTCTGGACCGACTCGAGATGGAAGCAGCCAGCCGCCGAGACGACGTTCTCCTCGATCATCGTCCCGCCGAAGTCGTTCGCCCCGAAGCGCAGGCTCATCTGGCCCATCTTCATGCCCTGGGTGACGTAGCTCGTCTGGATGTTGGTGACGTTGTCCAGGAAGATCCGGCTGAGGGCCTGCACGCGCAGGTACACGGCGGGGGTCGCCTTCTCGGGGTAGTCCTGCTCCCGCGGCGTGCCGTCGGGCTGGCAGGTCCAGGAGATGAAGGCGGTGAAGCCGCCGGTCTCGTCCTGGAGGTCGCGCACGCGCTGGAGGTGTTCGACGCGCTCCGCGGCGGTCTCCACGTGACCGAACATCATCGTCGCGCTCGAGCGCAGGCCCGCCTCGTGCACTTTTCGATGAACGTCGAGCCAGCGATCGGTGGTCGTCTTCTTCGGCGCGATGATCTTGCGCACTCGTTCGACGAGCATCTCGGCGCCCGCGCCCGGCACGCTGCCGAGACCCGCGTCCTTGAGGTCGCGGACGACCTCCTCGACCGGCCGCTTCTCGTACTGGCTGAAATGGTCCAGCTCGGGCGCCGAGAGGGCGTGGCTGTTGACGGTGGGGAAGCGCTCCTTCAGGTCGCTGATGAGCTGGCCCCACCACTCGGAGAGGACGCGCGGGTGGTGCCCGCCCTGCATGAGGACCTGGCGGCCGCCCAGGGCCTGGAGCTCCTCGACCTTGTCGTAGATCTCCCCGCGGGAGAGCACGTAGGCCTCCACGTCGCCGGGCGAGCGGTAGAAGGCGCAGAACCCGCAGTCGGTGAGGCAGACGTTGGTCGGATTGACGTTCCGGTCGATGATGTAGGTGACGACGCCGCTGGGGTGCTTGCGTCGGCGAACCAGGTCAGCGAGCCGGCCGAGGGTCGTCAGGTCGGCGCGCTCGTGGAGGAGCAGGGCCTCCTCCGCGTCGATCCGCTCGCCGTCCTCCACGCGGCCGACGACCCGCTCGAGGTCGCGGTCGGCGTGGGCGCGGGTGGCGATGGGCGCGGTCCAGTCCTGGGGACGGCGGCCCGAGGGCGTGTCGAACACCTGGGTCCCGGCGCGGGTGGCGCTCACGGGGAGGGGGTCGGCGGGCTCGATCATGACGGAGGGATCGTAGGCGATGGGCTGGCGGATCGAACCGTTCGCCGCTCGCTTCAGGGGGACCGGAGACGGCCCTTCTCGACCCGGGTCCGCTCCAGGGCGACAGGACGTCCGCGCTTCCGGCGCTCGGCCGATCGCCGCCCCCTCGGGCCGCAGTAAACTCCCCGCCTCGCTCCAGGCCCTGCGAAGGCCCCCGGGCGCGCACTCCGGCGCGACTCGGGACGTCTTGCCGCGGCTGTCCGGTGCGCCCAAAGCCATGGCCAAGCAAGCGTCCGGTTCGATGGACACCATCGTCTCCCTGTGCAAGCGCAGGGGCTTCGTCTATCCCGCCTCCGAGATCTACGGCGGGATCGGGAACACCTACGACTACGGCCCCCTCGGCGTGGAGCTCCTCCGCCGCGTCAAGGACGCCTGGTGGAACCGGGTCGTGACGGCCCGCGAGGACGTCGTCGGGCTCGACTCCGCGATCATCCAGAACCCCCAGACCTGGGTGACCTCCGGCCACGTCGGCGGCTTCTCGGATCCGCTGATCGACAACAAGACCTCGAAGCAGCGCTACCGCGCCGACCACCTGATCGAGGGCAAGATCGCCAAGTACGAGAAGAAGGGGAGGAGCGAGCAGGCCGCGGCTCTGCAGGAGAAGCTCAACGCGGCGCTCGGTGACAACGACGCCATGGGCGCTCTCATCGCCGAGGCGGGGATCAAATGTCCTGTCAGCGGGACGGACGACTGGACCGACGTCCGCCAGTTCAACCTGATGTTCAAGACCTATCTCGGGGCGCTCCAGAGCGAGGACAACACCGCCTACCTGCGGCCCGAGACCGCCCAGGGGATCTTCCTCAACTTCAAGAACGTCCTCGACTCCTCGCGGATGAAGCCGCCCTTCGGCATCGCGCAGATCGGCAAGAGCTTCAGGAACGAGATCACCCCCGGCAACTTCGTCTTCCGCACTCGTGAGTTCGAGCAGGCGGAGATGGAGTTCTTCGTCCCGCCCGCCGACGAGGCGCAGTGGTACGACTTCTGGCGGACCGAGCGATTCAACTGGTACACCGAGCTCGGTATCCGCCCCGAGAAGCTGCGCATGCGCGAGCACGACGCGTCGGAGCTCGCCCACTACTCGACGGCCACGGCCGACGTGGAGTACGAGTACCCCTTCGGCTGGGGCGAGCTCGAGGGCATCGCCTGCCGCACCGACTTCGACCTCAAGCGTCACTCCGAGGCGTCCGGCACCGACCTCGTCTACTTCGATCCGCAGACCAAGGAGCACTACACGCCGTACGTGATCGAGCCCGCCGGCGGCGTCAACCGCATGGCGCTCACGTTCCTCATCGACGCTTACGAGGAGGAGCAGCTCGAGAAGGACACCCGCGTCGTGCTGCGCTTCCACCCGGAGATCGCGCCCATCACCTGCGCGGTCTTCCCGCTCGTCAAGAAGGACGGGATGCCGGAGAAGGCCCGCGAGGTCGAGGCGATGCTGCGCCGCGCTCGGATGAGTACTTTCTACGACGAGAAGGCCGCCATCGGTCGCCGCTATCGACGCCAGGACGAGATCGGCACGCCCTTCTGCGTGACCGTCGACGGGGACACCGTGGCGGACGGAGTGGTCACCGTGCGTGAGCGCGACTCGATGGCCCAGGAGAAGGTCGAGGTCGGCGAGCTGCTCACCTACCTCATGGAGCGCCTGTCCGGCTGGAAGCGGCCGAGCTGAGCCGCTCCGGCGCCCGCAGCGTCGACGCGCCCGGCCCCGCCGCGCCAGCAGGCGCGCGCAGGGCCGGGCGCGCTTCGTTCATTCGCAGAACGTGACGCCGAGCCCGCCGGCGAAGTTGAAGCCGCCGGGGGAGGCCTGTCGGAACCAGAAGGAGAAGTTCCAGGTCTCGCCGGCGGAGATGGTCCCCGCGGGATCGGGCGGGCTCGTGAGGTCCAGGGGGAGGCTCGCGACGCCGAAGGGTGACACCTGGACCACCGGCATGATCCGGTAGAGCGGCTGATCGATGCAGAGCAGCCCGTCGCCGAGCACGAGGAAGCCAGGATCACGGCCGTAGAAGAACAGCCCGAACTGGCCGGGAGGGACGCCCGTCGCGAGGAGCGCGAAGTCGTTCGCGGTGACGCTCGTGCTCCCGCTCGTGACCATGGTGGGGAACGTGCCTCCCGGGGTGGGGAAGGCCGTACAGACCGTCTCCACCTGCCCGCAGTCGGAGTGCTCGAGCTGCGCGATCTGGGTGATCCAGCTGTCGCTCTGGTTGCGCGTGCGCTCCTGGATGGTCCAGAAGCTGCCGTCCACGGGGTCGAGCGAGGTGAGGCTGTAGTCGCCCCAGCGGTTGCGCCCTGCGCCGTCGGTGAGCGTGTAGGAGGCGAGCCCCGCCGCGTAGAGCTCCGCAGGCGCCATCTCCCCGGAGGGGTCCCCGGAGAGGCGCCCCGTGAAGTAGCAGCTCGGGAAGCTCTGGGCGTCCGAGCCGCTGAATCCCATGACCACGTTCCCGTTCGCGTCGGCGGCGATCGAGGGGAAGTAGAAGTGAAGGCTGGGGTCCTCGACGTTGCCGCTCTGGAGGAGCGTCTGGGTCGTCGGGTCCACCTCGTACCAGCGGGCCGCCGCGCGTCCGCCGCGCTCGACGCAGTGGGCCGTCCAGATCGAGCCGCCGGCGTACGCCGCGTTCATGAGCCGTGTCCCGCCGGTGTTGATGTCGACCGTGCTGCCGAGAGCCGGGGCGTCGGGCGCCTCCCCGTACCCGGGCACGCCGACCGAGAAGCTCGTCAGCGTGGGGGCGGTCATCGGCGGGTCGATGCGACGCAGGCGCAGGCCCGCGCTCGAGCCCGTGGAGACCATCCACGAGGCTCCGGCGTCGTCCACCTGGCTGGCGTGCTGGATCGCTCCGTCCCAGGTCAGGTTGCGGAAGGCGGTCACGGTGCCCACGGCGGGCGTCGACGTGCGCAGCGGGGCCGTGTCGATCGCGAAGATGCTCATGCGCGCCGGGCTACCGACCATGTAGGCCTCGACGAACGCGCCGCGGCTGTCGACGCCGAGGGTCGGGTAGTCGATCCAGCGGCCGGCGTCGAACCCCTCGGCGAGGTCGAGGGAGGCCTTGAACCACGCTCCTGTCGGGTCCGCGCTCAGCGAATAGGCGAAGTACAGCAGTTCGCCGAAGTCCGTGGCGATGGCGCACCAGCGGTCGTGCGCGAAGTCGTAGGCGATACGCGGATCGCCGACGGAGCCGGTGGCGCCCCAGAAGTTCTGGAGGGAGACGTTCAGTACGCGGTTCTCCGTGGCCTTCTCGTAGATCGAGAGGTTCTGGTTGACGATCGCGCAGAAGTGATCGATCCCCGGCGCGCCGCAGGTGTCGGGCGGGATGAAGCCTGCGCCCGGGTCGCCGAGCCGCGGGCCGCTGAAGTGGCGGAGGAGAGTCGGCGCGGTTCCGCCGCCGCCCGCGCCGCGCATGGCGCTCTCGGATCCCGGGGGCGCGAGTCCCGGCCGCACCGGTTCCCGGGGCGCCGGGACGATGCGCGGCGCGGGGGGCTCGAAGGAGCCCGTCCCCTTCTCCCAGTCGAGTCCGCGGTACCCGGTGGTCGCGGGCCGCTCGTCCCAGGTGAGGTCCTCGAAGTCGAGGGTCTCCGTGAGCCCGCGCGCGCCCCCGAGGACGAGATCGTCGATCGCGAAGTAGCCGGCGCCGGTGGCGCTCGGGCGCGCCTCGAACACGACGCGGTCCACGTCGCGGAAGTCGATTCGCAGCGCGCGCGGCGCGTCGCCCGGGGCCTCGAGCCACGGGGTCACCGCGACCTGGACCCCGGCGCGGAAGCCGAGGACGCGAACGGCCTCGGCCTCGATGCCGGCGCCGCCGTGGCGCGCGATCATCACCTGCGCGACGTCACGCTCGCGGCCGAGCCCGATGCCCATGGACGTGTCGCCCCAGCGGTTGATGAGGCACTTCGTGCCCGACGCAGGGAAGGAGCGATCCTTGCGCGAGGGCACGCGCCACTCGCCCTGCCGGCCGTTGCGCACGCGCCGGTTCTCCGCGGGCTGGACCCACTCCGCCGCGCGGGCGAGCACGGCCTTCATGGTCTCGATCCGGGGCTCCTTCACGGCGTCCGCGCCGAGGCGCTGTCCCGAGACACGGACCCGATCCGGGTCACCGTCCGGCACCGCGCCGTCGGGGGCGCGGTGAAGAGGGCCGACGTCGGGGGTGACCTGGACGCCCTGGGGGCTGAGCGAGGCCGCGAGGGCGACCGTGACGGCGGAGAGGGTGTGGAACATCATGGTTGCAGCGCGTGAATCGAACGTGCCTCACTCCTGTGATGCTCGGCGTCTCGCCGCGGTTCCTCCGCAGGGCTCAGCTTCGCGGCCTGAGAAGCCTCTTGGCGATCTTGCCGGAGCCTGTCCGGGGGAGCGCGTCGAGCACTTCGATCGCGCGGGGCACCTTGTAGCGCGCGATCAGGCCGCGGCAGTGCTCACGGAGCTCTTCCGTGGAGACCTCGGCCGTGAGGACGACAGCGGCACGCACCTCCTCGCCCCACTCCTCGGAGGGTGCGCCGAACGCGGCGCACTCGAGCACCGCTGGGTGCGCGAGCAGCGCGCTCTCGACCTCGATCGAGTAGACGTTCTCGCCGCCGCTGACGATCACGTCCTTCTTGCGGTCCACGATGTCGACCCAGCCGTGCCGGTCGATGGTCGCCAGGTCGCCCGTGTGGAACCAGCCGCGGCGGAAAGCAGCGGCCGTCTCCTCGGGGCGGTTCCAGTAGCCGGGCGTCACCGACGAGCCCCGCGCGACGATCTCACCGACCGTGCGGTCGTCCCGAGGGACCGGGACCCCGGCGTCGTCCACGACCTCCAGCTCCACCGTCTCGAAGGGCCGCCCGGTTCGAGCCCTGATCGCGAGCTGGCGCGCCTCCGGCAGCTTCCGGTGGCGTGGCTCCAGGATCGCCAGCGTCAGGTAAGGGCTCGTCTCGGTCAGGCCGTAGGTCTGGACGTATTCGCAGCGGAGCGTCTCGAGCACGTCCATGACCGTCGCGGGCGCGATGGGGGCGCCGCCGGAGAGGACCAGCCGCAGCCCGTGGCCGTCCACGGGGACCGCTCCGCTCCTCACCTCGTGGAGCATGCGCTGGAGCATCACTGGCACGAGGTTGGTCACCGTGACCCTCTGCTCGAGGATCAACCCGAGCGCTTCGCGCGCCTCGAAGTGGGGGAGGAACGCGTGGGCGCCGCCGACCGCCGTGATCGCGAGGGTCGCCCACGCGTCGGCGAGGTGGAACATGGGGGCGATGTGGCCCCACACGTCGTCGGCGGCGAGGTCGAGCTCGCTCGTCGCCGCCAGCGCGTGGCTGACGACGTTGCCGTGGGTCAGGGGGACGCCCTTGGGGCGGCCGGTCGTGCCGCTGGTGTAGTAGAGGTGCGCGACCTCGCCGGGACCCGCGTGGTGACGCTCGAAAGCGGGCGCGGCGCCAGCGCCGGTCGCGAGCCCGAGGGGCTCCGCGTTCTCGCCGTCTCCGAGCCAGCGGACCTCGGGAGCGTCGACCTCGCTCTTCAGCGCGAGGGCCTCCCCGAGGACGGACTCGAACTCCTCGTGCGCCACCACGAGGCGCGGGGCCGCGTCGTCGAGGACGGCGCGGAGCTCGGCCGCGGCGAGGCGCAGATTGACGGGCACGAGGATCGCACCGACCGCCGCGGCGCCGAAGGTCCAGATCAGGAACGCGGGAGTGTTCCTCTCGAGCAGCGCGACCCGGTCCCCGGGGCCGATGCCCCCGGCCCGGAGAGCCGCTGCGAGGTGGATCGCGGCGGCGTGCAGGGACGCGTAGTCCGCGGAGGACGCGCCCGCCGAGATCGCCACGGCGCCCGGGTCGAGGGCGAGGCCGGCCTCGAGCAGGCCGAAGACGTCCTCGGGGGTGCCCATCGCCTCAGTATCCGGCGGCCTGGCCGTCCTTGCGCGACTCGGAGGCGCCGAAGTACACGCCCTCCTCGAGATCGACCTTGATGCCCTGATAGCCGCCGAAGATCCCCGGTCGGCGCAGGACGCGGTGTCCACGGCGCTCGAGTTCCTGGACGACCTCGCGGGCGATCCCGGACTCGAGGTGCACGAGTCCACCGTCGGTCATGCGCTCGCCGGTCGGCTGGGAGGAGCCGGTGTGGACGATGCGCGGGGCGTCCCCGGCCTCCTGCACGTTCATGCCGAAGTCGATCATGTTGACCAGGATCTGCACGTGCCCCTGGGGCTGGGTCGCGCCGCCCATGACGCCGAAGGTCATGAAGGGCGCGCCGTCCTTCGTGACGAAGGCGGGGATGATCGTGTGGAACGGTCGCTTGCCCGGCGCGTAGCTGTTGGGGCGGCCGGGGGTGAGGTCGAAGAGCTCCCCGCGATCCTGGAGGCAGAAGCCGAGGGTGGGGGGCGTCATGCCCGAGCCCATGCCGCGGTAATTGCTCTGGATGAGGGAGACCATCATCCCGTTCGAGTCGGCGGTGCAGAGGTAGATCGTGTCACCCTCCTCCAGCGCGGGGTTGAGCTGGTCGGGAGTCCCCGGCGGATCCTTCTGCATGGCGCGTTCACCGATCATCGCGCGCCTCTTGGCGGCGTACTCCTCCGAGATGAGCTCCTCGACGGGCGCGGGGGCGAAGCTCGGGTCGGCGTAGAAGCGCGCGCGGTCGGCGAAGGCGAGCTTCTTGGCCTCGGTGAACACGTGCAGGTAGTCCGCGGAGCCGAAGCCCATGGAGGCGATGTCGTAGCCCTCGAGGATCTGGAGCATCTGCAGCGCCGCGATGCCCTGGCCGTTGGGCGGAAGCTCCCAGACGTCGTGGCCGCGGTAGTTCACCGACACCGGCTGGACCCACTCACCGCGGTGGGTCGCGAGGTCCTCGTAGGTGAGGAACCCGCCGTTCTCCTTCATGTAGGCGGCGAGCTCGCGCGCGACGCGCCCCTCGTAGAACCCCGCGCGGCCGCCTTCGGCGATCGCCTCCAACGTCTTCGCGAGGGCCGGGTTCGCGAAGACCTCGCCCTTGCGCGGCGCGCGACCGCCCGGGAGGAACACCTCCGAGAAGCCGGGCCACTTCTTCAGGCGACCGGCGCTGAGGTTCCAGTAGTGGGCGATCAGCTCGGTGATCGGTGCGCCGCCGCGGGCCGACGCGATCGCAGGTGCGAGGACCTCCTCCAGGGGCAGGACTCCGAAGCGCTCGTGAAGGGCGCACCAGCCGTCCACGGCACCCGGCACGCTGACGGGAAGGGGCCCGTACTTCGGGATCGACGTCGCGTCCGGATCGCCGATGGCCTCCATGAGGGCCTCACGCGTCAGTCCCTTCGGCGAGCGCCCGCTCCCGTTGTAGCCGTGGAGCCGCTCCGTGCGCGGATCCCAGACGATGGCGAAGAGGTCGCCGCCGATGCCGTTGCCCGTGGGCTCGACGTGGCCGAGGACCGCGTTGGCCGCGATCGCGGCGTCCACCGCGCTGCCGCCGGCCTTCAGGATGTCCAGGGCGGCCTGGGTCGCGAGCGGCTGGCTCGTGGCTGCCATGCCCCGGCGCGCGATGACCTCGGAGCGAGTCGCGAAGGGACGGCCGGTGATCCGATCCTGTGGGGGCATGGCGAGGGGCGCGGGTAGGGCGAGGGCGGTCAGGGCGATGGCGATCATGGTCCGCACTCTAGAATGAACCGCCCGGACGCGGGTAAGGCCCGCTGCAGAGCGATGAGAGAGGCCGCCAGGAACGACGACACCCGGCAGCGCGGGAGCGGCGCCCGTGAGGTCGTCGAGGTCGATGCGGAGCGGCTCGGCGAGGAGCGGGCAGGGAGCGGGGCGGCGAGCCCTCCCGCGGCCTTCGGTGATCGTCTCTGGCGGCGGTCGGCGCCGGTCCTCCTCGCGCTCTTCCTCGACGCGGCGGACCTCTTGACCGCGGGGCCCCTGGGCTTGATCGGCCTGCCCCTCGGGATGCTCGCGGGCTACGTCTACGCCGGCCTGCTCGGCGCTCCGCCCAGGTTGCGGCTCGTGATCATGGCGATGACCGGCGTGTACTTCATGACACCGCTGACCGGCCTGGTCCCGCTGGCCGCGATCACCGCGATGCTGGTCCAGATCATCGCGCCCGAGCGCCTGGGGCGCGAACCCTCGTCCTGAGCGGGCCAGCGAGGAAGAGGCCCCGCGCGTCACCCGGCGGACGGGCGTCGCGCGGGGCCTCTTCGGCCGCGTCGTCCGGGACTAGCCCAGGAGGGAGGGCAGCATCTCCGCGGCCTTCTCGCGGGCCTTGATGACGCACTGATCCGAGTTGTCGTACTCGAAGCGGCCGAAGCGGCCGAGCGGGTGGAGCCCCTGCTCCTCCATCCAGTCGAGCGCCACGCGCCGGCGCTCGGCGTACTCGTGATCGAAGACGACGTAGGCGTGGTTGACCTGGCTCCGATCGATGAACAGCACCTCGTCCCGCCTCAGGAGACCCGCGGTCTCGAGGCCTTGGAGCATGTCCTGCTCGAGCTCGGGCCCGGGGAACGGCTGTCCACCTGGCGTGGTGATCTCCACGAGGAACGACGTCTTCCCCTCCGGCGCGTTACCGGGGGAGTAGTTCGACATGTAGGTCACCCGGTTCGCAGGGCCCTGCTTCTTCTGGGGCAGGTAGATCCACGAGAGATTCGGATGCTCCGGCCGATCCAGCGCGATGAGGTAGGTGACGAGCCCGTTGTACTCCAGCTCGCGCATCGCCTTCGCGACGTGGTCCGGCACGTCCTTCACGAAGTCGGGCACGTAGGTCAGCGACACGGTGTTCACGACGACGTCGAAGTCCTCGTCGTTGACGCTCCAGCCCTCACCCTTCTTCACGACGCTCGTCACCGGGGTGTTGAGGCGAACCCGATCCCCGAGCGTGGCGGCGAGGCCGTCGGTGATCCCCTGGAAGCCGCCCTGCTTCGGGTAGAAGAAGATCGCCTGGTGGGTGTAGCCCTCGGTGCGAATGCCCACCGCGGCGCGCAGGACGTCCTCGACCGGCGCGTCGGGCACGCGGCCGGCGACCCAGTCGCTGGTGATCTGCTCGAGCGGCCGCTTCCAGATCTTCTCGTTGTAGGGGTCCATGAAGTGGCGGGCGATGCCGTCGCCGAAGCGCCACTGGATCCAGTTCTTGAAGTCCTTGGGGGCCTCCGAGCCCGTGACCTTGCGCTGGTGCCAGGCCTCGACGTAGCCCTTGAGGCAGTCGAAGTTGGCCTGCTTGGGCAGGTCCCCGATGCCGTTCTCGAAGGGGTAGTGCACCCACTCCTGCTCGAAGCGGATCTTGGTGTTCCGATCGCGCTGGACGAAGGCCTCGTCGCCGCCGGCTTCGTCCTTCATCCACTGCATGGCGGGGGCGTCCTTGCTGAAGAGGATGTGTCCGCCAGCCACGTCGTAGGTGAAGCCGTCGACGGTCTTCGAGAGGCACAGCCCACCCGCGACGGAGCCCGCCTCGAACAGGGTGATCGAAGAACGGGGCACGCCCCCTTGCTCGAGGAAACGGGCGAGGGCCATGCCGGAGATGCCGGCGCCGAGGATCGCGATCTTCAAGGGTGACGCGGGTGTGGCAGCGTGGTGCGGGACGGAGGAACGTTCGAGAAGGATACCGGGCCGCTTCTCACCGGGATCGGACGAGGTCGTCCCTGTTCGGGAGCGCGTCGGGGCGCTCCTGCGACACCTCGTTGAGCCAGCGGCGCGCGTCGGTCACGTAGCCCGCCGTGGGAGCGACCGCGGGGTAGAGGGCACCGAAGTGCTCGTTGAACGCCCCCATGACGAGCTCGCGGGCGTACTTGGCCAGGCACGACGCCAGGGCCACGGGGAGGGAGTCGCGGTCCCCCTTCTGGACGAAGCGGATCGCCATGGTGCGGCCCTGCGCCTCGACGAGGTAGCGGCTTTCGAAGGAGGACTCGGCGACGACCCGCACCACGGAGAACGGGATCAGCGCGCTCAGCTGGCGCCCGTAGCGGGCGCGGCCACCGAGGCGGTCGACCGTCAGGTCGAGCCCCTCGTCGCCGAAGCGCTCGAAGAGATGCGCGATGACGCCCGAGTTGAACGACCACAGGGTCGCCCCCTTGTTGGACGTGTTCGCGAAGGAATCGTTGAGGGCGCCCGCCGGGACGACCACGACCCCGGCATCGGCGACCTCGACGCCCGCGTCACCGAGGGTGGCGTCGAGCTTCGAGGAGCGCGTCGCGAGCTCTTCGGCGGACACCCGGTGGGGGAGCGAGGCCGGTAGCTCCCCGTACCACGGGTGCCGGGCCAGCAGCGCGCCGTCCGGCGCGAGGCCGCAGGGCGCCGCTGCCACGAGGTCGAGCCCCGAGTCGACGTCGCGGCCGGCCGCGCGCAGGAAAGTCAGCGCTGCCGTCTCGAGGCGTCGTTCGCCGCGGGGGTTGCGGGTGAAGACCTTCTTCGAGTCCGCGACGACGATGTGCGTCGCGTCGGATCTCGGCTCGGCGGTCACCGCCGCGTCCAGCCGCGGCCAGTCGACGTCGCGGCCGGCGGCGCACCGGAACGCGGAGTAGCCGATGGTCAGCGGCCCGAGCAGCGGACCGTAGCCCGCCTCGTCGAGGCCCGCGCGAACCCGGAACGTCGCTCCCTCGGTCCCGCTCACGGCGCGACGCCCGCGTCGAAGCCGCTGTTCTCCTCGCTGCGTTTCCGCCAGGCGACGAGGAGCGTGAGGCTCGTGGCCCCGAGCGCGATCGAGACGAGCTGGGAGGTGGAGAACGAATCGTCGAACCACAGCCCGCGGATCTTGTCGCCGCGGAAGCTCTCGATCGTGTAGCGGGCGATCGAGTACAGCACGAGCAGCACCAGGGTCACCTGGCCGGCGTAGCGCCGTCGCTTGATCAGCCAGAGGCCGAGGGCGCCCGTGAGCACCGCGTTGATGCTCATCCACGGCTGGGTCGCCCAGAGGACCTGGCCGATGTTGTCGGCGCCGAACAGACTGCCCTCGGGCAGCGGGTCGGGCACGCGGATCACGAGGGGGAAGGGGAGCCCCTCCGAGCCCGCGGGCACGATCTTGCCGAAGTCGTCGCCCACGAGCAGGCAGCCCACCCTTCCGACGGCGAGGCCGAAGAACCCGGCGGTCAGACCCAGATCCAGCGCGTGCCACAGGCGCAGGCCGTGCCGCTTCGCGGCCCACAGCCCCAGGGCGATCCCGCCGAAGGTCCCGCCGTACATGACCAGGCCGCCCTCCCAGTAGGCGAAGACCGTCAGGGGGTCGTCGACGTAGCCCTGGCCGACCTCGGTCCCCTGGAGCACCTCGACGATCACGTACATCCCGCGGGCGCCGAGCAGGATTCCACCCAGGATCCAGAGGGGCACCGAGGCGTAGCCCGCGGCCGTGGCCTCCGGGTCCGCGGAGTAGCGCCGACCGAGGCGGCCGTAGAGGTGGCTCCCGAGGAGGAAGCCCAGCACGACCATCAGGCCGAAGGAGCGCAGCGGGAAGCCGCCCGGCAGCTCGAAGAGGATCGGGTGCATGGCGGGGTGGAGCGTAGCGCGCCAGGAGCGCCTGGCGCCCGGCTCGAGCGCCGGTTTCCCGCGCCCGGGCGCCGCCAGCGTCCGCCCCTGGCGCTAACCTCCCCCCGCGACCATGAACCAGCCGCCGAAGACCAAGCTCTACGTCGAAGGGCGCTACCTCAAGCACACCCGCGATCTGCCGCAGACGGTGTTCTTCTGCCCCGAGTGCAAAGGGCACCCGCGTCGGCGCCGCAAGTGCGAGCGCTGCGAGGGCTTCGGGAAGCTCACCAAGGACTCCGTTCAGGAGCTCATCGGCTGGGTCCTGGGCAAGGCGGCGGGGACTCGCCGTCACAAGTTCCACGGCGCTGGCCGCGAGGACGTGGACGTGCGCATGCTCGGCGAGGGCCGTCCCTTCGTCTTCGAGCTGGAGAACCCCAAGGTCACCCAGGTGGACCTCGCCGAGATCGAGACGGAGATCAACAGCCGCAACGAGGGGCGTCTCGAGGTCCGTGGTCTCCACTGGACCCAGAAGTCCCGCGTGCGCGAGCTGAAGGAAGGCCGCTTCGCCAAGGAGTACCGGGCGCTGGTGCACTGTCACTCGTCCGCAGGGGACGAGGCCATCGAGGCGGCCATGGAGGATCCGCGCTACGAGGTCGCCCAGAAGACGCCGAGCCGCGTCGCCCACCGCAGAGCGGACAAGGTGCGCGGCCGCTGGGTCGAGCTGGTGACCGTCGAACGGGGGGAGGGCGACGACCTCGTCGTCGTACTGCGCACCCAGGCGGGCACCTACGTCAAGGAGGCCATCAGCGGCGAGGGCGGGATGACCGAGCCCTCCCTCGCCGAGGTGCTCGGCGTCGACGGCGCCGAGTGCGTCGAGCTCGACGTGCTCGCGATCCTCGGTGCGGAGGGCGAGGAGGAGGAGTCTCCCGCGCAGCTCGAGCCGCCCCGCGCTGTCGACTTCGGCGCTGGTCTCGAGTGAGCGCCCGCAGGCGCGGCGGGGATCAGAGCAGGACGCCCAGCACGGTCGCCTCGAACACGGCGCGGGGCTGGAGCGCGCCGTCCTTCTCCAGGTGCGCCTCGGCGGCGTAGCGGAACATCCGGCTGCCGGCGCGCTCGAGCCTGACCGTCAGGAAGAGGCGTGAGGGGGGCGTCACCACGCCGCGGAACCGGGCCTTGTCCACGCCGCCGAAGCCCACGAAGCGCTTGTCGTCCTCTCCGTCGATGCGGTGCTTCGAGTAGTCGAAGCTCGCGATCTGCGCGGCGGTCTCGATCATCAGCACACCCGGGAACATCGGACGGCCCGGGATGTGGTCCGCCGCCCACCAGTCGTCCTCGGAGATCGTCTTCACGCCGACGAGGATCCCGCCCTCCACGTCGCAGTGGCAGAGGTGGTCGATCACCGAGAACGTGCCTCGCTGCTCGAGAAACTGATCCAGCTCGGCTCGATCGACTTCGACGTGGTCGAGATCGATCGTGGCGAGGTCGAGGAGGTTGGCGCTGGGCATGGGCGACTGTTGCTGGGGGGATCCCGGAAGACGGGGCGCATAGTCTATGCGCGCCCCCTCCGCGACCGAAGCCCCCGCGCCCTCCTCCGATGCCCGACGCCTCTCACGACCACGAGACGCTCCGCCCCGCCACTCTCGCCGTGCATGGCGGGCGACGCCCGAGCGCCGAGGACCCCGACGTGGCGCCGCCCTTGCGGCGGACGAGCACCTTCCTGCAGCACGAAGGGACGCACTCCTCGACCGACGCGGGCGACTGGTCGAGCCCGCTCGTCTACTCGCGCTACAAGAATCCCGGCGTCGAGGACTGCGAGGTGCGCCTCGCGAGGTTGGAGGGGGCAGAGCGCGCGGCGCTCTTCGCGAGCGGCATGGCAGCCATTCACGCGGTCGTCCGCGCGGCGATCCCGGGCAGCGGCGGCCGGGTCGCCATGGCGCGTCAGATCTACGGCGGCTCCGTGGCGCTCTTCGAGGACGTGCTCGCAGAGCAGGGGATCGCGCTCGATCCGTTCGACGTCGACTGCGGGGACGAGCTCGCGGCTTGCCTCGATCGCGGCGCGACGCTGGTCCACGTCGAGGGCATCTCGAACCCGGTCGCGCGCGTGGCGGACCTGCGGCGCATCGCGCGCCAGGCGCACGCGGCGGGTGCGGCCCTCTCGGTGGACTCGACGTTCGCGTCGCCGATCGTGCAGCGGCCCCTCGTCGGCGCACCCCGCGGGGCGGCCGCGCCGCCGCCGGAGGAGCGCGCGGACTACGTGGTTCACTCGGCCACGAAGGCCCTCGGCGGCCACTCGGACCTCACCGCGGGCGTGGTGCTCGGGAGCGCCGACCTGATGGAACCCGTGCTGCACCGACGCAAGGTGGCGGGCGCGATCCTGGACCCCGCCGCTGCCTGGCTCCTGACGCGAAGCCTCGCGACGGTCGACCTGCGGGTCCGTGCGCAATGTCGCGCTGCGATGGGCATCGCCGAGGCCCTCCGCGGGGCCCCAGGGGTCACGCACGTCCACTACCCGGGGCTCGCCTCGGACCCGTCCCACGCCAGGGCGCTCGAGCTCCTCGAGCCGGGGCTGTTCGGCAGCGTCCTGGCCTTCGAGCTGGAGGGCGGGGACGCGGCCACGCGGGACCTCGTCGGCCGCCTCCGCCTCGCGCTGGACGCGCCGAGCCTCGGAGGCGTCGAGACGCTGGTCAGCATCCCCGCGTTCATGTCGCACGTCGCGATGAGCCCCGAGGAGCGAAGGGCCGCAGGGGTCGGCCCGGGGTGCGTGCGGGTGGCTGCCGGGATCGAGGATCCCGCGGACCTGGCGGCCGACTTCCTCGCGGCGCTGGCCGCGAGCGGAGCCGCCGCGGCTAGCGGATGACCAGCTCCTTCTCGATCGTCACGCCCGTGGCCTCGAGGACCCAGTCGCGCTTCCCGGTGTAGCCGAGCGTCGCGTAGGTCGCCTCGATGCGCCAGGGACCGGGCTGGAGGTAGTCCGCCCGGAGGCGGCCCTGGGGGCCCGTCCGGCCGCGGATCGAGCCCCGGCCCGTTCCTCGCAGGTATCCCACGACGTCGACGTCGGGGAACGGGCGTGCCGCCTCGTCCAGCACCATGAGCTCGAGCGTGGCGAGGTCGGGGAGCTGCACGTCGTCGAGCTCGAGGGGGCGGATGTCCACCTCGACCGGGCGTGGCGCGACCAGGGGCGCAGCCGGATCTCCGACGCAGAGAAGCCAGCGTCCTTCGGGGACCGCGTCGAAGCGGTAGACGCCGGCCAGATCCGTCGTGACCGATATCCGATCGCCAGGCGCCGCACTGACGCGTGGGAGCAGGTGCACCGGGAGACCGTCCGCCGGGTCGCCGTTGGCGCGGCGTACGATGCCGTCGACGCTCGCCATCGCCCGCAGGGTGACGGTGAGGTTCACGTAGTTCATCCCCGGCAGGTGCTCGAGGCCCTCGAGCTTGTAGAGGGCGACCTCGACGGCGGAGGAGCGGAAGCCGGGGGCGGTGGCGAAGACGCGGTACGCGCCCATCGGGAGATCGCGCACCTCGAAGGTCTCCTCGGCGGGGGCGGCCTCCACGGTCCGGGTCACCGCCACGCCGCGTCCCCGGGTCACGAGCGACGGCTCCAGGTGGAGCGTCCACCGCGGCGGGGCGCTGCCGTCCGCCATCCGGACCTGGCCCGCGATCGTGCCGACGCCGTCGAAGACCCGCGTGTATCCGCCGTCCAAGCCCGCCGGGCGGGCCTCGATCGACCCGAGCGTGCGAGGGCCGGGGGCGGGTTCGTCGAGGGGGCCACCCGGACCGGGGACCTCCTCGGGCCTCTCTGGCCCCCCCGCGCGGCCCTGCGGGGCTGTCCCGGCGTCCGGCGGCGGCATACTGCCACGGCTCGAGAGGGCCATCCAGCTGACCAGCGCCAGCGCGGCGAGGGCCGCGACCCAGAGCAGGGCTGCTCCGCGCTCCGGAGCCGCGATTAAGCCCTCACCCCCCCTTCTGCCGATCGTAACCTGCCGGCCAGCGTCTCTCTCGCGCCTCGTCATCGGGGTGATCCTACTTCGCAGCCGCCCCTCGGTGGGCGGGGCGAGGCAGGAGGGGCGCCCACCACACCCATCGATCCCATGCTCGACGCACTCCGTTCCCCCTCCAGACGCCTCGGCTCCCTGACCGCCCTCGCGGCGGCTGTGATCGGTCTCCTCGTTCTGAGCGGGGCCGCTTCGCCGTCCGGCCCGGAGGACGCCCCCGGCACCGGCAGGGTCCTGGTGCTCGGCTTCGACGGCGCGGACTGGCGCACGACGGAGCGCATGATGGACGCCGGGGAACTCCCGAATCTCAGCCGTCTCCGCGAGATGGGCAGCGCTGGCCCGCTGGTGTCCACCGATCCCGCCGAGTCGGCCGCGGGCTGGGCGGCCATCAACACGGGCGCGAACCCGGTGAAGAACGGCGTCCCGAGCTTCATCCACCGCAAGGTCTACGACGGCTCCTTCGTGGGAGCGGGCCTCGCGCACATCCGTCAGGAGGACGGCGCCTCCGGCCTGGAGTCCGGCGGGAGCGGCGGCATCGTCTCCGGCCTCTTCTCGGTCCTGGGCGGCGTCCCGTCCGCGGCCGTCGCGGCGGCTGCCTTCCTGATCGGCCTGCTGGTCTTCCGCTTCGTCCTGCGTGCTGGCGTCGGGCTCGCCGCGCTGCTCTCCGCGGCGCTCGGAGCGGGCGCTTACTTCGCGGCCGAGGCGCCAGGCGCGGGCGCTGCGCTGGACCGTGTCCCCGGCGTGGTCGAGAACGAGGTCAAGCTCGACGGTTTCTGGATCGAGGCCGCGCGCGGCGGCGCGCCCTCCGTGGCGCTCCAGGCGCCGATGGCCCTCGGAAGACCGGGCGTCCAGGGCGCGCGGACCCTGTTCGGGCTGGGCGTACCCGACGTGCGCCAGTCGATGAACGGTGACTGGTTCCTCTACACCACGGACACCCTGGCCGCTGGACGTCCACCGCGCGGCAAGGTCGCGAAGGGCTCGGGCACGGGGACGACCTTCCGCGTGGACTTCGAGACCCCGGACGGCGGCGGGGACCGCGCCATCGAGACCTTCGTGTACGGGCCGCTGGACTACGTGGCGCTCGCGGAGGCGCAGGCGGAGTACGACGACATCATCGCGCTGCAGAACGACCGGGAGCGCTTCCAGAAGCTCGGCTTCCAGGAGAGCCAGGAGCTCAACAAGCGTCGCAAGAAGCTCGAGAAGACCCTGCGTGAGATGGGCGAGGATCCGAGCGGGTCGGGCGCGGGTGCGAAGCTCCACCTGCACCGGACCAGCGCGCCCTTGAGGATCGTCGAGAAGGCGGCGGGGGAGACCTACGAGGTGACGCTCGGCGGGACCGTCCAGACCCTCTCCGCCGGCGCCTGGAGCGACTTCTTCCCCGTTCGCTTCGAGCTCTCGCCGACGGTCGAGATCTCGGCCATCACGCGCCTGCGAGTGGTCGACACCGATCCCTTCGAGCTCTACGTCGACACCCTGCAGTTCGACCCCAAGCATCCCACGCCGTGGCAGCCCACCAGCGAGCCGGCGAGCTTCTCGCCGCAGCTGGTGGACCTCGTCGGCGCGCGCTTCGAGACCCTCGGGTGGGGCTGCATGACCAACCAGGTGAAGGACAAGATGGTCGATCCGCGCTACTTCCTCGAGGACGTCGAGTTCACGATGGCCTATCGCCGGAAGCTGATGGAGAAGATGCTCGCCGAGGACGACTGGCGGGTTCTCTACTCGGTCTTCAGCGCCACGGATCGCGTCCAGCACATGATGTACGCGGATCACGACGAGGGACACCCGCTCCACGACCCGGAGCGCGCGAACAGCACCGTGACGTTCTTCGGCGAGGAGACGCGCCTCGCCGACGCGATCCCTGCGATCTACCGCCAGATGGACGCGATCGTCGGAGACGCCCTCGCGGCGCTCCGGGACGGCGACACGCTGATGCTCTGCGCGGACCACGGCTTCACGAGCTACCGCCGCGGGATGAACGTCAACAACTGGCTCGTCGAGGAGGGCTACCAGGTGCTGCGCGACGACCTCTCGAGCACCTCGCAGGGCGGCGGCCTCGGGGCCGTGGACTGGTCGAAGACGCGTGCCTACGCCCTCGGCCTCGGGATGGTCTACCTCAACCTCGAAGGACGTGAGCCAGAGGGCATCGTCGCCCCGTCGGACGCCGACGCGCTGATGGCGGAGATCTGCGAGCGGTTCCTCGCGGCTCGCGACGAGGGGCAAGTCGTGGTCACGAGCGCGATCGTCGTCAAGGACGTCTATCAGGGCGGCGAGGAGTGGGGGAGCCTCGAGTACCCGTGCAGCGACGTGATGCTCGGGTTCGCCGAGTACTACCGCGCGTCCTGGACCAGCGTCGACGGATCGGTCGCTCTCAGCAAGGGCGATGACGGCAAGGTCATCCTCGGACCGACCTACGAGGACAACGACAATCCCTGGTCCGGGGATCACGCGTCGAACGACCGGCGCCTGGTGAGCGGCATCTTCTTCTCCAGCGAGAAGGTGGCCGCCGAGGACGGCGAGTTCAGCGTGCTGGACATCGCTCCCACGGTCCTCGACAGGCTCGGAATCGCGGCGCCCGCCCACTTCGACCGCGCGCCGCTCCAGATCCAGTGAGCCCCTCCATGCGGCCTCTCTCTCCCTCCGACCTCAAGGAACGCCTCGACCGCGGGGACGAGCTCGTCCTGCTCGACGTGCGAGAGCAAGACGAGGTCGAGGTCTGCAGGCTCCCGGGGATCACGCACATCCCGCTCGGTGAACTCGGCGTCCGGCACACCGAGCTCGACCCCGGCGCGGAGACGATCTGTATCTGCCATCACGGCGTACGCAGCGCACACGCAGCAGCCGCGCTCGCGCAGCTGGGGTTCGACGCGCTGTGGAACCTCTCGGGGGGCGTCGATCGCTGGGCCCGCGAGGTGGAGCCGAGCATGCCGCGCTACTGAGGAGGGCCGGGAGCGGTTTCCCGGAGCGTCTGGCGGGCCGGGCCCGGTCGAAACCCGATCGAGGTGGAAAAAAAGTGCGGGTTGTGCCGAGGAAGAGAAGGTCCTCAGCCGTCTCGCACCCTGCCATGTCACCCTCCACCCGCCCCTCCAGGACCCTCCCTGAGTCCGAGCCCGCCTCGGCCAGCGGTCACGTCCGCCTCGGTCACTCCGATCGGTCGGCCTCTCGCGTCGACCTCGTCTGGCGAGATCCCCTGACCGGCGCCCGGCTGGCGCTCGACCTCGAGGTCGGTCCAGCGCTGCTCGCGAGCCTCCGCGACGCCGGTTTCGAGGTCCAGGCCGTGCCCCCCGACGGGCCCGAGGCCACTCAGGCCGCCTGATCCGGGCCGGGCCCGCGCGAGGGCCGCTGCCGGCCCCTCGCGCGGTTCGGTTCAGCCCGTGCTCGTGCCTCCGCCCGGGGCCCTCGGCGGATACCCTATTCGGCTCCCCATGACCGAGCCGAGTCCCCACTACGAACACTGCCGTCGGCTGCCCGAGGACCTCTCGGTGTCCGCCTCGTCCGGATCAGCGCCCCGCGTCGGCGTCGTGTTCGGCAGCGCCTCCGACTGGCCCACGATGGCGCCCGCCGTCGACCTCCTCGAGCGCTTCGGCGTCAGCGCCGAGTTCGGAGTGGTCAGCGCTCACCGCACCCCGGACCGGCTGCGGGACTACGCCATGGGCGCGCGCGGCCGCGGTGTCCAGGTGATCATCGCCGGCGCCGGCGGGGCCGCCCATCTGCCCGGGATGCTCGCGGCCTGGACGTCGCTGCCGGTGCTCGGCGTCCCGGTGAAGAGCCGCGCGCTCTCCGGCTGGGACTCCCTGCTCTCCATCGCACAGATGCCGGGCGGGGTCCCGGTCGGCACGCTCGCCATCGGCGAGTCCGGAGCGAAGAACGCGGCGCTGCTCGCCGTCCGCATGCTCTCGGTCCACGACGCGGGTCTCGCCGAGGCCCTCGAGGCCTTCGCGGCGGAGCAGGCGAAGAGCGCTCTCGAGGCTCCGTTCGAGCGATGACCGCCCCCGGTTCCACCGCACCTCTCGTCGTGAACAGGACCGACAGCTCCCTGCTCCCCGGTGCGACGATCGGCGTCTTCGGCGGTGGCCAGCTCGGCCGCATGCTGGGCGTCGCTGCGCGGCGACTCGGCTACCGCTTCGCGGTCTTCTCCGACGACCACGACGGCCCGGCGTCCCACGTGGCCGACCGCAGTGTTCAGGCTTCCTACGAGGACGAAGCCGCTCTCGAGGCCTTCGCGCGCTCCGTGGACGCGGTGACCTTCGAGTTCGAGAACGTGCCGAGCGTCGCGGGTGAGATCGCCGCACGGCACTGTCCCGTGCGGCCGCGCGGCGGGCTGCTCCACACGGTGCAGAATCGTCAGCGCGAGAAGGACGGGCTCGTGGGCATCGGGCTGCCCGTCGCGAGGTTCGCGCCGGTACGCAGCGCCGACGAGCTGCGCGCCGCCGCGGAGGCGATCCCCGGCGCCGGCGTCCTCAAGACCGCGAGCTTCGGCTACGACGGAAAGGGCCAGGTGAAGGTCGCGGGCGCGCACGAGCTCGAGGCGGCGTGGGAGTCTCTCGGCCGCGCGGACGCGGTGCTGGAGACCCTCGTGCCCTTCGAACGCGAGGTGTCGGTGGTGGCGGCGCGGGGTGTCGACGGCAGCATCGCGATCTACGAGCCGTTCCACAACGACCATGCGAACCACATCCTCGACGTCACGACCTGTCCCGCCGAGCTACCCGACGCGCAGCGCGCGAGGATCGACGAGATCGCGCGGGTGGCCCTCGAAGGACTCGACGTGGTGGGGGTCCTGTGCATCGAGCTGTTCCTCCTCCCCGGCGGTGACGTGCTCGTCAACGAGATCGCGCCTCGCCCTCACAACTCCGGCCATCTGACCGTGGATGCGCACGTGACCTGCCAGTTCCAGATGCAGGCGCGGGCCGTGGCGGGCCTCCCGCTCGGCTCCACCGAGCGCATCGGCCCGCCCGCGGCCATGGCCAACCTGCTCGGCGACCTCTGGGCAGACGGTGAGCCGCGCTGGGATCGCGCCCTCGCCATGCCCGGCGTCTTCCTCCATCTCTACGGCAAGGCCGAGGCCCGCCCGGGGAGGAAGATGGGGCATTTGACGGCCATCGGCGCGACCTCCGCCGAGGCCGCGCAGCGCGCCCGCGCGGCCCGCGAGTCCCTGCGCCCCTGACGTCGCGCGGCGGACTCCCGGACCGGGACGGCCGCGCTACACTCGTGCACCCCCGTATCTCCCGAAGCCCCTCCCCATGAACAGCGGATCCCTCAACGAGCGCATCACCCGCGCCCTGGCCTTCATGCTCCGCCATCAGCCGGATGAGTTCGACCTCGAGCTCGACCGCTTCGGATGGGGGGACCTCGAGGACGTCATCTACGCTCTCCAGGAGCGCATCGGATCCCAAGTCGAGGACGAGGACGTCGAGGAGGCCATCTCCGCGAGCGATCGGCAGCGCTACGAGATCAAGGACGACAAGATCCGCGCTCTCTACGGGCACTCCTTCCCGATCGATCCCGGTGAGCCGACCGAACCGCCGGACGAGCTGTTCATCGGCGTCGGGAGCCGCGACGCTGCCCGGGCGGAGGAGACGGGGCTGCGCAGCGGCCGCCGCGCGTTCCTCCACCTCGCGCGCACCGAGGAGGAGGCCCGCGAGGCCGGTCGACGGGCAGCCCGCGAGTACGCCGTCATCACGGTCTTCGCTGGCGAGGCCTTCGACGAGGGGATCGACTTCTACGACCGAGGGAGCCTCTTCCTTGCGGACGAGGTCCCCGTTGAGTTCCTCGAGGTCGGGGAGACCTTCGACGACGGGTTCGAGCGTGAACACGGCCGTCGCTCACGCGGCCGCCGCAACAACGACCGTCCGCGCGGTGGTGGTCGCCGACGTGGCCGCCGAGACGACGAGGAGCGCGGGCGCGGGCGAGGTCGTGACCGGGACGAGGTCTCGCGTCCTGCCCGGCGCGACGAGCGCGAGGAGCGCGAGGAGCGGCCCGTTCGGGACGAGCCGGTGGCGTCCGGACCCGGCTTCGGTCTGGGCCTCGACGGCGGTGGTGCAGCCGAACTCGAGACCGCGGTGACGCCCGAGCCCGAGCCCGAGGTCGAGGTCGAGGTCGCAGCGGCTCCCGAGCCGGAGCCCGAGGAGCGCGCTCCCGAGCCCGAGACCCCGGTCGCGGAAGAGGCCCCCTCGGCTCGCGGGTTCGGCTTCGGCGCCGGCCTCGAGTGAACCACTCGCGGGCGGACAGGAGATCCCACCGCCCGATCCATGCTCGACCGGCTCGGCCCCCTGCCCGCGGACTTCGTCTTCGTGGAGGGACAGCGCGGTGCTCTCGCTTGCCGCGGGAGCGACCGCGAGGCGCTCCTGCGCGCGGGATTCACGCCCGACGGTCGGCGCGACGAGGAGCGCCTCGCGGACGCCGTGGAGTCGGGCCGCGAGCCCCTCGGGCGACTCGTCGTCGACGGGACGGACGTCCTCGTCCGGCGCTTCAGCCACGGCGGCCTCGCGCGGGCGGTCACGGGCCGGCGCTTCAAGGACCCCGCTCGTCCGTTCGAGGAGCTGCGCCTTTCCGAGCGGCTGCGCGCGCTGGGGATCCGGACGCCGCGTGTGATCGCTGCCCGGGCGGTGCGCGCCGCGGGACCCGGCTTCGAGCTGTCCGTCGTGGTCGAGCGCGTCGACGGAACGATCGACATCGGCCGACTGATGGGGGACGTCCGGGCCGGCAGGGCCCCGAAGGGAGCTCTGCGTCGCGCGGTGGCGGACGCCGGCGCGCTCGTCGGGGCCCTTCACAGAGCCGGGTTCCTCCACGCAGACCTCCAGCCGGCCAACCTCCTCGTGACGCGAGCGGGGCCTCGCGGAGCGATCGTGCTGGACCTCGACCGCTCACGCTTCGTCCCGCAGGGGCCGCTCCCCGGTGATCTGGCGGCCTCCAACCTTGCGCGGCTCTGGCGTCACGTTCGCCGCCGCGAGCAACGCTACGGCGCGGCGCTGACCTCCGGGGACCGGGCGCTCTTCCTCGCGCGCTACGGCGTGCCTCGCGGCGACATCGAGGACCTCGCCGCGCAGATCGACCGCGCCGCCGATCGCGCCGGCATCGCGCACCGTCTCGGCTGGTGGCTCGAGTCGCGCGTCGGTCGCGGCGAGGACGCGCGAGCCCGCTGAGGTGAGAGGGCGCGCACGAGCGCGGCCTCCGGTCCGGAGCCGCCCCGCTCAGCCGACCGACTCGGGCAGATTGATCCGCGGATAGAGCGGCCCGTCGGGGCTCAAGGCGCTCTGGAGCAGCGTGAGACTCCAGCGGGCATGGCGGCGGCGAGTCGTCCCGGCGGCGAGTCGGCCGTTGTCACGCTCGATGCGTCGCCGGAGAGTCCGCTCGAGGACCTCCGCTCTGCCGTGCTGGCCTCCTTCTGCGAGCGTGAGGGCCAGGGTTCCGCCGATCACGATGCGATCCGGGAGCTCCGCTCCGTGGCGCTCCACGAGGGCCCACGCGTCCCTCGCCAGCTCCAGCGCCCGGGCGTCGTCTCCTTCGGACCTCGCGATGCGCGCCCGGATTCCGAGAGCCAGGCTCTCGATCCTGAGGAGTCCGAGGTCCACGGCGAGTCGATGGGCCCGTGTCACGAGGACCTCGGCGCCCTCGCTCTCCTGCTCCCCGAGCAGGATTCCGAGGAAGAGCGCGGCGAGGGCCTCGCCGCGGCGATCCTCGATGCGCCGCGCGGTGAAGAGCGCGTCGCGCAGCATCAGCTCGGCGTCCCTCACGCGATGGATGTCGGCGAGAAGACGCCCCCGCCGCGCGGCGACCTCGACCTCGATCGTCCCCACACCCGTCTGGACGCTGAGCTCGTGAGCGCGTTCGAAGGCCCGTGCAGCCCTGGCCGGACGGCCCACGAGCCGCCAGGCCCTGCCGGACACGAGGTTCATGGCGGCGCGGACCGAACGTTCGCGCAGGCCGCCGGGCTGTCGGCGCAGATCTCGTCTGGCGGAGGCGAGTCCCTTCAGCGCGGCATCGAGGTCGCCCTCGTGGATCTGCACCTCCACCGAGATGAGCCGCGCCTCCGCGCGGCTCGCGGCGTCCTCCCCGAGCTCGAGAGCTCGATCGGCGGACTCCGCGGCCGCCGCGTAGTCGCCCCGCTCGGACTCGATCCGCGCGGTGAGCCGTTCGATCTCGGCCCGGTCCGAGATGAGCTCCTTCCGCGCCTCGGCCGTGAGCTCGAGGACGCCGCTCCCGGCCGCGGCCAGGGCGCGCTCTGCGAACTCCTCCGCGTTGCGGAGGAAGCCGCGGGCGAGACCGAAGCGCCCGCGACTCACGGCGTGGCGCGCGTGGAGCAGGTACACCCGGAGGGCGGTCTGGGGCTCGTCCTCGAGGTCGAGATCGATCTCGCCGAGTTCCTCGAGCGCAGCCCGCTGCTCGGTCCGGGTGCCCAGCTTGTCGGCCGCGTCCGCGAGAGCCTCCAGAAGGCCTCGTCTGAGGTGATGCTCGCGGCCTCGCCGACCGAGCGCGTCGAGGGCTTCGAGTCCCCAGCTCGCGAGGGTCGCGCGGCGATGTGGGTGCCCGCTGTCTCGCATGCGCCGGATCAGCTCGGGGAGGATCTCGAGGAGCTCGTCAGCGGCGCCCGCCTCGCGGAGGTGGAACGCGCGGCGGTAGGTCGGCCGCCGGCCGAGGCGCGCTTCTGCACCCGCCAGGGCGCGCGCCACCGCCAGGTGGTGGCGCCGGAGTCGAGCGGGGCCCGTTCGCTGGATCGTCTCCTCGCGTTCGACCGGGTGAGCGAAGCGGAAGCTCCGGCCCGTCGGCGCCAGCCAGTCCTCCCGCACGAGTTCGGCGAGGGCCGCGTCGCGATCGACCACCCGCAGCGTCGGCCACGCTTCACCGATGGCCTCCAGGTCGGTGCGCGACCCGAGGACGGCCAGTCGCTCCAACCAGATCCGTGAGCGGCCAGGCAGCTCCGAGAGGCGCTCGCCCACCGCGGTGAGCAGTGACTCGGGACGCGGGAGGTCGTCCGGATCCACGAGGAGCGCGAGGCCGCGTCCCGGGGGGGCCACGTCCCGCGTCCAGCCGCGCTGGGCGGCGAGGCGCAGGATCTCGGCAATGCTGCCGGGCAGGCCGCCGGTGCGCTCATGGAGGACGCGCGCGAGACGCAGGCGGGGCACGGAGTGATGGAAGAGCTGCTCGACGATCCCGAGGACCTCGTCCTCCCCGAGGGGCGTCAGATCGAGCCGCCGCGTGATCGGCGCGAGCCGGCCGCGCAGCTCGGAGAGCCCGCCCTCGCGCTGGATCTGCGCCTGGCTCCTCAGCCCGAGCACGAGGAGCAGTCCGTGCTTCTCGAGTTCACGCGCCACCTGGTGGAGGGCCGAGAGGGTGGCGTCGCCGGCGAACTGAACATCGTCGAGGAACACGATCGTCGGCGCGGTGCGCGGGAGCGCGAGCATCCACGAGGCGAGAGCCGCGGCCTCGGTCATCTCCACGCCCGCTCGCTCACCCCTGTCGGGGCGGACCGCGGCGAGGAGGGTGCGCGCCACCTCGGCGGCGACCGTCTGCTGGAGCAGCGCTCTCACCCGCTCGCCCGGATGCGTGCCCGACGGCAGGTGGAGCCAGCGGCGGAGGAGAGCGATGAGAGGCGCCGCGGGCCGCTCGTCCCCGATCGCGTGGCAGCGGCCGTAGAGGTAGAGGGGGGCGTCGCCGCCCGCGCGCAGGCGGTGGACGAACTCCGCCACGAGGCGTGACTTGCCGGAGCCCCGGGGTCCGGTCAGCAGCACGCAGAGCCCCCCGTGGCCCGCGTCCTTCCAGGCCTCCTCGAGGAGCGCGAGCTCCTCGTCGCGCCCGGCGAGGGGCAGTCCGTGGGCCCCCGACCACGCGACGGTGTCACGCCGGGCGCCGGCGTCGTAAGCGATGCGCGCCCGCCACCACGCCGACGCCTCTCCCTCCTCGAGGATCGTGGCCACCTCGAACGCAGTGGGCCTCGCGGTGGGCGCGACCTGGAGGAGCGAGCGCACGAGCGCGTCGAGCAGGGGTGAGACACGCGGCTGATCGTCGGAGGGGGGCCGCGCGCGACCGGTGCGGAGCGCGGCGAGTTCGTCGTCGCTCCTGGCCGCGGGCCGGCCGGTCACGGCTTCGAAGAGCAGGCAACCGAGGGCGAAGAGGTCCGCGCTCGCCGCGGGTGCGCCGCCCAGCTCTCGCTCCGGCGCGAGGTATCCGGGGGTCCCCAGCGGAGCCTCCTCGGCCCCGGCCGGCCGCGCGAAGCCCAGGTCCACGAGGACGGCGCGGCCCTCGGCGTCGAGTCGGACGTTCTCGGGCTTCACGTCGCCGTGGACCCAGCCCGCGGCGTGCATGGCGGCGAGCCCCCTCGCGACGCGCGCTCCGAGGCTGCGGGCGATGGGCTCGGGAACGGCACCCTCCCGGTCGATCCACTCGTCCAGCGCGTCGCCGGGGACGAGGTCCATGAGCAGCCACGGACGCGGGACTGCGGCGTCCGTCGCGGCGTGCTCGGCCCCAGGGGCTCCGGGGTCACCCGCCCAGGGCGGAGTGAGTCCTGCGGCCTCGTGATGACGGGCGCGCGCGATGGTCGGATGGTTCACCGCCAGTGAGGCCTCGCGCTCGAGGGCCAGGGTCGTTCGCGCCTCTTCGTCCGTCGCGAGGTCCGGGAGGAGGACCTTCACCGCCACGTTCGTACCGGCGGGGAGATCCTCGACGGCCTCCTCGAGCCTCCCCAGCCAGACGCGGCTGGTGCGCCCCTGGCCCAGGAGGGACAGGAGGCGAACCGCGGGACCGCTCTCGGCGGGCAGTGGAGTGGATCCGGGCGAGGTCATCGATCCGAGGAGTCGCTACCTTCTTGGGCCGGCGGCGCGCTCTGGGCGAAGAGTCTAGTCCCCGTCTCGACCCACTCACCCCTCCACCTCCTCTGTCTGGAGCTGGTCCGCCGCCTTCCGTAGCTCCCTTCGCCGAACTTCGCGACCTCTTGACCTTCCTCGTCCACAACACGCTCACGAAGGAGAAGACTCCCTTCCGCTCGATCGAGGAGGGGGTGGTCCGCATGTACAACTGCGGACCGACGGTCTACGGACGCCCGCACATCGGGAACTACCGCAGCTTCCTGTTCGCGGACCTCTTGCGGGGCTGGCTCGAGTATCTCGGGTACACCGTCCATCAGGTGATGAACATCACCGACGTGGGCCATCTCACCGACGACGACGTCGCCGACGCGGGGGGCGACGACAAGGTCGAGGCGCAGGCGCGGCGCGAGAAGAAGGACCCGCGCGAGATCACCGAGGGCTACACGGCGATGTTCCTCGAGGACATGGCTGCCCTCGGGGTGCGCGAGCCGAAGGCCCGGCCGAGGGCCACGGAGTACATCGACGAGATGGTCGAGATGGTCGAGCGCCTCATCGAGCTCGGTCACGCCTACCGCGTGGGGGACAACGTCTACTTCGACGTGACCTCCTTCCCCGAGTACGGCCGGCTCAGCGGTAACCGCATCGACGACCTCGAGGCCGGCAAGCGCATCGAGGTCAACGAGGAGAAGCGGCACCCCGCCGACTTCGCCCTCTGGAAGAGCGACCCCGCGCACCTGATGAAGTGGCGGACGGTCTTCGGCGAGCACGGGTTCCCTGGCTGGCACATCGAGTGCTCGGCGATGGCCAAGGCCCTCCTCGGAGACCGGATCGACATCCACACCGGCGGTGAGGACAACGTCTTCCCGCACCACGAGTGCGAGATCGCCCAGAGCGCCTGCGCGAACGGCGTCGAGATGGCGACCTACTGGATGCACGCGAAGTTCCTGCAGGTCGACGGCGGGAAGATGAGCAAGAGCCTCGGCAACGTCTACACGGTGCCGGACGTCGTCGCGCGGGGCTTCGAGCCGCGGCACCTGCGCTTCGCGCTCCTGCGCGGCCATTACCGCACGCAGATCAACTTCACCTGGGCCATCATGGAGGAGATCAGGAGCCGTCTGGAGAACCTCGACGAGCTCGCGGTGCTCCTCTCCCGCGCGAAGGGAGCCGAGGGTGGCGATCCCGAGGCGGGGCGCGAGCACCTCGCTGCGGCTCGTGATGGGTTCGAGGCCGGGATGAACGACGATCTGAACACCCCGGTGGCCCTCGCTGCCCTCGAGCAGTTCCGTCGCCCGCTCCTGGACGGAGCGGTCGGGTCCGCCGTCGCGAGCGAAGCGCTCGAGTGGCTCGGCCGCGCGGGAGAGGTCCTCGGCTTCATCGAGACGTCCGAGCCCGAGGCCGACGTGGAGATCGAGGCGCTGATCGAGCAGCGGAACGCGGCCAAGGCCGCCAAGGACTGGGCGGCGGCGGACGCCGCCCGGGATGCGCTCGTGGCCATGGGGATCGAGCTGCAGGACACGCCTGACGGCGTGGTCTGGCGCCGCCGCTAGCGTGTCCCGACGCGTCCACGTGAGCGGATGCGCCAGCGGTGCCACCGAGGCGCCCGTGAGGCCTGAAGGCCAGCCCCCCTTGCGGGGGGGCATCGGCGCGCTCACTCCCCGTCGTCGGCCGGGGGGGCCTCTGCCTGCTCCTCGCCCATCCTCGACTCCTCACCGCGGATCTGCTCGTCCCTGCGGCGGGCCTCGGCGATGAGGTCGTCCATGCGCTTGGACTCCTGCGCCGTGTCGTCGGGCAGGAAGCGGAGGTCAGGGGTCGTGCGGGTGCGGAGCACCCCGGACACCTGGCGGCGGATGAAACCCTTGGCGTGTTCGAGCATGCCTCCGGTCCGCGCGCGGTCGCTGTCGTCGCCGAGGACGGAGTAGAAGACCTTCGCCGTCGACAGGTCCGAGTTCAGCTCGACGCGCACGACGGTCACGAAGGACGCGCGCGGGTCCTGGAGCTCGAACTGGAGGCAGTGGGCGATGCGCCGCTGGATCTGCGCCTCCAGGCGGTGGATGGTGCGTTCGGAAGCCATCGTGCGGTGGGATGGGGAGAGCGGAGGCTCCCATGGCGGCGGGGCCGCTCGCCGGAGGACGGGCGGCCCCGCTCGGTGGGGGGAGAGCCCGAGGGGGGCTCCCTCGCTTCGGGCCCATCCGCTGACGCGGATGGGACTAGAGCGTCCTCTTGATCTCCTTCATGCGGAAGACCTCGACGATGTCGCCCTCGCGGATGTCGCGGTAGTCCTTGAGGACGATGCCACACTCGAAGCCGGAGCGGACCTCGGCGGCCTCCTCCTTCTCGCGGCGCAGCGACCCGATCTGTCCCGTGTAGACGATCTGCTCGTCTCGCAGGAGGCGGACCTTGCTGCTGCGCTTCACCGAGCCGTCGAGGACCATGCAGCCCGCGATCAGGCCGATCTTCGAGGACTTGAAGATCCGTCGGATCTCGACGTGGCCGACGATCTCCTCCTCGAACTCCGGCTTGAGCGCGCCTTCCATGACGCGGCGCAGGTCGTCGAGGAGCTCGTAGATGACGTTGTAGCGCCGCACCGTGAGGCCGCCCCGCTCCGCCGTCTGGCGAGCCTTGGGGTTCACGGACACGTGGAACGCGATCAGAAGGGCGTCCGAGGTGGTCGCCAGGTCGACGTCGCTCTCGGTGATCGGACCGACGCCCGAGTGGACGAGCTTGATCTCGACCTCCTCGTGGTCGAGGGCCTCGATCTCCTGACGGATGACCTCGACGGTTCCCTGGACGTCGCCGCGGACGATCACGTTGATCACCTCGCGCTCGGTCTTGGGCGCTGACCCGAGGATCGCCTCGAGCTCGCGGCTCGGCTCGCGCTTGGACGCGAGCATCTTGGCGCGGGCGGTGCGCTCGCGCTCCTCGGCGATCTCCTTGGCCTGCTGCAGCGTCTCGATGACGTTGAACGGCTGGCCAACGCCCGGGAGGGCGTCGAGGCCCGTGACGGCCACCGGGGTGGAGGGGCCCGCCGTCTTCAGGGTCTTGCCGCGGTCGTCGAGGAGCTGCCTGACCTTGCCGTAGCCGGCGCCCGCGAGGATGACGTCGCCCTTCGAGAGCGTGCCGTCCTGGACGAGCAGGTGGGCGACGATGCCCCGGCCCTGCTGGATCTCGGCCTCGAGCACCACGCCGGAGGCGGGGCCGTCCGGGTGGGCGCGCAGTCCGAGCTCGGCGTCTCCCATCAGGAAGATGTGCTCGAGCAGCTCGTCGAGGCCGGCGCCGGTCATACCGGAGGTCTCGAACATCGCGGCCGTGCCGCCGTACTGCTCGGGGACGAGCTCCTGACCCATCAGCTGCTGGATCACGGCGTTGGCGTTGAAGTCGGGTTTGTCGGCCTTGTTCAACGCCACGACGATCGGGGTCTCGGCGGCCTTGGCGTGGTTGATCGCCTCGACGGTGCTCGGCTTCACGCCGTCGTCACCGGCCACGACCAGCACGACGATGTCGACGGCCTTGGCGCCGCGCGCGCGCATCGCGGTGAACGCCTGGTGGCCCGGGGTGTCGACGATGGTGACCGTGTGCCCCTTGGACGTCTGCACCTGGTAGGCGCCGACGTGCTGGGTGATCCCGCCGGCCTCCTTGTCCGCGACCTTGGTCTCACGGATCTTGTCGATGAGCGTCGTCTTGCCGTGGTCGACGTGGCCGAGGAAAGCGACCGTCGGAGAGCGGGGCACGAGGTGCTCCTCCTCGACCTCGGATCGCTTCTTGGCGACCTCCTCGATGAGCTGCTGCTCGGCGGTGATCTCCTGCTTCACCTCCAGCTCGACCTCGAACTCCGACGCGAGGAGCGTCGCGGTGTCGTTGTCGATGGTGGAGTTGAGGGTGAACATCCCGTACTGACGCTCGAGGGCCCGCTTCTGCACGACCGAGCTCTTCAGCGCGAGGGCGTCGCTGAGCTTCGCGATCGTGATCGGCTCCTCGATGGTCACCGAGCTGCCGCTGTAGGGCGACTCCGTCACCTGCTCGCGCGAGCCACTGCGTCCTCCTCCTCCGCTGCCGCGGCGGCCGGGGGGGCCCCCTGCGGCGCGGTTGCGCCGCAGGAAGCGGCCCTGCTCGCGCTCGCGCAGCTCCGCGGCGGTCATCTTGCCGCGCGGGCCGGTCGGACCCTGCTGGCGTCCGCGGTCGCGACCGAAGGTGGGGCGAACGTCGGGGGTGAAGTCGTCTCGCGACTGGAGCCGCTTGGAGTCCGGGCGGCGACGGGCAGGCTGGCTCGCGGCGATCGTCGAAAGGTCGATGAAGCCGACGACGTTGCCCTTGCGCGACGATGGATCGTCGTCCGACGCATCGGGCTCCTGGGCCTCGCCCGTGGTGGGCTCGCCCGCGGCCGCCGGTGCGGGGTCGGCCGGGGCCTCGGGCGCTCCCGCGGCAGCGGGCGCCGGCTCCGCCTCCTCCGCCTCGGGGGCGACCGGGGCCTCGAGCTGCTCGGGCGCAGCGACGGCCTCCGTCTCGGGCTCGGCCACGACGGGCTCGGGGGCGGGCTCCGGTTCGAGGGCGGTGAACTCCGGTGCGGGAGGTGCCTCCTCCGCAGCGGGGGCCCCGGGCTCCTCTGCCACGGGGACCGGCATCTCCGCGGGCGGCGCAGGAGCGGGCTGGGTCGGAGCCTCGGCGCCGGGAGCGGGAGCCTTCTTGCGCTTCTTGATGCCGGGCAGCGCGCTGCCCGAGTCGTCGTCGGCCTTGACCTTCTTGCGCTTCTTGACGCGCAGGCCTCCGCCCGCCGCGTCCTCGCCGTCGTCGCCAGCGCCGGCCACCGGCATGATCCCGTTCGCCTCGAGCAGGCCCTGGGCCTGCACGAGCTCGAAGGGATCGAGTGCTGACATGTGGCTCTTCGCCTTGCTGAAGCCGAAGTCGCGCAGCTTCGACGCCAGGTCCTTGCCCGGCATGTCGTACTGCTTCGCGAGATCGTGGATGCGTACCTTGTCGCTCAAACCTAAGGGGGGTCGTTTCGTCGGGCGGCGGTGCGGAACGTGTGGAGCCGCCGCGCGTTGGCTGATTCGGAGTGGGTGGGGGCCCCGGATCAGCCAGGGTGAACTTCACCGAAGCCGGTCCGAAGCGGGCGCGCCGAGGGCGTGGGCGCAGCACGTTTCGAGGGGAGGACCGAGGGAGGCGGCGTCGCCGCGCGCAGGGCCCTCAGCCTTCATGGCGAAGTTCGGTCACGACAGTTCCGGGTTCGGGTGGATGGGACGGGGTGAGAGGTGAATGCGATGCGGCTCAGGAGCCGGCGGCGGTCTGGGCCGAGGGATCGTCGTCCGCGGCCGCAGCTTCTTCAGGGAGTTCGGGGGCCGCATCTTCGACGGCGGGGGCCTCGGCCGGCTCCTCGGCCGTGGGCGCGGGCTCCTCGCCAGCGGCGTCCTCGGCGACGGGGAGGCCGTCTTCGCCGAAGTACTCCTCGCGGGTCTTGATGTCGATGTCCCAGCCGCAGAGGCGGCTGGCGAGGCGTACGTTCTGGCCGCGCTTGCCGATCGCCAGGGACTGCTGCTCCTCGTCGACGAGGACGGTGACCGAGTGCTTCTCGACGTTGGGGTAGATGTTGTCGAGGTGGATCTTCGCCGGGCCGAGGCCGTTCATCACGAGCGTCTCGAGGGAGTCGCTCCAGCGGATGATGTCGATGCGCTCGCCGCGGAGCTCGTCGATGACCGCCTTGATGCGGGAGCCGCGCACTCCGACGCAGGCGCCGATCGCGTCGATCTTCGGGTCGCTCGAGACGACCGCCATCTTGGTGCGGTAGCCCGGCTCGCGGACGACTCGCTTGATCTCGATGATCTGGTCCGCGATCTCCGGCACCTCGAGCTCGAACAGTCGCCGCACCAGGTCGGGGTGAGTACGGCTGACGTAGATGCGGACGCGGCTGCCGTCCTTGCGGACCTCCACGATGATCACGCGGATCCGATCGCCCGGAGCGTAGGTCTCGCCGCGGACGCGGTCCTCGCGGGTGAGGTGGGCCTCGACGTCACCGAGGCTGACCACGAGGTCCTGCCCCTCGTAGCGCTGCACCTCGCCGCTGATCAGCTGACCGACGCGGGCCTCGTACTTGTCGTAGAAGACGTCGCGCTCGGCTTCGCGGACCCGCTGGGTGAACCCCTGCTTGACCGTCTGGGCCACGATGCGCCCCAGCTCGCTCATCTCGAACTCGTAGACGCCCTCGTCGTCCTCGACGGTCACCTCGCCGGTCTCCCGATCGATGGTGCAGACGAGTTCCTCGCCCTCGCCGAAGCGCTTGCGCACGGCGGCAGCCATCGACTCCTCGAGCGCGCGGAAGATCACCTCGTGGGGGATGTTCTTCTGTGCGTGCAGGAGATCGACCATCTGCAGGAGTGCTTCGGAATTCATGTGGGTGTGCTCGACGGCAATAGAAAAGGAGCGGGGGACGCCCCGCTCCTTCCGGCAGCGCGGTTGGCCGGGCCCGGAAAGGGCGCTGGCCGTGCACCGCGCGGTGTTCAGGAGAGTTTGTCGGGTCTCTTTCGACTGCGTAGTCTGAGCGGCCCCGGGAGGGGAGTCAACCTCTGGAGGCCAGTCCGAGCGCGTCCGCGGCTCCCCCCCGGCGCAGGCACCATGACCGCCGACGAAACACCCCCGCGAACGGAGCGCGAGACCGGCCCCGAGGGCGACGAGGCGGCGGATGAACCCGCCCTCGCTGGAGCATGGCTCGTCTTCGACGAGACCCTCCAGCGGATCGCTGACAGCGCCGCCCGGGGCGCCAGTGCGGCGCCCCCGACCGTGCTCTTGACGGGAGAGAGCGGAGCCGGCAAGAGCCGGGCGGCCCGGCGCCTCCACGATCTCTCTCCACGGGCCGACGGGCCCTTCGTCCCGGTCCATCTCGCGGGCCTCGCGGAGACGCTGCTGGAGGCGGAGCTCTTCGGCCACGAGGAGGGCGCTTTCACGGGCGCCGTGCACGCCCGCGATGGTCGGTTCGTGCGGGCCTCGGGTGGGACCCTGGTGCTCGAGGCGATCGAGACCCTCGCCCTGCCCCTCCAGGTCAAGCTGCTGAGGGTCCTCCAGGAGCGAGTGGTGGAGCCCCTGGGCGCGGCCCGGTCGGTGCCTGTCGATTGCGCGGTGGTGGCGACCACCGCGGTCGATCTCCGCCAGGAGGTCGCGGCCGGGCGCTTCCGGGAGGATCTCTTCTTCCGCCTGGCGGTCGTGCCGCTCGAGGTCCCGCCCCTCCGCGCGCGGACGGGCGACGAGACCTTCGGGCCCCTGTGCGACGCTCTGGTCGAAGCCGTCGCGGTGCGCGCCTCGGTCCCGCCTCGGGACATCTCCGCGGATGCGCGCGCGCTCCTCGTGGCGCACCCCTGGCCCGGGAACGTTCGCGAGCTGGAGAACGCCCTCGAGCGGGTCCTCGTGGTGCCCCGGGAGGGCCCGATCGAGGCGGAAGAGCTGGGTTTCCTGGCGGAATCGATCCGCGGCAGGTCCCATGAGATCGCCCTCGAAGCCCTCGCCGCGGGCGTCTCGCTGGAGGCGCTCGAGCGCGCTCTCCTCGAAGCGGCCCTCGCTCAGACCCGGGGGAACGCGTCGGCCGCGGCGCGCGTCCTCGAGCTCTCCCGACGGGCCTTCGACTACCGCCGGAAGAAGCTCAGCGAATGATCCTCCGCTCCCTCGTCCCCCTGCTCGCGCTGATCGCGGCCGTGAGTCCGGCCTCGTCCGCGGCCGACGTGCAGGGCGGCGCGGCGGCGCTGCAGGAAGAGCGGCCTGGAGACTGGCGGAGCGACCTGGAGATCCTCCTGGACCCCGCGGCCGGACCGCCGGCGCGCAAGGCGGCGCTCGCCCGCCTCCAGCGCTCCGTCCCTCGCGGGCAGATCCTGGAGCTGGCGCCCGCCCTCGCCGACGGTGAGGTCGCCATCAGGCTCGGCGTCGTCAAGCTGTTCCGGCGCCCCGATCTCGGGACGGTCGCGCGTCCCGAGCGAGCCCGGCGCCTCGCTCTCCTCGCCAGGGACGACCCCAGCAACCGGGTGCGCCGCGTGGCGCTCGCTGCCCTCGGGGTGATCGGTGGCCCCGAGGCGGCTTCGCAGCTCGGGAAGATCGTGGAGGCTGCGGCCGAGCCGCTGCTGCGACGACGTGCTGCGAAGGCGCTCGCCGGCGCGGTCGGCGGAGAGGAGACCATCGTCGAGATCGTTCAGCGAGCCCTGGGGCGCGGGACGGCTCTCCGGACGGACATGGCCGCCGTGGGGGCTCTTCTGCCGGCTTATGGCCGCTGGCTCGCGGACGAGGCGGGGCGCGGCGGCGAGCTCCCGGCGGCCCCGGCGCTCCCGCTCGTGGTGGGCCTGCGGCATCCCGATCCCGCAGTTCGCCGCGGGGCCGCGGAGGCCTTCGAAGAGGCCGTCGACCGGCTCTCCACGTCGGGCGTACGCGGCCAGGCGCGGCTGCTGCTGGATCGGCTCGCCTCCCTCGGGATCGAGCGGGACGTCGCCCTCTTCCAGTCCGCGCGGCTCTCCCTGAGCACCGAGGGGGACGCGCGGGCAGCGCTCGCCTCTGCGCAGGAGCTGGTGGCGAGTCGCGGAGTGCGTCTGCGGCCCGGAGCGCGGGTCGACGCGTTCGAGTCGCAGCTCTGGCTCTTCCGGGGCCTGTACCTGTGCGGCGCGAGCCACCTGGCCCTCGGCCAGCTCGAAGCCGCTGGCGGCAGGCTGGACCAGGCGGCCGATGCACTGGATCGTGCCCTGGCCGAGCGCCGCGACCTCCTCAGCCGCAGCGCGCGCGCGCGTCACGTGAACCTGCTCCAGCTGCGCGCCGTCGCCGAGGTGACGCGCACGCTGCTCGCCATCGCGCGCGGCGCCGACCGCGCCGAGGTCCTGGAGCTCGCGCGCTCGTCCCACGCGATCGACCTCGAGGCCCAGGCCGTGCACTCGGAGCTCGGTCGGAACGTCCTGACCAGCTGGGACGGGCTGCTCCTGCTGGACCTCTCCGCCTACAGGCTGCTCTTCGGCAAGACGGGCTTCGTCTCGACGGGGGCCTCGAACGGGGAGCGCGGCGAGGACGGCAGCTTCGGCCGCGCGCGGCTCATCGAGCTCCAGGGACTGCTCGGCCAGGCCCTCGCGACCGTCGCCCCGGGGGAACTTCCGGGCTTCACGCCCCTCGTGCCGTCCGTGCCAGCCGCGGAGCGAGGCCGCCTGACCGATCCGTTCGAGGATCCCGAGCGGCTGGCTCTCCTCGAGCGGATCAGGGACGCGAGGCTCAGCGGCCTCGACGACGCGATCGAGGACGCGGAGGAGGCCTTCGCCCGGGCCCGGGACCGCGCGCTCGGCCTCCTGCCGGAGGAGGAGTTCGAGACGCTGGAGCGCCTGCGCCGCCAGCGCTTCTTCGCTGCGCGCCGAAGAGAGAACGAGGAGCCCGGCTCCCGCGCCTGGATCCGAGACCTGCGGATCCCGGGGAGCGCCGCCCTCTGGCACGCTCAGGATCTCGTGGACGAGGGGCGCGGGGACGAGGCTCGCGCGCTGGCGCGAGAGCTGGAGGCGGACGTCGAGAGTCGCGGCATCTCGGACTGGTGGTACACCTCGGGACACGACCGCATCATCCGCGCGCGCATGCTCGTGGGCAGCGCGCTGACCGACGAGGGGCGCGGCGAGGAGGCCGAGGTGGTGCTCCTGTCCGCGGTGGAGCGGCTCGGTGATCTGCGGCGTGAGATGCTCGACAGGGGCGTGGCGCGCGAGGACCTCGCGGGCTTCGACGGGCTCGAGTCGAGCGCGCTCGTGAGCTTGGCGGTCAACGCCAACGTCCGGATGGGGGACCCCGACCGGGCGGCGGCGTACTACGAGCAGGCGTACGCCCTGCGGCAGGACGAGTTCATGCGGGCGCTGCTGGCGTGCTATCGCGCGCGCGCTGGTCGCGAGGAGGAGGCCCGGGCGCTGATCGCCGCCATCCGCCCGGGCCCTGGCACCTGGTACAACCTCGCCTGCACGCACGCCCTCCTGGGGGACGTGGAGCAGGCCCTCGACCTCCTCGAGATCGAGCTCCGGCTCGGCCACGCGACCGACGAGTCCCGGGACAAGCAGAAGGCCTGGGCCGCCGAGGACCCCGACCTCGCGGCCCTGCGGGACTCTCCTCGGTTCCGCCGCCTCGTGGCGGTGCGCTAGCCGTATCCTCTCCGGCCGCCGTCGGCGGCGGAGGCCTTCCCGATCCGGGCTGCCGCGCTCCCCGCGGCGCTCCAGGACTCCGCCAGGGCGCGCAGGGCCACGCCGCGAGGCGCCCCACAATCCGCCGAAGCGGCGAAGAGCAAGTGACATGGGAAAGGTGATTCTCTCCGGCAAGGGCCGAAGGTGGCTGATGAAGGGCCATCCCTGGGCGTACCGCGACGACGTCGCGGAGAGCAGCGGCACGCAGGGCGAGCTCGTGCCCGTGGAGGACCCGAACGGGCACCCCATGGGCTGGGGGCTGTACAGCACCGCGAGTCGTATCGCGGTGCGTCTGGTGACCTCCGACTCGACGCAGCCGAACCGGGCTTTCTGGTCCGAGCGCATGCGCCGCGCCGTGGAGCGTCGACGTCAGCTCGGGATGCTGGACGAGGCCGGGTGCTGCCGTCTCCTCTCGGGGGACGCGGACGGCTTCCCTGGCATGGTCGTCGACCGCTACGCGAAGACGCTCGTCCTGCAGTCGGGCTGTCAGGGCTCCGATCGCATGCGCGACTTCATCGTCGAGCTGCTGCTCGAGGCGCTGCCCTTCGAGCCGGATGCGATCGTCGATCGCTCCGATGCATCTGTGCGCAAGCTCGAGAAGCTCGACCCGATCGTCGAGACGCTACGCGGCTCGGTCGAAGGTCCCGTGCTCGCGCGCGATGGTGACCTGCTCTTCGAGGTCGACGTCTTCCAGGGGCACAAGACGGGCCACTACCTCGACCAGTCGCTGAATCGCCGCGCCGCCGCGCGGCGCGCGGAGGGGGGGCGCGTGCTCGACGCGTTCAGCTACGACGGCCTCTTCGGCCTCCACGCCGCGCTCGCGGGGGCCGAGCAGGTCGTGTGCCTCGAGCAGAACAAGGGCGCGTGCGAGCGCATCCTCGCCAACGCCGAGCGCAACGGGCTGCTCGACCGGATCAAGGTCGAGCGCGTCGACTGCATGAAGGACATGCGCGCCCGCGCCGAGCGTGAGGAGCGCTACGAGCTGGTCGTGGTTGATCCGCCTGCGTTCGCTCGCTCGAAGAAGGAGGTGGCGGGTGCCGAGCGCGGCTACGTCGAGCTGAACCGCCGCGCCTTCGACCTCGTCCCCGCGGGCGGCGCGATCGTCTCGGCCTCGTGCTCGTACAACGTCTCGCCCGCGGACTTCGTCAAGTTCATCGGACGCGCGGCGAACCTCGCGGGCCGCGACGTGTGGCTGGAGGAGCTGACCAAGGCGGCTCCGGATCATCCGCATCTGGTGACGCTGCCGGAGTCCGACTACCTGAAGTGCGCCTTCCTGCGGGTCGGCTGATCCCCTTGACCGACGAGCTGGAGATCACCGTGAACGGCGAGACCGTGCAGCTCCCCGCGGGCAGCACGGTCGCGCAGCTGGTGGCCGCGCGCGGGCTGCGTCCCGAGCAGGTCGCCGTGGAGGTGAATCGCGAGATCGTCCCGCGGGCGACCCACGCGGATCACGCCCTCGCCGAAGGCGATCGCATCGAGATCGTGACCATGGTCGGCGGAGGCTGACCGCGGACCCCAACTGGACCATGAGCAACGAGCCCCAGAACGCGGCCGAAGCGCCGCTCGTCATCGGCGGCGAGTTCACGTTGAACTCGCGACTCCTCGTCGGCACCGGCAAGTACGCGAGCTTCGAGGAGACGGCGGAGGCCCTCGAGATCAGCGGTACCGAGATGGTGACCGTGGCGATCCGGCGCGTGAACCTCGATCCGTCGAAGGGCGAGTCGCTCCTCGATCACATCGACCGAGACCGCTATCACCTGCTCCCGAACACAGCGGGCTGCTACGACGTGGAGTCGGCGGTGCGGACCGCGCGTCTCGCCCGCGAACTCCTCGACACGCCGCTCGTGAAGCTCGAGGTGCTGGGGGATCCGAAGACCCTGCTGCCCGATCCGATCGGGACCCTGGAGGCCACGGAGCAGCTCGTGAAGGAGGGCTTCACGGTCATGGTCTACTGCTCCGACGACCCGCGCATGGGCGTGCGCCTCGCCGAGCTGGGCGCGGCGGCGGTGATGCCCGCGGGCTCGCCGATCGGCTCGGGGCAGGGGGTCTTGAACCCGAACGCGATCCGCATCCTGATGGAGCTGGTGGACGTGCCCGTCATCGTCGACGCCGGCGTCGGAACTGCCTCCGACGTGGCGCTCTGCATGGAGCTCGGCGCCGAGGGCGTACTTCTGAACACCGCGATCGCGGGCGCGAACGAGCCCCTCCGCATGGCCGCGGCCATGCGTGACGCCTGCGCCGCGGGCCGGAACGCGTTCCTCGCGGGTCGCATCCCGAAGAAGCTCTACGCCAACGCCTCCTCGCCGGAGGAGGGACTCATCGAGGAGGCCGGGCCGGGCGCCTGATCGGGCGTGATGTTCGCGACCCCACCTCTGGCGAGACCGCTCGCCGCGCTCCAGGACGAGGCGGCGGAACGCGCCGCCGCGCTCGAGCAGCTCCTCGAGAATCCTGCAGCGCTCCTCGGCATGGCCGGAGCGGCCGCGCTCCTCGGCCTGTTCCTCGTTCCCCTGCGTCAGGCGATCGTTCGGGGCTGCGTGGCTCCCTCGCCGCCCTCGCGCGCCTCGTTCCTGTGGACGGATCTCTTCGCGGTGATCGTGGGACTGGCTCTCTCCCAGGTCGTCGCGGTGCAGGCGGCGGTCTTCCTCGTCCACGGTGAATGGCCCGAGGAGCAGGAGGTGCTCGATCAGGTCGTCGAGGGGTTGTCCTTCCTCGAGCAAGCGGCGGTGACGAGCGCCTCGTTCCTCTTCGTGGCGCTGCTCATCGGTCTCACCGCGCGCCGGCGCGCCGATGGCCTGGCCTCGCTCGGGCTGGCGCGCTTCGCGCCCGCGCGCTTCCCGCTGGGGCGCGCCGCCGCCGGGCTGTCCAGCTACGTCCTCGCCGTCCCCTTCCTGATCGCGGCCGCGGTGGCGAACGTCGCCGTCTACGCGTTCGGCGGGCAGGAGGTCCCGGCCCAGGACGTCGCCCTCGCGATCCAGGAGCAGATCGACTCGCAGCCGCTGCAGGTCGCCTTCTTCGCCGTGCTGCTCATCCCGCTGCTCGAAGAGGTGATCTTCCGGGGCTTCCTCCTGGAGATCCTCTCGAGCAGGCTGGGCACGGCGGCCGGGGTCGTTCTCTCCAGCTTCGCCTTCGCGATCCTGCACGGCGTCGCCGCCGCGCCGGTGATCTTCACTCTCGCCGTGGCGATGGCTCTGGTGAAGCTGCGGACGCGAAGTCTCCTCGTCTGCTGGTTGATTCACGGCACTCACAACGGAGCGGTCCTGCTCCTGCAGTCGCTCGGCGTCCAGTAACGTCGGGGCGCGCCGACCATGACCGAACACGATCCGATCACCGTCTTCCCGGGCGCCGCCCGCTTCCGCCGGCTAAAGAGCGGGGCCTTCGCCGCGGAGAGCGCGACCCTGACGGGCCGTCTCGCCCTCGAGGCCGAGGTCAGCGTCTGGTTCGGCTGCGTCCTGCGCGGCGACGACGCCTCGATCCACATCGGCGCCCGGAGCAACGTCCAGGACCTCTCGATGATCCACGCGGACGTCGACGTACCGAACGTCATCGGCGAGGAGGTGACGATCGGGCATCGCTGCGTCCTCCACGGGGCGCAGGTGGGCGATCGCTGTCTCGTCGGGATGGGGGCGATCCTCCTCGGCGGCTCCGTCATCGGCGAGGAGTCGATCATCGGCGCCGGCGCAGTGATCAAGGAGGGGATGGTCGTTCCGCCGCGCTCGCTCGTCGTCGGCGTGCCGGCGAAGATCGTGCGTGAGGTCACCGACGAGCAGGTCGCAGCGATTCGTCGCAGCGCCGACGGCTACGTCGCGAAGGTCCAGCAGTACCTCTGAGGCGCGAGCTGTGCCATGGCCACCACCGACCGCGAATTCGACGCCCGGGTCGCGCGCCTCGACGAGGTGCTGGCCGGGCTCGGCCGCGTGGCGGTGGCGTTCAGCGGGGGCGTCGACTCGACGGTCCTCCTGCACGCGGCGCACAGGGTTCTCGGTGAGCGGGACGGGGTGGCTGTCATCGCGGATTCGCCGAGCCTGCCGCGCGCCGAGCTCCACGAAGCGCGTGAGGTCGCGGAGTCGATCGGTGCGCGTCTGGTCGAGGTCCGCACGGACGAAGGTGATGATCCCGCGTACCGCGCGAACGCCGGCGACCGCTGCTACTTCTGCAAGGCAGCCCTCTTCCGGGCGATGGAGTCCTTCGCACGCTCGGAGCGATTCCCCTGCCTCGCCTTCGGCGAGATCGTCGACGACTGGAGCGATGACCGGCCCGGCGCCCGCGCGGCGAGGGAGTTCGGCGTCGTGGCGCCGCTGAGCGCCGCGGGGTTCGGGAAGGAGGACGTCCGGCGCTACGCGGCGCTCCATGGGCTGCCCGTGGCCGACAAACCGGCGTCCGCCTGCCTGGCGTCGCGGATCCCGGTGGGGACGGAGGTGACGCCCGAGCGGCTGGCCCGCGTGGAGACGGCGGAGGCCGGGCTCAAGGGGCTCGGCTTCCGGGTGCTACGGGTCCGGCACCACGGGACCCACGCGCGCGTGGAGGTCGGCGCGGACGAGGAGGTCCGCGCCCGGGAGGTGAGTTCCCGGATCGAGGCGGTCCTCGCCGAGGCGGGCTTCGAGAGCCACGAGCTGGCGGTCTACGGCCAGCTTTGATCCTGGCTGGCTCGCTTCGAGTCGGTCACGCGTTCGATCCGCGCCTTTTTTTTGACAGGCGCCGATTCGGGGGTAGGTTTCCGCGCTCGTCACGGGGCCGGCGTCGGCGCGCCCTCCCGTGAGCAGGGCGACACCGTACGCCCTGGGAGGGTGCGCGCCGGGTCACGAGTCTTCGAGGGGAAGACTCACCGCGGTACGCCCCGGGGCGTCGAGGCAGCTGAGGGCAGCTCGATGCAAGGGGACCGATCAACAGCGCAGCGCAGGCTGCCGGGTGCGCGACCGCGCTCCTCGGCCGCCGCGGGCTTCTCCTTGCTGGAGCTGACCGTCGCGATCGGCGTGCTGCTCGTGGCCACTCTCGCGGCCTTCTCGTCCCAGGTCCAGAGCTTCGTGCTGATCGAGTCGAGCCGGGACGCCGCCGTCGCGATGACCGACCTCGAGGTCTGCATGGAAGAGGTCCTGACCCGGACCGCTGACGAGATCCCGGTCGCCTTCCCCGCCGGGGAGCCGATCCCTGGCTTCGAAGGCCTCCACCTCGACGCGGAGCGCATCGTCCCCAGCTACCCGGGCCTGGGGGAGGATGGCGTGGCGCCCGATCCTCTCCAGATCGATCTGGTGGCGACCTGGAACGACCGGCGCAGCCGGGCCAGGTCCATGCGGCTCACGACCATCCGGATCCGATGAGACGCCAGGCATCGAACGCTGGTCGGCGGCGCGCCGGCTCGACCCTGCTCGAGATGGTCATCGGCGTGACGATCCTCGCGATCCTCGCGCAGATGCTGATCGGCGCGAGCACGGCCTCCAGCGCTGTGACCGAGGTCGGGAACATCGAGGGTGAGATCTTCCGCCAGAGCGAGCGCGCGATGTCCAGGATCCTCGGCGACCTGCGGCGTTCGGGCTTCGTCGAGGTGAACGGCCGTGAGTATCCGCACGTGTTCGAGGCGGGCGAGGCGGGGCCGGGCTTCGAACAACACGACCATGTGCCGGGGCAGATGGCCGCGGCGCCCGGGGACGCGGACTTCGGCGTCATGCGCTCGATCGTCCTCTGCCTCCCCTCCGATCTCGACGGAGACGGCCGCCCCGAGCTCGACGCGGACGCCGACGGAACGCCGGAGCTCGACCGCAACAAGGACGGCGTGCCCACTGACGACCTGTTGGACGTGGGCAGGCTCTGGCACCCCTCGCTGGCGTCCATCCACCCGGACACCCGGCTCGTCTGGAGCCACGCCGACGTGAGCTATCAGGTGACCGCCACCGGGCCGGGAGGGGAGAACGAACTGGTGAGAATGGTCAGCAGCGTCGCCGGCCGCCCCCGTGAACGCCAGGTGCTCGCCCGCGGCGTCGAGCGCATCCAGTTCGACACGTCCGCCTCCTCGGGTTTCACGATCCCCGGTGGGACGGTGCGCGTGCGCCTCTTCTTCCGGGTCCGCGGTTCGGACGGGAAGGTCTATCGCTCGCGGATCGAGTCGACGGTGCGCCTGCGGAACAGCTGAGTCATCGGCGCGCCCGGCTCGGGCGTGCCGCGCGTGAGGATCAGGAACAGGCGCTCGGCGGCGCCGGAGAGAAGACATGAAGACAAGGATCGGATCAGGGCCCGCGGGCTCGCAGAGGGGTGTCGCCCTCATGTACGCGGTCTTCGGCACCTTCGTCGTGGCGAGCATGGTCTCCGTGATGTTCGCCATGGCCTCGGTCAGTGATCGGCAGTCGGAGGTCAAGGAGGGGACCTCGCGCGCCCGACTCCTCGCCGAGGGGGCGCTCGCGGCCGCGGAGAAGGATCTGCGGGTCTCCCTCGCAGCCTGGCGGGAACCGGCGACCGTGGGGCAGATCGACGTCGGCGGCGCCGCCGTCGATTTCGAGGTGTCGGAGCTCGGGGCCCAGCAGACCTTCACCGAGGCCTCCGGGATCGTGCGGCTCGTCCAGCCCTACGAGATCGAGACACGAGCTCGGGCCGCCGGCGCGAGCGCCGCGGCCCACCGCATCGTCAACGTCGAGTGGATGCCTCTCTTCCAGTTCGCCGTCTTCTACGGAGACGACCTGGAGATCCACGCCGGGCCCGACATGACCTTGCGCGGCCGCGTCCACTCGAACGCCGACATGTACCTGGGTGGCGAATCGACGATCACCTTCGACACGAACTACGTCCGGGCCGTGGGGGACATCTACCGCGCGAAGAAGAACGGGAACGTCGCCAGCGGCAACGTGGACATCCGCAAGTACGTGGAGAACCCCTTCGACGCCTCCGAACCGCGCCTCTTCGAGCGCATGCTCTCCAAGTCTCAGCTGGCGGCGCGTTCGATCTCGGGCTACGACAGCGCCTTCCGTGACGGCTACGACGCGAACGGCGACGGCGACCTCCTCGACGGGGGAGACTACCTGCCCTTCGAGTTCGGCTCCCAGGAGCTCTGGGGCGCCCCCGCCGGATACGGTGTCGAGGGCGCGACGGTCATGACCGGCCAGCACGGTATCGGAGAAGCGGTGACACCGGAGATCGGCTCCATCCAGCTCTGGGAGGAGACCGCTCCAGGTTCGGGGGAGTTCGAGAAGGGGTACTACCACGCGAACGCGGGCCTGGCGATCGTCGTCGACGAGGGCGGGCAGACCTTCACGGCGACCGACGCCGAGGGGAACGACGTCACCGACGACATCGCGCCCGCGGTGACGCTGACGGGAGTGCCCGACATGCGCCAGTCGGACAGCGCGCCGGAGGACGTTCCCGTCATTCAGATCGACGTCGCCGCGCTCGCCGCGACGGGCTTCACGCCGGGCAACGGCCTGATCTACGCGGCCCACGAGGGCACCGGGACCGGGACCGAGGCGAAGGGCGTCCTGCTGACGAACGGGGCCGAGCTCCCGACGGCCCTGACGGTCGCGTCGCAGGGCCCCGTGTACGTCCACGGCGACTACAACACGACCGACAAGAAGGGCGCCGCGGTCATCGGTGACGCCATCAACCTGCTGTCGAACGCGTGGGACGGGACCAAGTCCCCCGGCAGGCTCCCCAGGGCGACGGAGACCACCTTCAACTTCGCGATGATCACCGGGAGCTACGAGAGCGAGCCGGACCGCTACAACGGCGGGCTCGAGAACCTCCCGCGCTTCCACGAGAAGTGGTCGGGGGTCCCCTGCAACATCTCCGGCTCTTTCGTGAACATCTACGACAGCCAGCACGCCACCGGCGACTGGCGCTACGGGTCCGATCGCTACACCGCGCCGATCCGCAACTGGCAGTACGACGAGAGCTTCAACTCGCTCGGTGGCCTCCCGCCCTTCACGCCGATGGCGGTCTCGGCGGCGCAGGTGGTCAGCTGGTAGCGCGCTGCACCTCCGGGGACGGACGAGGCCGCCCGGCGCGCACATGCGCGCCGGGCGGCCTCGTCGCGAAAGAGCTGTCGCGGGCCTACTGGAAGGTCACCGAGAAGCCCCGGGTCAGGTTCGACGTGGCGCCTGGATTGACGTCGCGGAACCAGCACTGGAAGTTGAAGGTGTCACCGGGCAGCGCCGCGACGGGGCCGCTCGCGGTGATGATCCCGCTGGTGTCGACCACGAGGTTCAGCGTCCCGAAGAAGCTGGTGCTCCCGAACTGGGTCAGGTATCGGCCGACCGCTGGCCCGATGCACAGGTTGCCCTGGCCGCCGCCGACGTTCGGGATGAAGTCCTGGCTGTCCGAGGCGATGAACAGCGCGAACTGGTTCAGCGGCATCCCGGAGGCGATGAGCACGAGGTCGTTCAGGAAGACCGAGTTCGAGCCCACCGACGAGATCGTGGCGACCTGACCGGTCGAGTTCGGCACCCCCTCGCAGTACACGCCACCCGGCGGGCCGCAGTCGAGGTCGGTGACCTCGAAGTCGTCGATGCCGGCCTCCACGATCGAGCCGTCGCCTTCGTCCGCAGCGATGAAGCGCAGACGCATCTGGGCGGTGGGGGTGATCACGTCGGCGACCCGGAAGCGAGCCTCGATCCAGCCGCCCGCGGTGCCGGCGCCGCTCGGGCCGACGTTCTCGAGAGTGCTCCAGGTCGCGCCGCCGTTGTTGGAGATCTGCACCCTGAAGACGTCCGCGTTCGGGCTGGCTCCCTGGTCGTTCGAGTACCAGCGGTGGTAGGACAGCTGCGGATCGTTCAGGCCCGCCATGTCGATGACCCCGGTCACGAGGGTCGTGCTGCCGCCGTCGATGTCGTTCTCACCGATGCTGCCGCCGTTCGAGCCCTGGCCCGTGAACCAGCACTGGGCCCCGATCGAGCTGTTGTCGTTCTCGGGCTGCGCGTCCGTACCGATGGGGTTGCCGCGGACCCAGACGCCGGTCGTGGCGGTGTCGCCAGCGGCGCCGACGGTCCACCCCGCGGTCGACTCCATGTTGTTGGACGTGACGACGATCTCGCCGAGCGCGGCGACGGACGCGAAGGGGGCCGAGGGCGCTGCCGAGGGCAGGGTCGTCGCCCCGCCGCCGTTGGTGCTCGCGGTGATGTACCAGTCCACTCCCGAGCCGCAGACGACCGGCGGCAGGGAGGCCGTGAAGGTGTTGCCCGCGCCCTGGGCCATCGGCACGCTCGTGAAGCCGGCGCCGATGTCGTAGACGAGGGCCACGCTCGAGGCGTCGAGGGAGCCCGCGGTGAGCTCCGTCACGGCGACCGTGATCTGCTCGCCGTTGGGGCTCACGATGGCCGGCGCCGCGCCGACGACGTCGAGCTGGATCCCGTCCAGGGTGAAGACGAACAGGCCGCGCTCGATGTCGCTGCCGATGATCGTGCCGCTGGGGAAGTACGGGTAGCAGCTCCAGAGGCCGTTGAAGCTCGAGGCGCTCGACGTCGGAGCAGTGTCGAAGAAGGCCACCTCCGGCGGGTTCAGGTCGTCGGCGTCGATGTCGAACACGCGCAGGCCCGAGGTGTAGTTCGCCTGGAACAGCAGCCCGTTGTGCGAGTACATGTTGTGGCCGATCGCCGGGTCGCCGTTGTTGAAGACGCCGATGTAGGACGCGTTGCCGGGGTCGCTGACGTCGAAGACTCGCGTCGTCGTCGACGAGACCGACGCTCCCTCGTCGAGCTCGTCGCCCAGGTAGAAGCGCGTGCGGTCCTCGTTGAGCCAGCCCTGGTGGCTGTACCGGCGGCCGGGGTAGCTCAGCTGGCCGAGCACCGTGATGTTCGACTTGTTCGTGACGTCGAGGATCGTCAGTCCGGTGTCCGTCGAGCCGCCGTTGAAGCCGCTGCAGCAGTAGGCGATCTGGCGGCCGTTGTACTGACCCGAGGTGTACGTCACGACCTGGGCGTCGTGCACGTAGCGGGTCGTGTACTGGCCGACGAAGGTGGGGTTGCCGGGGTTGGCGAGGCTGTAGATCCGCAGCCCGTTGCTGCCGCCGCCGGCGCGGTAGAGGAAGCCGCTGACCTCGTCGATGACGATGTTGTGCGTCGCGTTCGTGCCCTGGCCGGTCACCGTCCGCTCGAGGCTGACGACGCCGTTGTCCACCTGGCTCAGGTCGATGACCTGGATCCCCGAGCCACCTTCGCTGACCGTGTAGGCCCGGTCCTGATAGGTCTTGACGTCACGCCAGTCGCTGGTCGGACCGTTGATGCGGCCGATCACCTGGGGATTCTGCGGGTTGGTGACCTCCACGACGACCGTGGCGCCCGTCGTGCACATGAGGGCGTACTCGCGGCCCGAGGGCGAGACGTAGCCCCAGCAATCGCTGCCGTTCTGGTTGCCGTTGCCGAGGTCGGACAGGGTCAGCCACGCGTTCAGCGACAGCCGATCCGCGGGGAACCCGAGGGCGTTCGCCACGCTGCCGACGCCCGTGAGGCTGTGATTCGCCGCCGTGTAGCCGGTGCCGGGGAAGGGTGCCTTGCGGTCGAGGATCTTCGGGTCGTCCTCGTGCGCAGCAGCACCGGAGGCGAGGACGAGGCCGAGGCCGAGCGCGGCGGTGGTGCCGCGGACGTCGAATCGATTCATGGAGCTGGGTCAGCTGTGGGAGGGAGGATGCGGGCGTGGTCGCTGTTGAGTGCGCCCCGGGGATTAATGAAAGGTTAGCCGGCCCGCCCTCTGCCCGGAGGCTCGATCCCTCCATGGGACGGAAAGCGAGCACGGACTCAGCGCGGTCTGAGACGCCCCTCGGAAGGGGCGAAACGCGGCGAGGTGGGTGGCTCGAGGAGCTCCGGTGCGGCCGGTGCGCCGTTCAGCGCGCTCAGGAACGCTCTCAGGTCAGCCTTCTCTCTTTCATGAAGACGCAGGGGCTGGAGGAACTGTTCCTGGTGATGGCCTCGAACGGTCGTTCCGGCCATGTCCGAGTAGAACTCGAGGACGGCAGCCAGGTCCTGGAGCTGTCCCTGGTGCATGAAGGGCGCCCGGCCCTCCAGGTTGCGGAGCGAGGGAGTCCGGAATTCGCCCCAGGCTTCGGAGGAGCGTCTCAAGCTGCGAATCGCGGCCGCTGCTTCTCCGTCGGGCGCGTCGCTGTGACGGCCAGCCGCGTTGAACGGGCTCGCCTTCACCACGCCGGCGCCGTCGTAGCGCCCGGCGTCGACCGGCTCGCCCCCGTGGAGCGTCGGCAGCGCGTTGTTGTGGAACTCGCCGTCCGAGAAGTTGGGGCCGCTGTGGCAGAGCACGCAGTTCGCCCTCCCGAAGAACAGCGCCATGCCGCGCTGCGCGTCGGGAGAGAGAGCGGCGAGGCCATCTCCGTCGCCGCTCCGCAGGCTCTCCACGAATCGGTCGAAGGGCGCGTCGCCGCGCAGGAGGGTGCGCTGGTAGGCGGCGATGGCCTTCGCGAGGTTCACGAACACCTCGTCCAGCGCGGCTCGCTGGGCCGGCTCCAACGACGCCCACCTCGCCACCGATGCGGGCGGATCCTCCTCGCCGCGGCGCGCCGGCCGGGCAGGCGAGGAGGCGGCCTCCTCGAGGCCGCCGGGCAGCGCGCCGAAGACGGACTCGTAGGCGCCGCGGAGCTCGTCGTCCTCGAGGACCAGCCGCGCCACGTCCGCGCGGTTGCCGCCCATCTCGATCGGGTCCTCGAGCGGGTCGAGTGCTTGCATCCAGAGGGAGTCGGCGCGGCCGTCCCAGGTGAGCCAGCGGTGATGCGCCACGTTCCAGAGAGACGGCGTGTGACGCCGGCCCGTCCCGACGCCCTCGGCGAGGGTCAGCCCGTCCGTGAATTCGTGACGCGCGTCGTGGCAGGTGGCGCAGGAGACCCTGCCGTTGCCCGAGAGGCGCTCGTCGAAGAAGAGGAAGCGGCCGAGGTGGGCCGCTGCGGGGTCGTCGGCATGACGGTTCGTGGGGTCGGGCGGCGGCGGCGGCAGGGGGGAGTGGCGCAGGAGCGCGCGTCGCATGCCTTCCGAGAGCTCGACGGCGAGCGAGGACGGCGCGCCGACGTCGGCCGCCGGGCTCCCTTGCCAGCACCCGCCAGCAGCTGCTGCGCCGGTGAGCACCGCCGCGGTGAGGATCGTGCGCGCACCGCTCACAGCGTCAGCTCGTACTCCACCTGCGCGCGCTCGAGGAGCGGCCCGCGCTGGACGTCGACGTGGAACTCCCAGGGGCCGACCATGTGCAGCAGCAGCCCCTCGGCCCGGTAGCCGTCGCCCTCGCTCTCCACGAGCTCCACGTCGCGGAGCATGCCGTGCCCATGGATCGGCATACGCGCGTCGAGCGTCACGGCGTCCGCGCCTTCGAGGGGCTCGCCGGTGGCGGTGTCGATCACGTGGACGCGCATGGCGAAGGGCTCGTTGAGCGGCACGCCGCCGCCCTCGGGTTCGAGCACGACGGTGAAGGTCCCGCGCGCCGAGAGCGCCTCGAAGGATGCGCCGCCGGGCAGTGAGTGGGTGGGGGCGTCGAGGTCCATGGACGGGCCCTCGCCGGACACCTGCGGCGAATCGCCGCAAGCGGGCGCGAGCACGCATGCGGTGACGAAGGCCGCGGCGGGGGCCGCACGATCGATGAAGTCGAACGCCATGGGGTCAGCGCCTGAGCTGCGCCGTGTAGAAACGACTGCCGAAGCCCGCGAGGAAGTTCCCCTCGGCTCCGAAGATCTGGCCGCGGTGATTCCCGTGATCGATGACCACGAGCCGGCCGTCCCCGAGGACCGCGAGCCCTCGGGGGTCGAGGAACTCCGCCCGACCGAGCCCCTCGGCTCCGAAGCCCGGCGCGCGGACGAGTTCGCGGCGGCCCGCCTCGCCAGCGGGGTCCTCCGCGGCGCGAAGGCGCAGGCGGCCGACACGGCAGGCGAGGGGGAGCGTCACGAGGAGGGAGTCCCCCTGGAACACGATGCCGCCGCTCCGCCGCCCCCCGAGCCCGTCCGCGTCCGTCGCCTCGCCGCGCAGCAGCCGCCATGCGGGCTCGTCCGCTGCCGGCTGCGCCCCCGGGAGATAGGCGAGCGCGACCGGACCCGCAGCGCCGTCGACCGCCGCGGCCACGCCGCGCTCCTGCCCCTCCGTCGCCGGCAGCGGCGCGAGGCCGGTCACCGCGCCGAAGCGCCAATCGTCGCCCGCGGTGAGCACGCCGATCGGCTGCAGGTCGTCGGCGACGGCGAGCAGCGCTCCGCTGCCGCGGTCGGCGACCACGATCACGGGCCCGGTCGGGGTGGTCAGCCGGCAGACCGCGCCCGGGATGATGGGCGGCGCGGTGCCCGGCGCCAGGTTCACGCCCGGCAGCGCGCTCAGATCGATCCTGGAGAAGTCCAGCGCGTCCTCGTAGACCGCGACGTCCGGCATCTGTGCGAGGGGCTCGTCGGGCTTCACCTCGAGGCGCACACGGGTCAGCCGGCGATTGCCCGCGTCGGTCACGAGGAGGGTCTCGCCTCCGTCGTCGAGCCAGAGACCGCTGGGGCCGCGCAGCATCCCGAGCCGCGTCCCGTAGCCGAACAGGTCGGCGATCTTGACGGGGTCGTCGAACCGCACGTCGTGGAGCTGGACCTTGTGGCTCTCGGGGGAGCACGTGACGAGGAACTGACCGCTCGCCGAGGCCTGCGGGCCGAAGTGCGCGCTCGGTCCACCGATGCTCGCGCGCAGGGTGTCCTCCACGGGCTCGGCGCCGGGCGCGCGCGCGAAGAGCTGCACGCGATCGTCGAGGGGCTCGGGCACGGCGATCAGGTCGCCGTCGTGCCGCGCCGCGAGGTCCCGCGGGTAGTGGAGCTTGCCCTCGCCCTCGCCCGGGAGGATCGCGTGGACGCCGAAGCGGTAGGCGAGGGGGAGCTCCTTCGCGGGGTCGAAGGCCTGGACGCGGTGGTTCTCGGTGTCGGCGACCAGCACCAGCGAGCCGATCGCGTCGAGGCCGAGAGGCGTCGAGACGAGGGAGGGGAAGGAGCCCCAGTCGCTGAAGGCCCGGAGGTGCGCGCCGGACGGGCCGAAGTGATCGAGTCGCTGGCGGGCGGCGTCCGCGGTCACGATGGAACCGTCCGCCATGATCCCGGCGTCGACCGGCCGGACGAGCGGTCCGCGCGGGAGCGCACGCCACGCGCCGTCGCCGAGGCCCATGACCTGGACCCGGCCGTTCCCGGCGTCGCTCACCACGAGGGCGTCGGCGCCGTCCAAGACGCCGATGTCGAGGCCCGCAGGCTGGATGACCGCGCCCGTCGCGGATCCTGCGCGAGCGAGCTCCTCGACCGCGCCGTCCGCCGACAGGCGTAGGACAAGATGTCGCGCCTCGTCGGTGACGTAGACGTTCCCCGGCGTATCCACCGCGAGCCCGGCCGGAGAGAGGAGCGCGCCCTCGCCGCGCGCCTCCAGGGGCGCGCTCGAGACGAGAGCGCCGTCCTCGCCGAAGGTGAGCCCGAACGCACGAACGCGTGCGCTCGTGGCCGCGTCCCCGCCCTCGGCCACCCAGAGGCGCCCTTCCCGGTCGAAAGTCACCGCGCGAGGCGCCGCCAGGCCGGAGATCGTCCCGACGTAGCGTCCGATGTGTGATGTCCTCTCCGTGGGGACGTCCTGTGCGCCGCACAGCAGCGGCAGGGCGGCGAGGAGCGCGGTTCGCGGGTGCATGGTGGAAGTGTAGGTGGCTGCGCCGGCGAAGGACGGTGACCTTCGTCCATCGGATTCCGGACCTGAAGGGCTACGATCCGAGCGCGTGCGCTGCAGCGGGGCAGTCCCGCCGCCGCAAGACCGTTCGAGGGGAAAGGTAAACGCGTCACTTTGCCCATGGCACAGAGTGCAACTCACAACGAATCGATCTCGCCCGTGGCGATTCCGCGTCGCCGCCGCGTCGCCGTCGGCCGCGCGCCGGACGCCGCCCTCCCGGAGGGTGCGGATCTCCGGGCCGGCACCGTTCACGGGGACACCCTCATCCCCGCGCGGAGTCACACGCCGGAGGAGGACGCGCTGGCGCGCACGCTCCGTCGCTGGGCCACGCCGAAGAGCGTCGACGACCTCGCCGCCCGCGGCGTCAAGACCGTGCGCAGCATCCCCGCTTCGCGTCTGGGCGCGCTCATCGAGAAGGCCGTCAATCGCGCCCTGATCGAGCGGACCCTCGAGGGCGGATCGGAGGACCTCTCCGAGATCGCGCGCCGGCAGTTCCTGCGGCTCGCGAAGGACGCGTCCCGCGAGGATCACGCCGCCGCGTCCGCGGAGGACGCCGAACTGCGGGGTCGCGCGACGTCGACCCTCGACCGCCTCAAGCGAGAGCTCGGCGAGCGTCGGCGCGGCCTGGAGGACCACGAGCGCGAGCTCGAGAAGGGTGACCTCGACGCGTCGGAGGACGCGAGGCTCACCGAGTCGGTGCGCGAGCTCTTCGGCTTGCACGGGGACGCGGCGAGCCCGCAGCTGTGCGGGCAGACCGTGGATCTCGTGGTCGGGGAACTCCGTCGCGCGCGCGGGGAGGCCCGCGAGGCGCGGCTCCAGGAGCACCAGCGCGAGGTCCGGAACCTGGAGCGTCGCATCGCGAAGCTCTCCGTCCTGCTCGGGGAAACCGAGGACGCGCTGCGCAAGGCCCGCTTCGCTGGTACGGCGGAGACGGGGATCGGCTCGATCTACGACGAGGTGCAGGGTCTCGACTCCAGCGACGCGCAGCTCGAGCAGAAGAGCGCCCTGATGAAGTCGATCTTCGAGGCGAACCTCGCCCTGCGCTGACGCCTGCGCCGCCGCTCAGCGGTGGAACATCGGCAGGGCGTCGTCGGGGACGACGAGGAAGAGCACGTTGCAGGCGGTCGCGTAGGCGGCGCCGTAGCGTCCGGTGACGCGCCGTCCGTTCGCGTGCCGCACGTCCTCCCATCGACCGCTCGGCTCCTGCTGGGAGACCAGCTCCTCCATGAGGGGCTCGGCCCAGCCGCGGTAGAGGTGCGACTCGCGGTGGTTCCAGAGGGCCTGGCTCAGGTAGAAGCGCTCGTAGTAGGGGAAGTCGCTCTCGTTCTCCTCGGGCTCGTCCGCGCGCGCCACGAGCTGACGCCAGACGTAGTCGTAGCCCTCCTCGATGCGCGGGCCGTCGTAGACGCCGGCAGCCTGCATCGTGGCGAGGCCCGCGGCGGTCAGGGCGACGGACGTGGAGGGGTCGTTGAGCTTGTAGCGGAAGCCTCCCAGCTCGAGCTTCTTGCCGCCCGCGGTCGCCTGGGCGTCCGCGGGATCGGCGGCGCGATCCATCACCTGGAGGCGCTCGACGTACTGCACCGCGCGCGCCACGACGTCCGGGTCGACGCGCACGCCCGCGTCCTTGGCCGCGCGCAGGGCCTGGACGAGGGCGACGGTCACCGAACCCTCGTGCTGGAGCGAGCGGTAGGGCTCGTAGTTCCACCCACCCTCGTCGCCCTGGCTCCCCTCGATGCGCGCGACGGCGGCCACGAGGGCCTCGCCGATCCGCTTTCCGAGGGGTGAGCGCGGCGACATGGTGTACGCGTGGGCGAGCGCGAGGGTGGCGAAGCCGTGGCCGTGGGTCCGCGAGATCGGATCCTCGCGGTCCTCGATGTAGCCGGGGTACTTGTCCGAGGAGCGGTGGAGGCTGGCCAGCAGGTACTCGATGGCCCGCGTCACGTTCTCCTGGTGAGGGCCGCGGGTCGGGCTGGAGCCGCCGGCCATCCACGCCAGCGCCGCGAGGGAGGTCACCGCGAGCGGCGCCCGGTTCGCGGTCTCCGCGTCACCGACCTCCACCGACCCGTCGCGGCTGCCATGGCGCGTCGCGAGCCAGCGCAGCCCGCGTTCGATGGCGGCGCGCCGCCCGCTGTCCCCGCTCCGCGGGTAGGGCTCGAAGCCGTCGAGCGCGGCCGGGGTCCCGTCGCCTCCCTCCTGGTCGCCGGCTGCGGGACCTCCGCGATCGTCGCTGACCAGGAGAGCACCGGCGAGCAGGCTCGCGGCGAGGGCGGCGGGGAGAGACGTCACGGCGAGCGCTCGTTCAGCGGCCGGAGCGACGCGCGAGGCGCTTGTAGTAGGAGTCGACCCAGTCGCGGTAGCGCGCCGGAACGTCGTCGCTGACGCTGTTCTCGAAGACGCGGCGTAGATGGATCGGCAGCTCGCCCCAGTTCTCGTTGCCGCGAGCGTCGGCGGGGTCGCCGGTCTCCGATTCGGGCGGATCGTCGCCGGGACGCTGATCCTGCTGGGACGAGTCCTGGTTCCCCTCGGGCTCGCCGTCCCCGGGCTGGTCCTGCTGCTGGTTCCGGGGGTCCTGACCGCCCGGCTCCTCCTGCTGGTTCTCGCCTTCTGGGCCGCGCTCGCCCTTGTCCTCGCGGCGGCTGCCGGAGGGTGTCTGCCCCTGCTGGGGCTGGCCCTCGCCCGACTGCGGCTGGCTCTGTTGCTGGCCGCCGCTGCCGCTCGACTGCTGCTGCGCGATCTCCAGGATGCGTCCGATCTCGCCGCTCGCGGCCTCGCTCTGGGAGCGGCTCGCCTCGAGCAGCTTGGCGATGTCGCTGCGCGCTCCGCTCGCCTGGGACTCGGCCTCGCGGATGAGCTCGTCGATCCCCGCCGAGCCGATCTCGCCGGCGCTCGACATGTCGCCGGCGCTCGCCTCGAAGAGGAGCTCGGTCACGCGGTTCAGGCGCTTGTCGACCTTCAGGAAGAGCTCGCGCATCTCGTCCTGGGGATCCGCGCCCCCCGGCCCGCCGCGACGGAATGGATTCAGCTCGTCGAGTTCGGAGTCGTCCCCGGGCTTCCCCGTCTCGTCCTGGCCTGCCTTCGCAGGCTTCTCCTTCGCGGGCTCATCCTCCGCAGGCTTCTCCTTCGGGGCTTCCCGGGGCTCTTGGGTCTCCTGCTTCGGAGTCTCCTGCTTCGGAGTCTCCTGCGCGGGGCCCTCCTCCTCCGGCGCCTCACTCCTCTGCGTCTCCTGGAGCGGCGCCGCCGCCCACGCGAGGGAGAGGGGAAGCAGCGCGGCGCATCCCGCCAGCGCGAATCGTGCGGTCAGTCGCACGGCGATCCGGTCGTCGTTCTTCATCGGTCGTCTCCTTCGCCCTCGGGGGCCTCGTCCGCTTCGCCCTCCTGGGCGCCCTCGGATTCCTCCGTGATGCCGAGCCGCTGGCGCATGGCCGTGAACAGCTCCGCGATCCGTTCGTTCTGGGTGGCGAGTCGCGTCAGATCACGCCGCAGGAGCGGCCCGATCTCCGGGTCCTCCTGGAGCAGCTCGGGGTGCAGCTCGAAGAGCTGCTGCACGCGGGCCTGCAGCTCCTTCTCCATGCGGTCGAGCAGTCGTAGCTCGGCCACGTCGGGGACGAGGGACTGCTCCTGCTGCTGCTGTTGGTCCTGCTGCTGCTCTTGCTGATCTTGCTGCTCCTGCTGCTGCTGCTCCTCCTCGGCGCGGCGGTCGAGCTCGTCGTTCAGGGCCTCCTCGAGCCACGCGAGCCCCTGGTCCACGTCGCTCTGCAGGGCCTGGGTACGCGGGCCCGAGTCGTAGCCGCCCTTGTCACCGAGATCCCCGGCGATGCGCATCAGGTCGCGACGCGAACGGTCCAGCACCTCGGCGAAGACGAGGCTGCCCTCGGCCGTGATCGCCTCGACGATCGACTCGATGCGACCGGCGAGAGTCTCCTCCTCGCGCGCGATCTTGCGCAGGCGGATGCGCTCCGAGCGGCTCGGGCGCGAGCCGCTGCGACCCTCGTCCAGCTCGATGGTCGCGCGCCACTGGACACCGTGCAGTCCGCGGATCTCCGCGACCTCCTCGGCGATGCGGAAGAGCAGCTCCTCCTGGCGGAGGGTCTCGTACTGCTCCTCCTCCTCCTCGAGCTCCTCGAGCGCCTCCTCGATCTTGCGCTCGGCCTCCTCCTGCTCCTCCTGGGCCTCGTCGAGGTCCTGCTGGTCCAGGGCCTCGCCAGCCTCCGCGGCGGCGTCCGCCGCCTCCTGCATCGCGTCGCTGGGGGACTGCAGCCCCTCTCGCTCCTCGTTGCGGCGGGCGAGGGCGAGCAGCTCCTCCTCGATCCGACGCTGCCGCTCCTCGAGGGCCTCGGCGCGATCGCGCTGCTCCTGCGTGCGCGGCTCTGCGCCCTCGGCGGCGGCGCGAGCCGCTTCCTCGAGCGCGTCCGTGGCCTCGCGCTGGGACTGGCTCGACTGCGAGCTTCCGGAGGACTGCTGCATCTGCTGCGCGGCTCGCTCCATCGCCTCGGCGGCGCGCTCGAGCGCCTCGCGCGTCTCTTCGCGTGCCTCTGCGGACATCTCCGCCTGCTCGGCGCTGCGGGCCGCCTCGCGGACGTCCTCCGCGAGGGCCTCCTGCTCCTCGCTCGCCTCCTGTCGCGTGACCGCGTCCTCGCGATCCTCGCTCTCCGCGAGGGCCTGCTCCAGCGACTCGCGGGCCGCCTCGAGCTCCTCGGCGGCGTCCCGCGCGGCTTCCTCGGAGCGCTCCTGGGCTTCGGCCGCGCGCTGTTGCGCCTCTTCGGCGCGCTGTTGCGCTTCGGCGGCCTGCTGCTGGGACCCCTGCTGTTGGGACCCCTGCTGCTGAGACCCCTGCTGCTGAGACCTCTGCTGCTGGGATCCCTGTTGTTCGGGGCCCTGCTGCTGAGACCCTTGCGGCTGTGATTGCCGTGCCTGGGCGCGCGCCGCGGACTCGGCGCGCGAGCGCTCCTCGGAGGCGCGGCCGGCGTCGGTCGCTGCGCGGGTCGCCTCGGCCGCAGCGGCCGCCGATCGCTCCATGGCCTCGCGGGCGCGCTCGAGCGCCTCCGCCACCGACGCCCCGGCGGGCAGGCCGTCCTCGGGATCGCGCGGATCCCCCTCGGCCACTCGCTCGGCGTCGCGCGCGAGCGCCTCCGCGCGCTCCGCGGCGGAGCGCTGGCTCGACTCCATCTGATCGGCCCGCTGTGAACCGAGCCCGAGGGCGCGGTCGATGGCTTCGAGGGCGTCGGCGGTGGCGTCGCGCGCGGCCTCGGCCTCGGCCTCGACCGCGGCCTCGGCGGCCTCGCGAACCTCGGGCTGGGCGGCCGCGTCGAGCGCACGGGCCTCGGCCTCCGCGCGCGCATCGCTCGCGGCGGCGGCGCGCTCCAGCGCGCCGCGCACGGCCTCGGCGTTCCGCGCCGTGTCGGCTCGCTCGCCGGCCTCCGCGGCCCGCGCGAGCTCCTCGGCGGCGCTCCGCGCTCGCTGGCGCGCAGCGTCCGCGGCTTCCTCGCTGGCTCGCGCGGCTTCGGCGGCATCGGCGGCGGCCCGCGCAGCCTGCTGCGAGGCGGCGTCGAGCGCCTCGGAGCGCTCGTTCGCGTCCCGGGAGATGGCCTCTTCGATCGCCTCGGCGGCCGCGCTCACCGCCTGCGCGGCCTCGTCGAGGGCGGCGTCGGAGGCGATCGTGGCGCGGCGCTCGAGGCTGCGGGCGAGGGAATCGAGCCGCTCGCTCGCGTCCGCGGACGCGCGCTGGCGCGCGGCGGAGTCCGAGCTCGCGCCGGCGTCCTCGGCGGCCTCCGCGAGAGCCTCCGCGGCCTCGCGGAGCTGCTGCGCTCTCGCCTCGTCGCGGCGCGCGCTGCTCACGTCGGGGCGCATGGCCTCCAGGGCGGCGCGGTCGGCGGCGCTCGCGCGCGCCGCCGCCTCGGCGCGTTCCCGCTGCTCCTCCGCGAGAGCGGCGAGTTCGTCGAGGAGCTGCTCGGCGCTCCGGTTCCCGGATTCCAAGGCGCGGCGCTCGTTCTCGGCGAGCAGCTCCCGCTGGCGCTCGAGGGCCTGCTGGATGGTCTGCTGCACCGCGCGCTGAGCCGGCGACATGGATTCGTTCTCGAGCGCCTGCGTCTCCTCGCGCACCTGCTCCTGCTCGCTCCGGACCGACAGAAGCGCGGACTGCAGCTCGCGCAGCTCCGCGAGGTTCTTCTCGGGGTCGATGTCGCCTTCCCGGTCCTCGAGGATCTCGAGGAAGCGGACGACCCTCGACACCACGCGCTCCTGCGCCTCGAGAGCGGCGAGCAGACGCCCCGCGCTCAGCTCTTCCTCGGAGGTGTTGGCGAGCTCCTCGAGGGTGCGGCCCTGGGCCTCCTCGCTGCGCTCGTCCAGAACCTCCATGGCGCGCCGCAGCAGCTTGGCCGCGCCGGGCCGGCCCTCCGCCTCGTAGCGCGGCGCGATGGCGGCGACCTTGACTCGCAGCTCGCGGACCTTGCGCTCCAGTCGGGCCTGCTCGCGGACCAGGGCGCTGAGCTCCTTGGAGCCATCCTGGGAGACCGCGGGGCCAGGCGGCGCCGTCACGCTCGCCGCGGCGGCGGAGAGCGTCCCGGGGGCCGCGGCCGCGAACGCGATCCAGAGGGGTAGCGTGCTCATGCGTTTCGTCATGGTGTCTCCTGACTCCTCCCGTTCGATCAGCGGGGCGGGTCCTTCTCGTCTCGAGCGTCGCCGGAGCCGCTCGTGCCCTGCTGCGCCTGCTTGCGCGTGCGCTCGGCCAGGTTCTTCTGGCTGTTCAGGATCTCGCGCGCGAGGGCCTGGATGGACTGCATGCTGTCCCACTCGCTCAGCTCGAGGCCGAGCTCCTCGAGCGCGGCCCGAAGCTCCTCGACGCGGATCGTCGCGCGCACGACGGCCGGGCGCGCGGTGTCGGTCGAGTCCGCGCTGCGTGCCTCCTCGAGGGCCTCGATGAGGGCGCCGCAGCGAAGGTCGGCGGCCTCGATGGCGAGCGCCACGACGCCCACCAGGGCGCCGGCGCTCTCGGGCGCGCCGAGGCGCCCTGCGCGCAGCTCCGCGCCGAGCGTCCGCCAGGCCTCCATGAGGAACGCGCGGTCGGCCGACGCTCGCGTCAGCTCGAAGAGGCGCGACTCCAGTGCGCCGGAGCGCTCGTCGAGCCGGCTGTAGATCAGCGAAGAGGCGAGGCCCGAGAGGTCGCGCGAGACCGACTCCAGGTCACCGCGCACGCGGCGTACGTCGTTGAGGGTCTGGGCCATGCCCGCGGCGTCCGGCAGGCTCCGATCGTCCCCCGAGAGGCCGAGGACGAAGCCCTCGACCGCGTCGGCCGTGCGGTCCACGGCGTTGATCACCTCGGTGACCTCGGCGGCGGCGCGGCCGAGGCCGTCTCGCTGGCGCCTGAGGAACTCGTCGGCAGAGACGACTCGCAGCCGGATCGGCGCGGCCTCCGTGACGCTCGCGTCCGGCTCGCGGCTGTCGGTCAGGCGCGCCGTGAGCAGCAGAGAGGTCCCGATGGCGGGCGGAGCGTCGGGGAAGAAGCCGTCGATCTCCAGGAGCCTGCTCGCGAGGCGCGTGTCCTTCTCGGCGCGCCGGCCGCGCTGGGAGTCCTCGAGCTCCACCTCCGTGAGCTCGAGATCCAGCTTCGCCACGGTGGTCCCGGTCGCCGCGTTGGTGACGTCGAGCTCGAGGGCTCGCACGCCGAAGTCGTCTCGCCCGAGGATCCGCACGGCAGCCGCGCCTCCCACGACCACCTCGACGTCCGCGCGGCCCGGTTCGAGCGTGATCAGCTCGGGCGCTCGATCGGGGACGACCTCGATCCCGAACAGCGCTGGGTCGGGGTTCTCGAGACCGGTCTCGTCCCGCAGCTCGAAGCGGAACTTCGTCGACTCGATGGCGGTCGTCCGGAACGAGAGGGCCTCGGCGGGCGCGGGCGTCTCCGCGGCCTCCGGACCCACCTCGCCGGGGGAGGGCTCGGGGAGCGCCTCGGCCGGGAACGGCGCGCGGTCGAGGGGGATCTCGATCCCGTCGGGGAACGTGCGCGCGACCCCCGTGGAGCTCGCCGGATCGGCCTGGACGAAGACCTCGACCGTCGAGCCCTGCAGCGCGCTGACCCGCGTCTCCGTGCTGACCTCGCGGGGGAGGCCCGAATAGGCCGGGGGCGAGACCACGAAGGCGAGGCGCGCGAGGTCGGGCGGCTGGAGCACGACGATCTCGACGCGCGGTACGCCACGGTCGTCGTCGCCGCCGGTCACGGCCAGGCCGAGGTCCTCCTGAACGGAGGGGAGGACCGTGCGGAACGTGTCCGGGCCGCTCGGGCCGAGGTCGACGATCGCGCCGCTGTCGAAGGAGAGGCTGACCAGCTCGGGCACGACGCCCTCGGCGCGGACGATGAGCGGGACGTCCCGGCCGCGTGCGGCGCGCACGACGATGCGCTCGGGATCGGAGGTGTCCACCTCCAGGCCCATGGTGTCGGCGGGGACCTCGAGCGTGAGCGTCGTCGCGCGCGGCCACGCGACGTCCGCGCCGAGCATCCGCGCGCCGAAGATGCGCGCGAGGGCGGGATCGCTGCCGAGGGCGCCGAGGGTCGCGGCGGCGCAGATCGCGCCCGCCGCGAAGCGTCGGGCCGGGCGGCCGCCGTCGGTCACGCGGCCCAGGTCGATCCGACCGGCGGAGTCCTCGGCCGCCGCGGCGATGCGCTCGACCAGCTCCGCTCCGGGCGTCGCCGGGTCCACCGTTCGCGTGAGCTCCAGCGCGTTGATGAAGCGATCGTCCACGGCCTCGTTCGCGGGGAGCGCGCGCTGGGCCAGGAGCGCGAGGCCCGCGCGGTCGGGGACCGCGCGTCGGTGGCGGAGGAGCGTCCGCGCGAGCAGCCAGGCCGTGCCGGCCGCCAGCAGCGCGAGGTGGATCAACCGGATCGGCGCGGGGAGCTGGAGCAGCCGGTCGGCGCCGTACATGAACAGCAGCCACAGGGCCGCGCCGGCCACGGCGGACCCGAGGCCGTACAGCCAGATGCTGCGGCGCAGGGAACCGTCGAGGCGGCGGAGGACCGCGTCGAGGCGCGGCGTGGCCAGTGCGGGGCGCGTGCTCATCAGCGGTGGAAGATCGGCAGGAAGTCGTAGGGGATCTCGAGGATCAGGCACGCCATGGCGGTGCTGAACGCCGGGCCGGGTCCGGTGCCGTTCGCCCACGAGCCGTCGGCGCGCTGGCGGCCGAGGAGGAACTCCCGGAGCGGCGTGAAGTAGGTGACCCAGTCGTGGCCACCCTTCGTGTACATGGCCTGGACGCCGTAGTAGTGGCCGTACCAGAAGAAGTAGTGGCCGCGGGTGCCGTACCTGCGGTTGAAGCTCGCGAACTCGTCGTGGAGGAACTCGATGCCGCGATCGATGAGCTCGTCCGAGTAGATGCCGAGCCCGTTCAGCGCGGTCACGCCGGCGGCGGTCAGTGAGTAGTTCGTACGCGAGGCGGAGCCGCGTTTGTAGGTGAACGTGCCGCGCTGGTTGCGCCGGCTCCGGGGGCCCGAGTGGCCGTGCTCAGCGGAGTCCACGACGTACATCACCGCGGCATCGATGGTCCCCTTGGGGACCCGGATACCGATGTTGCGGGCCGCGCGCAGGGCGAGGCACTGGCAGACGACGATCGACATGTCGGCGTCGCGGGCGAGCGGCTCGTAGCGCCATCCGCCGAGCTCGTTCTGGCCCTTGACGATGAAGTCGACGGCCTTCTGGAGCCGCTGCCGCGTGTCCTCGCGGTGCGTCATCCCGCAGACCTGAGCGAGGAAGAGCGTCGCGAAGGCGTGGCTGTACATCCGCGTACCAGCGCTCGTGATGTAGCCGTCCTGATTCGTCGCCCTGAGGATGTAATCCACCGCGCGATCCACGACCGGGCCGTACTCGCCGCGGCCGGGGAGGTGGCCGCCTGCGAGGAAGGCCATCCCGGCGAGGGCGGTCACACCCACGTGCCCGCCCTGCTCGCGCGTCGTCACGTAGGACTCGTTGCGCTTGTACCCGACGTCCCCGTCCCAGCTGCCGTCGGCGTTCTGATTGCCCGCGAGCCATTCCAGGCCGCGCGTCGTGGAGCGCTCCTGATCGGCGGTGATGCGGACGCCTCGGAAGGCCTCGGTCGCCGCGCCGGCGTCCTGGGCCATCGGGGCGGCCACCGGGCCCGTGACGCACAGGGCCATCGCCGCCGCGCCCGCGGAGAGGCGGCGGAGGCCCGGCCGGGCCGGGCGTGCGCTGTGCTGCTGCGTCGTGGTCACGGGAGGGCGATCAGCGGTGGAAGATCGGCAGGAAGTCGTAGGGGATCTCGAGGATCAGGCAGCCCATCGCGGTGCTGAAGGCAGCGCCCGGACCGATCTGGTTGGGCCAGGAGCCGTCGGCGCGCTGATTCGAGAGCAGCAGGCTCCGCAGCCGCTCGAAGTAGTTCACCCAGTCGTGGCCACCCTTCGTGTACATGGCCTGGACGCCGTAGTAGTGGCCGTACCAGAAGAAGTAGTGGCCGCTGCGTCCGTAGCTGTAGTTGAAGCGCTCGAAGGTGTCGTTGAGGTACTCGATGCCCCGGTCGATCAGCTCGTCCGAGTAGATCCCGAGCCCGTTGAGCGCCGTCACCCCGGCCGCCGTGAGCGGGAAGGTCGTACGCGAGTTCGCGTCGCGCTGGTAGGTGAAGGTCCCGGGGCTGTTGTAGCGCCGGACGTCCTGGCTCTTGACCGCCGAGTCGACGACGTAGAGCACCGCGGAGTCGATCGTGGACTTCGGGACGCGGATCCCGATGTTGCGGGCGGCGCGCAGCGCGAGGCACTGGCACACCACGATCGACATGTCCGAGTCCTGGGCCTGCGGGCCGTAGCGCCACCCGCCCTCTGCGTTCTGGCTCTTGACGATGAAGTCGACGGCCTTCTGCAGTCGCACGCGCGTGTCCTCGCGGTGCGTCATTCCATAGACCTCCGCCAGGAAGAGCGTGGCGAAGGCGTGGCTGTACATGCGCGTACCGCCGCGGGACAGGAAGCCGTCCTCGTTCGAGCAGGAGAGCAGGAAGTCGACGGCGCGGTCCACGACCTCCCCGTACGGGCCGCGACCGGGCAGGTGTCCGCCGGCGAGGAACGCCATGCCGCAGAGCGCGGTGACGCCAGCGTGCCCGGTGCCCTCGCGCGTGGTGCGGTAGCTGTTGTTGAGCTTGAAGCCGACGTCCCCGTCCCAGCTGCCGTCGTCGTTCTGGGCGCGAGCGAGCCACGCGAGGGCGCGGGCCGTGGCGCGCTCCTGCTCGGCGGTGATCCGCACGCCCCTCGCGGCGGTCGTGTCCCGGCGCTCCTCCTGGGCGGGCGCTGCGAGGACGGAGCCCAGCAGGCAGACCGCCGCCAGGGCGCGCCACGCCGCGGGGCGGCGCGGGAGTCCGATGCGGCCGTTCATCCGTTGCTCCTCCTTCACTCCATCACCGACATCTGGGCCGAGCCCGCCACGAGGAGAGTGTCGCCGAACCCCTCGAGGGTCCGCCAGTTGCCCGACTTCTGTCCCGGCGTCTCCAGGCGTCGCGTCTCGACGTGCTTGCCGCTGGCCGCGTCGAGGAACATGAGCTTGAGCTCCATCCCCTGGTTCGTTCGCGAGCCGAAGGCCTCCTTGATGATCATGGCCACGGTGGAGCCGGTGTGCACGGGGAGCGGCATGTCACGGGCGCCGGAGACGCTCACGCGCCGCGGTGAGGACACCCTCCAGAGCGGGCGGAGGTCCGGGTCGAGGGCCTCGAGGCGAGTGGATTCACTGGTCGAGCTCTCGGAGGCGACGAGCAGGACCGGGGCGTCGAGCATCACGCGCCGCCTCCCGGGGACACCGTACAGCCGCTTGCTCGCATCGACGGTGTAGCGCGGTCCCGTGCCGAAGCGGCCGCGCTCCTCGTCGATCACGTGGAGCGAGAAGCCGCTCGCCCGGCGCTCCTTGCCCGCGTCCTCGAGCATCGCGATGCGCCGGCGGCCGTCCTCGCCGTCCGGCATGTCGATGATCCCGAGGAGCTGGCGCCGCGCGCCGCGGTGGTTGTCGAGTCCGATGCGCCATGCCTCGGCGCCGTCGGAGAGCTCGTACGCCACGATGGCGTTCTGGATCCCGCGGCTCGGGCCGGCCTCCAGGAAGGGCACCACCAGCCGGCCGCGATCGATCCACGCGGGTCGGGCCTGGCGGGAGGTCGTGCGGCCCGTGTCGATCGCCGCGATGGGGAAGCCGGTGAACAGGTCGTGGACCGCGGCGGTCTCGGTCTTGAGGGGGAAGAGCACGAGGCGCCCGTCTCCGACCTTCAGGACCGGGAGGTAGAAGCCGCCGATGGAGCCGAGCTGCCAGAGCTCCACGCCCTCGACGGTGTCCAGCGCGTGGATCTCCGCGGGCTCGCGCCCCGGGCCGCGGGTCGCCAGCACCAAGCAGACCCCGCTGTCCACGTCGATCGTACCGACGCCGCGCTGGGGCGGACGGAAGGTCCAGAGCAGCTCGCCGCTCTCGAGGGAGAGGCAGGTCACGCGGCGCGTGTCCGCGACGATGACGCGTGAGCCGTCGACGACGACCTGGCCGTCGCGCACGCTCTTGGTGCTGCTCAGGAGCACGCTGCGCTGCCAGAGGGGCCGGCCCGCGCGCCCCGAAGGCACCGCGAGCAGCTCGCGCTGGCTGGCCATCAGGGCGACCTCGGTGCCGTCCTCGAGCGCGCCGAACCCCACGGCGCCGAAGTTGCCCTTGAAGCGGTTCGTCTCGACGACGGTGGCGTCGAAGCCGGGCCCGGGCCGGTTCGTCCCGCGCTCCGGCGCTCGCGCGGTCCACGCCCGCGCCAGCTCGGAGAGCGTCAGCGGACCGCTGCCCGGAAGGCTGCCGGGGCGCGGCACTCGCTGGTCGGGGGAGAAGGTGGCGAGGCTCCTCGCCACCCCCGCGCGGAAGGCGCGGTTGCCCACCCCGCCGAGGGTCTCGGCGAGACCGAGCAGCATCCGGGTGTCCTCCGGGGACGACGACGCGGGGTGCCAGTCGCGGGGGAGGGCCTCGCTGACGATCGCGGCGACCTCGGCCGGCGCGCCGTTCTCGAGGGCGAACTCGATGCGCGCGTCGGCGGCCCGGCGCGCGGCCGCGGATCCGGGATAGAACACCGGCAGCAGCTCGAGGTCCTCCGTGGAGCCCGTCTCGCGGGCGACCTCCATCGCCTGGTCGAACGCCTCGCGCGCGCGCGCCTCGATCCGCGCCACCGCCTCGGAAGAGGGCCACAGCACGCGGATCGACTGGATGCGGCTCGCGGCCCAGAGCCCGCTCGTCGTGTCGAAGAGCTGCACCTCGGGGCGCTCGACGAGCACCGCGTGCAGCGCGTCGAGCTCGGCCGAGAGGCGCGCCTCGATGTCGGGCCCGCGCCGCGCGTCCATGGCCTCGGCGATGCGGACGAACAGACCCGCGGGGACCTCGGCCTCGGTGTGATCGACCCGCGCTGCCGCGACGCCCCCCGGAGACGCGAGCAGCGGAACGGGCTCGAGACGCCAGGGGTCACGCCAGGGGTCGCCCACGCGCTCGGGCGCGCCCTCGCCTCGCGCGGCCAGCACCTCGCGGAACGTGCCCGCAGCGCTCCACTCGGGGGTGCGGCGTGCGGAGACGGTGACCGGCTCATCCCCGTGGGCGGCGAGGATCTCGGCGAGGAGCGCCGCGCGCGCCGTCCCCGCGGCGACCTGACTCGAGACCTCTTCCTGGAGGACGAGCAGCGCCTCGAGCCGTGCGCCCGGGGCCTCGGCGAGCGCCAGGGCGCGCCGGGCGAGCGTCTCGCCCTGCTCGGCGCCGACGGTGCGGTGGCCGCGGGACGCGGCCATCAGGGCCCGGTGCACGTCCATCGAGAGCTGGCGGCTCTCCGCGGTGACGGGCTCCGTGGCGCGGGTGCGGCCGCCGAAGCGCTCGAGCCAGTCCAGTGACTCCTCGGCGAGCTCGATGCCGCGCTTGACCTCGCGGCCGCGCGCGATGAGCGACTCGGCGCGCTCGAGGAGCAGACGGCTGAGCGTGCGCACGTCCCCGAGGGTCGCGCCGTCCCTCTCGGCGGCCGTCCGCGCGCGGGCGACCATCGCTTGCCACTCG
>PKCK01000126.1 GCA_002862085.1 Planctomycetota bacterium | reverse complement strand
CCGCTCTCGTCCGCCACGGCGACGGTCGCGAGGGCGTCGAGCATGCGCCCGGCGTCCGGAACGCCGACGGTCACGCGCATGAGCTCGTCCGGGTCCACCGCTCCGGTGTCGACGTAGCGCACCCGAGCGCCCTCCGCGGCCGCGCCGTCCACGCGCACGACGCGCACGCCGAGCTCCGCAATGGCCGGGGGCGCCTGGAAGGGCGGCAACGCCACCTCCACGGTCTCACCCGGCGGCCCCGCGGTCTGCCCCTCGTCGGATCCGCAGGCGACCGTGACGGCGAGGAGCGAGGAGGCGAAGATGACCTGGCGGATGGCCATGGACGGCGTGGAGAGCAAAGAGGTCACGGAGGCGATCACGGGCGGCGGCCCGCTGAACACAGCAATCGGCGTGGCCGCGGTGGCGGGCGGGATCACCATCGGAGCACAGATCGAGGTGTGGATGGAGCCCGTCCCCATGACACTTCAAACGCTGGCCCTGATGGCGGGCGCGGCGCTGCTCGGGCCGGGTCTCGGGGCCGCGGCGGCCGCGCTCTACGTCGCGCTCGCGGCGATCGGCGTGCCCGTGCTCGCGGGCTGGCGCGCCCTCCCAGGCGCGGCGATCCTCGACTCCCCCTCGACCGGCTACCTCGTCGGCTTCGTGGCGGCGGCGGCGCTCGCGGGCCTCGCGCGGCGGAGGTTCGTCGGCGGCGTCCTGTCGATGACGCTCCTCTTCGCCGCCGCGCACCTGATCGTGCTCGGTCTCGGCGCCGCGGCGCTCGCGCGGGACATGGGCCTCGTCGAAGCGCTGGAGCGCGGCGCGGCGCCCTATCTTCTCGGAGGAGCGGTCAAGAGCTTCGCCGCGGCTGCTTTGGTGGCCGGACTGCGCGGCCGTCCCGCCGCGCCGCCCCGAACGCCATGACGCCCCGCCGACACCTCCCCCCGGGCAAGGGCCCGATGTCCCCCGCCGAGGCTCTCCAGGACGAACGCGTCCAGCGTGTCCTCGCGACGGTGGACTCGATCCCACCCGGCCGCGTGGCCTCCTACGGCCAGGTCGCGGAGGAGGCAGGTCTCCCTCGCGCAGCGCGCTTCGTGGGCTCCGTCCTGAAGCGCTTCATCAACGACGACGAGGTCCCCTGGCATCGGGTCCTCGGCTCCGACGGCACCATCCGCGTCGCGGGCGGGACGGCGCGGGACCAGGCGCAGCTCCTGCGGGCGGAGGGCGTCGAGGTGAGGCGCGGCCGGGTCGACCTCGCCGAGTGCGGATGGTGCCCCTGAGCCAGGGGCGCCGGCCACGTGGAAGACGCAGGCGGTCACGTCGGGAGGCCGCCCTCGCGGCCTCGAGCCGTCGCCCCCATCTGGAACACCGGAGGGGCGCGGACGGCCGCTGAACGTCAGGCGCCTCCGACATCCAACAGGAGGCGCGCGTCGACGCCCGCGCGGATAGACTTCCACGACGATCCGGCCAGCGCCCAACCCACGACAGATCCTGATGAAGCCCACGAGTGTCCTCCTCTCCCTCGTCGCCGCCTCCCTCCTCGCCGCCTGCGGCGGTGGCGGCTCCGCCGCAACCGACGCCGACCCCGGCGAGCTGATCCAGCAGGGCAAGATCGACGAGGCGGTCGAGGTCATCGAAGGACGCCTCGCCACTGTCGAGAAGGGCAGCGCGGACGAGCACGACCTCGTCCTCGACCACGCCGACGCCCTGAGCTACACGGATCCGGCGAGGGCCCAGAAGACCTTCCTCGACTTCGCCCAGGCCAACGCGGACCTCGTCACGCCCAAGGACTTCAAGTACGTCGTGTCCTCCCTCCGGACCCAGGACGCCTTCGCCGAGGCGATCGACGTCATGCACGCCGGCAAACAGCGCTGGCCCGAGGACGCCGAGATGGTCGAGCTGCTCGAGCTCATCAAGGCGGACGTCGCGAAGGCCGCGGACCCGGCCCTCGCAGCCAAGATGAAGGGCCTGGGCTACATGTGAGCCTCTGCACGCGGGGCCATCGGGATTTGCCCGCGAGCCACGTCCGGACCGACGAGGTCGCCGAACACAGCCGGAGCGCTCGCGCGCGCGCCGGCTGTCGTTCTTCGAGCCGGGACCGATCCCCGGAAGGGAGCCTGGACCGAGGCTCCGTCCGCCAGCCCTGATCAGCGACCATGAGAGTCAGCACGACGGCCCTGGTATCTGCCTACCTCCTCGCCTCCTGCGCGACGCCGCCCCCGATGGAACGGGGAGACGCCGCGAACTACGTCCGCGACGGGTTCGGTGACCCCGCGCCCACGCGCCACGACCGCGCGGCGCCTCGTTCCACCGCCCACGCCCGCGAAGCGAACTTCCAGGACGGCACCGGGAACTACACGCCGCGCGCCCGAGGTCGCTTCGCGCTCCTGCTCGGAGGAAGGAGCCTCGGAGAAGACGCCTTCGCGCCCACGGACTCGCCCGGCGTCTTCGCGGTCGAGTTCAGCCAGGTCCCCGGCCGCGGCGGACTCGGCTTCGAATTCGGTCTCGGCCTCGGCTTCGACGAAGAGAACGGCGCGAGCCTGCCGAACAACACCACCGCCGACCTCGAGCTGCGCCAGGCCGAGTTCTACGCCGGCGTGCGTGCCGAATACCTGGCCGGTCCGGTGCGCCCCTACATCGGCGGCGGCGTCACGTCCCTCTCGACCACGACGACGATCAAGCAGGGGGCCCTGCGGACCGAGGAGGACGACAGCGTCCTGGGCGCGTACCTCCACGGAGGGATCCAGGCAGATATCAACGACGTCCTGTTCCTCGGCCTCGACTACCGCCACGTGTTCGCCGAGGACTACGAGATCGGTGCCTCGTCGTTCGCCGCCGACTTCGACCAGATCTCCCTGGTGCTCGGCTTCAACCTCTGACGCCTCGACCTCGCGCGCCCGGGGCCCGACCACGCGCCCCGGGGTCGGGTCAGTTCCCCAGCGGAGGGAAGGCACGCGACGGATCGCGATCGACCCAGACCGTCGGGGCCGCCACGGGGGTCGTCCCGCCGGGCTTCTCCATCGATGTCCCCAGGGTCCAGATCGCGCCGCTCGGGAGCACGTGAATGGCCTGGCCGATGTCGAAGGAGTCGTCTCCTGCGGAGCCGTCCTCGATCACGAAGCCCACGAGGTTGTAGCTCGCGGTGGTCCGGCCCTGGCTGTTGAAGGCGAGGACGACCATGTCGGTGTGCAGCTCGAAGTTGTCGCGCTGGCCCGTCACGAGGATCGTCCCGTCGGGCCCGAAGCAGAGTCCCTCCGCGGTCGTCGCCCGCCCGAAGTCGACGTCCTCGACGTTGGTCGAGGCGGCGCGTAGCGTGGCGACCCCGGTCGAATAGGTCGGCGACGAGGAGGAGCCGGTGAAGTCGGGGTCGGGCGTACCGTCGTCGAGCACGCGCCAGACGGCGGGCTGGTCGCGGAGGACGCCGTCGAGACGCGGGAGGACGAGCGTGCCCGCGACCACCAGGTCGCCGCTCGCGTCCACGGCTGCCTCGCAGGGACGCGCGTCGCGCGCGATGCCCGAGAAGGTGCGCTGGAGATCCACGACGCCGGTGCCGCCGAAGGCCGGGACGAGGTCCCCGGTCAGTCCATCCAGGCAGACCGCGCGGATCCCGCCCGAGGCCCGCCCGACGAGATAGACGCGGCCGTCCTCCGAGAGGGCGAGCTCGGTCGCGCCGCCGTTGCCGATCTCGGGCGTCTCGGGGTGCAGGGCGACGCCCACGCCGCCTGCGAAGGCGGCGTCGACGGTGAGGTCGGGCAGCAGGCGCCAGAGCGCGAAGGAGCGCGCGTCGGCGCCGCGCGCGCCCGCGGCGAGCAGGGCGCCGTCCGCGGTACGGGCGAGGCCGGTGATGGCCTGGTCCGTCATGTCGGGGTTCGGCATCACCACCTCTCCCGCCACGGTCCCGTTGGCGTCGAGGATCCAGATCACCGCCTCGGCGGGGCCGGCGCCGACCACCGGGCGCCTCCAGCCCCCGACGTGGACCGTCCCGGTGACGTCGTCGACCGCGATCGCCGTGGCGCCCACCTCCTCGGCCGTCGGGCTCAGACTGACCACGCCGCCGACGCCGAAGCCCGACGCGAGCGCGCCGTCGACCACCGTGGCCGCGTCGTGGGCGCTCGCCTGGAAGCGCATGACGTACGCCCCGCTCGCGGCGCCGCACGCGGGCCCGTCGCAGCCGTTGGAGCGCCAGCCCGCCGCGAGGACCGTTCCATCGGGCGCATCGGCGACGTCCTCGATCCTGCCGCCCTGCGCGCTCCCCGCCGCGTCGCGGTACCGCTCGACGTCGAGGAATGCGCAGCCTGCGCCGAACCCGGTCGCGTCGAAGTCGAGGTTCGCGTCGGTCTGCGCGGTGCCGGGAGTCGGCCGCAGAGAGATCGCGAGATCCCAGGGGCCCGAGGTCTTCGGCGAGCAGTAGCTCAGGTAGTAGAAGCTGTTCGCGACGCTCTCGATCCCTTCGACGACCTGCTCGAAGGCCCCGACGAGATCTTCGAAGTCCGCCACCGCGACCGAACCATCGCGACCGATCTGCCCGAGCACGAAGGGGTCGATCTCGGACCCGACTCCGATCGTGAACGAATTGAACGAGTAGGCCGGCGACGTGAGCTGGGTCACGACCTGGTCGAGCGTGGCGTTGTCACCCGTCTGGTGGGTGCCGTCCGTGAAGGTCACCAGCGTCAGGGCCCGGTTCGGGATCCCGAGACCGCTCGCCTCCGCATCGACGTCCTCCAGATCCTCGAGGGCGTAGAGAACGGCGCCGTACAGATTGGTCGAGGGGTTGAAGATCGGCTCGTCGAAGAGCGCTTGGACGGCGTCGACGAGCGCCGCTGCGTCGTTGCTGAAGCCGAGCTCGTGACCCTCGACCTCGTAGAGCCCGTCGGACCCGTCGAACCAGCTGAGCTTGACGAAGCTCTCCACCGCGTTCGCGTCGGAGCCGACGACCCGGTTGATGTACTCCGTCGCCGCCTCGATGATCGCCGCCTGACCGGCCGACTGGACGCTGTTGCTCCGGTCGATGATCAGGTGCTGGTAGCTGCGGAACCGCTCGGGACGCGGGACGATGCGCTGGAAGCTCTCGGTCTGACTGACGAGCTGTCCGTCCTCGAAGATGTTGAACTCCTCGGCGGCGATCCCACCCACCGGCACCGAGTTCTCGTCGAAGACCCGGACGAGGACGCTGATGCGCCCCGGCAGGTCGATGTCGGGCTCGCCCTGCTGCGCCTGGACCGACGACGGGATCCCCGGGCCCGTGTCGAACCCACGGTCGGCGAGGTCGCTGCTCCCGCACGAGACGGCGAGGCCGAGCGCCAGCAACCCGGCGAACGGGCGGCGAGCGGAGGATGCGGACGCGCGGAGCGACCCGCGCTCTTTGAGACGTGCGATGCGGTCCATGGGCAAGGCTGCGCCTGCGGCCCGGACCCCCCGCCCGAGCCCACGGCGCCCTGGCCCGACACATTGCGAAAGCGGAGGGGGCGGAAACAAGGCGCGACACCCGGCCGAGGGGCGCTTCCGATCCGCCGACCGCCGTTCCGGCCGCTGGAGGGGCACATGGCGCCGGTCGCCCTCGAGCCCCGCGCGACTCCGAGTCGCCGACGACGGACCGGCGAGCGGATGATCTCGGCGCGGAGGCCACGCCAGGGAGGAGCGGGGCTCTCCGACGCGAAGTGCGGCTGATCCGCGCCGGCGCCGGTCGGAGGAGCCGGGGCGAGGAAAGCCCGAGGAAACGTCCCGGCGCCTCGCACCGAGGCGCGCGGTCCTCCATAGTGCTCCGCCGACGATGAGACTGAGCGGCTTCACCTTCCTGCGCAACGGGGCCAAGCTCCACTACCCGATCATCGAGTCGATCCGCTCGGCTCTCCCGCTGGTGGACGAGTTCGTGATCGCGCTGGGCGACTCCGACCCCGACGACGACACGGCCGAGCGCATCGCCGCGATCGGCTCGGACAAGGTCGTCACCTTCGACACGGTCTGGGATCTCGAGCGGTATCCGCGCGGGACCGAGCACGCCCACCAGACCGATCTCGCGAAGGAGCGGTGCTCCGGCGACTGGCTGATCTACCTCCAGGGCGACGAGGTGCTGCACGAGGAGGACCTCGAGGTCATCCGCGCGTCCTGCGAGCGCTGGCTCGACGACGAGAGGGTCGAGGGGATGCTCTTCGACTACCTGCACTTCTGGGGCGACTACGACCACGCCCATGACAGCCACAGCTGGTACAAGCAGGAGGTCCGGATCGTCAGGAACCGTCCCGAGATCCACAGCTTTCGCTCCGCGCAGAGCTTCCGGCGCATCCCGGACTTCGACGGGGTCAGCTACCGGGACAAGGAAGGCACGGAGAAGATCACCGTCGTGCACTCGGGCGCGCGGATCTTCCACTACGGCTGGGTCCGCCCTCCCGCAGCGATGCAGAAGAAGCGCGCCTACTTCACGCGCAATCACCACGGCGAGGCCGCCGAGCGCGCCGTCGCGGCCGAGGCCGACCGGTTCGACTACGGGCCGCTGTGCCGCGTCCCGCGGTACGAGGGGACCCACCCCGAGGTGATGGCCGAGCGCATCGCGGCGCTGGACTGGCGCGCGGACCTGCGCGATCGGCCCGTGGCCGGCGAGGAGCGTGGGCCCCACGACCACGAATCCCTCCGGGACCGCGCGATCACCTTCGTCGAGCGTTCCCTCTTCGGGGGCCGCCACGTGTGGGCGAGCCGCAACTACACGATGCTGCCCGGCGTGAAGCTCCCGCGGAAGCGGAACGCGCCGACGCCGCGCTGAGGCGAGATCAGCCCAGCGCCGCGCGCAGGCCCGCGAGGCAGAGCGCCACGTTGCGCTCGGTGGAGCCCGTGCCCATCAGGCCTATGCGCCAGGTGTTGCCCTTCATGGGGCCGAGCCCGCCACCGATCTCGAGGCCGTAATGCTCCAGGAGGAAGCGCCTGGTGGCGCCGTCGTCGACGCCGTCGGGGATGGCGACGGTCGTGAGGGAGTTGAGCCGCTCATCGGCGGGCACGCGCACCTCGAGGCCGAGCGCTGCCAGGCCCTCGCGGAGCGCCGCCGCGTTCCTCGCGTGACGCTCGAAGCGGGCCTCCAGACCCTCCTCGAGGATCAGGCGCAGCGCCTCGTGGATGCCGTAGAGCATGTTGATCGGCGCCGTGTGGTGGTAGCTGCGCTCCTCGCCCCAGTAGCCCTGGATCAGCGAGAGGTCGAGGTACCACGACTGCACCGGCGCCTCGCGGGCGCGCATCTTCTCGACGGCGCGCGCGCTGAAGGTCACGGGCGAGAGGCCGGGCGGACACGAGAGGCATTTCTGGGTGCCGGAGTAGGCCGCGTCCACGCCCCAGCCGTCGATCTCGACCGCGTGACCGGCCAGCGAGGTGACGCAGTCGATGAGCAGCAGCGCCCCGAGCTCGTCGGCGAGGGCGCGGATCTCGGGGATCGGCTGCAGCACGCCCGTGCTCGTCTCGGCGTGCACGACGGCCACGAGATCGAAGCGCCCGCCGCCGGAGGCCGCGCGCAGCTGGTCCGCGGTGAAGGCGCGGCCCCACTCGCCCTCGCACTCCACCACCTCGGCGCCGCAGCGCCGCGCGACCTCGGCCATGCGCGTCCCGAAGACGCCGTTGACCCCGACGAGCACGCGATCGCCGGGCTCGAGCAGGTTCGCCATGCAGGTCTCCATCCCTGCCGAACCGGTGCCGCTCATGGGCATCGTCAGCTCGTTCTCCGTCCGGAAGACGGCCCGGAGCATCGCGCGGATCTCGTCCATGATGCCGAGGAAGTCGGGGTCCAGGTGCCCGAGGGTCGGACGAGCCATGGCGGAGAGGACTGCGTCGTCGACGTCGGAGGGCCCGGGGCCCATGAGCACGCGGCGACGCGGGGAGACAGCGGCGGGGACTTGCATCGAAGCGGCAGCCTAACCGCGCCGATCCCGGCCGGCCATCGCGGGCGCGCAGGCTGCCCTTCTCGAAACGAGGCCGGCGCGCCTCTCCGCTGCGGAGAGGCGCGCCGGCCGCGTCACACGTGCTCGAGGAAGCTCAGTTCACGACCGCTGTGAAGCGCGTGCCCTCGAAGGCAGCAACCAGATCCGCCGGCTTCAACTCGGTGCCGGCGCAGTCGACCATCGCCGTCTTCGCGGCGTAGTCGACCTCGACGTCGGACTTCTCGATCCCGTCGAGCTTTGCAAGTGCAGACCGCACCTGCGGGGGGCAGCCCGCGCCTCATGTCATTCCCGTGATGCTGAGAGAGACCTGCATGGCCTTCTCGGCGGCGTCGGAGCCGTTCTCCACCGAGTCGGTGGCCTGAGCGCCAGAGGGCGCGGTCTCGCCGCTGCACGCGACGAGCGCGAGACCGGCGAGGATCGAAAGAGCTGCTTTCATTGAATCGTCTTCTGGTTGGGAAGTGCTTCGAGGGGGCGGCGAGGTCCGCCGCGCGAGCCTAGAGCGTAGAGCCTGACGGCCGAATCCGCGCCTTTCTCTCCTCAGCGCCCCAGGAGATGCTCTTCGATGAGCGCCCACTCGGTCCGGCGAGCGTGCCACGCGAGCTCGCGATCCCGGATCCCGTGCCGCGTCCGGGGGTAGGCCATCATGCTCCAGTCGAGCTGCTTGGCCTCCATCAGGGCGCTCGCCATCTGGAACATGTTCTGGACGTGCACGTTGTCGTCCATGATCCCGTGGTGCATGTGCAGGAAGCCCGAGAGGTTGCCGGCCTGCGCCAGGACCGAGGTCGTTTCGTAGCCCTCGAGGTTGTCGGCGGGCGTGCGCATGTAGCGCTCGGTGTAGATCGTGTCGTACATGCGCCAGTCGTAGACCCCCCCGCCCGCGACGCCGAGGGCGAAGCGATCGGTGCGCATGAGGCAGTTGGCGGTCATCGTGCCGCCGAAGCTGTAGCCGGTGATGCCGACGCGCTCGCCGTCCGCCCACGGGTTGGCGGTCAACCAGTCGAGCACGTCCACCATGTCCTCGACCTCCTGCAGGCCGACGCGGCGGTAGAGCGCCGCCGTCGCCTCGGGCCCGCGGCTCGTCGACGAGCGCACGTTGGCCTGGAGAACGAGCACACCTTCCTGGTTCAGGAAGTGGAAGAACGAGCTCGGGCGCCAGCGGTTGCGGACCGACGGCGCGGCGGGGCCCGAGTAGGTGGAGATCCACACCGCGTAGCTCTTCCCCGGGTCGAAGTCCGCGGGCTTCAGCAGCGCCGCGTCGAGCTCGACGCCGTCGCGCGTGCTCACCTTGTGCAGCTCCCACGTCCCGAGTGAGTGCTTCTCGGCGGCCGGGAACGTCGCCGTCTCGAGTTCGATGAGGACCATCCCGTCGGCGTCGCAGACGCGCACCTGACCAGGGTTCGTGAGGCTCGAGAACTGGTCGATGAACATCGTCTTGCTCTCGTTCCAGCTCACGCGGTGGCTGCCCTCTCCCTGGGTGAGCCGCGTGAAGTTCGCTCCGTCGAGCTCGACGCGATAGAGGTTGACGTTGATGTCGCCGCCCTCCGTGCACTGGAACAAGACGTGGCCCGGGGCGCCGCCCTCGCCCTCCGCGACGTCGACGACGCGGGTCAGGTTCCAGTCCCCCTTGGTGACCGCGCGAACGAGGGTGCCGTCCGCCTCGTAGTGGTAGAGATGCGTGGGCCCGGTGCGATGGCTGTGCCACAGGAAGGAGCCGTCGGCGAGCCAGATCGGCGGCTCGGGACGCTCGGTCCACGCCTTCGACTGCTCGCGGATGAGCAGCGTGCTCGCGCCCGACTCGGGATCCACCGAGAGGAGCTCGGCCCAGGTCTGGATACGGTCCTGCACGTGGACGAGGCAGCGCGCGCCGTCCGGCGTCCAGCCGACGCGGACGATCAGGATCTCCTGGCCGTCGTAGCGCGAGAGATCGACCCACGCCGTCGACCCGGTCTCCGCCGCGGCGATGCCCACGCGCGGAATCGGGTTGGGGTCCCCCACCTTCGGATAGTTCGTCACCTCCGGCCGCACGCGGAAGTGGCCGTCCTCGATGTGATCGACGACGGTGAACTCCATCACGGGCTCCTCGTCCAGGGAGATGAAGGCCGTGTGGCGCGAGCTCGGCGACCAGAAGTGCGCCTGGAAATCACCGCGTCCGTAGATCTCCTCCTGGTAGACCCAGTCGAGGATGCCGTTGAACTGGTCGGGACCGCCGTTCGACGTGATCGCCCGGGTCGAGCCGTCCGCCGTGCTCACGAGGAAGAGGTCGTTGCCGCGCACGTAGGTGACCCAGCGTCCGTCGGGCGCGAGGCGGTCGTAGCGGATGTCACCGTCCGCGCCCCGGGCGATGACCTGGACGCCGGCCTCGGGGTGAGCGGTGTAGAGCACCTGCTCGTGGTAGACGAGGCTGACGGCGCCGTCGTCCGAGCGCTGTTCAGGGCGCAGGAAGAGCGCCCTGGCGAGCGCCTCCAGCTCCTTGCGCGACATGCCGGCCGCGCCGGGCGCCGTGCTCCGGACCAGCTCCAGCTGGGACCCCTCGAGCTGGGGCTGAGGGGCCTCCTCCTGCGCCGCGGGCTCCTCGCGCTCGCCGGAGAGAGGATCGATCCAGACGTCGTCCTCGCCGGGTCGGCGCAGCAGGACGTGCTCCCCGTCGGAGCTCCAGCTGTAGGCCCCCAGGCGCACGGAGAGGTCCAGTCCAGGGGCGCCCGAGCCGCGACTCGTCTGCTCCAGGGTGATGGGCTCCTGGGGCGCGGCGGCGGCCTGCACTGCGTGGGTCAGCGCGGCCAGGAGGACGGTCTGCGCGGCGATTCGGGTCATGAGCGGAGGTCGGACGAGGATCGAGAGCGGTTCGGAGGCCCCTTGGCGATGGCGCCCGAGGAGAGGAACCGGGATTCTAGGCGCCGCCGCGAATGGTGCGTGCCATGTCACGTAGCTCTGACGCGCCCGCGGGGCGTGCGACGACGAACATCGAACGGCACGACCCTCCCCCACCGCGCAGGCCCCAGCCGGACACCGATCGCCCATGCTCCACGCCCTCACGCTCCTCCCGCTCGTCGCCCCCGCGGCGCCCGCTCCCGGGGACGCGCTCCTCTCCGTCGTCCCGGCGAATGCGCTCGTGTGCGTCCACGCGCCCGATCCCAAGGCCCTCATCGCGAGCCGGGACACCAACGCCTGGATGGCCTTCGCCCTCGACGCCCGCTGGGAGTCCGTGATCGACGACCTCACTCCGCTGATGGCCGGCGGCCAGGGCGAAGCGATCGCCGCGCAGATCAAGGCGATGCGGCGCACGCTGATCGAGGCCGCCGAGGACTGCACCGGAGCGGTCGTCTTCGTGGACGCGGAGACCGCTGGCGCCGCCCCCAGGGTCGGCCTCGTCGCCGCAGCGGGACCCCGCTTCACCCAGGTCCTGCGCCGCGTCGTCGGCGAGGGCGCGACCGAGGTCCAGCTCGCCGAAGGGATCAGCGCGCTGGTCAACGGACCCCGCGGCGCCGAGCTCTTCCTCGAGCGCGGAGGCTACGTGATGGTGTTCTCCGCGGAGAGCGCGGAGGCGACCCGCGCGATGGCCATGTCGAGCCTCGAGCGCCTGGAGTCGCCCGAGCCCGCGGGCCCCCTCGCGCTCCCGGCGGTCGCCGCGCGCCGCCGCCCCTGCGCGCTGGAGGTCGCCGTCGACATGGACTCCATCTGGAGCCAGTGGCTCCGAGCGGAGGGCCCCTTCGAGGGAATGGAGGCCCGCGCTGCCCAGGCCGTCACGTCCCTCGAGTGGATGTACGGGGCCGTCACCCTCGGCGACGGCGAGGACGCCGACTGGGAATTCGTCCTGCCCTACGGCCAGGAGACGCTCATCGGCGACCTCCTCGGCTTCTTCGGCGAGGCCGACGCCTCGCTGCTGCGCGACGTCCCCGGCTCGGCGACCACCGCCACCGTCCTGTCCCTGGACGTCGGCGGGATGGTCGACTGGATCCTCGGAATGATCGAGGCGAACGATCAGACGGCCTCCGCCCGGATCATGGGGAGCCTCGACGCTGCCAGCGGCGTCGTCGGCTTCGACGTCCTCGACGACGTGATCAGGAACCTCACCGGCGACTTCGTCATGTTCAACGAGCCGACCGGCCTCCGCTTCGACGATTTCACGATGCCCGGCGACGCGCCCACCTTCGTCGCCCGCATCGAGGACAGCGAGACCATGCTCGACGTCGTCGACACGGTGATGGAGCTCTCCGGCATGGGCTCCTTCACGGTCTCCAGCGACCGCGCGCTGCCCTCCGGCGACGAGGTCGAGCTCTGGACCGCCACGGAGAAGGCGCCGATGGGCATGGGGATGGGCGTGGGCGCCGGCCGCCTGATCTTCTCCATGTCCGGCGACGGGGCGGGCGTCGGGAGCTACCTCGATCTGGTCGCGAACGCCGAGGGCTCCCGCTCGTTCCTCGCCAACGACGCCGTCCGCGCGGCGTCGGAGGCGGCGAGCGGCGCGGCCTTCACGGTCCAGCCCACCGCCGCTGCCGCCACCGTCCTCGATCAGATGTCCCGGATGTGGGCGAAGATGATCGAGGACCTCGACAGGGCGTTCAGTCCGGCCGAGCCGGACGGGCCCCGCGATGTCCCCGAGGCGCGGCGCGTCGTGGCGGCCGCCGACCGCGTCTCCGCGATGATCCGTCAGGCCTTCAGCGGCACCACGACCACCGAGCTCCACGTGGACGGCGGCGCCATCCGCATGATCGTCCGCACCGACTGAGCGGACGGGGCGCCCCCCGCGTCGTGTCTGCGGGGGGGAGACCTCCCCTCAGCCGCGCATCTGCTTGAACTGCTCGAAGGGATCGGCCGACGCCGGGGAAGGCTCGGCGCCAGGATCCTGGGGCAGGGGCGCCAGCGGGTGGGGTCGAGCCTCCGAGGCCTCGCCGGCGGACGTCGGCGCGGAGGGGGCGCTGGCGCGCGAGAGCATCTCGGGCGACCAGTGGACGCCCTTGGCGGCGAAGGCGGCGACGAGGCCGTCCTTGTCGACCGCCTTGACGTAGGCCTCGTCGGGCTCGACCTGGCCGGAGTGGACGAGCTCGGCGAGGCTGTCGTTGAGCAGGCGCATGCCCTGCTTGCCCCCCATCTGCATCGTGCTGGTGATCTGGTGGGTCTTGCCCTCGCGGATGAGCGAGCTGACCGCGCTGTTCGCGATGAGCACCTCGAGGGCCGCGACGCGGCCGCCGCTCGTCTTCTTGCAGAGGGTCTGGGCGATGACGCCCTTCAGCGAGGACGACAGCATCGTGCGGATCTGGGCCTGACGGTCCGCCGGGAACTGATCGATGATCCGGTCGACCGTGCTGGCCGCCGTGGTCGTGTGGAGCGTGCCGAAGACGAGGTGGCCGGTCTCCGCGGTCTCGATGGCGATCTCGATCGTCTCGAGGTCGCGCATCTCACCGACGAGGACGATGTCCGGGTCCTCGCGGAGCGCGGCCTTGAGCGCGCGCTTGAAGGACGCGGTGTGCCCGCCCACCTGGCGCTGGTTGATCAGGCACTTCTTGTCCCTGTGAACGAACTCGATCGGATCCTCGATGGTGAGGATGTGATCGGAGCGCGTCGCGTTGATCAGGTCGATCATCGCGGCGAGGGTCGTGGACTTGCCGCTGCCGGTCGGTCCGGTGACGAGGACGAGGCCCTTGGACAGGTAGCAGAGATCGCGCACCGCCTCGGGCAGGCCGAGCTGATCACAGCTGAGGATCTCCTCGGGGATCACGCGGAACACGGCGCCCGGCCCGCGGTTGTCCATGAAGAGGTTGACGCGGAAGCGCGCGAGGCCCGGCAGCTCGTAGGCGAAGTCGGTGTCGTTCTCGTCCTCGAACTGCTGCCAGTTCTTGGCGGGCGAGATCTCGCGGAGGATCTGCCGCATCTGGTCGGGCTGGATCTCGGCGCACTCGTTGATCGGGACGATGTCACCGTGCAGTCGGAACTGCGGTCTCGTCCCGGAGGTCATGTGCAGGTCGGAGGCTCCCACCTCGACCATTCGATTGAAGAGTGCGTCGATCCAGGCCATCGTGCTCCGTCCGCTCCGGCGGATGGGACAGGGACATCGCGGGCCGGATGGAGGTGCGCCTTCGTCGGCGCCGCCCCTCACGCGGCCAGCAGAGAAGCTGAGAGTTCGAGAACGGTTCGGCGACACGCCTGGACCGGCCGGGCGCGCCGATCGATGCATCGGCCAGATCGCGCCGGACCCTGAGCCGATACCTTGGACCCCATGCACGTCCCTCCCCCGCGGCCCGGAGCCGCCCGCCGCGCGGCCCCATGGGCTCTCCTCGCGCTCCTCCTGCAGGCCTGCGGCGAGGCCGAGCCGCGGACGGAAGGCGCCCTCGCCGAGGGCCCCTGGCGCGCGGTCCTCTCCTCTCCAGGGGGCCCTCTCACCTTCGGGATGGAGTTCGCGCCGGAGGGGCCGCGGGATCTCCGTCTGACGCTCGTCAACGGCGAGGAGCGCCGCGACGCAGGACTCGTTCAGCGCGACGGCGCCGTCGTCTCGATCGAGATCCCCCCCTACCGCTCGCGCCTGGTCGCGAACGTGACCGACGGCGGCGAGGGTCTCGAGGGGCGCTGGGAACGCGACCGCGGAGCCGGCCACGAGGAGCAACTCGCCTTCGCCGCGATCGCCGGACCCGTGCCCCATCGCAGCGAGCTCCTCTCCCCGGAGGACGCCGAGGCCCTGACGGGGCGCTGGAGCGTTCGCTTCGAGGACGACGAGGACCGCGCGGTCGGCGTGTTCGAGGCGCGCGCCGACGGCACGGCGCGCGGCACCTTCCTCACGACCCTCGGTGATCACCGCTACCTGGACGGACGGTTCGACGGCAGACACCTCCATCTCTCGTGCTTCGACGGCGCCCACGCCTTCCTCTTCTCGGCCGCGCTCGAGGGCGAGACCCTGCGCGGCGACTTCTGGTCGCGGGACAGCTATCACACGACCTGGACGGCCACGAAGGACGCGGGTGCTGCGCTGCCGGACGACTTCGCGCTGACGCGCTGGACCGGCGGAGAGGACGCGCTCGCCTCCTTGAGCTTCCCCGACGTCGACGGGACCTCTCGCCGCCTGGACGACCCCACCTTCGCGGGCGACGCGCGACTGCTGGTGGTCTTCGGCAGCTGGTGCCCCAACTGCAACGACCTCTCCGAGTACCTCGTGGAACTCGACGCGCGGTACGAGCGGCTGTCCATCCTCGGGCTCGCCTTCGAGTACGGCGACGACCCCGAGGCTCAGCGGGCTGCGGTGCGCGACTACCTGGCGCACCACGGCGCCAGCTACCCGGCGCTGGTCTGCGGGACGGTCGACAAGGAGAAGGCCTCCGCCGCGCTCCCGATCCTCGACCGCGTGCGGGCGTACCCCACGACCGTGTTCATGGACGGCCGCGGCCGTGTGAGCGCGGTCCACACGGGGTTCAGCGGCCCCGCCACGGGCGAGCGTCACAAGCGCCTTCGCGAGAGGTTCGAATCCGAGATCGAATCCCTCCTGGGGCGCGCCACCAGCGCGTCCGCCCCTTCCCCGGGACAAGGGGGTCGTTGAGCCCCGCGGCCTCGATCTACAATCTCGCAGCATGTTCGCGCGTCACTGGATCCTCCTGATCGCCGGCCTCCTCGCCGCCCCGAGCTTCGTGCTCGACGCCGCGTCGATGCGGGCCGTCGCCGCCGCCGCCGCGCTGGACGAGGAGGAGGTCGCGCCGCCGGCCGACGGGAAGGTCGTCGAGATCTCGATCCTCAAGCTGCGCGCCGCGCGGTACCGGCCGGGGCAGCCTCTCCCGAAGTGGATCTCCGACCTCGACGGCAAGCGCGTCCGCATCTGGGGACACATGGCCATCGGCACCCTCGAGGGCCTCGAGGCCTTCGAGCTCGTGCCCGAGTCGTGCGAGTGCAATCGCTCGAAGCTGAACCACTTCGTCGACGTGACCCTCACCGAGGGCCAGACGCGCTTCATTCCCGGCCGCATCACCCTGGAAGGCACCTTCTTCGCAGGCGAGAAGGAAGAAGACGGCTTCGTCACGAGCCTCTACCGACTCACCACCACGGAGCTGCCGCGCTGACCGCGGCGGCGGCCGGCCCGGCCACTCACTTCGCGCGCACGGGCGCGCGGCGAGCACCATGATCCTCCGCACCTTCGCGCTCGTCAGCGCGCTGATCGCGACGCCCGGACTCGCCGCGACCCAGGAGGACGCGGCAGGGCGGCCCGCGCGGCCCCAGGACGTCGAGAAGATCGACACGTTCATCCGCCACGCCCGGACCGGCTCGGCGGTCATCCGCCCCCAGGCCGCCGAGCGCCTCGTGCGCATCGGCGCGCCCGCGGCGGCGCGGCTCTACGAGCTCTCCGGGGACAGCACCGAAGAGCTCGCTCTGATGGGCACCGCGCTGGTCGAGGTGCTCGGCCAGTTCGACCACCCCGAGCTGCGCGCGAAGCTGTGGCCGGCGCTCGAGGACGCCGACTTCCCCTGGCGCCCGGCGGCCGCTCGATCGCTCGCGTGGGCTCCGACCGGCGACGAGTGGGAGCGCCTGGAGGGCTACCTCGACGACCCGATCGCGCCCGTGCGGCTGGCGGTCCTGGACGGCCTCTTCCGCATCAGCCAGTTCGAGGGTGAGGAGCCGGAGGCGAAAGCGCTGCAGGCGCGCCGCAAGCGCGTCTTCCTCGACCACGCGGTGAGCGCGCTGCACGACGAGAACGACATGGTCCGCCGGCGCGCGGCCGTCCTGCTGGACGCCCGCGGCCACGGCCGCGCCCTCGCCTGGATCGTCGAGGAGCTCGAGCGCGTCGACATCTTCTTCGACCGGCCCACCGGACTCACCGCGCGCTACGACGCCATGAACGTGCTCACGGAGCGCGGGGTCGACCTCGGGGACTACGTGCCCGAGCTGCCCTCCTCCGCGCCGGCCGGTCGCAGGAGCAACGCCGAGGCCCTGGCGCGGATCCGTGCGGAGGTCGCGACCCGGGCCGAGCGGATGGACACCCGCCTCCCGGAGCCGCTCCGGGGCCTCGTCCCGACCGAGCTCCCCGCGATCGCCCGGGCCGGCGCGCAGGTGGGCGGCGCGCTCCTCGGCCTCGAGCTGAAGTCGTGCCGCAAGGGCGAGTTCTACCTGCGCTGGACGGAGGACGATCAGCTGGTCGTGGGCTACGGCAATCCCGCTCGTATCCCGCTGACCGAGGGCACCACGGCGCGCCTCGTCGCGCTCTCGAAGGAGACGCAGGCCGAGGTCGGCGCCAAGGTGTACTGGGGCCTGCCGGGCTGCGACGTGGAGAGCTACCGGATGCCGCGGGCCAAGGGCCCAGCGGATCTGCCCCAGCAGCTCATCGTCTCGAAGGACGAGCGGCCGACCGCCGACCTGCGCCCGGCCGCTCTGTCCGAGCTCGGCGCCGCGCTCGCGGCGTCGATCCCGAAGGACACCGCGCTCACAGCGGCCGACGTGCGCACTCGCGAACTCGCCCGACGGGTGCGCGAGTGCTTCGCCTCCATCGGCGGAGCGGTCGGGGACTGACCCCGCGCGCTCACTCGCCGCCGGGCAGGAAAGGCAGGACCTGCGCGCTCGCGTGATGCACGCGTCGCCTCGCCGATGCCGCCGCGCACGGGTCGGCGCGCTCCGGGGCGGCCGTACGACGGGGGTGCGATCAGGCTCGCCCGGTGGTCGGTCGCACGAGCAGCGACGGCCCGGCCCGCGCGTCGTCGATCGGCGGAGCGCGTCCATCCTCCGCGACGAGGGACGCGGTCTCGTCGTGGATGGGATCCTCGCGCCGCTCCCGCAGGAGAGCCACGCGACGGACCTCGAAGCGGGCCGGCCAGCCCTCGCCAGGCGGCTCGAGTGGGACGAACCTTCGGTCGGAGCGAGGAAGGGCTCAGGCGTCGTCGCAACGGAGCCGGGCGAGGGCGCGGCCGGACCGATTCCGGGATTTCCCATCGACAAATCGGAGCGCCCGGCGACTCAGTTGGCGTGCGCTCCGTCACTCCCGTCTCCCAGTCCCCTAGTCTCGCCTCATGACGTCGCGAGCGTTGAAGCTGCTCGGCCCCGTGGGGCGGGCAGGGGCCGCAGGGGACCCTGGCGCAGGTGCGCGGGCGATCACGGAGCGCCTGGAGCGGGCCCGCCGGGGCGACCGTGCGGCCTTCTCGGACCTGATCCGGATTCACCGGCCCCGGGTCCAGCGCGTGGCCCTGCGCCTCGTCGGCAACCACGAGGACGCCGAGGACGTCGCGCAGGAGGCCTTCGTCCGTGCCTGGCGCGGCCTGGACACTTTCCGTGAGACCGAGCGCGCGGCCTCAGCGTTCTCCTCGTGGCTCCTCGGCATCACCGTCCACCTCAGCCGCGATCTCCAGCGCGCCCGCGGACGGCGCCCCGAGGACGCCGCGGCGTCCCTCCTCGACGACCAGGGAAGCGACCAGCTCGCCGGGACGGCCCGCACGCCGAGCGCCCTCTCGGCCGAGGCGGAGACGCGGCGACGCGTCGAGCTCGCCATCGCCGCCCTCCCGGAACGACTCCGCGTGCCCTTCGTGCTCCGCGCCCTGGAGGGGCAGAGCTACGACGACATCGCGCGCATCACGGGCATGCGCGCCGCGACCGTCCGTACGCAGATGGTCCAGGCCCGCCGCGCCCTGCGCCGCATGCTCGGCCCGCTGCTCGACGAGGAGGACCCCCGATGAGGACGCCGCGCCCCTGCCGTGCATGGCGCGAGCCGCTCCGCGAGCTCGTCGACGGTCACGCTTCCCTCGAGTCCGTCGCAGCCGTCGAGCGTCACGCGGAGAACTGCGCGGGCTGCGCCGCGGAGCTCGACGTCCTGCGCCGTATGCGCGGCCTCCTCGATGGAGCGTCCGAGGGCGAGCTGACGCGCGCCGGCGAGGACTCGTTCATCGAGAGCGTCTTCGCGCGGATCGACGCCGAGGCGGCGCCGAGCGACGTGATCCCGACGCTGCGCCGCGCCCCGCGGCGCGTCGCGGCGCTCGGCGCAGCGTCCCTCGTGCTCGCTGCAGCCGCAGCGCTCTTCCTCCTGGTCCAGGGCGATGTCCCACGCACGCACGCGCCGGAGGAGAGCGCCGCGGCCGCGCCGCGGGCGGACATCGCCTCGGCGAGCGAGACAGCGCCCGGCGACGACGAGCGCCCCGGGCCGGCATTCGCGGGAACGGACCGCGCGTTCGTCCTCGGCGACGAGCGGGACCAGGTGGACGTCGAGCGCTTCAGCGCCGACCTCGACAGCGCCATCCTCGCCGCGGGTTTCGACGCCGCTCACTCGGCCGATCTCCAGCCGCTGCTCCTCGAGCTCGGGAGCCCGGATTCCGCCGATGTCGCGCGCGGCGCCCGGGTCGTGCTGCGCGGCGACGGGCCAGCCCTCCTGCGCGGCGCAGCCGCGCGCCTGCTCGGGCCACGCGCAGACGCCCGGGACCGCGCCCTGATCCGAGGCGAGCTCGAATCCCTCGGGCTCGCAGCCGCGCGGGCGCTCCTCGACGGCGGCGAGCGGGGCGTCGCGCTCCTCTGGAACGCGTCGCAGAAGAGCGGAGCGCAGGGCGCGGTCGCGCTCGACGCTCTGATCGCCGCCAGCGCGACGGGCCACGCGGATCCGCTCGACGCCATGCCCCCGGGAACCGACGCGTCGATCGCTGCACGCGTCGCGGTCGCGGATCCCGCGCGCGAGGCGAGCGACCTTCTCGGCCGCTTCCAGGCGACCGGCGACAAGCCCTGGCTCGACGCGTGGGCGACGCGCGACGACGCGGAGGAGGCGCTGGCCCGGCAGCTGGGACGCGGCGCGTCCCGTGGCACTGCGCGCGCCCGGCTCGTGCGCGCTTCCTCGGTTCGCCCGGTCGGCGCCGCGCTGCCGCTCGTCATGGACGCTCTCCTGGACGGCGACGGGGCAGCGCCGGACGCGCTCGCGGCCCTGCTTCCCCTCGGAGGGGCCGAGGCGCTCATCGGCGCGACCGCGAGCGGCCGGCTCCAGCCCGACGTCGAGGACGCGGCATGGCGCGCCGCGATCGGCGCGGACGCGGGGCTCATGCTCGAGGCCGCCCTCCAGGGGGACGCCGCGGCGGTGCTCGTGAGCGCGACGGCGCGCGCCTTCGAGATTGGCACGTCCGAGGGAGACGCCGGGCTCCTGCTCGTGCGGCTGGCGGCGCGCGCGAGCGGTGATCGCGCCCTGCGTCCGCGCATCGACGCGCTGCTCCACCTCGCGGCGATCGGGCCCGTCAGCGGCCCGATCGCACCCGAGCTCCTCGGCGAGCTCGCGCCGCTCCGGCAGGACCCCGCACCCCGCGTGGCTGCCGCCGCGTGGATGGCGTGGCACGCCCTCGGCGGGGAGTTCCTCGACGCGCCCTCCGCCGTCCGGACCGCCCTGCGCCGCGGCGGGCTGCCCACGGCGCTCCATGCGCGCCTGACCCGCGCCGTCGGCCGACTCTCGGGCGTCCGCCGCCAATGACTCCACCGGTCGGCCGCGCGCCGACCGGTCCCCCGGCTCCACCTCACCCCTCGACTGGACCGTTCCATGCATGTACTCGCACTGCCACTCGCCCTCTCACTGACCTTCTCCCTGCCGCGGGCAGTGCCGAACGACGACGGTGCCGCGGAGTCCCCCCCGGCGTACGTCGCTCGCTTCGTGGATCTGCGCGCCTTCGATCTGCTCTGCACGGGTCGGTCGGAGGAGATGGACTCCTTCCCCGTCGTTCCGCTGCTCCAGGTCCTCCCGCCCGCCGCGGGAGACGTGGGGCAGATCGGCCGCGACGAGGAGTGGCGGCCTTCAGAGGCCGCGTTCAACGTCTTCAGCGAGATCCACGGCGACACCATCATGAGCGTGGACTTCGTGGAGCCGGGCGTGCTCTACATGGAGGCGACCGCCGAGGGACACGAGGCCTTCACGCGCTTCGTCCAGTACCTGGAGGCCCTCCACACCGCCGCGCCGCGTCTTCGCGTGACGCGCTTCGCCGCGGGGGCGGACCAGCTCGCCGCGGCTCGCGCGGCGGGCGGCGACGCCTGGCGCGCCCTCGCCGCCGAAGGGCTCGAGAGCGCGAGGGAGATCACGCTCCCCGCATCTCGCCTGACGCACGTTCGTGAACTCCAGGCTCACTCGGCCACCGTCGGCCTCGACGTGGAGATCGCTCAGGCCGTGGCCGTCGGCAACCCGCTCGTGCTCGATGCGGCCGAGGGCCTGGATCTCGCGCTCCTCGGCAGCTGGTCCGGCGAAGCGCTGCGTCTCGCCTACTTCGCTCGCGAGACCGAGCGGGAGGACCGCGAGACCATCGGTCCGGCCGACACGCATCTGGTCGTGACCTCGGAAGGGGGCGGCATCGACATCCACAAGGGCATCTCGTGGTACGAGCCCTTCGGACTCATCGGAGGAGCCGCGGCGGGCGAGACCGCCCTCCGCACGGGCGACGCCATGATCCTCTCCACGCGTCCGGAGCACTACGTCGCCATCGAGCTGCTCTCCGCCCCGCCGCGCGCCGAGGCGTTCGCCATGGGCGAGGGCAAGAGCATGCTCGCCGTCCCGCGCGGCGCCTTCACCCCCGCCCGCGTCGACGCGGCGGGGAACATCCTCGAGGCCGCGAGCACCTTCGAGATCGGCGAGGGCTCGAAGTTCGACAGCCAGGAGGCACCTCTGCGCGCGCTGCTCTCGTGGCGCGAGGGCAGCGCGCTCGAGATGATGAGCGACCGCATCGGCGACCCGGCCCGAATGGACGTCCCGGGCGCCACGCTGCTCGTGTTCGAGAGCGAGGACACACCGCGCGTCATGGACGCGGCTGCGTTCCTCCTCGGTGACTCCCCGTCGGTCTACACGATCGAGGCCAGCTGGACCGACGGCGAGGCGGAGGGGACCGGTACGGTCGAGGTCATCGGCGGGACCCGGGCGCTGCTCGCCGTCGGCTCGGAGGGTCTGATCGTCAAGGACTACGACGTCGAGGTCGCCCAGAACGCGGCTATTCGCGACCCGCAGGTGGTCCTGCGCTTCGAGGGGCTCGCCTGCTCGATCCAGGTGGACCGGCTCCGCTCCGGCGATCTCGCCTTCGTCGTCGACGGCCAGGTCAGCCGAGACCACGACCTCCGCGAGAACCCGATGGTGCGATCCATCGCGGCGACGTCCGCCGCGATCACTCGCCTCAACGAGCGGGGCACGGTCGCGCCGAGCGCCAGCGACAGCTGGGAGATCGTCCTGGGCGACGAGAGCGGACGCGCGCTGCGCGTCGAGCTCGACGTCAAGAAGGTGCGTTGACCCCGCGCTGAACAGCGGCGAGGCCCACGCCCGCCGCCACGGCCAACCCGAGGAGCGCGGCCGCGAGGCCGCGCTCTCCGTAGATCAGATGGCCCGTGCCCAGGAGGACCCCGTAGACCGCGGCACAGCCGAGCAGCATCGAGAGGATGCCCTTCGGCACCGGCCACGGCTGACCGCCTCCGTCCGCCGGCCTGAAGCGTGCCCAGCCGGGCCCGCCCGGGCGAACGACGTCCACGAAGCGCTGGAGCACCTCGTCCTTCTCGGGCCGCGTCACGAAGGCGGAGGAGAGCCAGATCGCGGTCGTGACCGCGGCGCCGAGCGCGAGCTTGAGGTGGCCCGGCAGCTCGTCGTCGGGGACGCCGAAGTTGAGGACCGCCGCGATCACGAGGGACGCCACCATCGCCACGATCTCGGTGGCGGCGCTGATGCGCCACCAGAACCAGCGGAGGACGTAGAGCCCACCGGTGCCGGCGCCGAGCAGCAGCAGGATCGTGAACGCCTGGCCAGCGTCCTTGAGCACGAGCCCGAGGGCGCTGCCGAGGACGAGCGAGATGGCGGTCGCGACGCGACCGGCGGCGACCTTCTGCTTCTCGGTGGCGTCCGGCTTCACGAAGCGCGCCCAGAAGTCGTTCACGAGGTAGCTCGCGCCGAGGTTGAGCTGGGTGCTCATGGTGCTCATGAAGGCCGCCAGCAGCGACGCGGCGACGAGGCCGAGCAGGCCGGGCGGCAGGAGGCTCAGCATCGCCGGGTAGGCGAGGTCCTCGCCGAGCTTGTCCGCCGGGACCTCGGGGAACGCCGAGGCCATGGACGCCGCGTCCGGGAACACCACCAGGGACGCGAGCGCGACGAGGATCCAGGGCCAGGGCCGGAGCGCGTAGTGCGCCACGTTGTAGAGCAGCGTCGCGCCGACCGCGTGCCCCTCGCTGCGCGCCGAGAGCATGCGCTGGGCCACGTATCCGCCGCCGCCCGGCTCGGAGCCCGGGTAGTAGGCCGCCCACCACTGCACCGCGAGCGGGATGAGCAGGAGCGGGACCCAGACCTCGCTCGCGCTCATGTCCGGGATCATCGCGAGCTTGTCCGCGACGCGAGGGTGCTCGAGCAGCGCGCCGAGACCGCCGACGTCCTCGCGGTTCACGAGGACGATCGCCGCCGCGACCGAGCCCACCATGGCGAGGACGAACTGGACGAAGTCGGTGAGGATGACGGCGCGGAGGCCTCCGAGGCCGCTGTAAGCCAGGGTCACCGCGCCGGCCACCGTGAGGGTCACCCAGCCGTCCCATCCGAGGAGGACGCCGCCGAGCTTGATGGCCGCGAGGCTCACGCCCGCCATCACGCAGACGTTGAAGACGAGCCCGAGGTAGAGCGCGCGGAAGCCGCGGAGGAAGGCCGCTGCGGGGCCGCCGTAGCGCAGCTCGTAGAACTCGATGTCCGTGACGACGCCGGTCCGGCGCCAGAGCCGCGCGTAGACGAAGACGGTGAGCATCCCCGTCAGCAGGAACGCCCACCACGCCCAGTTGCCCGCGACCCCGTTCTCCCGGACGAGGCCTGTCACGAGGTTCGGCGTGTCGGTCGCGAAGGTCGTCGCGACCATGCTCACGCCGAGCAGCCACCAGGGCATGTCCCGCCCGGCGAGGAAGAAGTTCCGGCTGCTCTCCCCCGCCCTCCGCGCTGCCCACAGGCCGACCGCGAGGGCGAGCACGAAGTACCCGGCGATGATCCCGACGTCCAGGGAAGAGAGGCGCATGGCGCCAAGCTACCGCCGCGACCGGAGCCGGAGCGAGCGGACGCCGCGGAAGCGCCCGACCCGCCACGCAGGCGTCACCCCTCCATCCAGGGTGAGAGGACATCGCGCTTCGCGCCCTCGAGCTCGAATCGACGTCCGACCGTGAACTCGACGACGGCCTTCACGGTCCTGCCACAGGCGTCCGTCGAAGCGGCAGCGGGGGCGCTCGCGCTCACTCCTCGCGGGTGTCGACGCCTTCCAGCCGGAAGGCTCCAGTGGCGTAGCCCGCCGCGTCCGAGAGGCCCTGGATGTGGAAGGTGCCGCGGGTGACCACCGGGACGAACTGGATGTAGGGCGACCCCTTGCCCTCCATCGTCACGTCGACCCACTCGTCGGGCTCGGGGCTGCCACCGAAACAGCAGGCCATCAGATCGCGGACGAGCATGAAGTTCTTCACGCGGTCGTCGTTCCAGGTGACCGCGATCATGTAGCCGGTGAGGGCGATCTTCTCGCCGTCGAGCGCCTTGATGCGGTCCGGGAAAGGGACCTCCTCGTCCTCGTACTCCTCCGGATAGACCAGGGCGTCGAGGAGGAGGTCCTTGTCGACGCCCTCGAGGCTGAGATCGGAATAGGCGATGAGCCAGTGACCGTCCTCGTCCTTCTCCCACCCGTAGACGGTCGGATCGAAGGGGTCGGCGCCCTCCGGCAGAACGAAGGGGTCGCGCTTCTCCGTCCCGATGACGAGGGGATTGTTCGCCAGCGCCTCGGGCGTCAGGAGCGACGGATCCACCGACCGCGCGAGGTCGCCGATCCCCGACGGCCGACCTCCGCCGCCTCGGATCGCGCCCCCGTCGAGCGCGCCGGAGGCGAGGCGGGCCTCGGCGGTGGTCACGACGAGCTCACCCTCAGCTGGCCTGGCATCCAGGAAGGAACGGCCCTGGGGAGCCGCGAGCGCGACGTCCCCGTCACCCGGCCGGGCGCCCGCGCTCCCACGCCGGTCTTCACTCGCCTCCTCGCCGCCGCATGCGAAGGTCAGCGCGAACAACGCTGCACCGGCACCGAGGGACACGAGCGCGCCCCGATCAGCCATCGCTGTCCTCGCCGTCGTGATCGTCGTGGTCGTGATCGTCGTGGTCATCGCCGTCGTGGTCTTCGCGATCGTCGCCGCCGTGATCGTCCTCGCCGTGGCCGCCGATATCGAAGGTGACGTCCTCGAAGATCTCGCCGCGCGCCTCGACGGCGGAGACGGTAGCGTGACCGTGCTCGAGCCCCGCGAGGCGCTCGTCGGTGACGGAGAACTTCGCCGAGGCGCCCTTCTGGTTCCCGGAGAGCGAGCTCTCGTCAGCGGCGAGTACGAAGGTGAGGGGCTCGTCCGCGTGCACGTTGATGGAGAGCGCCAGCTCCTCGGTGCTCGACTTGACCGTCTCCTCGGCGTGAGCACCCAGCACGTAGACGGTGAGGCTGCCCGCCTCGACGTCGTGGACGATCTCGAGGTTGGCGAAGTGATCGCCGAGCTCGACGAGGAAGCCGCCGAACTTCGGATCGTGGGCGTGGCCGTGGTCGTGGTCGTGGCCGTGGTCCTCCTCGGACTTGACGGTGCAGGAGGAGATCGCGAGGGCGAGACCGGCGGCGAGGCCAGCGTGGAGAACGTTGCGAATGATCGGCATGACTGCAGGTCGTGTGTTGCGTCGAGCGGCTGCCCGTGAGCGAGGCTCAGGCCAGTGTGCGAGCGACGTCGGTGGAGTAGGCCTTGAGGGCCGGAAAGACACCCGCGATCGCCCCGACGAGGACCATCCCGACGGGGGTCCAGAGGAGCGCGGGATGGAAGGTGAGCGTCTCGAGCACGACGCCGGTCTCATGCTTGATGATCGCCGCACTGACGACCATGACGGCCGCGTAGAGGGCGTAGCCGAGCAGACTCCCGAGGAAGGCGATCGTCGCGGCCTCGAGGACGATGGCCGAGAAGACCGTGCGCTTGGCCGCACCGAGGGCGCGCAGCACCGCGAACTCGCGGCGCCGCTCGTTCATCGTGTTGTAGACGCTCGCCAGGAGCCCGAAGCCGGCGACCACCACGACGAGGTAGGCGACGTAGCGCAGGATGTCGGTGATCCAGGCGAGCTTGCCGAGGAAGCTCAGCATCACGTCCGAGATGGGCCACGCGAAGGTCGCCTCGTCGCCGCGGTTGATCTCCGGCGCGAGGAGCATGCCCACGCCAGGACTGTGGAACTTGACCATCACGGCCGAGACCTCCTTCAGTTCCTCGGGGATCTGGACGGCGCCGATGTCCTTGCCGTCGGTCCCGTCGGGAAGGAGGTGACCCTCCATCCGGTAGATGCCCTCGAGCGGGATCCAGATGACCTGGTCGGACGGGGTGTTCGTCGGCTTCAGCACCCCGGAGATCGTGTAGACCTCCTCGTGGAGCTGCGACGGATTGAAGTTGAACCCGTGGTAGGGGCTGAAGGTGTCCCCCACACGGAGGCCCAGCTTGGACGCGACGGTGGCGCCGAAGACCGCCGAGCGCGACATCTCGTCGAACGCGCCGCCCTCCGCGAACTCGAAGTGCTTGCCAGCTTGGTACTCGAAGACGTCGAAGATCTCGCGCGTGGTGCCGACGATGCGGTAGCCGTACAGGTTGTCGCCCACGGCGTACGGGATCGCGTACTTCACCCCGCGCGTCTCCTTCATCTCCCGGTACATCGCATACGGGATGTTCCCCGGCGACGACTCCATGTGATAGACGGTGTTGAGGACGTGCTGGAGCGGGCTGCCCTTGGCCCCCAGCACTCCGTCGTAGCCGATGTCGCCGCCGGTGAAAGCGCTGCGGGACTGCGCGGACACGTTGAAGACGCTCATCACGAGTCCGCTCGCGAGGCCCGCGGCGATGACGGTGATGACCGTCGACAGCAGATGCTGACGCAGGGAGCGCTGTACGATGAAGAAGAGCGAGGTCACGCGCGCTCCTCCTCGCGCTGCATCGCGACGTTGACGTCGGCGAAGTCGACGCGCTCCTCGAAGGCGTCGAGCACGCGCGGGTCGTGGCTCACACAGAGGAGCGCGGCCCCGGTGTCCTTGCAGAGGCTGCGGAGCATCTCGAGGGCCTCGAGGGCGAAGCGCGGGTCGAGGTTGCCCGTGGGCTCGTCCGCGAGGACGAGGCGGGGCTGGTTCGCCAGGGCGCGCGCCAGCGAGACGCGCTGCTGCTGGCCGATCGAGAGCTGACTCGGCCGGTGGGAGAGCCTGTGGCCGAGGCCGAGGCGCTCGAGCAGCGCCTGCGCCCTCCCCCGATCCGCGCCGGGCCCGAACATCATGCCCAGCAGGACGTTCTCGAGCGCCGTGTAGCCACCGAGCAGGTGGAAGGTCTGGAAGACGTAGCCCAGCTCCTTCGCGCGCCAGGCGTCGCGGCGCGCCTCGCCGAAGTCGCTGACCACGTCTCCGTCGAAGCGCACCTCGCCTTCATCGGGGGACAGGAGCCCGGCGACGATGTTCAAGAGGGTGGTCTTGCCGCAGCCGCTCGTCCCCGCGATGGCGAGCTCGGCGCCCGCCTCGAGGGAGAACGAAGGCACGTCGAGGACCGTCTGTGCCTCGCCCTCGGGGCTGGGGTAGCCCTTCCGTACGCCGTTGAGCTCGAGGAGCGCCATGGGGGGGATGATAAGCCCGCCGCCGCCGAAGGTTGGTACGGAGACCGTTGGAGCAGCGGAGTGGATCCTGCCGCGGAGTGTCTCCGCGAGGCGCGACTCAAAGATGTGGGCCGGGCTCGGGGAAGCCGCCCTCGGTCAGCTTCTGGGTGACGTACTCGAAGGCCTCGTCCACCGAGTCGGTCTGGAAGAACAGGTCCACGTCCTCCGCGCTGATCGTGCCGTAGTCGATGAGCGTCTGGAAGTTGACCACGTTGCTCCAGAAGTCCTTGCCGAAGAGCACGATCGGCAGATCCTTCTTGATCTTGAGGGTCTGAACGAGCGTCACCACCTCCATGAACTCGTCCAGGGTCCCGAACCCGCCTGGCATCACGACGATCGCCTTGGCCAGGTAGGTGAACCAGAACTTCCGCATGAAGAAGTAGTGGAACTCCAGGCTCAGCCGGCGAGTGATGTACGGGTTGTCGTTCTGCTCGAAGGGGAGGCTGATGTTGAGCCCGATGTTCAGGCCCTTGGCCTCGGAGGCCCCGCGGTTGGCGGCCTCCATGATCCCGGGCCCACCGCCCGAGCAGATGACGAAGCGCTGCTTGCCCTCCTCGAGGTTCTTGCTCCACTCCGTGAGCCGGAACGAGAGCTCCCGCGCGTCCTCGTAGTAGCTGGACATCTTGAGGTCGCGCTCGGCCTTCGCCACGTCACCACCGTCGCGCCTGGTCTCCTCGAGCCGCTCCTCGGCCACGTCCCTGGGAAGGAGGCGCGCCGAACCGAAGACCACGATCGTGTCCTCGATGTCCATCTCCTCGAAGCGGGACTCGGGTTCGAGGTATTCGGCGAGGATGCGCAGCGGGCGGGCGTCGCGGCTGTTGATCCACTCGAGGTTCTCGTACGCCTTCACGGCGCGATAGCGGCTCTCGGTCATGTCGAGGAGTCTCCCGATCCGCGGAGGCCGGCGCCAGCGCATTCGACGCGCCGGGGTGCCAGCTGCCCGTCGCTCGGGCCCGAGGGGGCCCGGAGCGGTTCCCACGCCGCGCCCGGGCGCCTCGGGACACTAGACTCCGCGGATGGAGCAGCCTGAAGACCCCGTCCACGGGGAGCAGATCGATCGTCCCGCGTCCGGCGTCTTCGCGGCGTTCCTGAACGGGGTCGAACGTCTCGGCAACATCCTCCCCCACCCCGTCACGCTCTTCGCGATCTTCGCGATCGGGGTCGTGGTCGTGAGCGCGATCGCCAGCTGGCTGGGCTGGTCGGTCGAAGACATCCGGCCGGGCACCGAGGGTCGGTCGATCGAGGTCACGAGCCTCGCGACCGCCGAGGGCCTGCGCCGGATCGCCATGGGGCTCGTGACGAACTTCACGAGCTTCGCGCCCCTGGGCACGGTGCTGGTCGCCCTCCTCGGGGTCGGCGTCGCCGAGCGCGCGGGTCTGCTCTCGGCCGGCATCCGGGCCCTCGTGCTCGCCGCTCCACAGCGCCTGCTGACGCCGACGATCGTCCTCGCCGCGGTCCTCTCCAACACCGCGTCGGAGATGGGCTACGTCGTGCTCATCCCCCTCGCCGCGGTCATCTACCACTCCGTCGGCCGCCACCCCTTCGTGGGACTCGCTGCCGCCTTCGCGGGGGTGAGCGGCGGGTACAGCGCCAACCTCTTCATCGGCACCGTGGACCCGCTGCTCGCCGGGATCACGAGCGAGGCCGCCGCGATCGTGGGCGGTGACGCCTACCTCGTGGGCGGGGAGAAGGAGGTCCTCGCCACGGCCAACTGGTACTTCATGGCGCTCAGCACCTTCATGATCACGATCGTCGGCACCCTCGTGACCGAGCTGATCGTGGCGCCGTGGCTCGGAGAGTACGACGAGGACAGGGCCGAGGAAGGGGCGCTCGACGCCAGCAAGGACGGGATCGCGACGCTCTCGGACGAGGAGCGCCGCGGGCTGCGCTACGCGTTCTTCACCGTGGTCGGACTCGTGGGGCTCATCCTCGCCCTGACGCTGCCGGAGGGGGCACCCTTCCGCGATCCGAACGCGGCGGCGGACGCGACGGCCGTGGAGCGCATCAAGCCCCTGCTCAGGAGCGTCGTCGCCCTGATCTTCGTGTTCTTCCTCGTGCCGGCCTGGGTCTTCGGCCGCGTGACGGGGACCATGCGCACGGACCGCGACGTGATCGACGGGATGAGCAAAGCCATGGGGTCCATGGGCCTCTACCTGGTGCTCGTCTTCTTCGCCGCCCAGTTCGTCGCCTTCTTCAAGTGGACGAACCTCGGCCTGATCATGGCGGTGACCGGCGCGGACCTCATCACCGCGATGAACCTGGACGGTCCGATCGTGTTCGTCCCGTTCATCCTGATGTGCTGCTTCGTCAACCTGATGCTCGGCAGCGCCTCCGCCCAATGGGCGATCACGGCGCCCATCTTCGTGCCGATGCTCATGACCATCGGGTACACACCCCAGGTCATCCAGGCCGCCTACCGCATCGGCGACAGCACGACGAACATCATCACGCCGATGATGAGCTACTTCGGACTGATCCTCGCGTTCGCGTCGCGCTACGACAGGAAGCTCGGGATCGGGACGATCATCGCGACGATGCTGCCCTACTCCCTCGCGTTCCTCGTCGCGTGGATGGTGCTCTTCTACACGTGGGTCTTCGGCCTCGGGATGCCCGTCGGCCCCGGGACCGAGCTGATGCTGCCGGAGTTCGCGGGGGCACGCTGAGCGAGCCTCAGTCCTCGAGCTCCCGCCGGCGCTCGTCGATCTTGCTACGCGCGCGATCGAAGAGGTCGTCGAGGTCGCGCTCTCGCTCCTTCTCCTTGGAGAGCGCGGCGTCGAAGGCGTCGGTCCCGCGGGACTTTCGATCGGCGATCTTGCTGGCCGCGGCGTCCCACTTCGCCGTGCCGCCGCGACGAGGTTTGCCGAACTCGTCCAGCTCAGCGGGGGTGGAGTGCCGGAGGACCGTCCTCGTGCGAACGTCGACGAGCAGCTTGGCCTCGCAACACGGGCAGTCGATCTCGATCTCCTTCATGGGGCTCAGAATGCGCCAACCGCGAGCCGCAGGGCATCGAAGCCGTCCGTTCGGCGGAAAAGTCTCTGCCTAAGACCGCGGCGCGCCTGCGGATACCTGATTAGCGGGACGTGAAGCTGGGATCAACCTCGCCGATTCGCTCTGCTGCGACAGGTAGGTCGGGGCGCGCACGAGATCCCCCGGCCGACGCCGTCCTCGCAACGCACGACACCATTCGAGATGCTCATCACTCGCGTCGAGACCCGGGACAGCGCCTCACGGCGCAGCGGCTTCCTCCAGAACCCCGTTCTGCTCGAACGAGGGCTGGGCGTGCTCCTCTGGGTCGGCCTCCTCGCCGTACTGTTCGGCAGGCCCTTCTGATCAGCGGCCCCGGGGAGACCCCGAGGCGACATCCAACCGGGCCACTGCGCCGCCTTGCGGTGCCACGGTGACCCGTGCGCCGTGCGCGTCGCGGGCGAGACGCGGAGCCGCCGCAGCGCGCACCTCGACCCCGGTACGGAGGCCCGAGAGCCCTCCGAGAGCCCGTCGGACGGCGCTCCGCCGCGAAAAGGAGACGTCGTCGCGAGGGATTCGCCCTCGCTGCGCCTTTACAGGCATGCGGGCTCGCCCTATCTCTGCCACTCCCCGCGCGGCCTGCTCGAGCGAACAGCGCGCCCCCGAAGAGATCCTCCGACACACTTCCATTCCATGCCCGCGACCTCCGACGACGTCTACGACCAGCTCCGCCAGGTCTTCGATCCCGAGATCCCGGTGAACATCGTCGACCTCGGCCTCATCTACGACGTCAAGGTCGAGGAGCCGAAGGTCCTGATCACGATGACCCTCACGTCCCAGTCGTGCCCCGAGGCGCGGACCATCCCCGACGTGATGAGGCGCCGCTGCAACACCATCGAGGGCATCGAGGAGACCGAGATCGACATCGTCTTCGAACCTGCGTGGACGCCTCAGCTCATCTCCGAGGAAGGCCGGAAGGCCCTCGGCATGGACGACGACTGAGCGGCTCCGCCCGCGAACGGTCCCCCACGGCAGAGGCGGCGCCCTCCGGATCACCGGACGGCGCCGCCTCTGCTTGGTCTCCGAGCTCAGCGGTGAGCGGGACGGACCGTCCCGAGGTCGTCCACGTGTCCGAGCGGCTGCTCGTGGACACCGCTCCGGGCCCGTCGCTCGCGAAGGGGACTCAGGAGCCCGACCTCCCGGTCGGCCTTCGGCTCGCCGCGCGTGACCTCCAGGGTCTCGACGTCGATCTCGACCCGCTCCCCGGGACAGTGCATCGAGCAGACCCGCTCGCCCCTCACGTGCAGCCAGACCTCCATCCCCTCGGGGCTGGCGTTGTTCTGCAGGACCACGCGACCGCTCGGCATGCCCGGCAGGTCGTCGATGTCCACCACGGGGTTCCTGTGACTCCGCGCCAGGAAGCACGAATCCTCGATGATGACGAGTCCGACCCCGCGGATCGCAGCGATGGGCATCTCGCTCGCCGTGTGATCGAAGAGGCAGTTGTCCACGACGAGGAGCTCCGTCGCCGGAGGAGCGTCGGGGCGCACGTGCTGGTAATGCTGGATCACGAGACCGCCCGGCGAGCGCACGGCACGCGGATGGTCCGCGTCCACGCGGCCTCCGCCGGCGAGCCGCGGACGAGCCCACTCCTGCACCGAGGTGCACCCCCGCAGGACGACCGAAGCGGGATGGCGGTGGGTCCCAGGGTCGAAGAAGGTCCATACGAAGCCCGATCGACTCGCGTCGAGGCCCGTGTCCACCGCGTGGTTGTCCTCGAGCACGTAGGTCGCGCGCCCGGTGTAGGGCATGTTGTTCGCCCCGTACTGTCCCTGCGGCTGATCCCGGTGGGCGAGCTGGATCGCCTGGCCGCCGAGCTCCTTGAAGGTGTTGCCGCGGTAGAGCGCATGGCCCGCGACGTCGTCGTAGATCCCGTGCTCCTTGGGTATGCCCGTGAAGTCGCAGTCCCTGACCGTCACGTCGCCCATGTTGAAGCGGCGGATCCCCCACTTCATTTGGCGTCCCGACCCCTGGGCGGGAGCGATGTCGAGCCGCGCGTAGTCGACGTGGCCGGTCTTGGGGACCGAGCCCGGCCGCTTCCCGACGAACCGCTCGCCCCCGCGCGCGACGTTGATCGCCCACTGGCCGGCGGGACGGATGACGAGGTCGGCCATGTCCGGCGCGGCGCCGGGCGGGTAGGTGTAGCCCCTGTCCACCCGCCGGCCGCGGGCGCCCCTCGAGCCGCGCGCCCGGCCGAGGTAGCGCGCTTTGTTCTCGCGCGGAGTGAGCGCCGCGGCCGAGTGCTTGTCCCGCTCGACAGCGAGCCGCGCGCGCAGCTCTTCGGGGGTCAGAGCCGGTCGAGCTACGAGCGGCGGCAGTCCGAGCCGCGCGCGGAGCCTGCGGAGCGCCGCGGCCGCCTCGTTCGAGCGGCGACGGGCCGCCTCGGCCCCCTCCCTCGCGGCGATCGCCCTCGCGCGCGCCGCCCGGGCGGCGGACTCGAACTCCTCTGCGAGTCGCGCCGCGTCGCGCGCCGCGTCCTCGAGGTCCGGCACTCTCTCCCCGGCCTCTCCTCCGGGCCCCTCCTGGACGGCCGCTGATCCTGACTGGACCGGCGCCGCAAGGAACGCGGCGGCGAAGAGGAGCCCCACGGCCCGGCTCCCCACGCTCTTGCGAAGGCGCCCGGACGTCACTGGATGACGTTCATGCTGCCCGCGGGCCCCGGGGGCGGCGCGTCGGGGTTCTTCTTGAGCTCCTCCTTCCAGGAGATCATTCGCGCCTTGGCGCCCTCCGCCTCGGCCTCCTCGATCATCCCCTTGCGCTGATAGAACATCGAGAGGGACGTGTGCGCGAAGGCGTCGTTGGGATCGAGCTCGACGATGCGCAGCCCCACTTCGATGGCCTCGTCGTAGCGCTCGAGGCGCATCAGGGCCATGGCCTTGCCATGCAGGGCCTCCGTCCAGTCGGGGTCGAGGGCGAGCGCCTCGTCGTACTTGACGAGCGCAGCGTCGTGGTCCTCCTTGCCGAACAGGGCGAGGCCCTCCAGGTAGAGCGCCTGGCGCGCTTCTTCGTTGGAGTCGGTCATGGGGAGGCATCGTGGGGCAGGTGGGCCCTGCCCACAAGCCTCACATCGCCGGCTCGATGCCGAGGGCCGCGAAGCCCTTCCCCTCGAAGTTCGAGCGGAACATGTCGCGGAGCTTCTCGGCAGCGGCGTCGTACGCGGCCCCGTCCTCCCAGGAGTTCCTCGGGTCGAGGATCGCGGAGTCCACCCCCGGACAGCTCTTGGGCATCTTCAGGTTGAAGATCGGGTGAACCTCGTACTCCATCCCGTCGGCGTGCAGGTCGCCCCGAAGAGCGGCATCGAGCAGGTTGCGCGTGTCCTTGATCGAGATCCTCTTCCCGACGCCGTGGGGCCCGCCGTTCCATCCGGTGTTCAGGAGGATGCAGCGCCCCTCGTGCTCCGCCATCTTCTCGGCGAGCTTGCGGGCGTAGACCGGCGGGTGCTGGGCCATGAAGGGCGCGCCGAAGCAGGCGGAGAAGGCCGCTTTGGGCGCGGTGACGCCGACCTCCGTCCCCGCGAGCTTCGCCGTGAAGCCCTGGACGAAGTGGTACATGACCTCCTTCGTGTCGAGGACGGACACCGGCGGAAGCACGCCGAAGGCATCTGCCGTCAGGAGCACGATCGTGTCGGGGTGCGGGCCGCGTCCGCCGTCCGCGACGTTGGGGTTCGCGTCGAGCGGGTAGCTGATCCGCGTGTTCTCCGTGATCGAACCGTCGGAGAGGTCGAGCTCTCGGGGATCGGTGTCCTCCATGCGCTTGCCGTCGAGCGGGGGGACGTTCTCCACGACGGTGCCGCGGGTGCTCAGCGCGGCCGCGATGATGGGCTCGGCCTCCTTGTCGAGGTCGATCAGCTTCGCGTAGCAGCCGTCCTCGAGGTTCGAGACGCCGCCTTCGGTCCAGGCGTGCTCGTCGTCGCCGATCAGCTTGCGGTCGGGATCGGCGGAGAGGGTGGTCTTTCCGGTGCCGGAGAGGCCGAAGAGGATCGCGCCATCACCGCCCGCGCCCACGTTGGCGGAGCAGTGCATCGACATGTGCCCGAGGTCGGGCAGCATGTAGTTCATGACCGTGAACATGCCCTTCTTGTTCACGCCGCAGTAGTCGGCGCGGCCGACGACGAGCAGGACGCGCCGGTCGAAGTCCATGATCACGGCGCGCTTGGTCAGCGTGCCGTCGACATCCGGATCGGCGTGGTAGCTCGGGACGTTCAGGAGGGTCCAGCGCTTGCTGTCCTCGTCGGACACCCCCTGGACGTCCTTGGGGAACATGTTGTGCACGAACATCGCGTGCGTCGCGTACTCGCCGACGAAGCGGTACGGCACGGCGTACGAGGGGTCGGTGCCGCAGTAGACGTCCTTGACGTAGAGGCTCGCCTCCTTCGCGTTGAGGTGCTCGACGACGCGGCCGAGCAGACCCTCGAACTTCACCGGATCGAACTTCTGGAGGTCCGCCTTCCACCAGATCTTCTCGTCGGTCCCCGGGTGCGCGACCGCGAAGGTGTCCTTCACAGGGCGGCCGGTGCACGAGGGGTCGCTGTAGAACATCAGCGGCCCATCGACCCCGAGTTGGGTCGCGTAAGCCTTCTGCTCGTCGTCGGGCCCGCCCTCGCGGATCCGCCCTCTGTCGTTGGCGATGGCCTCGAGGAAGAGCTCGTCCTTCGGCAGGTTCGCCTTGTACGAGACCTCGGTGAGCCCGAGCAGCGACTGCAGATCGTCTTGGATACCCATGGCAGGGACCGGAGCTGGCTTGAATGAGAGGGAGATGAACCCGGGAAAAGAGTGACCCGCGCGGGCGGCCTCGTTCAAGGGGGCGACGCGAAGGCGCGGGTCGAGATGGGAGTTTGGCGGAGGGGACGACGGGGAAGCCGGGCCTGTCTGAGAGGAGCGTGAGCAGCGGCCTGCGTTTCGGGCGAGGAGGGTAACGGTGCCTCCTCGGGGCAGCAATACGGGCCCCAGGAGCATGGTCGAGGAGCGAACCCGCCTGTGCGGCCTCCTGCACCGCAAAGTCACTGGAGGGGTCGAACAACGTCTCGCCGTGCGCCACCACTGCAGGCTTGGCACGGGGCCGATCCGGGACGGATTTGGCCACCTCGGGAACCGTCGCGTCCCTCAGGTGGACGACGCCTCCTTCCGATCGCGGTACCAGTCCACGGTCCGCGCGAGCCCCTCCTTCCACGACACCGCCGGCTCGTAGCCCAGGAGCTCTCGCGCTCGATCCAACGAGGCGAGGCTGTGACGGACGTCGCCGGCGCGCTCGGGGCCATACCCGGGGGTCGGGGACCCGCCGAGCTCGGCGGCCATGGCGCGGTAGAGCTGGTTGAGGCTGATCCGTTCGCCGCCGCCGACGTTGATGACGGCGCCGGGCTCCGCGTCGAGGACCAGCGCCGCGAGGTTCGCGGCGACCACGTTGTCCACGAACGTGAAGTCCCGCGTCTGCTCACCATCGCCGAAGATCGTCGGCGTGCGCCCCGCGAGGAGCTCGCGCGCGAAGATCGCGATGACGCCCGTGTAGGGGCTGTCGTCGGCCTGGCGCGGGCCGAACACGTTGAAGTAGCGCAGGGCCACGGTCTTCATGCCGTAGCACTCGGCGTAGACGCGCAGCAGATGCTCGCTCGCGACCTTGCCCGACGCGTACGGCGAGAGGGGCGACGGCACCATCTCCTCGTGCTTGGGGAGCGTCTCCGAGTTCCCGTATGCCGCGGACGATGCCGCCATGACGAAGCGTTCGACGCCCTCCGATCGAGCGGCCTCGAGCAGCTGGAGCGTGCCCTGGACATTGACCTCGTAGCTGCGGGCGGGGTCCTCGATGCTGCGCGGCACGCTGACCTGCGCCGCCTCGTGGAGCACGCCGTCGACGCCCGCCATGGCCTCCTCGCAGAGCGCGCCGTCGACCACATCCCCCCGGAGGACCTCCACCGGAGCCCCGCTCTGGAACTCCCCGGTCTCGACCGCCGCGAGGTTCTCCACCGTCCCGCTCGAGAAGTCGTCGAGGATTCGCACGCGGTCACCACGCGCCACGAGGGCCTGGGTCAGGTGCGAGCCGATGAAGCCGGCGCCGCCGGTCACGAGGAAGAGGGACATGGTGGAGGGGGAGGCGGGGACGCTGATCATTATCGACCGTCAGGCGGCCCTCCCTCTTCCCGCGGATCGGAATCCCCGCGCGGACGCCGTGGGGGGCTCGGCGGCGCAACAAGATGCCGCACCCGGACGGGCCTGCGAAGGGCCCCGAAGCGGGCTAGTCTCAGGGCGTGAACCGGCCCCGCCTCGAACTCACCACTGCTCGGCTGTACGTGCAGGTCCCCGCCGTCTCGGCGGCGCCGCGGATCCTCGAGTACTGCCTGAGGAACCGGACCCACCTGGAGCCCTGGGAGCCGCCGCGGCCCGCCGAGTACTACAGCCTCTCCTTCTGGCGCCGGCAGATCGCAGGTGCCCGGGACGAGTTCGAGAACGGCCACAGCCTCCGGACGATCCTCGTGGAGCGGGACCTGACCGCTCCCGATGGCGGTCGATCGGGCCCGGTCGTGGGCGTGATCAACCTCAGCCAGATCGTCAGGGGCGCCTTCCAGGCCGGGATCCTCGGCTACAGCCTCGACGCCGACCGCCAGGGGCGTGGGCTGATGGCCGAGGGCCTCGAGGCGGTCGTGGACCACGCCTTCGAGGAGCTGGACCTGCATCGCCTCATGGCCAACTACCGCCCCGAGAACGAGCGAAGCGGGCGCGTCCTCGAGCGGCTCGGCTTCGTCCGCGAGGGCTTCGCCAGGGACTATCTGTTCATCGACGGGGCCTGGCGGGACCACGTCCTGACCGCTCTGGTCCGGTCCCAGCACGCCGAACGCCGCGCCCCCAGCCCGGTGCGCGCGGGCAGCGCCAGGGACTGACGGGCCGCGCCAGGGGCCGCCCCGGGCGACGGCGGGCGGCCACGCGGGGTAAGGAAGAGGCCCGCCGGCGAACCGACGGGCCTTTTTGACTCGTCAGAGTCAGGATCCCCAGCACAGCTCGTTGCTGTGCCCGAAGGAGCCAGGCCAGGATCGGGACCGAACGCGAAAATCGCGGCGGCGTCGATTTTTCCTTCGCCCCCCTCCCAGACCCCCTCCCAGACCCCTCCAGGCTGCCTCGAGGCGGCGCTGCCGCGCGAGCCGATGGACGCCGTGCGCGTCCACCCGCTGAAAAAAACCGGCCCCCGCGGGAGTCCCGCGGGGGCCAGTTCGCTTCTCAATCGGGCCCCGGACGTGAGCCGGGGAGTCCTCTTCCAATTTCCTTCTCGAGTGACGGTGCCTCTTCCGTCGCTCTCCAGATGGAGCGGAGGGATGGTCGCCGAGCGAACCGGATTGTTCCCCGATTTCTCACGGCCCGGTGAAAAGGGCCCCGGGGTCGGTCTCGTTCCGGGATCAGCCCCTGCCGAAGAGCGAGACCGTCTCCTTCTTGCGGATGTCGGTCGTCTTGGTCCAGAGGATCTCGCCGGTCTCCACGTTCACCGCGGACATGGAGAACTGATAGAAGAGATCCTTCCGCTTCGAACCGAGGCTCTCGATGCTCCGGCCGCGCTCCTTGTAGATGTCCGAGAGCGCGCCGTAGATCACGACGTCGGCGCCGAGCTGCTTGCCGAACTCCTTGGCCATGTCCGCGCGGACGCGGCCGGAGTCCTGATCGAAGCGGACGCGCTCCGCGATGAGGTCCTGGCCGTTGTTCTCCGCGCCCGCGACCAGGCGCATGCGGCCGCTGTTGACGATCGTCTCGTTCATCTCGCGGAGGATCTGCGCGGTGTTGATGTGTTCGCGCGTCTCGTTGGCGATGCCGCCCTGGACGGCGATGACGCGCTTGTCGTCACCCTTGGCAGAGGTGTCCATGAAGCTCAGGTTCGGCGATGCGAGCAGGCTCTCCGCCATCGTCGAGGCGAAGGTCTGCAGGTCGGTGGAGCCGAACTCGATGGTCACGGTCTCCGTCGCATCCGGATCGCCATAGCCGAGTGAGCTGCACCCGCTCCCGAGAAGGAGCGTGGCGGCGGCGAGGAGGGTCGTTCGAATCGTCATTGCATTCGCGCCCCGCTCTGGGGGGCGTCTTCGAGGGCTTCGGGGTCTTGCGGGTTCGTGGATGGTTCGAAGGCCTCGCCGCCCACCACGTGGACGACGAGGCCGCTGTCGAGGGCGCGCGCGACGACGAACATCGTCTCGCCCTCCAGCAGTCGGTAGCGGCCGATGTCGACGCGGTCGCCGCCTACCTCGTGGAGCTCGATGTCGACGAACTCGTTCGCAGGGAGGTAGGCCCGGGCGGCCACCCAGGCTCGGGGCAGTGTGCGCCAGGCGCGCAGATCCGCGCGCTCGGAGACGATCGTGAAGATGTCAGCGGCGATGCCGAGCCACTCGGTCTCCTCGTCGGCCTTGAGCTGCTCGGCGAGCTGGCGCTTGAGGAGCCCCCGCACCGCGGAGCGCGCGGCGATCCACGCGATGCGGTCGGAGAGGTTCTCGGACGCCACCGCGGCCACGTCCTCGACGACGGCGCTTCGCACGTGGACACCGGACTCCGGGAAGACCAGCTCGAGGCTCGCGGCCAGGCCGCTGCCCGCATCGAAGGAGGGCACGGCCCAGGCGAACACGCTGCCGTCGATGGGGACGTCGATCCTGGTCTCGTACTTCGCGGGCCCCATCCCCAGCCCGCCGATCAGCACGACGCTCGGACTGTCGCGGTCCGGGTCCGGGCCGCCCTCGCCGAACTCCTCCTCCCACCGGACGAGGTCGTCGGCGCGGCCGAGGCGTCGCGCCAGTCGACGCAGCGCGGAAGCCACGAGGTCGCCGCCCACTCCCTTGTCGCGCATCCGCTGGTAGTCGATGTAGGCCTCACCCGGCTTGCCGACGAGCTCGTACGCCAGCGCGGACATGAAGTGACCGATCCCGCCCGCGCCGTACTCGCTCCCGTAGAGCTCCTCTTCGCCGGTGAGCAGCTCGTCCACGCGACGCGCCTCGACGAGGACGGACGCGGCGTCGAACTCCGTCAGGTGACAGAGTCCGAGCATCACGTGGAGCATCACCTTCTCGTAGCCCTCCCCCGGGTAGTCCGCCTGGGACTCGTTGATGGCCAGCGTCAGGAGCGACTCGGTCAGGCTTTCGACACCGATCGCCGCGCGCTCCTCGACGTCACGGGCGGCCGCCTCCGCCCGATCGAAGTGGGCGCGAGCCTCCTCGAACCGTCCGTCGGTGAAGGCCGCCATCCCCGCTTCCGCGCCGCTGAGGAACAGCGATCCCGTGACCTCCTCATGGCCGAACGCGGCCTCCGCCCGCTCGAAGGAGCCGCGCTCGAAAGCATCCACGGCCCCGGACACCCGCTCGTTGTACGACTGGCAGGACGCGGCAGCGGTGAGGACGAGCGCTGCGAAAGGGACGCGGCGGCGACTCGGGCGAGCGTTCAAGGCGGCGGAGGAAGGAAGCAAGACCGTCGAAGGCTCCGGGTGGGCGCGGGATGCGCACTCGGCCGGGGACCTGGCCCTACGTAGCTTCGGACCCGACCTCTCGCCAGGTCACCGGGAAGTCCGCCAAAAAAGTCGTCGAGGACGGGATCCAGGCCCACGCCAGGGGCCCCGCCCCCCCGGCCTCCGCTGAACCCTGCCCGCTCGTTTCGTAACCTGGGGGCAACGGGGCGGCCGGCGCGAGCCGTGCTCTGCCCCCGCGAGAGGACGCCGCCCCCCACCGCTCGACCGCCCCGCACGTGACCCGCTCCGCCCCCACCACCGCCGCCGAGGGCCGCCCGAAGAAGAAGCCCAAGGTCACGATGATGGACCAGTTCCATCGGGCCAAGCAGGAGGCAGGCGACGCCCTGCTGTTCTTCCGGATGGGCGACTTCTACGAGCTCTTCGGGACCGACGCCGAGGTGGCGAGCCGCGAGCTGGGCATCGCCCTCACCTCCCGGGCGAAGGGCTCCGACGCCATGCCCATGGCAGGCGTGCCCGTGAAGTCCATGGAGCCGTACCTGATGCGGCTCGTGCGGGCCGGCCACAAGGTGGCGGTCTGCGAGCAGATGGGCGACCCGCGCACGACCAAGGGCATCGTCGACCGGGGCATCGTGCGGATCGTGACCGCGGGGACCATCACCGAGGAGGACGAGCTCGACGCCCGGACGAGCAACTACCTCGCGGCGGTGTTCGTCGACGGCGGACGCGCGGCGGTGGCGTGGATCGATCTCTCCACCGGACGCGCGGCCGCGACGGAGCTCGAGGCCGGCGGGCTCGGTGACGAGCTCGCGCGGATCGCGCCGGCCGAGGTGCTGCTCAGCGAGGAACTGCCGCGCACCGCGCCCGAACTGGCGGAGCACCTCCAGCGCGAACTCGGGCCACGCGTGACCTGGCGCGAGCCCTGGCGCTTCTCCGGCGAGACGGCCCAGCGCGCGCTCCAGGAGCAGTTCAAGGTCAAGACGCTCGAGGGCTTCGGCTTCGAGGATCGCTCTCCCGCCGTGTGCGCCGCCGGCGCCGCGGTCGAGTACGCGCGCGAGACCCAGCGCGGCGGCTGCGATCATCTCCTGCGGCTCGAGAAGGTCGACGCCGGCGCGCACCTGGTCCTCGATCGCGCGACCCGCTCGTGCCTCGAGCTCACCGAGACCCAGCGAGGCGCGCGCCGCGAGGGCTCGCTCCTCGACACGATCGACGCGACGCTCTCCCCCATGGGCGGACGGCTCATGCGCGATTGGCTCCTCAGCCCGCTGCGCGACGTCGAGGCGATCAGGCGCCGGCAGGGCGGCGTGACGGAGTTCGTGGAGGGACCGTTCATGCGCGAGGAGACCAGGGGTCACCTCGCGGACGTCCTCGACGTGGAGCGGCTCGTCGCGAAGCTGAGCACGGGCCGCGTCAACGCTCGCGACCTCGTCGCGCTGGCCGGCTCGCTGCGGATCGTCGAACCGCTCCGCAAGACCCTCGAGGGGGTCTACAGCAGCGTCCTCGGAGACCTCGTGGAGTCCCTCGACCCCCACCAGGACGTCGTCTCGAGCATCGACATCACGATCGCGGAGCGGCCCCCGATGACGATCAAGGAGGGTGGCATCATCCGCTCGGGGGTGAGCGAGGAGCTCGACGAGCTCCGCCAGATCGCGGGCGACGGCAAGGCGTGGATGGCGCGCTTCCAGGCCGACGCGATCGAGCGCTATCAGATCCCGGGGCTCAAGATCGGGTTCAACAACGTCTTCGGCTACTACCTCGAGGTGCCCCGCGGTCAGGTCGGTCACGTCCCCGACGAGTTCGTCCGCAAGCAGACCCTCAAGAACGCCGAGCGCTACATCACGCCCGAGCTCAAGGAGTTCGAGGACAAGGTCCTGCGCGCCGAGGAGCGCGCCAAGGACATGGAGTACGAGATCTTCACGGCGCTCAAGGACGAGGTCGCCGCGGAGGTCCCGCGCATCCTCGCCACCGCGCGCGCCCTCGCCGAGATCGACGTGCTCGCGGGCCTCGCCCAGACAGCGGCGACCCGGCGCTACTGCGCGCCCACCGTCGACGGCGGCGACCGCATCGAGATCCAGGCGGGGCGTCACCCGGTCATCGAGGCCACCCAGACCGACGTCACGTTCGTGCCGAACGACACGACCCTCGACCGCAAGGACCAGAGCGTCGGGATCATCACCGGCCCGAACATGGCCGGTAAGTCGACCTACATCCGGCAGACGGCGCTCATCGTGCTGCTGGCGCAGGTCGGCGCCTACGTCCCGGCGACCTCCGCGAAGATCGGGGTCGTCGACCGCATCTTCACGCGCATCGGCGCGGCGGACGACCTCTCTCGCGGCGCCTCGACCTTCATGGTCGAGATGGTCGAGATCGCGAACATCCTCAACAACGCGGGCGCCCGCTCCCTCGTGATCCTGGACGAGGTCGGGCGCGGCACGAGCACCTTCGACGGACTGGCACTCGCGTGGGCCATCGTCGAGCACATGCACGACGCGGTCCGCGCCCGCACGCTCTTCGCCACCCACTACCACCAGCTCACCGAGCTCGCCGAGTCCCACCGCGGCGTCCACAACCTCTCGGTGGCGGTGCGCGAGTGGGAGGACGAGATCGTCTTCCTCCACCAGATCGTCCAGGGCGGCACCGACCGCAGCTACGGCATCCAGGTGGCGCGGCTGGCGGGCGTCCCTTCCGAGCTGATCGCGCGCGCGCGCGAGGTCCTGCGCGACATCGAACGCGACTCGGACGACCTCGGCGGCCGGATCCAGAGAGCGGCTCTCGCGGCGTCCCTCCCCGCCCCTCCTGGCGGGCTCCAGCTCGGCCTGTTCGACCACGAACCCAGCGACCTCCAGCGCGCCATCGACGACCTCGAGATCGAGGCGACGACCCCGATGGAGGCGCTCCAGGTCCTCGCGCGGCTCAAGGAGCTCCGCGAACTCGAGTCCTGAGCGCTGCCGCGGCCCATCGACCTGCGACGACGCAGGAGCGGATCCGGCGTTCGGCTGAGCCCTCGCGAGTCGAGGGCACCGGCGATTCGATCTGCGCGAGGGTCGTCGGGACGAGGCTCGCCGGACGCGACGCGCGGTACCCTCTGCGATCTCGACCCCGCTCGTACCCCGTGGAACTCGCAGGCCACTTCGCTCCGCGCCCATGAACGAACCCAAGCTCACCATCGAGGAGTTCACCCCCGCCGACGCGGACGAGGTCCTCGCGATCAACGCCGCGAACCAGCCCGCGGTCGGGCCCATGGACGTGGAGAAGCTCCGGCTCCTGGCCGCCGAGTCCGAGGCCTTTCCCATCGTCCGCCTCGACGGTGACGCCGTTGGCTTCGCCGTACTGCTCACCGAGGGCACTGCCTACCAGAGCCCGAACTACCGCTGGTTCGAGCGGCGGCATCCGCGCTTCTACTACGTGGACCGGATCGCCTTCACGCAGGCGGCCCGCGGCCGCGGCTTCGGGGGAGCGCTCTATCGGCGCGCGATGGAGCGCGCCGCGGAGATCGACCGACCGGTGCTCTGCGCCGAGGTCAACACCATCCCCGCCAACCCGGTCTCCATGGGATTCCACGAGCGATTCGGGTTCCGCGAGGTCGCGAGGCAGCGGCCCTACGGGCCGGACGAAGAGGTCGCGATGCTCGAGGTGCCCGTCGACGTCTGACCCTGACGGGAGGCGGAGAACTGCAGCGGCGGTCGGTTCGTCGCCCGATGATCCAAGGGGTCGGGAGGTATGTCGGCGACGTACCGGCCGCGCTGCTGGTGGCTCCATCGGAAGGGAACGCGAGCGAGCGGACTGGAATCCCGGGGCAACGCTCACGAAGCGCGCGCCGCGGCCGGCGACGGCGCGTGATCAGGCCGTGATGACCTCGACGCCGTTCGGGCCGAGGAACAGCGTGTGCTCGGTCTGGGCGACGAGCACGCCCGGCTGCTCCACGAGGGGCGGGTAGCGGACCAGCACGCCCTGTCGCGCGAGCTTGGAGATCGTGTCCTCGACCGCGTCGCGGTCGAGGTCGTCGAAGTAACGGCGAGCGATCGGAAGGCCGCGCCACGACTGCATGGCCCTGAGGACCTCCTTGTCGACGCCCTTGGCCTTGCGCGGCGGGCGCACGAGCATGAAGACCTCGGCGCGGCCGGCCTCGTGGATGAATCCGCGGCCGTTGCAGGCGAAGGGCTCGATCGCGACGACCATTCCCTCGGCGAGGCGCCCCCCTCCCCGCTCGCCGTAGCTCGGGATCTGGGGCGCACAATGCACCTTCCAACGGTCCAGGCCGTGCCCTGTGAGGTTGCGCACCGGTTCGAAGCCCGCCTTGGTGATGGTCCGTTCGACGGCCGTGCCGATCTCGGAGACCGGGCGGCCCGGCTCCACCAGCGAGATCGCCGCAGCGAGCGCGTCCGCGGACGCCTGGATGAGGTCCGCGTTGCGGCCGTCACCCGAGAGGTCGACCGTACAGGCGGTGTCCGCGATCCACCCGTCCACGTGGACGCCCATGTCCACCTTCACGACGTCGCCCTCCTCGTAGACGGTCTCGTCGTCCGGCGAGGAGCAGTAGTGGGCCGCGCACTCGTTGCGGGACGTCTGGGCCGGGAAAGCGGGAGCGGCACCCTCCTCCCGGATCATCGACTCGATCGTCTCGAGGATCGTCCGAAGCTTCACCCCCGGCTGGATGGCCTCCCGGGCCCACTCGCGGCAGCGCGCCGCGATCTTCCCGGCTGCGCGCGTCTTTTCCAGTCCTTCGGCGTCCATGACAGGGATGGTAGCGCCGAACGATCAAGCTCCGGGAGGGCGACCGCCGATAGGAGCGCCGGGGGCCGCCGAGCCCGGAACGAAACAGGGCTTCCTCGGCCCCGAGATCACCATGAAGACCGCGCTCCGCTTCGCCGCCATCGCCCTGGGACTCGCCGCCTGGGCCGTCCTCCCCGGCTGCATGATCACCACCACCCAGGACCCCCCCGGGATCGAACGCGCCGTCCTGACCCCCGTCCCCGCGGTGCGAGCGTGGGTGGTCATGGAGGAAGGACGCGTCGAGGGATCGGTCGTGCGCTACGCAGAGCGAGGCCAGGGCGGCCGCTTCCTCTACGTCGTCCGGAACGTCTGGGACCAGGACGTCGGCGTCGTGGACGAGCTGGGCCGCGCCTGGCGCAGGGTGCCGCATCAGGAGGATCGCTGGCTCAGCACCGGCACCGTGGCCGACGGCGTCAGGCGGATTCTGGACCTGGGCCGCGGTTGCGCCCTGTCCGAGCAGCCCATCGAAGCGGTCGAGTTGGCCACGAGAGGCGCTCGCGCACGCTGATTTCGATGTTTTTCCGGGGCTTCCCGCCCCTGCGCAGCCGCCGGCGCGCGGATGCGCCATAGGGACGCAGGGCAGGTTTCCCTCAACCCCACCACCTCTTCACTCGATGAAGGGGGGGTCAGCGGGCCTCCCCGGCCCCTCCCGACAACTCCCCGGTCCAGCCGCCCCCACCGCGGCCCCCCAGCTCAGCTCCCCGCTCCCCGCCCTCCCAGGCACGACCCGATGATCAAGCTCGAAGCCGGCGAAAAGATCGGCGCGTACCGCGTCACCGACTTCCTCGCGAGGGGGGGCTTCAGCCTCGTCTACCTCGCCGAGGACGACGCGGGCCAGAAGGTGGCGCTGAAGATCGGTGACGTCGCGGGCGGCGGCCGGTACGTGACTCGCTTCCTCGAGATCACGAACCGTCGACAGCCCGAAGGGATCAGCCCGGACGAGACCCCGGCCGAGGCGATCTTCTTCCGTCAGGACGGCGTACGCATCGACTTCCTCGACGTGCACGAGATCGACGAGCTGATCCAGGGCGAGGCCGAGATTCTCAACCCGATCAAGAACCCGAACGTCGTGCGCGTGCGCGACTGCTTCCAGCACGACGGCCGCCCGGTCATGGTCATGGACTACGTCCGCGGCAAGACCTTGCGCGAGAAGATCCGCGCCCTCGAGGGCATCCGTCTCAACTGGTTCCTGACCATCGTGCGCTCGCTCCAGAAGATGCGTGCGTCCGGCGCGCTCCCCTACCACGGGGATCTCAAGCCCGAGAACGTCATCGTCAAGCCCTCCGGCTCGGTCGTCCTCGTCGACCCGGCCATGCGCGCCGACGAGCGCGGCGTCATCACGACGACCCCCCACTACAACCCCTTCCTCCTGCGCGAGAGCAAGGCGGACGTCATGGGCATCGGCGTGATGCTCTACGAGATCCTGACCGGCGTCCTCCCCTTCGACGACGTCCCCTGGCAGTACGCCGGCCGCGAACAAGGCGGTGAGGTGGAGCGGCTCTCCATGAGCTTCTTCCTCTCCTACCCCCCGCCCAAGGACCTCAACCCGAACACCCCCGAGGCCCTCGGCCGCATCGTCTACCGCTGCCTCACCATCCCCGAATACGGACTCGAGGAACTCGAATCCGACCTGGTGGATTTCCTCCGGAAGGACTGACGCTCCATCCGCGTCAGCGGATGGGCCAGGAACGACCCGGTCCGGGCAGCGGACCCTCCCGAGCGCGGCTCTCCCCCCCGGAGCGCCGCGCTCGCGCATTCAGGGAGAGCACCCCGCCCCAGGGGAGCCTCTCATTTCGCCGCCGTCGTCACGAGCAGCACGCTCGACCGCGCCACCCAGTGCCGCTCGCTCCCGCTGTCGATGACCACCCATCGATCCGTCAGCGCCTGCAGCTGCCCGCTGACGCAAGTCCGCGCCCCGTTGAAGCTGTTCGTCGTCGGACTGATCGGCACATCCGCTCCCGCCCCGAGGTGATCCCGCCGCAGCTGCACCGTGACCAGCTCTCCAGCCCGCGGCGCATCCGGCACGTTCCGCGTGTCCGTCATCGCCGGGTCCTGCGGCGAGCATCCGACGAGTCCGACGAGCAGAGCCATCACGATTCGCACCGGCTGAGGACAGCAGGCGGTTCCACGCTCCTCCGCCGACCGGCGCTGTCGCGAGGAATCTCCACGGAAGGCCTCTCCCGCCGCGCAGACAGCGTGCCGCGACCGACGATGACCGCGACGGCCACGCGCGCGATGAAGAGAATCGCTGATCCGACGCGGAACCGATCGAGATCCTCGCAGCGCCGAGCACCGTCGCCCGAGCGTCGTCACGCTCACACGCCCCGGTTCACGCCCCGCGACGGGAACGCGCACGTCCCGGAAAGGAACCACGTACCTGCGGACACGGAGGAGCCCCCGCGTGGGATCGAGGGAGAGCCCAGCCGGCCCTCTTCGTGCCGTGCAGGATCGCCGGCGAGACGGTCCAATAGGATCCGACTCCGCCCCTTCCCGCGCGCGCCGATCCCATGCTGAAGCCGATTCAAGAGAACCCCCTCACCGCACGCGCCGCTGCCCTCGCGGCCTGCGCCGCCACGCTCACGCCCCTCGCCGCTGCGGACCTCAGCTACCCCGACTTCGCTTCGACCGCCGGTCTCGAGCTCGTCGGCGCGGCACGGCGCTCGGGGTTCGCGCTGCAGCTGACTCCGAACCAGAGCGGTGAGACCGGCGCGGCCTGGGCCCAGACCCGTCAGAACGTGGCCGCGCCCTTCGTGACGGAGTTCGTGCTGCAGCTGAACGGCGCGGCCGACGGCATGGCCTTCGTCATCCAGGACAGCGCGGTGAACGCCATCGGCGGCGTCGGCGGAGACCTCGGCTTCGATGGCGTCCCGCGCAGCGTCGCGATCGAGTTCGACACGTACTCGAACGGAGAAGAGGACGACCCCTCCGCGAACCACGTCTCGGTCCAAACGCGCGGAACCCAGGGCAACAGCGTCAACCACGCGTTCTCGCTCGGCTCCACGTCGCTCATCGTCGATCTCAGCGACGGCGCTCAGCACACGGTCCGGATCGAGTCGACGCCGGGATCGCTGCGCGTCTTCGTGGACGACGCGATCCCGGTCCTCCAGGTCGCGCTCGACCTGCCTGCGACCCTGGGCCTCTCGGGGACGGACGCCTGGGTCGGGTTCACGGCGGCCACGGGTGGGCTCTCCCAGCAGCACCTCGTGCGCTCCTGGTCCTTCGACGAGCAATCCTCGGTCCCGACGGGGAACCGCCCGCCGTCGGCCCCGACGATCAACGCGCCGGTCCCCGGCCTGCCCGCGGACCCGCGACTGCTCGCGATCGATCTGGGTGGGTACGCCGACCTCGACGGTGACGCTCATCTCTGCACCGATTACGAGCTCTGGACGGCCGACCCCGCGGAGCGCGTGTGGCGTGCATCCTGCGCGTCCGGCGCATCCCTCACCGCGGCTGGCCTCGGCGCAGGCGCTTTCACCGGGAGCCACACGGGTCAGACCGCCCTCGACCCCGACCGCGCCTACGTCGCTCGCGCGCGCTTCCGTGACGACAGCGGCGACGCGTTGACGGACTTCGGGCCGTGGACCGAGGTCGAGGTCGAGACGGGCGACGCGAGCGGACTCTCGCCCCTCGAGCTGATCGACGCTCAGTCCCTGCCGGCCCCCCGCCTCGTCTTCGCCACCAGCGGAGTGACCATGGAGCTGCCCGCCGCTTCGATGGTCGCCCTGGAGACCGCGTCGGGTGTCCCCGTCGTGACGGTCCTCGCGAGCGCAGGTCCCGGGAACGCGGTCCCCGAGCACCCGCCGCTCTCCGCCGCCGAGGCCCTGCGCGTGCGGATCGAGGGCGGCGCCACCGGCGTCATCACGAACGCCCTCGAGCTGGAGCTCTTCGACGAGGCCTGCGTGCGTCGCCGCGTGCTCCTCCCTCCCCTGGACGTGGCGGCGGGCTCGAGCCAGGTCTTCTGGGTCTCCTCGGACGGCTCCACCTGGAACGGCGACCTCGCGCAGCAGGTCCCGACCTTCTCGGTGCGCGCCCGCGGGCCGGCCGCAGGCTGGCAGGCTGCCAGCGGCTATCAGGTGGACGTCGTGGCCGAGGGGCTCGAGCTCCCGGTGAACATCGCGTTCGTCCCGAACCCGACCGGCGCTCCCGGCGATCCCTTCGCCTACGTCACCGAGCTCCACGGTCAGATCAAGGTCATCACCAACGACGGCACGGTGTCGACCTATGCGAGCGGCCTCCTGAACTTCGACCCCCTGGGCCAGTTCCCGGGTCAGGGCGAGCAGGGCCTCGGCGGCATCCTCGTGGAGCCGGTCACCGGGGACCTGTTCCTCTCACTGCTCTACGACGCGAACGGCTGGCACTACCCGCGCATCGAGCGACTCTCGAGCGCGGACGGGGGGCTCACCAGCGCGATGCGTACGACCGTGCTCGACATGCCGGGCGAGTTCCAGGGACAGGCCCACTACGTGAGCCACATGGAGCTGATCGGCGACGGGACGATGTTCGTCCACATGGGGGACGGCTTCGTCACGAACACGGCGCGCGATCTCAACTCCTTCCGCGGGAAGATCCTGCGGATGAACCTCGACGGGACCGCGCCGTCGGACAACCCGTTCTACACCGCGGGCCAGGACACGGCCCGCGACTACGTGTGGTGCCTCGGGGTGCGCAACCCCTTCGGAGGCCGGACGCGCGAATCCGACGGCGAGCACTACTTCCTCGACAACGGCCCCAGCGTCGACCGCTTCGCCAAAGTGGTTCGAGGCCGTGACTACCTCTGGGACGGGTCGAACTCGAGCATGCGCAGCTTCGCGCTGCACGACTGGGACCCCGCGGTGGGACCGGTCAACCTCGCCTTCATCCAGCCGGGCACCTTCGGCGGCAGCGGCTTCCCCGCGGACCGGATGGACCACGCCTTCGCCTCCTCTGCGGGCAACACCTACGCGACCGGCCAGCAGCCGCGTGGCAAGCGGATCGAGGAGTTCGTGCTCAACGCGAACGGCGGGCTCGTCGCCGGTCCGACGACCTTCGTCGAGTACGTGGGGGACGGCCGCTCCACGGTGGTCGGGCTCTGCGCCGGGCCGGGCGGCCTCTTCTTCACCGACCTCTACCCCGAAGAGGGCTCCAACCCGCTGCTCTCCCGGTCGCGCGTTCTGCGCGTCCGCGCGGTGGACGCCGAGGGGGCCGAGTGCGGCACCCTCGGCGCGGCGGTGTGCGGCCCTGCGGTCCCGAACTCCTCGGGCCTGAGCGGGATCCTCCGCGCAGTGGGCAGCGACGTCCTCGCTGACGACGACCTCACTCTCCAGGCCCGCCAGCTGCCGCCGAACAGCTTCGGGCTGCTGGTGGCCTCGCGCGACCCGGGCCTCGTCCTCAACGTGGGCGGAGGCGCGGGCACCCTCTGCCTGAGCGGCACCATCGGGCGCTTCAACGCCCTGCTGTCGAACTCGGGGTCCGCAGGCTCCATCGACGTCCCCGTGAGTCCGAGCGCCCTGGCTCCGCCCCTGGGCGCGGCCTCGGCGGGCGAGACCCTCTACTTCCAGCTCTGGTTCAGGGACTTCCTGCTCACCCCGACGTCGAACCTGACGGACGCCCGCGCGATCACCTTCCGCTGACGGGTGGCGCGGCGGGCCCCTGGCCAGCCCGCCGCGCACTACCATGCCGGGATGCCCCGCGCCCTCGAGCGATACGTGGTGCCCAAGGACCTCGCCGGTCGGCGGCTCGACGAGATCCTGGCCGGGATCCTGCCGGACCTCTCCCGGTCCCAGGCCCAGAAGCTCGTGCGCCGAGGGGACGTGCTCGTGGGTGGAAAGCGCGTCGTGCGTTCCAACGGGCGCGTGCCCGGCGGCACCGAGATCGCCGTGGAGCGGGACGTCCCCGAGCCCACCATCGACGTGCTCCACGAGGACGAGGAGCTGCTCGTCGTGTCCAAGCCCTCCGGGCTCCTGACCCACGGAGTCGCGGGGACCGACGCGCCCGACATGGCGCACGTCCTGGAGGCGAGTCATGGCCCCCTCCCACGGACACGCGGCGAAGAGCGCCCGGGCGTCGTCCACCGCCTGGACCGCGAGACGAGCGGCGTGCTCGTGGTGGCGCGGACCGAAGCGGCGCTCGAGGCGCTCCAGGACCAGTTCCGCGCGCGAACCGTGCTGAAGCGCTACCTCGCGATCGTGTCCGGCGCGCCCGGCGCGGTCGAGCCGCTCTCCATCGACCTCCCCCTGGGGCCCGTACCGGGCAAGGCCGATCGCCAGTGGGTGGACCACGATCGTGGGAAGGACGCGCTCACGCTCGTGCGACTCGAGCGCACGCTGGGCGGCCACTCGCTCGTGGACTGCACGATCCACACCGGGCGCCGCCATCAGATCCGCGTACACCTCGCCGACCGCGGCTATCCGGTCATCGGTGATCCGCTCTACGGCACGAAGCGCCAGCGCGCGCTCCCCGCCTCCGTCCCGAAGCCGCCGCGCCTCGCCCTGCACGCCGCGGTCCTCGCGTTCGATCACCCGCGGACCGGCGAGAGGCTCGAGGTGAGTGCGCCGCTGCCGCCCGACCTCGCGGGCCTCGTCGAGGCCCTCGCAGCGGCCGCGCGATGAACTACCTCGCTCACGCCGCCCTGGCGGAGCCGAGCGACGAGGCGCGACTCGGCGCGATCCTCGGCGACTTCGCGCGGGGGCTGGACGAGGCCAAGCTGCCCGAGGACACGCGCTACGCTCTGCTCGAGCACAGAGCCCTCGACCGCTGGTTCGACGCCCGCGAGGACGTGCGCGCCGCCAGGGCGTGGTTCCCGCCCGAGCTCCGTCGCTTCGCCGGGATCCTGATCGACGTCTTCGTCGACCACGTCCTGGCCAGGGAGTGGCGGACGCTCGGCCCGGCGCCTCTCACCGATGTCAGCGGCTCTCTCTACCGCTCCTTCGAGACCTACGCCCACCTGCTCCCGCCCCGACTCGCGGAGGTCGGCCCCCGGATGGCTTCACAGGACTGGCTCGGCGGCTACGGGGACCGCGACAACATCGGTCGAGCCCTCGCGGGCATCGAGCGCAGGATGCGCCGCGACACGGGACTCACAGCCGGCATCGCCGTCCTGGATTCTCACGCGGAGCCTCTCCACGAGCTGACCCTGCGCGCCGTGCCCGAGGCCTTCGACTGGGCCTCGACGCGCCGCGCGCTGGACGGGAGGGCGCCGGCCGGCTGATCGCCTCGCGGCCTCGCCGCGGAGACCGCTCGCGTCGCGTCCTCAAGACCGGCCGACGCGGCCGACCTCGATGTCGGGCAGCTCGTCGAAGTACCCGAGCGACTGGATCATCGCGTCACTCGCCGAGAACTCGCCCTCGCCGTGGCGCTCGCGCATGTCCTCGGCGACGTGCACGAAGAGCGCGACGCACGCGCTGAGGAGCTTGCCGATCTTCGTGCGGATCCACTCCTGGGCGCGCTCCACCCCGTCGTGGGCGTGCTCGACGTCCTCGAACTGTCCGGTGAGAAGCGCGACCTGGGTGAACTGCTCGCTCATCCATTCACGGTCCCGGATCTTCGAAGGCTGGCCGAACATCACGGCGAGCATCCCGCCGACGACCTTCTTCTCGACCTCGTCGAAAGTCTGTAGCTCCGTCCGGAGCGCTGCGCGATCAGGGATCGTCATGCCGCCCAGAGTCTAGCTGCGCCCGGGGCCGGGTGGGGCCCGATCCCCGGCGCAGCGCGCTCAGCGCACGGGCGGGCTGAGCTCCTGGATCCGGGCGCCGGCCCGATCGTGCATGACCAGCACCGCGTAGCGGCGCACGGCCGGGCCGCTCACGCCCGAGAGGGACACGTAGTCGAAGCGGCCGCGGAGGTCGGTGTAGCCATCCTTGTGGAAGCGGACCTCGCCGTCCTCGAGCTGGGCGTAGACCTTCACATAGGCCTTCGGCAGCGCCGCGCGGGTGCCGCCGTCGATGACACGCACCTGGCCGTAGCGCTCGAGTCCTTGCACCACGAGATCGCCGGCGAAGTAGGTCGCGCGACGCGAGAGACCGGCGGCGCGGGCCTCGACGAGAACGTTCGCGGCGCGGAAGCTCTCGGGGAGTTCGAACACCGTGCGCGTCGCGTCGGGCGCGAGAGCCACCACCTCGGTCCGGTTCGGCCGGACGAGGCCGAAGGCGCCGCCGTCGCCGCGAACGAAGGGGCTGCCCGAGAAGAGGAACTCGATGTCCATCCGGTGGAAACGCAGCTCCACGGCGTCGATCCGCTCGTGATCGACGATGACCTCGCCGCCGTCGACGCGGACCGCGAGCGCGGGCTCGTCCGCCGCGAGGGCCCCCTGGGTCGCGTCGCGATCGTCAGGATCCACGACGTCGGTCGGGCCGCGGCCCTCGATCTCGTCCGCCTGGGCGATGATCTCGCGGAACCGGTTGCGCCAGCGATCGACGGGGTGGTCGACGTAGCGCTCGGCGATCGCACGCGCGGCCGGGACGTCGGCGCGGTAGAAGGCGAGGTACGCCGCCATCGCGTCGTACTGCAGCCCGGTCCTCACTGCGGCGCGGTCGACCTTCTCGAAGGCCGCGATGGCCTCGCCGATGCGCGCCTGCAGCAGCAGGTAATAGGCGAGCTCGATGCGATCCTCGCCCGTGAGGCCGTCCTGCAGGACGATCCGCTCGATGAAGCGGCCGTACTGGTCACGGAGCTGATCGTTGAGGATCTGGCGGCGACCACCGAAAGCGTGCGCCCGTCCGTTCACGAGGGGCTCGTAGGCGAGGTGCTCGTAGCTCGCTCGCTTCATGGCGTCCACGGTGAGGAGATCCGAGCGGAAGCTGACGCCGACCCTGTCGAGAATGACGCGGTTGCGCCCCAGGAACTCCGACGTCCGCGCGCTGTCGCGGTGCTTGACCGCGTACTGCCACAGCACCGGCGCCAGGACGCCGCGGCGGCCCAGGGCCGCCGTCACGCGGTCGAAGCTCGCGCGGTCCCCCATGCGCCAGGCGATCTGGCCGAGGTCGAGGGCGCGCGGGTTCCCGGCGTCGAGGAAGCGCAGGAGCTCGTCGAGGTCGCCGTTCTGGCTGACCCACTCCCAGGTCGCCTTGTCCACGGTGCTGGGCACGTCGACCACCTGGAGCGTCCGCGCGTCGGCGGCGCCGAGCAGGACCGCGCCCTTCCCGGCGTGCACCGGGTAGTCCGCGAAGGCTCCCTCGGAGGGGAAGTAGAAGAAGCTCTCGATGGAGCGCGTCCCGTAGGGACCGACCGAGACCGGGACGCCCTTCGTGTACTGGGTCGCCGCCAGGGGGATGGCGCCCTCCGGCACCTGGAGCAGGGCCTGGAGCTCGATCGCCGCCGAGGAGGGGTTCGTGATGACGACACGGCAGCCGTAGGGCCGGCCCGTGAGGAACTCACCGGTGACGTAGCGCTCGCGCTCGACACCGTCGACGACCACGGTGCGCTGCTCCGGGACGAAGAAGTCCTGGCCCACCAGCACCTCGGGGCTGCCCGCCGCCGGCGCGGCCTCACCGATATCCTCCAGGGCGAGGAGCAGCGGGGACCCCGCCGTCATCCTCACGCTGCGGCCGTCGGCGACCACCTCGTGCTCCGCGGCCTCGAAGGGGAGGTCGAGGAAGGCCAGCGCCAGGAGCATCTCGGTGGTGCTGCGAGTGGCCAGGGGGAACTGGCCGGAGACGAAGCTCTCACCCGCCTCGGCGAAGTCGACCCAGAAGGGCGAGACGCTGACGAGATCGCCCGTCGTGTCGCCCAGGCGAACGCGCCAGTAGTGGGTCTCGGCGTACTCCTCGGTGGAGTCGAGGTCGCGGAAGAAGAAGCCGCGCGCGCGCTGGCGGCGCTCGTCGTCGGCGGCGCTCAGGCCGGCGATGGGCTCCAGCCCGAGAGAGGCCTCGTCCGCCTCCTCATCGAAGAGCGCCTCAGCGCCGTCGAGCTCGGCGAGGCTGCGAACGGACCTCTCGACCTCCTTCAGCTCGCGGCCCGCGACCGTGGGCCCCGGGCTCGCAGGGCCCTCCGGCGCGGGCGCCCTGCGAGTGTCGACCTCGGCCCGACGGCTGCCCCGGCCGCGGATCTGGTTCACCGCCCCCCCGATCTCGAGCGAAGCCTCGCCATCGAGGCCGCCGGCTGCGAGCACCGTGCCGAAGGTGGCGTTGAGGGAGAAGTCGGCCCGCGGGGCGAGGGCCATCAGGTCGCGGGCGAGCTGCGCGCTGTCACCGCCCGTGCGCTGCAGGAGCAGGATGCGCTCGACCACGTTGAGTCGCTCGAAGCGCCACGGCTCCAGGTAGCCCGCCAGGTCCGCCTCGAGGAGCCAGTCGTCCATGAAGGTGCGGTGGCCCTTGTTGGCGAGGTAAGGGGCGACGACCTGATCGAAGAACATCCGATCGCGGCGCTTGATGAACGCGCCGAGCTCGTGGCACGCGAACTCCGAGTAGAGAGCGCGCTTCTCGTCCGCACCCAGGTCGGGCCAGCGCGTGAGGAACTCGAACTTCGCGAGCTCCGATCCCTCGCCCGCGATCGTGCGGAACAGTCCGAAGACGTCCCCGAGCGTGTCGAAGGTCTTCGCATCCGCGCTCGTCGCGTCGCGGATCTCGATGGACTCACCGGCGGGCACGAAGGCGATCCGACGCGACTGCGTCATCGGCCGGCCCGCATCGAGGGGCTCGGCGAGCCGCAGGTCGCGCCGCGCGAGGTCCTGCTCGGGCAGGGTCACGTCCCAGGCGACGGTCAGGGCGTCGTCGGTCGCCACGAGCCGCAGCATGTGGTTCGGTCCGAGGGCGTCGGCGGGTACGAGCACGCGCCCCTCCTCGTCGGGGACGAGGTTGACGAGCGTGACCGCGGGCTCCACCAGGAAGTCCATCGTCCGGTTGTAGGTCCGCGTGGCCGCGCGCTTCTTGCCCGCGCGTCCGCCGAACCGCCCGCCGGCGCCACCCCCGATCCCCACCACGGAGTTCTCGCGCCCTCGGAAGAGCTCGCCCGCGCGGCCCTCGTCGGCCATGCGATCCTCGGTCCGATTGACGGCCCAGGGATTGAGGAGGTAGCCAGGACGCCGGAGCATGTTGCCCGGGAAGACGTCCTGCTCGCGGCGGTCGAGGATGTAGCGGTACTCGTCGCTGATCACGCGCCCCGACTCGTAGCCCGAGCGCGGCCGCGCGATTTCGCTCGCGCGCGTCGTGTCCCTGCGCGCGAGGCGGAGGAAACTCGCCGCCTCGAACGGATCGACGTACTTCGTCGCCGCCACGTGGAGGCGCGTGTGCGCGCCGGCCCCCGCGAGCTGCACCGCGAGCCCGCCGCCAGAGCGCGCCACTTCGACGATCTGGAGCGGCTCCTTCGGCGAGGCCGAGAGGGCGCGGTGGCGACCGACCTCGTGGCCGGCGACCGTCGCGCCGTCCGTGATGCGGACGCTCCCGGTGCCGCCGCTCTCCTTGAGCACCAGCCGGTAGTCCCCGGCCGCGAGACCGCGGAGCACGACGTAGCGGTTCTCCACGGAGATGGCCGCGAAGGCGTCGCGGGCCGGCGCGCCGCCGCGCATCTCGATCAGGGAGAAGGCCCGGCGGTCGGGGGCGGTGAAGCGCCCCGTGTAGGGAATCCGCACGACGCCGTCGGTGCGGCCGTGCAGCGCGCCCTGCATGCCGTGGAGGTCGGACACCTCGAGCTCCCAGAAGTTGTGGAGCTCGCCCGGCTCGGTGAGGCGCACGCTCGACACCTGATCCAGGGAACCGAGATCGATGCGCCCCCTGGCATCGGTCTTCAGGCGCGCGCGCTGGACGTCGGCGAACCAGCGGTGGCGCAAATCGACGGACACCTCGACGTCCTGAAGCGGCTCGCCGGTGCGGCCGCGGACCTCGAGCACGTACCCCTGCGGCCGCCGCGTCAGCAGGCTCATGCGCGTGCTCATCGGCTGCAGGCGGTTGATCGGGAAGCTCGCCGAGGGCGCCTCGAGAGCGACGTCCTCGCCGAGGCTGACACTTCGCACCCGGGCCGACAGCTGGACCTCGAAGGTCTTGACCCGCTCGGGGACCGCGACGTCGGCGGTGAGGATCGCGCCGGCGTCCACGGCCGCCAGGGGCACGACCTTGGTGGAGCGGGCGCCGTCCAGGTCGGTCGAGGTCACGACGAGGCTCGCGTCCTGGAGGAGCTCCAGGGACGCGCGCTCTCCGGCCACGGTCAGGCGGGGCCGGACGACGAAGGTCGCGCTGCTGCCGGACACCAGGGCCTCGCCCGGCGCGAACACGGCCGCCTCGAGCGCGTACTCCTCGGCCACGTGATCGAAGGCGGTGACCACCGCCAGGTCGCCGCGGCGCAGGAGAGCCGTCCGGCGTCCTCCGCCCGTGGAGAAGGGCACGAAGAGCTCACCCCTGTCGTCCGAGAGGTAATCGCGGCCACCGAAGCGCAGGATCGCGTCCGTCACCGCGGCCCGGTCCTCGTCGAGAACGCGGAAGACGTGGCCCGCCTCGGTCAGCCCGCCCACGAGATGGAGCGTGCCCTTGCGCACGACAGCCCGGCTCGAGACGCCGCCGCCCACGAGCTCGACGACGAAGGTCCCGGGTCGCGCGAGTGAGGGGAAGTCGAAGCTCTCGCGGTGCCGCGTGAGGGCGTTCTGTCCGAAGGTGAAGGTGCGCTCGGAGCTCGGGACGAGGCCGTCGAGATCGAGGCCGGAGACCCCGAGGTGGCCGAGGCGGTCGAAGACGGCGACCGGGTCGATCTCGAAGACCTTCACGATGAGGTCGGAGACGTTCTTCACGTCGACCTCGAGCGAGACCTCGTCGTCCGACCCGAAGAACTCCCGGGAGCCGCGGGCGAAGTCGAGCTCGACACGGCCGCGCAGGGCCTCGAGGGCGGAGGGTCCACCGAGCATCTCGATGTACTGCTCGGCGTCCGCGGGGTCCCCGTGGAGCAGCTTCGCCTCGGCGAAGAGGCGCTTGACGTAGGCCTCCTCGAGCACGCCGAAGAACTCCTCGGCGCCGCGTGCGTCCCGGAGGAGGAGATGGAGGCTCGCCTCCACGACCTCACGATCGTCCCCCACCGGCGAGAAAGGAGTGCGTCCGGAGAAGTCCTCGCCGAGGTTCGCCACGTTCCCGCGGTCCTCCCTGCGGACGATGACGTGGGGCGCGTTGCGGGGCAGGCGCAGGTAGCGGAGGAACCGGTCGCGGTCGACCTCGCCGCGCTCGAGGTCCCGCTCGATCCAGCGATAGAGCAGGTGGGCCTTGAGGGAGTTGAAGGCCGGCGGGAGCGTCGCGGCGAAGGCCCAGGCGCGCCCCAGGTAGCGCTGCTCCTCGGCGGGGTCGTCGATCGAGGCGTCGGCGCCGGGGGCGAGGCGCCTCATCACCGCGTCGACGTACGCCGCGTTGGAGAGCACCTGGGGCCGGGCGCCGCGCAGCGTCTCGAGCTGGGCGAGGGTCAGCTGGCCGTGGATCTTGCGGCCGCCGAAGCTGAGCTTCGGGAAGGCGTCGAAGTCCGCGAGGACGGCCTGGACCATCCCGGGGACGTCGGCGCGCGGCAGGCGCTGGAGGAGTTCGACCCGCTGCCGGTCGGTGAGCTGGCGTCGGACCAGCTGCTCCAGCAGCGCGTCCGACACGCGCCGCAGGCGCTTGCCCGTCCGGTCCTGGAGGACCTCGCCGAGGAGCCGCTCGGTGTCGATGAGCTCCTGGTCGAGGCGCGTCGGCCGGTCGGGCACCTCTCCCTGCACGCGGCGGCGATGATCGAACTCGAGGCCCAGCTCCTCCTCGAGGAACCGGTAGGTCGCGGCCGGGTCGTTCGACGCGTTCAGGAGCGCCTGGCGCGCCTCGATCCGTCGCCACGCGGCCGTCTCGCCGCTGCGCACCTTCCAGCGGTTCAGCACCGCCGGCACCTCTCCGAGCCGGCCCTCCCCCTGCAGCCAGAGGCTCGTGTAGAAGTCGTGTTCATCCGTCCCCGCCACGAGCTGGTCGAGGACAGCGCCTCTGTCCTCCGCCAGAGCGAAGGCCTCGGCGAAGCCGAGGGGGAGCTGGTCAGCCTGAGGGACGTCGCTGGCGAAGCCCGCCGTCGCGGCGGCGACGAGGCCGGCTGCGCGGAGGGAGACGCTCGAGAGGACGCTCTGCAGAGTGCTCTGCTGGTGACTGGTGGAGTGATTCATGGTGGCGGAGCGGTCGTCTACGGACGGAGCCGTGGGCTCGTGCGTGCTGGAACGGTGCGCCGGGACGACGGTTCGCGAGAACGGGCTCTTGGCGAGAATCGAAGATTCTCGCCGTCCGGGTGACGGGGCGTACGCGGCCCCGGGGCAGGATCGGCCTGATCACGCGTTTCCTGGCGCGGAAACCCGCCCTCCGGGGCCCGTCGGCCGCCCGGAACGGCGAGGTCCATCGAGGAGCACGCCCACGGCTCGTGTAGGGTCTCGCTCCATGTCCAGAGGACCCGATGCGGAGAGCCCCCTCCAGCGCCGCCGCTGGGCGTCGCCGGTGCTGATCCCGCTCCTGATCCTCGTGGGCACCGGTCTCTTCGCCCTCGATTTCGGACCGCACTGGGACGAGGACAACGCGTGGCTCAAGCCGCTCCAGCGCTCCTTCGAGATCGGGGCTCCTCTCCCGGGCAAGTACAACTACCCGACCTTCGGATACTGGCTGACGCTGCTCGCGGCGATCCCGGAGGTGATCTGGGCGAAGGTCCAGGGTGTGGACGTGAGCGAGCACGTCATCGCCACGATCTACGAGCAGCCCTTCCGACTGCGCATGCGGGCGATCTTCCTGCTCGTGTCGAGCCTGGGCGTCGTCTGGCTCTACCGCCTGGTGCTGAGCTGGCGCGGCTCCAGGGTGGAAGCGCTGCTGGCCGCGTCGCTCCTGGCGCTGTCCTGGGAGGTCTCGTACCACACGCGCTGGGTCGCCCCCGACGGCCTCTTGATGCAGTTCGGCGCCTTGACCCTCATGGCCTGCGTCGCCGCCGTCCACGAGAGCGGAGGCCGACGCTGGCTCTGGCTGGCGGCGGTCGCAGCCGGCCTCGGCTGTGGTTCGAAGTACCCGGGTGGTCTGCTCCTCGCGCCCACGCTGGTCGCGTACGGCGTGGTCGTCCTGCCAGACCTCCGCGAGAGGCGCTGGATCTCCGCGGCCGGGCTCCTCGCCGGCCTCCTCGTCGCCTTCGCCGCCGCCTTCGTGGTCGCGACCCCGGGCAGCGTCTTCGAGTACGAGGAGTTCCGGCGGGACATCGACTACGAGCGGATGCACTACGGCGAGGGCGGGCACGGCGTCTACACCCTCGAAGCGGGCTGGCCGCATCTCCAGCGCATGCTGGGCTACCTCGGCGGCCAGCTCCTCTCGCCCTTCGACCTCGTGGCCTGGGCGCTCGCCGGCCTCGCGCTGCTCGGGCTCTACGCCATCGCGCGCGAGCGCGTGATGCTCCTGGTACTCGTCGCCTGCTTCCCCGTCCTCTACGTGGCGTACATGTCGACGATGATCGTGGGGATGATGCGCAACGTCCTCGTGATCTCGCCGTTCCTGGCCCTTTTCGCGGCCAGGGGCATCGCCTACCTGGTCGAGGTCGCGCGGCCGCGCGTCCTGCGCGGCGCCGTGATCGGCGCGACCGCGGCGATCCTCGCGGGACACGCCATGTACAACGCCCAGGCCGCCGAGCGCACGCGGAACCGATCCCTCGATCGCAGCCTGACCGAGCTCGCGGCGCACATCGAGGACGAGAGCGGCGCGGTGTTCGCGCTCTCTCCCGCGGTCGGTGAAGGCCTCGATCGCATGAACCTGTTGGCGGGCAGCGGCGACACGACCTCCGAGGGCGACCCGCGCGCCACACACCTCGCCATCCTGGGGATGGAGTGCGGGCGGGCCTACGAGACCTGGGTCGTCGGTCCCATCGATCTGATGACCTTCGGCCCGCGCGAGATCAACTTCCTCTACTACCCCACGGCCTGGAGCTACGACCAGCGCATCCTCGTGATGCCCATGGAGACGGCGCGGCTCGTGGGGCTGGCGGAGTGAGCGCGGTTCAGCGCAGGTGCTGCTCCGTCCACCGCAGCACCCGTTCCTTCCAGCGCCGCTTGCCCTCGGCCGAGATGTGGAGCGCGTCGCCGGCCATCGCCTCGCCAGGCGCGCCGTCCTCCGTCAGGAAGAGACCGCGCAGGTCGAGGTAGTGGACCTGGGGCGCGCCGCCGAGCGCGGCGGACTCGGTCCCGACGCCGACGTCCGCGATCCGGCGGTGCACCTCGTCCACAGCGCGCCGGAGCTCCGACCCGGGGGTGCGGCCCGCGGGGAAGGGACCGCAGACGAGGACTCTCGCGGACGGGTGCGCGCCGCGGAGGTCCCCCACGACCGCGCGGATCCCGGCGGCCGTGTCCTCGGCGGAGTGTCCCGCGGCGTTCAGGTTGTTGATCCCGATCTGGAGGACGATCAGCGACGGCTCGAGACGCCGGAGAGCCCCGCGACGGACGCGGTAGCGCAGGTGCTCGGTGCGGTCGCCGCTGAGACCGAGCGAGACGGCCGGCCGCTGACCGAGCTCGAAGTGACGCGTCCCGTGCCCCGTCAGCCCCTGGGTGATGGAGTCGCCGAGGAAGACGACCTCGGGCTGCTCGTCGAGTGACTCCGGGAGGGCCTGGAGAGAACGGAAGGCGTCCCACCAGGTCCCGCCCCAGCCGGCGCCCGAGCGGTACTCCGCCGACGGAGCGGGCTGGAGCGTACGCAGCGCGGCGACCTCGCGGCCCATGGCCGCCGCGAGCCGGGAGTGAACCGCGCGCGCGATGTCCTCGTGGCCGAAGGGATCGGGATGCACGCCGTCGACCGTGCGCTGCGCGGTGAGCACCCCGTCCAGCGAGATGTGCTCGACGCCCGGCGTCGCCTCGGCGAAGGCCTTCGCGCGCTTCGCGAGCTCGATCCGGCGCGGAGCCCGAGCGGTCAGCGAGGCCACTCGCGCGTCGTCGAGTCCGCGCGCGTCGGCGAACATCGGCGGCGGCCCCACGATCCAGACCGTCGCCTCCGGGCTTCGCTCGCGCGCGGCCGCGCAGAGCGCGCCCAGGTCACCGACGAAGTCGTCCGCCTTCTCCCAGTTCCCGCGCCCCACCTGGACGGTGTCGTTCGTCCCGAGCATGACGACGAAGTGGTCGCACGCCTTCGCGAGTGCGTCCGTGTAGGCCTTCGTCCCCTGGATCGGCCGGTCGCCCTTCGCCAGGAGCGTCGCGCCGCCCACGCCGAAGCCGACCACCTCGACATCCGAACGCCCCGGATCCTCGTTCAACCACGCCCCGAGCTGCGCCGACCAGCCGAGCCTCTCGGGCTGAACGATCCGGGCACCTGCCGTGATCGAGTCGCCGAGGCAGACGACCCTGGTCGGTTCCGCCGGCGCGACCGGCGAGCTGGCCTGGGCGAGGTGGAGAGTGAGGACTGAGAGCGCGCAGGCGAGCATGGCGAGCCCAGTCTGGAGCCGGTTCCTGCCGCCCGGCAGGCAGGAACCGGATTCCACGCCGGACCGATCAGGAGCACCGCCTCGAACGCCCACCGACCGCGGCGGTCTGCGAGGTTCGGATAGGCTCCTCCACCAGCCGGTCGCCACCATGGTCCCCCTCACGCGCAGAACCGCAGCCCTCGTCCAGCGCGTCGCGGGCTCCGCGGACGCCGAACGCCTCGGACGGCGCCTCCTGGAGGAGATCCCGGGTTCGATGGACACGGGCTCGAGCGGGCCGGCACGGGACCTGCTGGAGCGCATCCGGATCTCGGCCCTGCGGCTGCTCCACGAGCGCGATCAGCGCGAGGACCAGGTCTTCGACCTCGCGCGCGCCGACTGGCGAGACCTGCTCATGGCCGCAGGCCATGGCGAGGACGTGACCGCGTACGAGGAGTGGGCGGACCGGATGCTGAGGTCCTGAGCGGCGTTCCCCCGCGTCGGTGACCTGCGGCCGCCCGGACTCCGCCTCCGACGAACAGCGCCGCGCCGCGGATCCAACCCGCGGCGCGGCGCCGTCCTATCGGAGCGATGCTCGCTCTTGCCTCAGCAGGGCTGCCTCGCCGCCGCGATGCGCTTCTCGGCGAGGTGCTCGGCCGCGCGGTTCGTGGCGATGCCCTCGGCCTCGGCGAGCTCGAAGACCTCGCGGAGGTTGTCCGCGATCCGGTTGATCCGGCGCATGGCCTGCTCCTCGTCGTAGCCGCCGGGCAAGCGCTCGGCCCCGACGTTGATGATCCCCGCTGCGTTCACGACGTAGTCCGGCGCGTAGAGGATGCCCTTCTCGCGGAGGACCTCCCCGTGACGCGGCTCGAGGAGCATGTTGTTCGCGCAGCCCGCGATGATGTCGCAGGTGAGCTTCGGGATCGTCTCGTCGTTGATCCCGGCGCCGCGGGCGCAGGGCGCGTAGATGTCGCAGTCGACGTCGAGGTGGACGAGGTCGTCCACCGACTCGTAGCCGTGCTCGGCGCAGAGTTCGGCGACGTGCTCGTCACGGATGTCGCAGATCGTGATGCGCGCGCCTCGCTCCTTGAGCAGACGGGCCATCTCGCCGCCGACGGCGCCGACGCCCTGGACGAGGACGTGCTTGCCGGAGAGATCCGCGGAGCCGTAGCGCCACTCCGCGGCGGCCTCGATCCCGACGACGCAGCCGTAGGCGGTGTAAGGGCTCGGGTTGCCCGACCCGCCCTCCTCGCGACTGAGACCGGTGACGTGATCGGTGGTCTTCTTGACGTGTCGGAGGTCGGCGATGCCGATGTTCATGTCCTCGGCGGTGATGTAGCTCCCGCCGAAGTCGTCGATAAAGCGGCCCATGGCCTCGAAGAGCGCGGGCGACTTGACCTCGGCGGGGTCGCCGACGATCACGCTCTTCCCGCCCCCGAGCCCCGTGCCCGCCACGGCCGATTTGTAGGTCATCCCCCGGGCGAGGCGCGTCACGTCCACCAACGCCTCGTCCTCGGACTCGTAGTTCCAGAGCCGCATCCCACCGAGCGACGGGCCGAGGGTCGTGTCGTGCACCGCGATCAGCGCGTGAAGGCCCGAGGCCTCATCCCTGCAGCGCGCGACGCGCTCGTAACCCTCGACGGGGATGTCCGTGATGTCCATGCTGTTGGGAAGGGTGGTCGCCGTGAGGACCGCACCGGGTGACGCGTCACCCGGGGAGGTCGATCATTGGAGATCAATGAACGAGGGACCGAGTCTAGCCGAAGCGCAATGGCTCGGAAACCCACACTCCATGCATGCACCTCGCAGAGGGCGCCCATCTACCCATTAAATGGATCGACGACCAGAAAGGCGCGACAGCCTGCCGCCCCGAGAGGAGCCGCGAGGCGCGACCGTCGCGGGCTCACCGGGCGAGGTCGGCTCCGCGGCGGCGCCGCCGCGGGCCTTCGGGCCCGCGGGCGTCGCCTTCGTCCACCTGCACGCCGAGGCCTCCGAGCCCTCCGCGGCGGCAGTGGTGGCGCTGCGTGGGATGGTCCTCGACGACTCCGGCGAGTGGCAGGGCCTCGACCTCGACGTGTCGAGCGAGGAGTCCGCGATCGACGGGTGGCTCCGTCTCCGCGAGTTCATCGGCGAGCGCCCCGCAGTCGTCGCGGAGGGTCAGCGGCACGCGCGCTGGGCAGCAGCCCTCGATCGCGCGGCGGGCTGCGCGCCCTCGGCGTCGACCCGGCTCGGGCTCGACGAGCTGCTGCTCCTGCTCGAGCCCGGGCCCCTCGCCGCTCGTCCAGCGCTCGAGATCCTCGGACTGTTGATCGAGCAGTCCCTCGCGCCCGCCGCGCCCGCGGACGTCCTGCCTCCCCACCTCATGGCGGCGACCGCGGAGCTCGTGGCGCGCTTCGCCGAGCTGGGTCCCGCGGCCCACGCCGTCCTGCTTCACGGCTGGTCGAGCGCGGCCGCGCTGCTCGTGGAGACCGACCCCGCGGCCGGCGCGCGGCTTTGCCTCGCGCTCGACCTCGTCGATCGTCCCGCGACCTGGACGGGCGGCGCCGCCCTCGTGGACCTCGACCGCGTCCCCGACGGACTCCTGCGCGCCGCTTCGGAGGAGCAGATCGACGAGGACGACCCGCTCGCGCCGCTCTCCCCGGCGGTGACCGAGGAGCTCCTCCGGATCGAGCCGGAGCCGATCCTCCCGCCCGAGATCCAGGAGGCGGCGCCCTTCCTCGACGAGGATCTCGCCGCGCTCGACGACGTCTTCCGGGAGCACCTCCCGGCGCTCTTCGACCCGGACGCCAACGCGGAGGGGCGGCGCGCTCTGTACAGGAAGAGCCAGCACCGCGTGGCCGAGGAGGTCGCGCGCTGCCTCGGCGGCGACGACCTGCTGCTGGTGCACGCCCCGACCGGGACGGGCAAGACCCTGGCCTATCTGCTCCCCGCACTGATGTGGGCGCGGCGCTACGGCGTGCGCGTCGGCGTCGCGACGTACACCCGCGCGCTCCAGAGCCAGGCCATGGATCGGGAGGTCCCCCGGGCCTTCGAGGCGCTCACGCGCGCGGGGTTCCCCGGCGGGCTGCGGGTCGCGGTCCTGAAAGGCCGCGAGGCCTCGCTCTGCTGGCGCTCGCTGCGAGCGCACGCGCCGCAGGAGGGCGACGAGGCGGAGGTGTGGCTCGCCTGGACGGCGCTCGCGCTCTTCGGGCTGCGCGACGTGGACGGCGACCTCGACACGTTCCCCCGCAGGCCGCCCCTCGGGCTCGACGCGCCGGACGCGTACCGCACAGCGCTGTCGCGGACGCTCGGCCACGCGCGCGCGCGGAGCGCCTGCTGCACCCGCGCGGGGGACCGCGGGACCTGCGCGGCGGAGGTGGCGCGCGCCCGCGCCCAGCGCAGCCACGTCGTGCTCACGAACCAGTCCTTCGCCCTCGCGCGGCCCGAGTTCTTCCGCCGGATCGTCTTCGACGAGTGCGAGCACCTGCACGACCAGGCCATGTCGGCGTGGAGCCACCGCGTCACCTTCGGCGGGATCCGGCGCGTGCTCGCGAGGCTCCACGAGCCGGGGGCGCGCGGCGGCGGGCGCTCGAAGCCGCCGCTCGACCGCCTCGGCGGCGGCCTGCTGGAGCCGGGGGGGCTCGCCGAGCGCGTCCGCGGGGCGCGCTCGCTGTGGTCCATGACGAGCAGCGCGCTGGCGTCCCTCGAGAGCGAGGTGCTCGAGTACGAGCGCTGGCGCTCGGGCGCCCAGCTCGGCCGCGGAGACGCGGAGCTCTACGGCCTGTTCCGTGAGTACGTCCTGCACTCCGGTCGGGCCGCGGGCATGGTCGACGCGCGCGTCGCTGCCAGCAGCGCGATGAAGCGCCTCGAGTCCACCCTCGCGCAGATCTCCGAGGAGCTGGAGGGCGTCGGCATGCGCGGCCGCGCGCGCATCCGCCGCGCGCTCGACGTCGCGCGCGCGGACCTCGCGGAGATCGTCGAGGCCTTGGAGCGGTGGCTGCCGGTCGAGGACGACGCGCCGTCGTTCACCAGCGACGTGTTCCACGACGTCGAGCGCAACGCACGCGACGAGGCGGTCCTCGCTGCGCTCGTCCTGCTGCCGGGCGACGCCCTCGGCAGGCACTACTACCCCGAGCTCGCGGCGGCGGCCTTCGTCTCGGCGACCACGCGGCTCGGACGCAGCTTCGACAAGGCCAAGGGCTACCTCGGACTCGACCGCGTGGCCCACGTCGACGAGGAGACGGGGGACTACGACCGCGCCGCCGGCACGCGCCGCGTGACGACGTTCCACGCGCCCGAGGTGTTCGACTACGGGCGCGTGCTGGTCGGCGTGCCGCGGGGCCTTCCGTCCGTGCGCGACCGCGAGTCGTACCTCGACTTCCTCGGTCGCTACCTGCCCTGGTACGCGGCGCGCAGCGGCGGGCGGATGCTGGTGCTGTTCACCAGCCTGCGGGACGTGCGCGAGGTGGCCGAGCGAGCCCGAGGCGCGTTCGCAGCCGCGGGGCTCCCGCTGCTCTGGCAGGGCATGGACGGCAGCGCGAAGGAGGAGCTCACGGGCCGCTTCCGCGACCAGACCGACGCGACCCTCCTGGGCGTGGACACCTTCTGGTACGGGGCGGACTTCCCCGGAGAGACGCTCGAGACCGTGGCGATCGCGCGGCTGCCCTACGGCGTGCCGGACCGCTACCACCACGCGCAGTGCGCCGCCATCGGCACCGGCGCCCAGCGCGCGCGCATCTACATGCCGCGCGCGCTCGCCAAGTTCCGCCAGGGATTCGGACGGCTCATGCGGCGCGCGTCGGACCGCGGCGTCGTGCTCGTCCTCGACGGGCGCGTGACCGACAGACGGCACCGCGAGTTCCTGGACGAGCTCCCGGTGGAGAAGCCGGGCGCCTTCGACGTGACCGGGAAGGCGCGCCTCGTGCGCGGCGACCTGGACCTCGTCGGCCGGGAAGCGCTCGAGCACCTCGAGGTCGCGGGCCCCCTCCGCGAGGCCGGGGTGAAGCTGGACTTCGTGGGCGGCGGCGTGCGCCGAGCCGACCGCCCCCGCGAGGCGGGGCGCGACGTCCCCCGGGAGCGGCCCATGAGCGCCCGCTTCGACGAGCCCGGCCCCATCGACATCGACCCCGGCGACCTCCCCTACTGACCCGATCGCGGGCGCGGATCATGACGACGAGCTGGACCGAGATCCGGGTGGACGTCCCCCTGGGCTGGCAGGAGCTCGTGGGCGAGGCGCTCGGCTTCGGTCCCTGCTCGACGGTGGTGTTCGGGACGACGTCGGTGGCCGCGGAGCCGGCGCCCGAGGGGCGCATCGCCGTGCGCGGCTTCGTGATGACGGCCGACGACACACCAGCGCTCCGGGACGAGCTCACCGCGCGGCTCGGAGCGCTGGTGGAGGCCGTCGGGGATCCGGAGCTCGCCGGGCTCGCGCCGCGCTACAAGGCCCTCCCGCCGGAGGACTACGGCACGAGCTGGCGCAAGGACTGGAAGCCCTTCCGCGTGGGGCGGCTCGTCCTCCTGCCGCCCTGGTGCGAGGAGGGCCCGCCGCGGCCGGGCGATCTGCGGCTCACGATCCAACCCGGGGGCTCCTTCGGCTCCGGCCGCCACGCGACCACGCGCACGTGCCTGCGCATCCTCTCCCGCCGGATCCGCGGAGGGGAACGCGTCCTCGACGCCGGCGCGGGCAGCGGCGTCCTCTCCGTGGCCGCGGCGCTGCTCGGCGCGGAGGCGACGCTCGGCTTCGACATCGACCCCGCCTCCCCCGTGAGCGGCGCGGAGCTGGCGGAGGACAACGGCGTGGCCGCGCGCTGTGCCTTCCGCCGCGGGGACTTCGGGGCGCTCGCGGACAGCGAGACCGGCTTCGACGTGGTCCTCGCCAACATCTACGCCGACGTCCTCCAGGCCCACGCCGCGGAGCTCCGCGAGCGCCTCTCGCCGGAGGGCTGGTTCTGCTTCAGCGGCTGCCGCATCGATCACCGCGACGCGACCGTGGCGAAGCTCGCCGACGTCGGACTCGAGCTCGACGAGGAGCACGTCTGCGGCCGCTGGGTGACGATGACCGGGCGGCGCGCGTAGCGACGCTACCCGGCGGGCTCCTCGTCCCGCGCGAGGTCGCGCAGGGTGAGGTTCGCGCGCCCCGCGTCACGCTCTCGGCGGAAGGCGCCGAAGGCGCGCTCGACGTGGGCGTCGAGCTCCGGACCGTCCCCGGCCCCTGCCACCTCGCGCTCCTCGCGCTCCTCGACCGAGGAGCCCTTCAGCGCGTCGAGCACGTCCTGGATGCGCACGATGCCCGGGTCGACCGTCAGGGTGATCGGCGCGGCGTCGGCGTCGGCGTCGGTGAGGGCGATCAGGCCTGCCTCCTCGAGCGCGGACCGGACCTCCTCCAGGGTGCGCTCGGGACAGCCGAGCTCGTCGGCGAGCTCGACCGTACCGCGCGGGGGCTCCCCGGCGAGGAACGTCCGCGTCACGCGGGCCACCAGGCGCAGGGCGAGGAGCTCCTTCCGCGCCAGGTCGTAGTCACGGCTCCGCACGAGCTGGCCGTGGCGCGCCTGGTTCTGATGCGCGGAGGCCGCCTCGGCGCCGAGCAGGACCGTCATCCAGCTGGTGTGGACCCAGAACAGGAAGATCGGGAGCGCCGCGAAGGTCGAGTAGATCGCGTTGTAGTTCGCGACCCCGAGCTGGAGCTCCAGGTGGGCCCACTGGAAGAGCTGCCAGAAGGAGCCGCCCACCACGCCGCCCACCAGGGCCGATGTGATCCGGGTGCGCGTGTTGGGCATCAGCACGTAGCTGAGCGCGAAGCCGAGCCACACGAGCGCGAGCGAACTCAGGTCGCGCCACAGGGCACTGCCAGGGCCGCTCGCCCCCTCGCCGCCCGGATAGCCGGTGCGCGCGAGGTTCAGCACCGTCGTCCCTGTGATCAGGAGCAGCGGCACCATGACGACGGTGGAGAAGTAGTCGGCGATCTTCCGCGGCAGGCTCCGCGCCTTGCGCACGCCCCAGATGTCGTTGAACGAGTGCTCGATGGCGCCGAGCAACTTCACGACGGTGTAGAGCACCAGCAGGAAGCCGAGCGCGCCGAGCTTGGACACGTCGGTGCGCTGGACGAAGTCGAGCACGGTGTCGATCGCCCGGCGGACCTCGGCGCCGCCCTCCGCAGCGCCGCGCTCCGCTTCGGGTCGAACGGTCTGCTGCGCGTCCGCCCCGTCGCTGCCGGAGGTTTCGGGATCACCGGCTGCGACGCCGGCCTCTCCGAAGGTCGCGTCGAGGAACGGGACGATCGTCTCTCGCTCCAGCTGCTCGTAGGCGCCGAGTCCCTTCGCCACGGAGAAGGCGAAGGCCAGCATCGGCACCAGCGAGAGGACGGTGATGTAGGTGAGCGCGGCCGCTCGCCACGTGCAGCGGTCCTTGACGAAGTTCGCGAGGGTGAGCTGGACCACCCGCGCCACGCCGTAGGTCCAGCGGCGGAGGGTGGGGAGCGTGGTGAGCTCGCGCGCCCACAGCTCGCGCGTGAAGAACGCGTGCACGCCCTGGGCGCTGCGACCGAGCCGTCCATGCGCGGCTGCGTCGCGACGCCGCGATGCCCGCAGGTGCGCAAAGGAACGTCCGCGCAGATCGGGCGGCGTGCCCGGCCCGGAGCCCGTGGCGGGCTCGTCTCGTTCCTCGTCTTCGAACATCGTGGCGATCTCTGAGGGGATTGGTCGGCCAGCGACCGTTCCGTCCTGAGCATCCGCAGGGGCTTCCCGAGACGGGCCCGATACGGGCCGCCTGCAGACACGGAGGTCCCCCATAGACTGTCTCCATGTCCCACGCGGTCGCCGCTCTTTCCCTCCTTCTGTCCGCAGCCGTCCCGTCCGAAGCCGGAACGGACGACGGCGAGATCCAGTTCGCACGCGACGTCCGGCCGATCCTGTCGGACAAGTGCCTGTTCTGTCACGGGCCCGACCCGGCGACGCGCGAGGCCGGGCTGCGCCTCGACACGAAGGAGGGAGCCTTCGCCGCCCTCGTCAGCGGAGGCCACGCCGTGGTCGCCGGGGACGTCGAGGAGAGCGAGCTCGTCTACCGGATCACGACGGACTTCGAGTTCGATCACATGCCCCCCGAGCGCTCGGGCAAGTCGCTCAGCGAGGACGAGGTCGCGACCCTCGTGAAGTGGATCGAGGCCGGGGCGCCCTGGGACGACCATTGGTCCTTCGTGACGCCGGCGCGGCCCGAGGTCCCGCCCCTCGGCCTGGGACCGATCGACTCCTTCATCTCCGAGGAGCTCGCGCGCGAGGCGCTCGCGCTGCGCGACGAGGCAGCGCCCTCGACGCTGCTGCGCCGCGTGACCCTCGACCTCACGGGCCTGCCGCCCACGCCGGAGGAGGCCAGCGCGTTCGTCGACGCGGTCGCCTCCGACGGCGTCGACGCGGCCTACGCCGCGGCGGTCGATCGCCTGCTCGCGTCCCCGCGCTACGGCGTGCACATGGCGCGCACCTGGCTCGACGCGGCGCGCTACGCGGACACCCACGGCTTCCACCTCGACAACCGGCGGTCGATGTGGCCGTACCGCGACTGGGTCGTCGACGCCTTCAACGCAGGGATGCCCTTCGACGAGTTCACGGTGAAGCAGCTCGCCGGCGACCTCCTGGACGGCGCGACGGTCCAGGACAAGGTCGCGTCGGGCTTCAACCGCTGCAACCCGACGAGCGCCGAGGGCGGGATGATCGCGCAGGAGTACCTGTCGATCTACGCGAAGGACCGGGTGGACACGACGTCGACGATCTGGCTCGGGCTCACCATGGCGTGCGCCCAGTGCCACGATCACAAGTACGACCCGCTGACCCAGCGGGACTACTACTCGATGTACGCGTTCTTCAACTCGCTCGACGAGGACGCGTCCGACCGCAACATCGAGAACCCGCGGCCCTTCCTCCAGGTCCCGACCGAGGGGCAGTCCGCGGAGCTCGAGAGACTCGAGGTGCGCACGGGCGCGCTGACCGCGGAGCTCGACCGCGACTGGCCCGAGCTCGACGCGCGCCAGGCGGCGTGGCTCGAGAGCCGCGGCGACGAGACGCGTCGCAGCTGGCGCGTGCTGCTGCCAGAGCGCGCCGAGGCCACCGGCGGCGCGACCCTCGAGGCGGGTTCGGACGGCGTGATCGTCGCCTCGGGCGAGAACCCTGCGAAGAACGTCTACACCATCGACGCCTACGCCCCCGAGGGCGCTCTGCACGGGCTGCGCATCGATGCCCTCGCCGGCGAGGGCCGGACCGTGCCGGGTCGCGCCTCGAACCAGAACTTCGTCCTCTCCACCGTGGAGGTCCTGGCCGCCCCGGCCGGGCGCTCCGAGGAGCTCGCGCCCGTGCCCCTCTCCGCCGCGGTCGCCACTCACTCCCAGACCGGGTTCTCGATCGAGGGCGTCCTCGACCAGAACCCCGAGACCGGGTGGGCAGGGCTCGGGTTCGACGGTGATCGCTCGGCGCTCCTGCGCTTCGGGCGCGCCATCGGTTTCCCGGGCGGGACCGAGCTGCGGGTCGTGCTGCGCTTCGAGTCGCGCTACGCGGCGCACAGCCTCGAGCGCGTCCGCCTCGCCGTGAAGCGCACGGACGAGGAGCCCGCCGGACTCGCCTTCGGGCCCTGGACGCGCGCCACCGTCGACGCGGAGGCTGCCCGCGGCCTCTTCGCGAGCGCAAGGGAGGCCGGCCCGAGGACCCCCGCCGAGGCGGCCGCGCCGGAGCTCCGGGAGGGCGAGATCCTGCGCCTGCCCGCGCGCATCGGCGTGACGACCCTGCGCACGACGCTGCGCGCCAGCCGCGACACCAGCGCGACGCTCCTCTTCGGGAGCGACGACGGCCTGCTGGTCTGGATCGACGGCGAGGAGGTCCACGCCAACGACGTCGGCAGGCCCGCACGGCTCGATCAGGACCGCGTCGAGGTCGAGCTCGCGGCCGGTGAGCACGAGATGGTCTGCAAGGTCGTGAACGGCGGCGGGGCCGCGGGGTTCGTCTACCGCTTCGAGGAGCGCGGCGCGGACGACGACTTCCCGCCCGAGCTCGAGCTGTCCCTGAGCCTGCGCGGCGAGGGAGAGCTCGACGGCTCCGCGGCGGAGGAGGTGACGCGCATCTGGCGCCGCCGCTTCGCCCCGGAGTGGGCGGCCCTCGAGACCGAGCGCGACGGCGCCCGCGAGGCCGCCGCGGCCCTGCGCGCCTCGCTGCCGACGACCATGGTGTCCGCGGAGCGCATGGATCCCCGCCCCGCCCACGTCCAGATGCGCGGCGCCTACGACCGCCTCGGGGACGTCGTCACGGCGAGCACCCCCGGCGCCCTCCCGGCCTTCCCCGAGGAGCTCCCGCGGGACCGGCTCGGCCTGGCGCGCTGGCTCGTCGCGCCCGAGAACCCGCTGACGGCGCGGGTCTGGGTCAACCGCGCGTGGCAGCACTTCTTCGGCCGCGGCCTCGTGGCGACGCCCGAGGACTTCGGCGCCCAGGGGGCGTGGCCGAGCCACCCCGAGCTCCTCGACTGGCTCGCGGTCGAGTTCGTCGAGAGCGGCTGGGACGTCAAGGGCATGCACCGGCGCCTCGCGCTCTCACGCGCGTACCGCCAGGACGCCGCCGTCACTCCGGAGCTGCTCGAGCTCGACCCCGACAACGTCCTCGTCTCGCGAGGTCCCCGCCACCGCCTGGACGGCGAGGTCATCCGCGACCAGGCTCTCTACGCGGCGGGACTCCTCGACGAGTCCATGGGCGGGCCGGGCGTCTACCCCTACCAGCCCGACGGGGTCTGGTTCGCGGTGGGCTACTCGCGCAGCAACACGGTGCGCTACGCGCAGGGCCCCGAGGAGCACCTCCACCGGCGGAGCCTCTACACCTTCTGGAAGCGCACGGCGCCCCCGCCCAACCTCACGACCTTCGACGCGCCCATGCGCGACGCCTGCGTCGTGAAGCGCGAGCGGACCAACACCCCGCTCCAGGCCCTCGTCACCCTCAACGACCCGACCTACGTGGAGGCCGCGCGCTTCCTCGCGGCGCGGGTCCTCGGCGGGCCGGTCGAGGTCGACGGCGCGGCGCGACGCGTCGACGCCCTGTTCGAACTCGTGCTCGGCAGGGAAGCCGCCAGCCACGAGGAGGAGGCGCTCCTCTCCCTCGTGACGGACCTCGAGGCTCGCTATCTCGAGGACGAGGCCGCTGCCGCCGAGCTCCTCGGGGTCGGCGCGCTGCCCATGCAGCCGACGGGGCATGCCGGCCTCGAGCCGGCGGAGCACGCCGCCTGGACCCTGGCCGCGAGCGCGGTCCTCAACCTCGACGAGGCGCTGAGCAAGAACTGATGCGGAACCACGACGACCTCGACCTCCTCCGCCACTCCCCCGCCGCGGAGCGCGCCGCTCACCTGACGCGTCGCCAGTTCTTCGGCCGCTCGGCCACGGGCATCGGGACCGCCGCCCTCGCGAGCCTCATCGGTCCCGGTGTGCTCGCCCGGGGGCGCGGGCAGGACGGCGCCGCCGGGCCGCACTTCGCGCCCAAGGCCAAGCGGGTCATCTACCTGTTCATGTCCGGCGCGCCCAGCCAGTTCGAGACCTTCGACTGGAAGCCGAAGCTCCGCGACATGTTCGACCAGGAGCTCCCCGACTCGATCCGCAACGGCCAGCGCATCACGACGATGACCTCCGGCCAGTCGCGCTTCCCGATCGCGCCGAGCAAGTTCGACTTCGCGCGCCACGGCGAGAGCGGCGCCGAGGTCTCGGAGACGCTGCCCTACACGGCGAAGATGGTCGACGACCTGTGCATCATGCGCAGCGTCCACACCGACGCGATCAACCACGACCCCGCGATCACGTTCATGCAGACGGGCTCGGAGCAGCCCGGCCGGCCCAGCTTCGG
>PKCK01000125.1 GCA_002862085.1 Planctomycetota bacterium | reverse complement strand
TGCGGACACGCTCACGAGCCGCGGGACGAGATCCTGCCCGGCGGGGCGCGCTGGATCGTCGTCGGCGCCTTCGGCGAGGAGCGTGGCGGTGAGGTTCTCGAGCTCCACGCTGGCGGTGCGACGGTGCGCGAGCGGGGCTGAGCCTGCTGGTCTTGCAAGGCGAGGGGCTCCGTGGGATCTTGGCCGCCTGCCGAGGCGCGCCGCGCGCCCGTTCGCGGAAGACCCCTCTCCCCATCAGCCTCCCATGCGACCGCTCCGCTCCTCGAGCTCCGCAGTGCTCTCCCTCATCGCCATGGCGTCGCCTGCGGCCGCCCAGCTCCCCGACGTGGCCATCGTCGCAGCTGCGACGAGTCTGTTCGCGAACTGCCGTTACACCGACGTGCAGACCTTCCTCCAGGCCTCCGGCCAGTTCGCGTCCGTGGACGTCATCGACTGTGTGACGACGACGCCCACGCTGGCCGATCTCTCCCCCTACGAGGCGGTGCTGACGTGGAGCAACACGGACTACTTCGATCCCGATGCACTGGGGGACCTGCTCGCCGACTTCTCGGACGCTGGCGGGGCGGTGGTCGTCACGGTCTTCGCGAACACCACGGCCGGCGCGTCTCGTCATCTTCAGGGCCGATGGCTCACCGGCGGCTACGAGATCATGCCGGCGGCGCAGGGGAACTCCTCGGACGCCGCCTCGCTCGGATCCGTGCTCGTCCCCGGTCATCCGATCATGGCCGGGGTCAACGCGGTCTCGGCCGCGTCGGCTTTCCGCCCGCTCCTGTCCACGCCCGTCCTCCAGGGGACCGTGATCGCCGAGTGGGACGACGGCGCGCCGCTGGCGATCGTGGGCGACGTCCCCGGGCGCGTGGACCTCGGGCTGTACCCACCGCCGAGCACGTGCGCGGGGGCCTTCTGGGACATCGGCACGGACGGTGACCTGCTCATCGCGAACGGGCTGAGCCACGCCGTCTCGACGGCGGGGGCCGGGATCGGCACCAACTACTGCGCTGCGCAACCGAACGCCACCGGCTCGACCGGACGGATCGGCGCCGTGGGTTCGGACGTCGTCGCCGCCAACAGCCTGACGCTCACCGCGTCGTCGCTCCCGCTCGACCGCTTCGGCGTCTTCATCGCGTCGCGGGACCAGGGATTCGTGCCGGGTGCAGGTGGGACCAGCAACGGCAACCTCTGCTTGACGGGGACGATCGGCATGCTGGACGGCCCCGGGCAGATCCTCAACACGGGCGCCAGCGGCGAGTACTCGCTCCGGATCGATCTCGGCGCGATTCCCCAGGGACAGGGGAGCGCCGCGGCGGTGGCTGGTGAGACGTGGTCCTTCCAGGCGTGGTACCGCGAGCGGACCGGCTTCGGGTCCAACTTCACCGACGGGATCGAGATCACCTTCCGGTGATGGCGGTCCGGGTGGCCCCGATCCCGGTCGGCGTCGACGATCGGGGGGATCGGCGACCCGGGAACGTCCCGTCCAGAACGATCGTGCGCCGGGGCCGGGTCGGGGGCGAGGTCCCGCCGGTCGCTTCTCCTCGTCGCTTCCCGGGCCCGCGCCAGCCGCGCCTCCTCACGCCATTCTCGTCCGCGCTGGGGCTGACGCGGATCACGCGCGAACTCCCCGGGTGGTTGGCGCTGGCGAGGGCGGGCGCAGCCCCGTCCGGGCGGGCTCTCCGCTCAGCGCCTGCGACGCTCCGCGGGCGAGCGGCGACGTTCAGCTGAACGGCCAGAAGCGCCTGCGCTTCGGAGCAGGATCGGCCGCGGGAAGGGCCGCGAGGCGCTCGGTCTCCAGCTCGTCGATCCGCTGCTGCATACGTCCCATCTCGGACTCCATCCGCCCGACGACGCGGGCGAGCTGGAGGCGCACCCCTTCGGCCTGTTGCAGGCGCTGTTCGTAGCGCTCGCGCGTGTCCTCGATCCTCTCCTCGAGACGGTCGGCGTATCGCTGCAGGCCGCGCTCGAGCCGCTCGGCGGTCTCGAGGGCTCCGTGCAGGCGCGCCCTGTCGAGATCGAGGATGCGGGCACGGTCCTGCGCGGCGACGAGTCGACCGTGGACCCGCGCGAGCTCGGCCTCCGTCTCGGGCGCTGCAGCTGGCGTCTGGCGCCTCGGCGGGGCGCTGGACGCCGGGCGGGGCGGGCCGTAACGGGCCGTCAGATCGCGGGAGCTGACCGACGCGACGACATCGCCTCCGATGACCTTGGCGCGGACGTCGAGATCGCCGGTCCGGGCGGCGGAGGTGAGCTCCTCGCGGCTGACGGCGAAGCGGCGAATCGCCTCCTCGAGGGGAAGCCAGTAGACGAGCTCGGGGGAGCGGGTGCCGGTCGACATGGGGAAGAGGACACCAAAACACGACCCTGCATTTCCAACGAAGTTGCATTGGCTTCGGTGCTCGATCGGGCGGGGAGCGCCGCCCGGAGCCGGCCTCCAGCGCCCCGCGTGCCGGTCGGGCAGGCGACGCTCTCGCGGACCGCGGCGAGCGTCCTCGTCGTGGCGACCGGCGCGCGACGAGGCGCGATCGCGCTTCCTCGACCCCCGGGGGGGCGCCGTCCGCCTCCGGCCGGTGGGCTGCGAGGTGATCTGCGCGGCGTCTCCGTCCCGCCGGGGTCGTCCAACGATCCTGCGGGCTGATGGGCTGTCAGCCCTGGAAGCCGGAATGGAAGGCCTTGCGAAGTTCGTCCACGGTGACGTCGATGATCTGGCGGCCTCCGACGCCCTTGACGCTCAGGCGATCGCGCTTCGAGAGCCTCCCGACGGGTGTGACGGCGATGCCCATCATCTTGGTCTGGAAGTTGAACTTCTTGCCCGGCTCGATCTCCACGAGGAAGCGTGTGCAGGACTCGGAGAACAGCAGCGTGGCGTCCTCGTCGTAGGCGTGAGGGAAAGGCTCGTGGTCGATGGCGCCGAGGTCGATCTCCGCGCCGATGCCGCCGGCCATGCACATCTCGGCGACCGCGACAGCCAGCCCGCCCTCGGAGAGGTCGTGGCAGGAGCGCACCTGCTTCAGCTTCATGGCCGCGTGGAGCTTCTCGAACACCTTCGGAGCGCGCCCGAGGTCGGGTCGCGGGACCGCGCCGCCCTCCTCGCCGATGAGGTCGAGGTACTCGGAGCCGCCGAGCTCGGGGCTCGTCACCCCGACGAGGAGCAGGAGGTTGCCCTCCTTCTTCGCGTCCATGGTGACGGCGTTCGCGACGTTCGGGACGCGCGACATCGCGGTCACGTAGAGCGTCGGCGGAATCGCGAGGGTCTCGTCACCCACGCGGTACTCGTTGTTGAGCGAGTCCTTCCCCGAGACGAACGGCGTTCCGTACGCCATGGCGGCGGCGTAGCAGCCCTTGCTGGCGTGGACGAGCGCGCCGAGCCGGTCGGGCTTGTCGCAGTTGCCCCAGGAGAAGTTGTCGAGGATCGCGGTGTGGCCGGGATCACCGCCGGCGGCCACCACGTTGCGCAGCGCCTCGTCGATGACGGCCTCGGCCATGGCGCGCGGATCCAGCGCTCCGTAGCGCGGGTTCGCGCCGCAGCCGAGGGCGACGCCCTTCTTCGAATCGGCGAGCGGCTTCAGCACGACGCCGTCCGACGGTGCGTCCCGCTCGACCCCGCACATGGGTTTGATCACGCTCATCCCCTGCACCTCGTGGTCGTACTGGCGCACGATCCACTCCTTGCTGGCGATGTTCGGCCGTCCCATCAGGGCGAGCAGAGTCGCGGTGAAGGGGCTCTCCGCGTCCTGGAACAGAGAGGTGCGGCTGGGGCTCGGCGCGCCGGGATCGGCGAAGCCCGGCGCGGTCCACTCGGCCTTGCGAGTGGGGCGCGGGGTGCCGTCGTGGAGGAACTCCATCGACATGTCGCCGACGACCTCGCCCTCGTAGCGCAGGAGGAGTCGGCCGGTGTCGGTGTAGTGGCCGATGGCGGTGGCCTCGACCTCCTCCGCAGCGAAGCAGCCGATGAGCTCCTCGAGGTTCTCGGGCTGGACGGCGAGCACCATTCGCTCCTGGGCCTCGCTGATCCAGATCTCCTCGGGGGTGAGCCCGGGGTACTTGAGCGGGACGGTCTCGAGGTCCACCTCCGCGCCGCATTCGGCGCCCATCTCGCCCACGGCCGAGGACAGCCCGCCGGCACCGCAGTCGGTGACGGCGCGGTAGAGCCCGGCGTCGCGCGCGCGGAGCAGACCGTCGAGCACGCGCTTCTCGGTGATCGGGTCGCCGATCTGAACCGCGGCGGCGGAGACCATCTCGCTCTCCTCGCTGAGCTCGGCGGACGAGAAGGTGGCGCCGTGGATCCCGTCGCGGCCGGTGCGGCCGCCCACGACGACGACGACGTCTCCAGGGCGGACCTCCTTGGTGGAGCAGTCTCGAGGGATCAGGCCCACTGTGCCTGCGTAGACCAGGGGGTTGGCCGTGTAGCCCTCGTGGAACCAGACGCCGCCGCTGACCGTCGGGATGCCCATGCGGTTCCCGTAGTCGCGGACGCCCTCGACCACGCCGCGCAGGATGCGCCGGGGATGCATCGTGCCGCGGGGCACGTCCTCATCGGCCAGGTCCGCCGGTCCGACGAAGAACGCGTCCGTGTTGGCGATCGGTTTCGCGCCCATGCCGACTCCGAGGATGTCCCGGATGACGCCGCCGATCCCTGTCCCCGCGCCCCCGTAGGGATCGATCGCGCTGGGGTGGTTGTGCGTCTCGACCTTGATGGCGAGGCACCAGCCGCCGCGGTCGGCGTCGACGTCGGGCTCGAACTCGACGATGCCGGCGTTGTCGTGGAAGACGCTCACGCACCAGTCCCGATCCAGCTCGAAGGTCGCCCTGGCGATCGTGGACTTGAGCAGGTTGTCGATGGTCTCCCCGTCCATCTCGATCAGCCCGCGGAAGGTCTTGTGCTGACAGTGCTCGCTCCAGGTCTGCGCGATGGTCTCGAGCTCTGCGAGGCTCGGCTCCCGCGCCTCGGCCGCGTAGTGCTCCTGGATCGCGCGCATCTCCGTGATGTTCAGGGAGAGCGCTCCCTCGCTCGAGATGCGCATGAGCTCTGCGTCGTCGGCCGCGAGCAGCGGGACCTCGATCCGGCCGTGGCGAGGACGGGTCGGCGGCGCGCCGTAGTGCAGGCCCTCGCCGACGCTCTCGATGTCCTCGATGACCTCGTTGGCCATCGCCGCGCGGACCGCCTCGTCCAGCGCGGCCGCGGAGACTCCGTCGGCGCCGCGGATCTCCCATGCGCTGAACGAGCCGACGGACGCGCCCGCGCCGCCGAGTTCGAGGCCGGAGAGCGCGCCCTGGAGGGTCTGTGCCACGGGATCCATCACGCCGGGCTTGCGGGCCACGAGCACGCGCTTCGCGCCGCCGCCCGTCACCGGCGCGTCGCCCGGCGCCGTGACCCGCGCTTCGTCCACGACCGGATCGACGAGCAGCTCCGCCATCACGCGGTCGACCTGGTCGCGGGTGAGGTCCGGCGGGAGCAGGTAGCCGCGGCCCAGGCGCACCTCGAGTTCCCCCTCGACGCCGAGCTCGGCGAGCGCGGCGCGCGCGTGCGTTCCCTCCGGATCGTCCACGTCGGGCCGGCGGAAGACCTCGACGCGCCACGCTTGGGGCAGGGACGGAACGGACACGGCGGCGCCCTGGGCGCCGCCCTCGGGGGCGGTCTCGGTGCTGGACATGGCGGTGGGGGCCTCCGGAGGCTTCCGGAGAGCTCGCATGTTATCCGCGCGGCGCTCCAGACCGATGGCTCGACCGCGGCTGGCTGCGCCCGCTTCTCCGGCCGGCAGCCGTTCGCCACGGGATCACGCGCCGGGTCGCCTCGCCCGGGCGAAGAAGCGCGCCTCGTACTTGCCTCGACTCCCTCGGAGGCCGACGATCAGGGCCCATGTCGTCCGAGACCCAGAGCCGCGAGCCCGCCGGGCTGCCCTTCGAGCGGGACATCCAGGAGATGGAGCGCAAGCTCGCCGACCTCGAGATGCAGGCCGGGGACGACCTCGACATCTCCGCCGAGGTCGACGCTCTCCGTGGGAAGCTGCGCGAGAAGCTGGCGGAGACCTACTCCGGGCTGTCGGCCTGGGACCAGGTGACCGTGGCGCGCCATCCCGATCGGCCGGTCACGACGGATTACATCAACGGGGCGTTCGACGAGTTCGTCGAGCTGCATGGCGACAAGGTCTTCGGTGACGACCCCGCGATCGTCACGGGCTTCGCCCGCATCGGCGACCGTCGTTTCCTCCTGGTCGGCCACCGCAAGGGCAAGTCGACCAAGGCGCGGCTGCGCTGCAACTTCGGCTGCGCTCACCCCGAGGGCTACCGCAAGGCGCTGCGCAAGATGCAGCTCGCCGAGCGCCTCGGTCTGCCGATCGTCACGATGATCAACACTCCCGGCGCCTATCCGGGGATCGGCGCGGAGGAGCGTGGTCAGGCGGCGGCGATCGCTGAGAACATCATCCGCATGTTCGAGCTGAGGGTCCCGATCGTCGCCTACGTCATCGGTGAGGGCGGCTCGGGTGGGGCGCTGGGTATCGGCATCGCCGACAGCGTGCAGATGCTCGAGTACTCCTACTACTCGGTGATCTCGCCGGAGGGTTGCGCGGCGATCCTCTGGAAGGACGGCGCGCGTTCTCCGGAGGCCGCGGAGGCCCTCGGTTTGACGGCGTCGAAGCTCGCCGAGCTGGGCGTGATCGACGGCGTCGTCGGCGAGCCCCTCGGCGGGGCCCACCGCGACACGGACCGGATGATCGCGGACATGCGCTCGTCCATCGAGGATCAGCTCGCGGCCCTCGAGGCCGTGCCCCGGGACGAGCTGGTCGCTCGCCGGCGCGAGAAGTTCCGCCACCTCGGCGCGATCGAGGGCCGGTTCCCCGTCCTCGGCTGAGACGCGATGCGGCGGCGCCAGGGGGGCGGCCCGCCGATCCGGAAGCGGCGGGCGATGCGCCGTGTCGTATCGGCCCGGGTCCCGGGGTAGGCTCTTGAGTCCAATGAGCCCGCGCTCCGATCCTTCGGGGGGCTCCTCGCCAACAGCGAGGCGTTCACCTCCGTACGCCCCGGAGCCATGCCCAGCCGTGCAGCCCGCCAGCTCCAGACCCGCGCCGCCGCCCCGTCGGGCGACCCTCGCCCGGGCGGCGGGCGTCGGAGGCGCCGCATGAAGAAGTCCCGGGATGAGACTCCGGAACAGGCGGCCGCGCGGAAGGAGGAGGCGGCCATCGATCACGCGCTCGTCAAGCGGGCGCAGACCGGGGACGAGGATGCGTTCGCGCGCCTGGTCGATCGTCACCAGCGCCGGGCGTACCGCGTGGCGAGGAACCTCGTGCCCACCGACGAGGATGCGCAGGACCTCGCCCAGGAGGCCTTCCTCAGGGTCTTCAGGCACCTCGAGCGATTCGACTTCGGCCACGACTTCACGACGTGGCTCTACAGGATCGTCACCAACCTCTGCATCGACTTCCTGCGCAAGCGTCGCTCCTCCTACTCGGTCTCCGGGGGGATCGGCGATGACGACGGTCCCTTGGAGCTGGAGGACGAGGGGCAGGCAGCGCCGAGCGATCATGCCGAGGCGATGGAGACCGCCGCCGAGGTCGAGTCCGTGCTCCAGACCCTGGCACCGCACTTCCAGTCGGTGCTGACGCTGCGTGAGCTCGAGGGACTGTCCTGTCCGGAGATCGCGGAGATCGTGGGCGCGACGCATGTGACGGTCCGCTGGCGACTGCACCGAGGGCGCAAGCTGTTCCAGGAGGAGTGGGAGCGCAGGTCTCGGATGCGAGAGAAGGGCGCTGCGGATCTCCTCGGCGAGAACAAGGAATCGAAGGACGTGCTCACGCCCGACGGCGGCCGCCGTAGGGCTGACAGAGGGAACAGATGATGAACGACGAGCAGCAGGATCCGATCGCCGGGGGCTTTCTCTCCCGGGCTGACTTCGAGGCCGCGCTGCCGCTCTACGTGGGCGGCGATCTGGACCCCGACGAGGCGCGCCGTGTGGAGCGCTGGGTGGAGGAGCACCCCGAGGGCGAGGGCGCGCTCGCCGCGGCCTTGGCGGCCCACGGGTTGCTCGTCGCGCACGCCGAGTCGGCTCGCGCGCACCACCACGGCCCGGACCTGTGGCCGTCGCTCAGGACGCAGCTGCGCGCGGAGGGGATCGTGCGCTCCGCCGACGGGGCGCCCGCTCCGATCCAGCGCCCTGCGCGTCCGTGGTACGCGGGACGCGCTCTCGCCGCCGCGGCTGCCCTGCTCCTGTGCGGCGGGCTCGCGGGGCTCCTCGGTCTCGGGGGCGGGTCGGATCAGGTGAGCGGCGGGGGCGACGGCGCGCTCGTGACCTTCACGGGGACCGAGGCGAGGCCCGCCGCGGTGCGCTTCGCCAACGCCAGGACCTCGGCTCCTGCCGAGGCCGAGGCCGAGGACGCAGGCGTTCGCCTGCGCCCGACCGGGGGAGAGGCCGAGCACCTCGCGGAGCGGGCCATTCCGCTTCCTGGCCGGCCTGCGATCCCGAGCGCCTGGCGGGCGATTCCCGGAGACGAGGGGCTCCAGTTGACCAGCGGCCGTCGCTGAACGGACGTCGGAGAGAGATGGGAACGCGGGGGGCGTGAGTCGGTCGGCTCTCGCCCTCCGCCCCGACCCCGCGCGCGCCCGGCTCAGCCGCGGCCTTTGCGCTCGCGGTCGAGCGCCTCGTCGCAGCGGTCCACCATGTCGTAGGCCCGGACGATCTCCGGGTCGCTGACGGACGATTCTCCGGTGCGGGCCTTCAGCTCGATGAAGCGGTTGATCGCGTCCTTCGCCCGTCGGTACTCGCCGAGTTCGAAGAGGATCTGCGCCTGGAGACTGTGGGCGACCACGAGACCGGGGTCGAGGGCGATGATCGCGTCGAACTGATCCGAGGCCGCGGCGAGATGGCCCAGCTGCCGTTCGAGCGTCGCGATGTGCAGGCGCGCCTTCACCTCGAGGTCGCGGTTCGTCCGCTGGTCCTTGAACAGCTTCGCCTCGCGCGCGGCGGTGAGGTCGTTCTCCTCCATCTGCATGTCGACCAAGCGCTGGGAGGCGCGCACGGCGTCGATGAGGTCGCGCGCCCACTGCACGCTGCCCTCGTAGTCCTCGAGGAAGGCCGAGGTCCGGACCATCCCGCCCATGGGCTCGGGCTCGCCGGTTCGGAGCGCGAGGGAGCGCTGGTACTTGCTCTGGGCGTCCATCCAGTGCTCGCGCGCGACCGCCGAGAGCTCGTCGGCGCGCGCGATCGGGTCGCTGAACTCGGTCTTGCGGCGGCCGGTGCGAACCGCCTCGGCGGCCTCGTCGTAGAAGACTCCCTTCCGCTCGATGGCTGCCCCCCAGGTCATCTGAACCCGGAAGTCGTCCTGGTTGTTCATCTGCTCGAACATGTCGATCGCGTACTGGATCGAGTCACGATCGCCGCGCATCAGGTGGGCCCGTCCGAACATCAGCTGGAAGCGCTCGTTCTCGGGGTCGAGCTCGAGGCCGCGCGCGGCCTGGTCGATCACCCGGTCCCAGTCGTTGAGCTCGACGTAGTAGAGGGCGTTCTCGAGGTAGACGCCGAGCAGCTCCTCGTCTGTGAGCCCGTAGAGCTCCTCGGCCTTGCTGGTCGAGGAGCAGGAGGTCAGGGCGGCGCCCGCGAGGAGCAGGGCGACGGAGATGGGGAAGGGGCGCTTCATGGGTGGAGCGTGGTGGGGCACGGCCGGGATCAGCCGCGCTGAACCCCGCGCAGTAGAGCCTCGAGACGCTCTTGTTGCACCCGAACCTCCAAGATCCGGCCTCCGGAGAGGTTCACGAGGCCCGGCTTGGCCCCCTTCGGTTTGTGGACGTGCTTGGCGGTGGCCACGTGGACGGGGGCTCGATCGGTGCCCCGAACCGGCGAGTAGTGGATGGCGAGGTGGGCGGCGTCGAGGACCTCCTCGCCGTCGGGCTCCTGCCCCCGCGGGGTCCTCAGGACCACGTGGCTGCCCGGGACGTCGGCCGTGTGGAGCCAGGTGTCCGAGCCGCGGGCGATCCGGATGGAGAGGGTGTCGTTGTCCCGGGCGCTGCGTCCCACGAGGATCTCTGACCCTCGAGATCCGATGAACCGCAGATAGGGCTTGCGCGGCTCGGGAGCCCTGCGCTTGCGCTGGTCGGCGACCTGCTGAGGGTCGAGGAGCCCACGGGCGACGGCGTCCCGGTCCAGCGCGTCGGCGTCCTCATCGGGATCCTCGGCGCGCTCTCGGAGCGCCTCCAGTTCCTCCAGGCGCGCGGTGGCGCGGGCCAGCTCCTCGTCCACGTTCTCGCGCGCGCGGACCAGCTTGTGATAGCGCGTGAAGATGCGTTCGACGTTCTCCTTGGGGCCGAGTCGCGGGTCGAGCTCGATGGTCCGTTCAGGGGCCCCCTCGGCGTACCAGTCCTGGAGCGTCACCGAGGCGTCACCCCGGGCGAAGGTGCCCAACGAGGCCTTCAGCAGCTCGCCGTCCTGCATGACGCGTTCAGCGCCGGCGGCCGCCTCGGCCTTGGTCTCCAGCCCCCTCAAGAGCCCGCGGGCGCGCCCGATCCGGCGTTTGAGGCGGCTTTTCAGCCTGCGGCGCGCGTCCTCGCCGCGCGCCTGGTCGGCGTCACCGCCGAGCGCGACCTCGACCCTCCACGAGAGCGGCGCGCGGTCCTGCACCTTGCCCGGCGGGTCCTCCGTGGGCCGGGAGAAGACCTCCTCGATGGAGGGGCCGGGGTCGGTCGGGGGGCGGCCTGCGCCCGGTGGCTGCCAGCTCTGCCCCTCCCTCAGCCGCGGCGTTTCGCCGGCCCGCGCGGGCGGCGGCGCTGCCATGGCGAGGACCCGGTCGCCCGCTCCGAGAAGGACCAGGTTCGCCCTTCGACCGAAGAGCTCGGCCATCAGGGAGCGCTTGCCTTCCAGCGTCTTGAACTCCACGAGCGCCATGCGGTCCCCCCGCACGGGGCCGATCCGAAGCAGCGTCGCGCCGACGAGTTCGTCGGTCAGGCGCTGGAAGAACGGCCCGACCGGGCCGGTGTGCTTGTGCACCCGTCCCTGCTGCAGATGGATCCGGGGGGCGTTGGGGTCGGCCGCGAGCCGCAGGCGAAGGACCGGCGGGCCGTCGCCGGGCTCGCCGGGCGGCTCGAGAACGAAGAGGACGTCCCGAGGAGGGAGCCCCTGGACGTCCTTGATCCGCCAGCCCGCGACGAGCGGCTGGAGCTCTTCGCACAGCTGGGCGACGTGCCGCGCCGTGAGGGCGGCCGCCTTGCGGGACGAGTCGCCGGTCAGGCGAGCTCCTCCTTGACGCTGTAGCGCCACTCGAGGTCGGCCGGGTTCCAGTCGGACAGCTCTGCACTGTCTGCGAACCAGAGGCCGAGCTCGAACTCGGCGGTGTCCTCACCGTCGGAGGCGTGGACGAGGTTGTTCGAGAAGCTCATGCCGAAGTCGCCGCGGATGGTGCCGGGGGCCGCCTCGCGGGCGTTGGTCTTGCCGACCAGGGTCCGGACGACGGCGATCGCGTCCTTGCCCTCGAGGCACAGGGCGACGACCGGGCCGGACGACATGAACTCGACGAGGCTCGCGTAGAAGGGGCGCTCCTTGTGGACCTCGTAGTGCTGCTCGAGCAGAGCGCGGTCGAAGGTGCGCATCTTGAGGCCGACGAGCTTGAGGCCCTTGGACTCGAAGCGGGCGAGAATGGTGCCGATCAGGCCGCGCTGGACGGCATCGGGCTTCAGGAGGACGAGCGTGCGCTCCACGGTGGGCTCTCCGTTGGTCTCGGGAGTCGTTGTCGGTGGGCGGGGTGAGGGGCTGGAGCCCGCCCTGCCCGTGGGAGTGGGGTGTGCCGCAGGGTGCGGCGGAGATCCTCGGCCTGCGGAGGCATGCCGGAGGGCGCTCCTGGATGGACTCCGGCCTCCGCTCGCGGGAGCGGAGGCAGGTCAGGTCCGGGGGAGTGGCGAAGGAGCATAGCGGGGGCACCGGGGCGGCGCCTCCCCGGTTCCTCGCCTTGATTCCCGGCGCCCGCGGAGGCGTGCGGAGCCGTCCCGCGGTGTCGCGCCAGAGCCGCCGTGAAGGGCCCTCTCGAAGCCGTGAGGGATGAGGGCGGAGGGGCACCAGGAGAGGTCTTCCGCCGCACTCGAAGAACCGGGTGTCTTTCGTCCCGGGGTTGTTGACCCGCCGGATCTCGGATCTATCCTCTCCAGCACATACGGGCCGCTGAGCGACGCTCTCCTGCCCGGTGACCCCTTTCCAACGGAAACAACGAGACGGTCTCCATGGGTAGCGCCTCCCCCCGCGGGTCCGGACCCCAGCGAGCCGAGGCCGACGGGCGCGTCCCTGTCGATGCCGACGGAGACCGCCTGCCGGACGGCGAGTGGGTGGTGAGCCAGAAAGAGGGTGCGAACGCCATGGGCGCTGGGCTCCAGTTCGGAGCGGTGCTCTGCCTGTTCGCCTTCGTCGGCCTCAAGCTCGACGGCATCTTCGACACGAAGCCACTGATGCTGGTGGCCGGGGTGCTGATAGGGTTCACCGGCGGCACGATCTCGTTGCTCAAGAAGTTCAAGTGACCGGTCTGTCCCGGCCACTCATCACACCTACTCCGATCACTCACCGCGGGCGGCGCTCCATCGGCGCCGGCCCAAGGCTCCCCCTTCCTTGCAGCGCGCTTCGACCTTCGCCCTCCTCGTCGTCATCGGCGCGGCGGTGTTCGCGAGCACCAGACCCGACGGGTTCGACCGCGTCGGCGCTGGCGCCCTCGCGGGGGCGTTCCTCGGCGGCTGCGTGGGGCTGCTCGCCCACGGCCTCGTCGGGACCGCGCTGCGGCACGACACCGAGGCGGCCTTCCAGTCCCTGATGATCGGATTCGCAGCGAAGTTCGCCGGCGCCGTGCTGCCCTGGCTCGCGCTGACCTTCCTCCCGCAGGCGCAGGCCCTCGCCGATCCGATCGCGTACCTCGTGGCTTACGCCGCGTCCGTGCTGCTGGTTCTCGTGGGCGGCCTCTTCGACCACCTGCGTCTCTCCGCCGAGGTCGCCGCCGCATCCGGCGCCGACGCCGCGGGCGCATCTGAAACCTCCCCCGGCTCCAGCCACACGCTGGAGAGCGCGTCGTGAGCCTCTTCCGTCCGCTCGTGATGCTGGCCATCGTGGTCGGCTCCTGCTTCCTGGCCCACAACTTCTCGCCGCACCACAAGGTGGCGATGGAGGTCAACGAGGACGGCGTCGAGGCGCCGGTCAAGACCTCGGACATCTTCACGACCCTGTACTTCCACGTGGTCCCTGCGCCCGTCATCGCAGGTCACGACCACGGCGACCACGGTCACGAGGGTGACGAGCACGGCGAGGACCATGGCCACGACGGCCACCACGCGGAGGCGCCGCTCGTGGCGATCCCGCTGCCGCTGCCGGCGATCTTCGACGGTGACAAGACGCAGGAGGGGACCCAGCTCGTCCTCTACAACCTGCAGATCTTCCAGCTGGCGGCGCTGCTGATGATCCTCGTCGCCATGAGCGGCGTCCCGACGTACCTGCGAACCGGCAAGGGCGACGTCGTCACGCGGCTCATGGGCGGTTTCTGTCAGTGGGTACGGGACGACCTCGTGGAGCCGACCATGGGCAAGGAGCTCTCCGCGAAGCTCCTGCCGCTCATGATGTACGTCTTCTTCTTCATCCTGTTCATGAACGTCATGGGCCTCACGCCCATGTCCGTGACGCCCACGACGTGCATCTTCGTGACCGGTGCGCTGGCGCTCATCACGTTCGTGCTGATGATCGCCGGGGGCATGATCGCCCAGGGCCCGCTCAACTTCTTCAAGCACCTCGTGCCCGAGGTCCCGCTGTTCCTCTGGCCGATGCTGTTCGTCATCGAGCTGCTGGGACTCCTGATCAAGCCCGTCGCGCTGATGATTCGACTCTTCGCGACGATGACCGGGGGGCACCTCGTGGTGCTCTCGTTCCTCGGGCTGATCTTCTTCTTCAGCTACGCCTTCACCCCTGCGCTCGGGAAGACCCTCAGCCCGCTCTGGGTGGGTTTCGCGGTCTTCATCATGATCATCGAGGCCTTCGTGGCGATGATCCAGGCGTACATCTTCACCCTCCTTTCCTCGCTGTTCATCAGCGCCTCGGTCCACCCGGAGCACTGATCGGCGAGAGAGCCGTCCCGCGGCGTCGATGAGGCTCTCCTCGCTCGTCGCGCGACCGACCAACCCGGGGCCCTGGCCCCATTCCCAACACCAACCGACCGCGGCGCTCCTAGGTATTCGAAGAGCCTCGCGATCATCCGAAACCGCCGGTCCGCTCGTCGGGCCCACACGAGACTCGTCACAGAACGAGCCCCGAAAGCCAGAACCATGATCAACCCTGTCGTTCAAGAAGCCGCTCTCGACATCGCCAAGGCAGGAGCCGGTATCGGCGCGGGCCTCGCCGCCATCGGCGCCGGTATCGGCATCGGTCACATCGGCGCCGGGGCCACGGAGGGCATCGCCCGCCAGCCCGAAGCGGACGCCAAGATCCGCGGCATCGCGATCATCCTCGCGGCGTTCGTCGAGGGTGTCGCCCTCTTCGCCGTGGTCCTCACGCTGCTCATCGCGACCGCGTGAGCCCGATCCCGTGACGGGTGAGCGGTGAACGCCAGTTCGCCGCCGGTCCCGTCCGGGAGTGCCGGTGAGTTTCCCGGGAGCGTCCGTGCCTCACGCGCGGGCGCTCCGTGGAGCCCCCCCCGGCGTCAGGCGCAACCGTCGGATCACCCGGCGGCCCGTCGTCGCTGACCCTCTCGCCACGGGCACCGGGTCACCGCAGCGCGCCCCACAGTCCACCCCTCGAAGGACCCACTCCCTTCGGCCCGGCGGCCGCACTCCGCCGCCTCGAACCGAAACCCGGTCATGCCCCACGCGCTCCTCAACAACCTCGCGCTGCTCGCCGCAGCCGACGGCAAGTTCAACCCGCTCGACCCCAACGGGGCGGGCAACCTGATCTGGACGCTCCTGATCTTCCTGCTGGCTCTTCCTTTCATGTGGAAGCTGGTCTTCGGCCCGATCTCCGCGGCGCTCCTCGAGCGCGACTCGATGGCCAACGAGGCGGTCCACGCCGCCCAGGCCGCCAGCGAGCAGGCGGAGCGCAGCCGCGCGGAGGTGGAGGTCGCCCTCGGCAACGCGAACGCCGAGGCGAAGAAGATCGTCGCGGCGGCCACGGCCCGCGCCGAGACCCGGGAGCGGGACATCATCGACAACGCCAAGAAGGAAGCCGAGGCGATGATCACCAGCGCCCGCGCCTCCATCGAGGCCGAGCGGGACAAAGCAGTGGCCACGATCCGCGGTGAGGTCGTCGACCTGTCCCTCAAGGCGGCCACCGAGGTGCTTGGCCGCAAGGTCGACGGCGAGGACGACAAGCGTCTCGCCGAGTCCATCGTCAACGCCTCCGGAGCCGGCCAGTGATTCTCGACCCGGTCACCACTCGCTGGGCCGAGGCGCTCTACGAGGCCGCGAAGAAGGCGGACGCCGTCGCTGCGATCCAGAGGGACACCGAGCGCCTCTCCATGGAGGTCGCACCGCCCAAGGTCTCGGCCTTCCTGTTCGGCAGTGGCGTCTCCCAGGCCGAGCGCGAGGCGAAGATGGCGCCCCTGATGGGGGAGCTGCACGAGACGACCCGGAAGTTCGTCAAGCTGCTCTTCGCGCGGCGTCGGCAGGAAGTGCTCCGGGACATCGGCGAGGCCTTCAAGAGGAAGGTCTACGCGGAGACCGGCCGTATCGAGGGGGTCGTCGAGACACCGCGCGCGCTCGATGACGCGACCCTTCGCGCTCTCGAGTCCGCCGTGGGCCAGCGCATCGGGAAGACCGTCGTGCTGACCCAGGAGTCGAAGCCCGAGCTCATCGGCGGCGTCCGCGTCGTCGTGGGCGCCCGTCTCTTCGACGCCACCGTTCAGGGCCGTTTGCAGGCCATGCGCGAGAAGCTCCTCGGGGCCGCGCTGCCCAGCTGAGGACCCACTGATTCAACGGGCGCGCGGCGCCCGACACCCAACCACTCCGGCGCACCGCGCCACCCGATCCCAACCACCAGGAGCCCACCGGCTCCGCGCCGCGGCGGCATCGCCGCCCCAAGACCATGGATCTCCGTCCCGCAGAAGTGACCTCCCTCCTCGAGAAGGAAATCGAGGGGTTCAGCCAGGACAGCGGCATGCAGAGCGTCGGCACCGTCCTCAGCGTCGGCGACGGCGTTGCGCGCGTGTACGGCCTCGACGACTGCGTCATGAACGAGCTGCTCGAGTTCGAGGGCGGCGTCCGCGGCGTCGCGCTGAACCTCGAGGAGGACAACGTCGGCTGCGTTCTCCTGGGCTCCGCCACGGAGGTCAAGGAAGGCCAGCAGGTGCGCGGTACCGGCCGCATCATCTCGGTTCCGACCGGCAAGCAGCTCCTCGGCCGCGTGGTCAACGCGCTCGGCGACCCCGTGGACGGCAAGGGCCCCCTGGGCACCGCCGAGTCGGACCTGCGTCCCATCGAGCAGCCGGCCCCCTCGGTCGTCGAGCGTCAGCCCGTCGACGAGCCCATGCAGACCGGCATCAAGGCGATCGACGCCATGATCCCGATCGGCCGCGGCCAGCGTGAGCTCATCATCGGCGACCGCCAGACCGGCAAGACCGCTCTGCTCACCGACACGATCCTCTCGCAGAAGACGACGGGCGGCGGCGACCCCGACCACCCCGAGCAGGTCATCTGCATCTACGTCGCGGTCGGCCAGAAGCAGTCGACCGTCGTCGACATCGTGCGCCGCCTCGAGCAGGAGGACGCGATGAAGTACACGATCGTGGTCAGCGCCTCCGCGATCGACGAGGCGTCCATGCAGTACCTGGCGTGCTACGCCGGCTGCGCCATGGGAGAGCGCTTCCGTGACGAGGGCCGCCACGTCGTCATCTTCTACGACGACCTGTACAAGCAGGCGCTCGCCTATCGTCAGGTCATGCTGCTCCTGCGTCGCCCGCCCGGCCGCGAGGCGTTCCCCGGTGACGTGTTCAACCTGCACAGCCGCCTCCTCGAGCGCGCGGCGAAGCTCTCGGACGAGGCGCCGAAGATCAACCCGCGCTACGTCGCGGGCGGTGGTTCGCTGACGGCCCTCCCGGTGGTCGAGACCCAGGAAGGCGACGTCTCGGCGTACATCCCGACCAACGTCATCTCCATCACCGACGGCCAGATCTTCCTCGAGGGCAACCTGTTCAACGCAGGCATCCGCCCGGCGGTGAACGCCGGAATCTCGGTCTCACGCGTCGGCGGCTCGGCGCAGATCCCGCCCATGAAGAAGACCGCGGGTTCGCTTCGCCTCGACCTCGCTCAGTATCGCGAGCTGCAGGCCTTCGCCCAGTTCGGCTCCGACCTCGACGCCGCGACCCAGCGGAAGCTGACCCGCGGTGAGCGACTGGTCGAGATCCTCAAGCAGGGCCAGTACCAGCCCGTCGAGGTGGCCGACCAGGTCATGATCATCTACGCGGGCACCTCGGGCGCCCTCGACGAGATCCCGGTCGCGAAGATCGCCGAGTTCGAGCAGCAGTTCCTCGCCTACATGCACGACACGCACCCGGACGCCGCCCAGGCGATTCGCGACGCGAAGAAGGACATCCCGGCCGAGGTCAAGGCGCTGCTCGACGAGGCCGCCACGGCCGTCAAGGCGCAGATCGCCTGAGGACTGGCCTCGCCCCCTCCTGAACCAACATGGCCGGCATCAAGGAACTGCGCCTTCGGATCAAGTCCGTCGGCAACATCAAGCAGATCACACGCGCGATGGAGATGGTCGCCTCGACCAAGCTCCGTCGCTTCCAGGATCGTGCGGTCGCCTCGCGACCGTACAGCCAGGAGATCGCTGGTCTGGTGGCTCGCCTCTCGTCCATGCTGGGTGACACCGTCGCGGACGAGCCGCTCTTCAACGTGGGGGCCGGCGACCGGACCCTCGTGCTCCTCATCTCGTCCGATCGTGGTCTCTGTGGCGCGTACAACACCAACCTCTTCCGAAGCGTCGAGGAGTGGATGGCCAGCGGCGGCAGGGCGGACACCACGGACTTCTTCGTCTACGGCCGCAAGGGGGCCCAGTACCTCACGAAGCGAGGCTACAGCGTCAAGCAATTCATCACCGACCCGCCGATGGAGGAGATCGACTACCGCAACGCCGCCCTGACGGGCCGCATGCTGGTGGACGCCTTCACCTCCGGGGAGTACCGCGACGTGCACATCGCCTTCACGGCCTTCGAGTCGATGGTGAAGTACGTCCCGCAGATCGCTCCGTTCCTGCCGCTCACCCCCGAGTCCCTCGGTGGCGCTGACGATGACGGGTCCAACGCGATCATGGAGCCGGACGCCGAGTCCATCTTCGAGGCTCTCGTCCCGCGCTACCTGGAGACCCGCATCTACAACGGGCTCCTCGAAGCGCTGACCAGCGAATACGCGAGCCGCCGGTTCGCGATGAAGAACGCGACCGATGCCGCCTCCGACATGCAGAAGGAGCTCAAGGGCATCTACAACCGCAAGCGCCAGGAAGGCATCACCAAGGAGCTCCTCGACATCGTCGGCGGCTCCGAAGCCGTCAAGTGACGCCGCGCTGACGAACGATCCCAGCGCGACACCCCACCGAACACCACTCCACCCTCCGTCTCACCGACTCCCATGAGCAGCGCAGCTCCCACCACTGGCGTCAAGGGCGCGATCTCCCAGATCTTCGGCCCGGTCGTCGACGTCCGGTTCCCCGCCGGCCATCTTCCCGCGATCTACAACTCGATCGAGGTCAAGGACGAAGCCGCCAGCATCGATCTCACCCTCGAAGTCGCCCAGCACCTCGGTGACGACGTCGTCCGCTGCGTCGCGATGGCGTCCACCGACGGCTGCCGCCGGGGCATGGACGCGATCGACACCGGCGCACCGATCTCGGTGCCCGTCGGCGAGCGCACCAAGGGGCGGATCTTCAACCTCCTCGGAACGCCTCTCGACACCGTCGCGCGCGGCGATCTCGAGGCGGGAACGGAGTGGCCGATCCACCGCGAGGCGCCGAAGTTCGACGAGCAGGAGGCGGTCTCCGAGATCTTCGAGACCGGGATCAAGGTCGTCGACCTGCTCTGCCCCTTCGCGAAGGGCGGCAAGATCGGCCTCTTCGGCGGGGCGGGCGTCGGGAAGACGGTCCTCATCCAGGAGCTCATCCGGATCACCGCGGTCGAGAAGGGCGGCTTCAGCGTCTTCGCCGGCGTCGGCGAACGCACGCGCGAAGGCAACGACCTCTGGCTCGAGATGTCGGAGGCCAAGTACAGCCTGCCGGACGGCGGCGAGGCGTCCGTGATCGACAACGCCGTTCTCGTGTTCGGTCAGATGAACGAGCCGCCGGGCGCCCGCCTGCGCGTCGCGCTCACCGGGCTGACCATGGCGGAGTACTTCCGCGAGGAGAAGGGCCAGGACGTGCTCCTCTTCGTGGACAACATCTTCCGCTTCGTCCAGGCGGGCTCCGAGGTCTCCGCGCTCCTGGGTCGTATGCCCTCCGCGGTGGGCTACCAGCCCACCATGGCGTCCGAGATGGGCGCCCTGCAGGAGCGCATCACGACGACCAAGGACGGGTCGGTGACCTCGATGCAGGCCGTCTACGTCCCCGCGGACGACATCACGGACCCCGCGCCGGTGGCCACCTTCGCCCACCTGGATTCGACGATCATCCTGGACCGCGCCATCTCCGAGCTCGGCATCTACCCGGCGGTCGACCCTCTCAAGTCGACGTCTCGGATGCTCGACCCGCAGGTGGTCGGCGAGGAGCACTACGGCACCGCCCGTGAGGTGCAGCAGACCCTTCAGCGCTACGCGGACCTCCGAGACATCATCGCGATCCTCGGCGTGGAGGAGCTCTCCGACGACGACAAGCTGGTCGTGAGCCGCGCACGCCGGATCCAGAAGTTCCTCGCTCAGCCCTTCTTCGTGGCCGAGCAGTTCACGGGCATGCCGGGCGTCTTCGTCCCGCGCGAGGACACCGTCCGCTCGTTCCGTGAGATCCTCGACGGCAAGCACGACGAGCTCCCCGAGGACGCCTTCTACATGGTCGCGAGCATCGAGGCCGCGGTCGAGAAGGCCGCCCAGATGAAGTCCGAGGGCTGATCGCCCTCTCCATCGAGGTAACGACCCATGGCCGGCGCCCTGACCCTGCGAGTGATCACGCCTGATCGCGTCCTGCTGGACACGACGGCGGACTCGGTCACCGTCCCGACGCTCGACGGCAGCGTCGGGATCCTGAAAGACCACGCTCCGATGGTCGCGGCCATCGGCGTGGGCCAGCTCAGCTTCGCGGGCGCCGAGGAGGACATGTTCGTGTCCGGCGGCTTCGCCGAGGTGCGCGGGAACACGGTCCGCATCGTCACGGACGTGTCCGAGCCCCTCTCGGAGATCGACGTCGAGCGCGCGCAGCGCGCGGCCGAGCGTGCCCGCCAGCGGCTCGAGCAGTTCGAGTCGGCCGACGGAGAGAAGCTCGACGTCCTGCGTGCGCGCGGCTCTCTGATGAGGGCGATGATGCGCATCCGCGCCGCCGAGAAACGCCGCTGATGGCGGGCGGCGAGGGGAGCGGATCCGGCGGCGACTGGCGTCGAACCCACACGTGTGGCGAACTCCGTGAGGAGCACGCCGGCCAGCAGGTGGTCCTGAACGGATGGGTCGCGTCGCGGCGCAATCTCGGCGGGATCTACTTCGTGGACCTGCGCGACCGCTACGGCCTGACCCAGGTCATCCTCCCCGAGGACCTGGAAGCCTCGGCGAAGCTCTCCCGTGAGGACTGCGTGTCGATCGTCGGTGAGGTCGCGCGGCGCGAGGCGCCGAACGAGAAGATGCCCACGGGTCTCATCGAGGTGCGTGCTTCCTCGGTGGAGAAGCTCAGCTCTTCGAAGACCCCGCCCTTCGAGATCGAGGAGGGGTCGGACACCGCGGTCGAGCTGCGCCTGCGCTATCGCTACCTCGATATCCGCCGTCCGGACATGCAGCGCGGCCTGATGCACCGCAGCCGCTTCATCGGCGCGATGCGCAGCGCGTTCCTCGCGCGGGAGTTCGCCGAGGTCGAGACGCCGATCCTGACCAAGGCGACGCCCGAGGGCGCGCGGGACTACCTCGTGCCGAGTCGCGTTCACCCCGGCGAGTTCTACGCCCTCCCGCAGAGCCCGCAGATCTTCAAGCAGATCCTGATGGTGGCGGGCATGGACCGCTACTTCCAGGTGGCTCGCTGCTTTCGCGACGAGGACCTGCGCGCCGATCGTCAGCCGGAGTTCACCCAGCTCGACATGGAGATGTCCTTCGTCGAGGAGGAGGACGTCTTCTCGGCCTGGGAGGGGATCCTGCAGGACACCTTCCGCGAGGCCATGGGCGTCGAGCTGCCGGTCCCGTTCCCGCGGCTCACCTGGCACGAGGCCATGGAGCGCTACGGCTCGGACAAGCCGGACACTCGCTTCGGCATGGAGCTGATCGACGCGGCCCCCTGGGTCCCGCACTCCGGCTTCGGCGTCTTCCAGAAGATCATCGAGGGCGGCGGCCGCGTCATGGGGATCACGATCCCCGGCGGCGGCGAGGCCATCAGCCGTGGCAACGTCAAGAAGCTCGAGGAGGTCGTCAAGACCTACGGCGCCGGCGGTCTCGCCTGGTGGAAGCCGGGCGTCGAGGGCGGCGCGGGCGGCTCGATCGTCAAGTTCTGCCAGGACGAGAGCGGCGCGAAGCTGCGTGAGGTGATGGGGGCGAGCGAGGGTGACATGTGCGCCTTCGTCGCCGGGGATCAGGACGTCGTCTGGAAGGCTCTCGGTGCGCTCAGGTTGCACGTCGGGAAAGAGCTCGGGATGGTCCCCGAGACCGACGGCGCTGCGGCGGGCTCCACCGGACCCTGGAACTTCCTCTGGGTGACCCGCTTCCCGATGTTCGAGTGGGACGCGGAGCCGAACGACGGCTCGGATCCGCGCTGGGTCTCCCTGCATCACCCCTTCACCGCCCCGGCGGACTGGAACATGTCCGGCGATCCGGGAGACATGGAGTCCCGGGCCTACGACCTGGTGATGAACGGATGGGAGCTCGGCTCGGGGTCGATCCGGATCCACCGGGAGGACACCCAGACCAGGGTCTTCGAACTCCTGGGCCTCGGCCCGGAGGAGCAGCGCCAGAAGTTCGGATTCCTCCTGGAGGCCCTCTCCTACGGCGCGCCGCCCCACGGCGGGTTCGCGGTCGGCCTCGACCGCATCGTGGCCCTGACCCTGGGAATGGAGTCGATCCGCGACGTCGTGGCCTTCCCCAAGACATCCACCGCGTCCGACCTCATGTGCGATGCCCCCTCGAGCGTCGCCGGGCACCAGATGAAGGAGCTCTTCATCGCCCATGCCGACCTCCCGGCCCCCAGGGACGGGGAAGGCGCTTGATCCGATCCTGAATCCGAACCCTTCGAGGGGGTCTGGCCCGTTCGCCCGGTGGGGCCTATGGTCAGGCTCTCGCTTCGGCGGAATCGACGCGCGACCGTCGCGTGCCACCGCCACCCGAAACCCGTAGAGGCACCTACTTGGCCACCCAGAACTTCCGACGCAACCGACGCATTCGCGTCCCCGAGGTCAGGCTCATCGACGAGAACGGCGATCAGGCTGGCGTCGTCGCCACCAAGGACGCCCTGCAGAGGGCCCAGACCGCGGGCCTCGACCTCGTCGAGGTCGCTCCGACTGCTCGCCCTCCGGTCTGCAAGATCCTCGACTGGGGCAAGTTCAACTACGAGCAGTCGAAGAAGAACAAGCGCGACAAGGGCAGCGCCAAGTCGAAGTCGGGCATGAAGGAGCTCCGGGTGAGGCCCGCGATCTCCACGCACGACCTCTCGTACCGACTCGAGGACGGGCGGAAGTTCCTCGACGAAGGCCACAAGGTCCTCGTGGTCTGTCTCTTCAAGGGGCGCCAGATGGCGCACCCGGAGCACGGATACACCGTCATGAAGCAGGTGGCCGAGGACCTCAAGGACATGTCCAAGGTCGAGATGCAGGCTCGCCTCCAGGGCCGGCGCATGACCATGCTCCTGAGTCCGCTCCCGGTCGCCCAGCGCAAAGCAGCGGCCAAGGAGCGGGACCGCATCGCCCGTGAGGCCGAGATCGCACGCGAGCGGGGCGAGGACGTCCCGACCCCGGACGCCTAGAGCGACGACACGACGAAGTGACGCGGGCGGCGCAGGGTGATCCTCGCGCCGCCCGCGCGCATCTCCCGCGGCTCCGCGGCGGCTGCGGCGTTCCGCGATCTGCGACGCCCATGCGCTGGTGGAGGCGAGGCCGCGCGACGCCCGCGCCGCTCCGCTAACCTGTTGGGCGTGCTCGGCCGTCTTCACGCTCCCATCGCGCAGCTCGCGCTGTCCCTCTCGTTGGCCTCGGTTTCCGCCGCGGGCGTGCCGGCACCCGATACGGAGGGAGTCGCTTCGGGGCCGGACTTCTCGCGCGAGATCCTGCCGATCCTCTCTGACAAGTGCTTCACCTGTCACGGTCCCGATCACTCCTCGAGGCGCGGCGGCCTGCGGCTCGATCGCGAGCTCGAGGCTCGTGAGAGTGGAGTCCTCGATCGGGCGCCGGATGGCTCGTCGGAGCTCGGCGATCGCATCCTCGACGAGGACCCTCTCTTCCGTATGCCGCCTCCGGAAGCGAAGCACGAGCTCGAGGCCGAGGAGCGCGAACTCCTCCTGCGCTGGGTGGCTGCGGGGGCCCCCTACGGCCGGCACAGGGCGTTCGACCCCCTCCCGGCCTCGGTCGCGGTTCCGGAAGTGAGTGGTCCCTGGGCCCTTTCGGACATCGACCGCTTCGTGGCCGCGAGCCGCGACGCCACGGGCCTCTCCTGCGCGCCAGCAGCCGCGCCTGCCCGCTGGCTGCGTCGCGTGACCTTCGATCTCACCGGCCTCCCCCCGACCCCCGAGCAGGTGGATGCGTTCCTCGCCGATCCCTCACCGGAGGCGCGTGCGCGGGTGGTGGATCGGCTCCTGTCGTCGCCGTCCTTCGGCGAACGGATGGCGACTCCGTGGCTCGACGTGGCGCGCTACGCCGACTCCTACGGGTATCAGGCGGACCTGCTCAGCCCGACCTGGCCGTATCGCGACTGGGTCGTCTCGGCGTTCAACCAGAACAAGCCCTTCGACCGCTTCCTGATCGAGCAGCTCGCGGGCGATCTGCTCGACGACGCCGGCGCCGAGGAGCGGCTCGCGACCGCCTTCAACCGCCTCCATCGAATGACCAACGAGGGCGGCAGCGTCGAGGAGGAGCGCCGGCACGAGTCGATCGTCGACCGCGTCGAGACTCTCGGTACCGCCTTCATGGGACTGACGCTGGGCTGCGCGCGCTGCCACGACCACAAGTACGACCCGATCACCCAGGCCGACTTCTTCGGTCTGTATGCGTATTTCTCGGGCATCGACGAGTGGGGGATGTATCACGACTCGTCGCGTGTCCCGACGCCTTCGCTGCTGCTCGAGACGATGGAGCAGGCTTCGACCCTCGCGTCCCTCCGCGCGGCGGTTTGCGAGGCCGAAGAAGCTCTGCGGGCGGCGCTCGACGAACCGGTCCCGGATCTCGCTCCGGGCGCGCCGGCGAGCCAGCTCGGGCCCGATCCGTCGGAGCCCGGCCCCTTCGGCCCCGTCGCCGATCTTCGCTTCGAGGCCGGAGAACAGCTCGACGACGGCCGCACCCGCTTCGGATCCGCGGACGGGCCGCGCGCCGTCGTGGGCGGGGCCCTCCAGGTCGTCGCCCCCGCGGACGATGCGCCGGGTGGAGTGCTTCTCGACGGCGATGCCGGCCTCCAGGTGGACGACATCGGCCCTTGGGGTCCGACCGACCCGTTCACGCTCGAGCTGGCCTTGACCCTGCCCGAGGGAACGCGAGACGGTGTCCTCGTCCATCGCACGGGCGGGACGGACGTCGGATATTTCGGATTCGATCTCTGCCTCGTGGACGGCTACCTGCGCGCGCGTCAGGTTCGCTTCTGGCCGGGCAACGCCGCGGCGGTCGTGTCCGAGGAGCGGGTGCCCACAGGCCGTCCGGTCCGGCTCGTCTTCGCACAGGACGGGAGCGGCTGGGCCGACGGGATGAAGCTCTGGGTCGACGGCGAGCCCGGGCAGGAAGAGCTCGTGGACGCGCTCACCAAGCCTCCGGGGATCGGAGGCAAGGCGCTCTCGATCGGCGCGAGGTTCCGCGGCGTCGGGATCGCCGGCGGCGTCGTGCATCGGGTGCGGCGCTGGGACCGCTGCCTCGACGCCTTCGGGGTGGGCCGCGCGCTCGACCCCGCGCACGGGCTCGGCGAGGGTGGACTGCTCCGGGACGACGCGCGGGCGGTGGCGTCCAGGCATCTCGCGCATCGCTCGGAGCGGCTGACCGGCTTGCGGCGGGCGCTCGCAGGAGCTCGCAGTGCGCTTCTCCAGGCGACCGCGCCGGTGCTCGAGGTCCCCGTCATGGCCGAGGCCCCCTGGGCCGAACCGTTCGCTCACGTGCTCGAGCGGGGTGAGTACGACGCGCCGAGGACCGAGGCCAACCGTGTCCCGCGGCGGGCCCCGATGGCGCTCGGTCCACCCGCGGATCTGCCCGATCGACTGGCCCTGGCCCGCTGGCTGGTGTCGCCCGACCACCCCCTCACGGCGCGCGTGGCCGTCAATCGTCTCTGGATGATGTTCTTCGGCCGCGGGCTCGTCGCGACGGCAGGGGACCTCGGACTCCAGGGCGCCCGACCGACGCATCCCGAGCTCCTCGACTGGCTCGCGCGGCGTTTCGTGGACTCGGGCTGGGACGTGAAGGCGCTTTGCCGCGAGATCGCGCTCTCGGCGACCTACGGACAGGACTCCGCTGGCTCGTCCGCGGACCTGGACCCGGACAACGCGCTCCTCGCTCGCGGTCCGAAGCAGCGGCTGACGGCCGAGATGCTGAGGGACACGGTGCTCTTCGCCTCGGGGCTTCTCGAGGGAAGCGTGGGCGGCCCACCGGTCAGCCCGTATCAGCCGGCCGGGCTCTGGCGTGAGAGCAACTCGATGAGCCCCGCCTACCGGCAGAGCGTCGGCGAGGGGCTCTACCGTCGCTCGTTGTATTCGGTCGTGAAGCGGACGGCGCCGCTGCCGAACATGCTCGTGCTCGATGCGCCCACCCGCGAGGCGTCGTGCGCGCGACGTGAGCAGACGAGCACGCCTCTCCAGGGGCTCGTGCTCCTGAACGACGTGCAGTTCGTCGAGGCGAGTCGCGTGCTCGCCGAGCGGGTCATGGGCGAGTCGACCGCCGACGCGGAGCGCGTCGCCGCTGCGTTCCGCCGGCTCGCGGGCCGGGAGCCGGACGAGACCGAGGCGCGGATCCTGGAGGATCTCCTCGCTTCGGAGCGCAGCGCCTTCGAGGCGGCGCCGGAGGAGGCCACGGCGCTCGTGGGCGTCGGGGACTCCGTGCCGGGGGTCGCCGACTCGGTGGAGCTCGCGTCGCTCACGGCAGTCGTGCAGACGATCCTCAACCTCGACGCCGTGGTGAACAAGCGATGACCGACCCCCTGCCTCGACACCCGTTCGAACTCTCGCGCCGTCGCTTCCTGCACGGAAGCTCGTTGGGCATCGGCGGGCTCGCGCTGGGAGCGCTCCTCGGACGCGATGGCCTGGCCGCTCAGGAGGCGACGGTCGTCTCTCAGCGACCCAGGGCGAAGCGGGTGATCTACCTGTTCCAGTCGGGAGCCCCCTCTCAGATCGATCTCTTCGACCCCAAGCCCGCTCTGCGCGAGCGTCACGGTGAGGAGCTCCCGCTGGATGTCCGAGGCGAGCAGCGACTCACCGGTATGTCCGCGTACCAGGCTCGCTTCCCGCTGGCGGGCTCACCCTTCGAGTTCGCCCAGCACGGCCAGTCGGGAGCGTGGCTCTCCGAGGTCCTCCCGCACACCGCGCGGATCGCGGACCGACTCTGCATCGTCCGCTCCGCGTTCACGGAGGCGATCAACCACGATCCGGCCGCGACGTTCATGCAGACCGGGTCCGAGCAGGCTGGCCGCCCCTCGTTCGGGAGCTGGATCAGCTACGGCCTCGGTTCGGAATGTGACGACCTCCCCGGCTTCGTGGTGCTCGTCAGCGCTGGCCAGGGAGGTCAGCCGCTGTACGCCCGGTTGTGGGGCAACGGTTTCCTGGACACGCGCCATCAGGGGGTCCCGCTGCGATCCGGCAAGGACAAGGTGCTCTACCTGGCGGATCCGAACGGCACGACGCGCGCGAGGCGTCGGCGCGGCCTCGACGCCCTGGCCGCTCTGGATCGCCACGCGAGCGTCGCGGAGCTCGATCCCGCCATCGAACAGCGGATCGCCCAGTACGAGCTCGGCTACGCGATGCAGACGAGCGTGCCCGAGGTGAGCGACCTGTCCGCCGAGCCGGACTCCACCTTCGAGCGCTACGGAGAGGACGCGCGCAGACCCGGCACGTTCGCGGCCAACTGCGTCCTCGCGCGACGGCTCGCTGAGCGAGGGGTTCGCTTCGTACAGCTCTATCACCAGGGCTGGGACCACCACGGCAATCTTCCTGGCGGGATCCGCGCCCAGGCCAAGGAGACCGATCAGGCCAGCGCTGCGCTGGTCGAGGATCTCGCGGCGCGGGGGATGCTGGACGACACCCTGGTGATCTGGGGCGGCGAGTTCGGCAGGACGGCGTACTGCCAGGGACAGCTCACCAGGGAGAACTTCGGCCGTGACCACCACCCGCGCTGCTTCTCGATGTGGATGGCCGGAGGGGGCGTGAACGCGGGGACGACGTACGGGCGGACCGACGACTGGAGCTACAACATCGTCGACGCTGACGGGGCGCCGCTGAATCCGAGCAAACACCACTTCACACCCGGCGCCGTCCACGTCCACGACCTGCAGGCGACATGGATGCACCTCCTCGGGGTCGACCACGAACGGCTCACCTTCAAGCACCTCGGTCGCCGCTTCCGGCTCACCGACGTCCACGGCCACGTCGTGCCCGAGCTGGTGGGTTGACGGATCTCCCGGCGCCGGCGCCGGCGCGCGACCACCGCGGGCCGGCTCGGGGCTGGCCCATCACTTGCCCACCCTGGCGTCTAGACGCTTGCAGGCTGACGTGATTGCACTACAACGGATGCGAGCCCCGCTCGACCTCCGGATCCTCTTCTTCAACGACACGAACATGCGTCTCCTCATCACGCTCCTCCTTGCGGCTTCGCTCGCCGCCCTCGCATTCTCCCAGGAAGGCGCGAAGTCCGCGCCCACAGCCCAGAAGTCCCCTGAGTCGGCGCAGGAGTGGGCTGGCGAGCCCTACACCCTGGAGACCTGCGCCGCGTCCGGCCGGCCGATCGACGTGAAGGGCACGCCCCAGACGGTCCGCTTCGCGGGTCGCGAGCTGAAGTTCTGCTGCAAGGGCTGCGCCGACTACGTGAAGAAGGACCCGGGGAAGTTCCTGGGCAAGGTCGATGAGAAGCTCATCGCCCAGCAGAAGCCGATCTACCCGAGCGGGAAATGCCTCGTCGCCGGTAAGTCGCTCACGAAGGGCGGCAAGGACGCCGGGGTCGACGTGATGGTCGGCAACCGGCTGTTCCGCGTCTGCTGCCGACGGTGCGTCGCGAAGGTGAAGGCGGACCCCGCCAAGTACGCGGCACAGCTCGACGCGATGGTCCTCGAGCAAGCCGAGAAGGACTACGCGATGGAGAGCTGCGTCGTGAACCCGAAGCGCAAGCTCGACGCGAAGTCCAAGACCGCCGTGATCGCAGGCCGCGCGGTGAAGACCTGCTGCTCCGGCTGCATGCGCAAGGTGCGCTCCAAGCCCATGTCCTACATCCCGGCGATCGACGCTGCGATGGCCGAGGCCCGCAAGGAGGCCGCCGCGGAGAAGGCCGCGGAGAAGAGCACCGGCAAGGGCTGAGAGGCCGGCCGCCCGACCGCGACGCGAGGGGCGCACCTGCCGAGGCGGGTGCGCCCCTCGCTCGCTGAGGGGCATGATCGCGCGCCCGGACCGGGCGAGGTTGCCTCCGGAGCGCTCGCCGTGGACCATGCGCGCCGTGATCGCCCTCAGCAACGTCTCCAAGTCCTTCGGCCGTCAGGCCCTGCTCACGGACGCGAGCTTCCAGCTCGACCCGGGTGAGCGCGTCGGCCTCGTGGGACCGAACGGAGCAGGGAAGTCGACCCTGTTCCGGCTCATCGTCGGAGAGGAGGGGCCCGACAGCGGCTCGGTGAACGTGCCGAAGAAGATGTCCATCGGCTACTTCCGCCAGGACGCCGCGGAGAGCGGCGGAGGGAGCGTGCTCGACGAGGCGATCGCCGGGAGTGGCCGGCTGGGCGAGCTCCACAGTGAGGTCGGGGCGCTCGAGGAGGCCATGGCCGATCCAGAGCAGGCGGATCGGATGGACACGATCCTCGAGCGCTTCGGTGAGGTCCAGGGCGAGTACGCGCAGCTCGGCGGGTACGAGCTCGAGTCCCTGGCGCGCGAGGTGCTCGCGGGGCTGGGTTTCTCCGAGGAGCAGGTGGAGGGGCCGATGGACGCGCTCTCGGGCGGCTGGCGGATGCGCGTCTCGATCGCGCGGGTTCTCATCGGCCGTCCCGAGGTGCTGCTCCTGGACGAGCCCACCAACCACCTGGACATCGAGTCGATCCTCTGGCTCGAGCAGTTCCTCGCCGGCGTCGAGGCCACCGTGCTGATGACCTGCCACGATCGCGACTTCATGAACCGGGTCGTGTCCCGGATCGTCGAGATCGACGGCGGGGAGCTGGTGAGTTACTCCGGTGACTACGACTTCTACGACGGCCAGCGCGCGGTTCGCGCCAAGCAGCAGGGCGCGGCCTTCGCGCGGCAGCAGGCGATGCTGAAGAAGGAGGAGCGCTTCATCGAGCGCTTCGAGAAGCACGCGGCGAAGGCCGCGCAGGTGCAGTCACGGGCGAAGAAGCTCGACAAGATCGAGCGCCTCGAGCCTCCGAGGAAGAGGGTCCTCGTGCCCTTCCGGCTCCCGGAGGCGCCGCGTTCGGGGAACGACGTGGCGACCCTCAAGGGGGTCGTGAAGAAATACGGGGACAGGGCCGTCTACGACGGGCTCGACTTCGAGGTGAAGCGCGGAGAGCGCTGGTGCGTGATGGGGGTGAATGGCGCGGGAAAGACGACGCTGCTCAAGCTGATCGCAGGGCAGATCGAGGCGGACGGCGGCGAGGTCCGGCTCGGGGCCTCCCTTCAGATGGGATACTTCGCCCAGGTCGCACTGGAGGTGCTCGACCCCGAGAAGTCGGTGTGGGAGCAGATCGACGAAGCCTTCCCGACCGCGACCACTCCGTCGAAGAGGAACCTCCTGGGCTCCTTCGACTTCCCTGGAGACGACATCGACAAGCCGATCGGCGTGCTCTCCGGCGGAGAGCGGTCGCGGCTCGTCCTCGCGCAGATGCTCTTCCGGCCTCCCAACTTCCTGGTTCTCGACGAGCCCACCAACCACCTCGACCTCGTGACGAAGGAGATGCTGGTGGAGACCCTGGCCAGGTACGAGGGGACGATGATCTTCGTCAGCCACGACCGCACCTTCCTGCGGGGCCTCGCCACCCACGTGCTGGATCTGACCGGCGGTGTCCCCACGGTCTACCCCGGCCCGTACACCGAGTGGGTGGAGCGGATGGGCGCCGAGGCACCCGGCGTGCACTCCTGACCCTCAGTCCTCCGCGAGTTCGAAGTCGCTGAACTCGAAGCCGGGCGCGACCACGCAGCCGACGAGCGCGTAGCCGGCGGACCCCTGGTGGGCCCGCGCGGCCTGCCACGCGCCGCCGGGGACGAAGGCCTGCAGCTCGGCGTCCTCGCCGGCCCCGAGCCGCACCGTGCGTCCGTCGATCACCAGGTCGACGTCGTCCCCCCCGTGGTGGAGCCAGATCTCGTCGCCGAGGACCTTGTGTGACCGGCTCTCCTCGCCTCCCTCCAGCAGGAAGAGGATCGAGGTGACCGCTGCGCGGTCGCCGTGGGCGGCCTGGACCCTCGCCTCCGATCGGAACGTCTCGCGGTAGTGGCCGCCCTCGGGGTGGGGGGCGAGGCCGAGGCGGGCGATCACGCGCGCGGTGCTGGGCTTGGTCACGTCGAGTCGGGGGGGGATGGGGGGCGAAAGCGGACGATGAGCTTAGCCGCGGTGAGGCTCCTGGAGGCCGGCGCGCGGGGTCCGGGGGGTCATCGATCGAGGCCTGATCAGTCGATCCCCCGCCAGGGTCCGGGCCCCTGCGGAACCGCCTCCGGGACTCCAGAGCCGGGGGGCCGCCTCTCCCGGAGCGCCCGGGGATGGGTCCTGCCCGGCCAGGGCGACGCGATCCCGCCGGCCGCGGGAGACCTCCTGGCGCGGCTTCGCTGCGGCTCATCTCCAACGGGACGGGCTCAGGGGGCGATTCCTGGCGACCGGGTCGCCCTTCGCCGCACCCGCCGCTATCCTCTGCGCCCCCAAGTTCGATGGATCCAGGGAGCCCACGGCCCCCGCCCATCGGCCCCTGCGAGTGGCGTGGTACCGCCGACGAGCTGGGTTTCGCGACCGGGTGGCCCCGCCTCCCACGACCGAGGACGACGAAGTGCCGAAGATGAAATCGAAGGGAGCCGTCAAGAAGCGGTTCCGCATGACCAAGTCGGGCAAGCTGAAGTGCTCTCGCCCCAAGCGCGGTCACCAGCACGCCATCAAGGATGCCAAGGCCAAGCGCAACAAGCGCTCGCCCATCATCGTCGAGGGCAAGTGGGCCTACCTCCTCAAGCGCATGATGGGAGGCTCCTGACCGATGGTACGAGTGACCTACGGCGCTCCGCGCCACCAGAAGAAGGTCCGCTGGTTCAAGCAGGCCAAGGGCTATCGCGGCGGCCGCAGCAAGCTGTGGCGCACCGTCCGGGAGAGCGTCGTCCGCGCATGGGCGTACAGCTACCGGGACCGGCGTCAGAAGAAGCGCCAGTTCCGCCGCCTCTGGATCGTGCGGATCAACGCCGCGGCGCGGATGCGCGGGATGACCTACAGCCAGTTCATCGCCGGCCTCAAGGGCGCCGGCGTGGAGCTCAACCGCAAGCAGCTCTCGGAGATCGCCATCCACGACCCGGCGGGCTTCGACGCTCTCATCGAGGAAGCGAAGGCGGCTCGCGCCTGAGCGAATCGAGTTCGCGTTCGGAAGCCGCCTCCGGCCGGGCCATCATGGCCCCGTCCGAGGCGGCTTCTGTCGTTCTCCAGCACACCAGATCTCTCCTTCGTCCCCCCCCTCCGATGACCCAGGGAATCGACGCGCGTCTCGAGGACGCGCAGACCCGGATCGCATCCGCCGCCAGCACCGAGGACCTGCGCGCGATCGAGCGCGAGTTCACGGGGAAGGACGGCGTCGTCGCTTCGATGCTCGCCGCCATCCCGACGCTGCCGCCGGAGGAGCGCAGGGACGCAGGGCAGAGCGCGAACCGTCTGAAGACCGCGGTCCTTGAGGCCGTCGCCACGCGAGAAGCGGAGCTCGCGGACGCCGCGCTCGACGCCGAGCGCGAGGCAGACGGCTTCGATTCGACCTTGCCGCCGCCGCGCCTGCACCGGGGCACGCTTCACCCGGTGACGCGAGTGACGCGCGAGCTCGAGGATCTGTTCACGTCGATGGGCTACCGCGTGCTGGACGGGCCCGAGGTGGAGCTCGACGAGTACAACTTCGAGAAGCTGAACATCCCCGCCGACCACCCGGCGCGGGACACCCAGGACACCTTCTACTGCGACTCGCCGGGTTCGAAGGCCACGCTGCTGCTCCGTACGCACACGAGCCCGGTGCAGGTGCGCGCCATGGAGCGCCTGGAGCCGCCTTTCCGCGCCATCGTGCCGGGCAAGGTCTTCCGTCAGGAGACCACCGACGCGAGCCACGAGCACACCTTCCACCAGATGGAGGGCCTCGTCATCGACAAGGACGTCTCGGTGGGGCACCTGATCGGCGCCATGAAGACCCTTCTCCGGGGCATCTTCAAGAAGGACATCGAGGTGCGGCTGCGCCCGGGGTACTTCCCCTTCGTCGAGCCGGGCTTCGAGCTCGATGCGCGCTGTCCGTTCTGCGAGGACGGCTGCAGCGTCTGCAAGCAGACGACCTGGATCGAGCTCTTGCCCTGCGGGCTCGTTCACCCGAACGTCCTCGAGGCCGGCGGCCTCGACCCCGAGGAGTGGGGCGGCTTCGCCTTCGGACTCGGCCTCTCGCGCCTCGTCATGCTGCGCTACGGCATCGACGACGTTCGCCACCTCCTCGGCGGCGACATGCGCTTCCTCTCCCAGTTCTGATTCCACCCTAGCCGAGCGCAGATCGATCCATGTTCGTCTCGATGAAGTGGCTGGCCCGCCACGTGGACCTCGACGGGATCACCCCGGAGGAGCTGGCCGACAACCTCACGCTCTCCACCTGCGAGGTGGAGGGCCTGGAGCCCTTCGCGCCCCACCTCTCGAAGGTGACGGTGGGGCACGTGCTCGAGCGTGAGCAGCACCCGGACGCCGACAAGCTCGGGGTCTGCAAGGTGGACGTCGGCGCGGGAGAGCCGCTGCAGATCGTCTGCGGCGCTCCGAACGTCGGGCCGGGCCAGCGCGTCGCGGTGGCCACCGTGGGCACCGTCCTCCCGGGCGACTTCAAGATCAAGAAGTCGAAGATACGCGGCGTCGAGTCCTTCGGGATGATCTGCTCGGTTCGCGAGCTGGACCTCGGGGACGAGCACGACGGGATCTGGGTGCTCCCCGAGAGCGACGGCGCGCCGGCGCCGATCGGCGCTCCGCTCGCAGAGGCTCTCGACATGGCCGACTGGGTCATCGAGATCGACAACAAGTCCCTCACGCACCGTCCGGACCTTTGGGGCCATCGGGGGATCGCTCGCGAGGTCGCGGCGATCTTCGAGCGCGAGCTGAAGCCACTCGACCTGAGCCTTCCCGCCCTCGGCGGAGGCGCGCCCTTCCCCGTCGCAGTCGAGGACGCGGCGTGCACTCGCTACCTCGGCCTCGCCATCGACGGCGCGCGGAACGGCATGGCGCCCGACTGGATGCGTGCGCTCCTGCTCGCGGTCGGGCAGCGCCCGATCGACCTCCTCGTCGATCTCTCCAACTTCGTCATGCTGGACCTCGGGCAGCCCAACCACGCCTTCGATCGGGGCGCCCTCGACGAGGGTGGCATCGTGGTGCGCAAGGCGAAGGCCGGCGAGTCGATGACCACCCTGGACGGCGAGGCTCGCAGGCTGGAGGAGACCGACCTGCTCATCACGTCCGGCGACGCGGCGGTCGCCCTCGCCGGCATCATGGGCGGCGAGGGATCCAAGGTGCAGGCCTCGACCGGCCAGCTCCTCCTGGAGTGCGCCACCTTCGACCCGACGACTGTGCGCCGGACCTCGTCGCGGCTCGCCTTGCGCACCGATTCGTCGTCGCGCTTCGAGAAGACGCTCGACCCGACGTTGCCCGCGCTGGCAGCGGCGCACTTCGCGCGTCTGCTCCAGGAGCTCCAGCCGGACGTCACGTTCCCCCTGGTGCTCTCCGACGCGGGCGAGTGGTCGGATCCGGCCACCTCGATCCACGTGCGCACCGACGTCGTGCGACGCGACCTCGGCGTGGATCTCGACGACGCGGTGATCGAGGGCATCCTCGGGCGCCTCGAGTTGACGCCCACCGCGGCGAGCGGTGGCTTCGACGTGGCGATTCCGTCCGCGCGAGCGACCAAGGACCTGGAGATCGAGCGCGATCTCGTCGAGGAGATCGGTCGTATCCATCGCTACGGCAGCGTCCCCGAAGCGCCGCTCGTGGCCGCCATCGAGCCGCCCCCCTTCGAGCCTCGCCGCGCTCTGGTTCGCGCGCTCGAGGATCGCCTGAGCGGCGCCTCCGGCTTCCACCAGGTGATCAGCTACTCGTTCCAGGCCGACGCCACGGTCGCCGCGGCCAAGGGCGCCGATGGCGCGTTCGTGGCGGCGCGGAACCCCGTCGCCCCGGACCAGGCCCGGATCCGCCGGGACGTCCTCCCCTCGCTCCTCGCGCTGCTCGAGCCTGCTCGTCGCCAGCGCGCCGAGGTGCAGATCTACGAGATCGGCAAAGGTTACCGGCCGGAGGATGCGGGCGAGGATGGTGCGCCTCGTGAGGTCCACCAGCTGGCCCTCGCGCTCGCGCGGCCCCGTCCGGCGGAGGGCGCGCGCTTCGACGCCGGCGCGCTGTTCCACCTGCGCGCCGTGGTCGACGACGCCATCGCGGCCGCGGGCGTCCCGGCGCCGTGCTGGTCCGCCGACGCTGCGCCGGCCGCGCTCAGCCATCCGAAGAAGCAGCTCACCGGACGCTGGTCCGAGGACGGCGCCCCGGCCGGATTCGTGAGCGACCTCGACCCCGAGGTGCGCGTGGCCTTCGGCCTGTCGGGGGAGTTGGACTCCGACGTCGCCGTCGCGGTCATCGATCTCGACGCTCTGCTCGCCGCTCCTCCCGCGGCCGCGGCGTACAGCCCGCTCGCGAAGTACCCCAGCGTGAAGGTCGACGTGGCCTGTGAAGCTCCCGCCGAGCTGCCCGCTGCAGAGCTCCACGCCGCGATCGATCAGGCGGCCAAGGGCGCCGCAGTGGACATCGAGCTCTTCGACGTGTTCAGGGGCGAGGCGCTGGGGGAGGGCAGGAAGTCCCTCGCGTACCACGTGACCTTGCAGTCGGTGAACAAGACGCTCACCGACAAGGACGCTCAGAAATTCCTGGGGCGGCTCGAGCGAGTGCTGGAGCAGCGCGGCGCCGCGCTGCGAAAGTAGGGCCCGGCTGGCTCACCGTCATGATCAGCGCGGATCCGCCGCGTCCGCGACTCGAGCGGTCCGAAGTCGGCCTCGACAGGGGGGCCGCGGTCGTGCCGGCGGGGCCGGTCCGTCTCAGGGCCTGACGAGGCCGCTGATCCGTGCGCGGAGCTCGGTGCCCATCTCGCCCGAACCGCCGCCGATCGGCTCGGCGAGGGTCAACACGACTTCGCCGGTCAGGTAGCCCTCGGGGTGATCGGATGTGAGCTGCAGGTCGATGATCCAGCGGTCGCTGCGGCCAGCGTCGTCGAGCTGGCCTCCCTCGGCCGGACCCGCGGCGCGAGAGGACACGCGGAAAGCGTCCGAGCTGGCATTCTCGAGGCGCGCTCCCAGGATCTCGAGCTTGGCGCCGGGCACCAGCCCGACGAGCTGGGCCTGGCGGAGCCTCGTCTCGCCCGGCTTCACGGCGCCGAACGTGAACATCCCGGGATCCAGGAAGGCGTCAGGGCCCACGCGCGCGTTCACGGGAACCGTGACGCGCCCCGCGTCCCCTTCGCCGTTCTCGTCGGAGACCGCGAGCACGATGTCCCCCCGTATGGTTCCCATGGCGGAGAGGGGCGGGATCGTCGCCGTGACCGTCCAGACGGTCTCGCCGGCGAAGGGCAGCGCGTCGAGTCGCGCCTCGATCCCCTCCGGCGCGCTCACGATCCGGTGGACCAGGCCAGGGAGGCCTGGTTTGACCACCTGGACGCGGCACGACGCAGCGGCGCCGTGGCTGACGGGGACCCTGTGGAGGGTGAGGCTGTCCGGCGCGACGATGAAGGGCTTGAGACCGAGGAAGCGCAGCTCGAAGGTGTGGAATGGATCGATGCTCGAATTGGTGCTGAGCCGGACGAGAGCGAGCTTCGAGAGGTTGGGCTTCGAGTGCTTCGAGAGGATATCGAGGCGCATCTTCAGGCTTCCGCCCGCCGGGACGGAGCAGATCGGGCGCGCCTTGAAGTTCGAATAGGATGCGGAGGGCCCGCCCTCCGGACCGGCCACCTCGAAGGAGACCAGGCGGGTGCAGCCGCACGCGGGCTGGGCGCGCTGGATGTCGAGCGGCTCGCTGCCGGTGTTGCGGAGGGTGACCGTCCACTTCACCTCGGCGCCGAAGTCCATCTCCCCGAAATCGTGGAAGAAGGGACGCTCGGGATCCTGGGGGGACACGACCTCGAGGACACCGCCGGACGACAGTGGGTCGCTGGCCCCGGATCTCGATGAGGGGGTCTCGGTCGCGGAGACGGACGGCGCCTCGGCGTCCGGTCCCCTGCCGCAGGCCACGAGGGCGATTCCCAGGGCGCAGCCAGCGAGCGCGGCCCCGATCGAGCGGCTCAGAGGGTCGGGTCGGCGTGAGGTCACTTCGGTGCCGTCTCTTCGTTGGTGTCCTCTTGCTCCTCGTCACCGCCGCCGTATCCGAGCGCATTGAGTGCTGCGACGTTGGGTGCCGTGGCGCCGCTCCCGGGGGCTTCGACGGCCATCGCGCGCCGGTCCTCCAGGAACGCCAGCAGCGGCGCGACGCGCGGGTGGTCGGAGGAGTAGAGGTTCTGGACCTCGAGCGGGTCCTTCAAGAGGTCGTAGAGCTGTGAGTGCTCGGGGTTGCGCTCGTGATGGATGAGTTTCCACCTTCCGTCACAGGCCATGAAGAGGTTGTCCTTCTGGTGCGGCGGGAGCGCGGCAGCGGGCGGGGAGTGCTGGTCGTATCCGTTGAGCGCGTCGGCGTAGGCGACACGCGGCTCGTCCTCGGCCTCACCGCGCATGAGCGGGACGAGGGAGGAGCCCTCGACGAGGCTCCGGAGGGGCGCTTCGACGGCCTCGGCGATGGTGGGGAGGACGTCGATCGTCCTCACCTGCTCCTCGACCACCGGCTGGCCCGGGGTGAAGCCAGGCACGTAGACGATCAGCGGGACCCGTACGCACCAGTCGTAGAGGAGCCTGTGCTTCATCCAGCCGTGACGGTCGTGCCCGTCCCGGAGGCCTTGACCGTGATCCGCGGTGATGACGACCACGGTGTTGTCGAGCTGCGCGTTCTCCTCGAGCCACGTCCTGAGCCGGGCGATCTGTGCGTCCATGAACGCGAGCTCGGGGTCGTAGATCAGCTCGCGCCAGTCGAGCCGCGCCTCCAGTCCGAGGCGTTGCCCCGGCGACGGGTACTCCGGCAGTCCGAAGCGCTCCATGAACTCGTCCGGAGGGACGAGCGAGTAGTCGTGGACGTCGAACATGTGAACCCACATGCACCAGGGACCGTCCTTGCCGTTCGCGTCGAGCCACTGCAGCGCGCTCGAGGTGGTCAGGTCGCCGCGGCGCTGCGTCTTGGTCCGGCCGCCGGTGTCCCAGGAGGTGCTGTGGCGCTGCTGGCGCTCGAGGTTGAGTTCGTCGAGATTCACCCCGGACTCGAAGTCAGCGAACCCCTGGTCGAGGCCGTAGGCCGCGGAGACGGGGTAGGCGCTCACGCGCGCGGCCGTCCGATAGCCGAGGGGCTGCAGGACCTCCGGCAGGGTGTCGACCACGTCCTTGAGGCGGTGGCTCACCTCGGGGCTGTAGAACACGCGCATTCCGTGCGCGTAGTTGTTGAGCCCGGTGAGGATGGACGAGTGCGACATCGGCGTGATGCCCGCCGTCGAGATGGCCCGCTCGAAGCGTACGCCCGCACCGGCGAACGCGTCGATGGTCGGGGTCAGTCCAGGGCGCCCGCCGTAGCAGCTCATACGGTCGGGGCGCGTCGTGTCCAGCGTGATGAGCAGGACGTTCATCCTGTCCGAGGTGGACTCGCCGCCGCAGCCGGAGAGGAGCGCGGTCAGGAGCGCGAGGGGGTACGCAGCGATGCGGCGTCTCCACATCGCCTCGGGTGCGGTGCTCCTCGTGTGGCTGTCGTTCTGGATCGCCATGTGTCAGCGGCCTCGGGGCCGTACGAGCCGGGACGGGATGTTCCGGCTCTGGAAGTACGCTGTCATCTGCTGCGTGGGTGGGAGTGCGGCACCCCGAAGGGTACGCAGGAACCAGTCCGCCTCGGTGCTGGAGATCCGTCCGATCCCTCCCACGGCTTTTCCTCCCACCTTGCGGCGGTGCAGGACCAGCGCCCGGAGCCGATGGGGCGTCATTCCGTCCGGGCCCAGCGGGCTGTAGACGTAGGCCTCCTGGATCGGCGGCGTCCGCTCGTCTCGATCGCCGCGCCGTTCCAGAGCGTGACGGCAGAGGTCGATCGTCACGGCAGCCTCTCGAAGAAGTTCGTCCTCCGCCTCGAGGAACGCGCGCGCGAGGTCCTCGCCGAGGCGTGCGGAGCGCGCGGTGGCGCGGCACGCTGCGACATGGGCCGACTCGATCCTGGCTCGCGCGTCCGCCTCGTCGTCGAAGGCCACGCGCATGGCCTCTTCCGTCGAGACGTGCGTGGCGGCCGCCCGGACGATCACGGCCCCCGCGATCGCGAGCAGGAGGATGTGCGGTCTCCAGGCGCTCATCGTGTCACCTCGAGGGCCATCGCGGCGGCGGCCCGTGTCTCCGGCCAGCTGATCCACCAGAGCGCGCCGAGTGCGATCACGGCGGCGCCGCCGAAGAGGAAGCGAGGGATCGAGCGGTGAGCGACCCCGTGGGTCAGGAACCCGGCGCAGAGGACGATCAGGAGAGGCTCGATCGGCACGCGGAAGCGAGACATCGACACGAGCAGCGCCGCGGAGAAGACGTAGCCGATCGTCACCGCGAGCAGAGCGCGCCCGTGACCGGCGCCGACGGACAGCGCGCCGCCGAGCGCGGCCCCCAGGAGGACGATGACGGAGGAGAGCAGCGACCAGATCACCAGCGGCCGCCTCAAAGCGCCGCCGAGGCCGCTCTCGGGCGCGTAGTGGCCGAGAGCCTGGTGGCGAACGAAGAACGAGAACGGTGTGACCAGATCGCTCCACTTCTTGAGACGTGTGCGGGCGAGCCATCCGGGGTGGTCGACGCTCCACTCGATGCCCCTCCGGAGGTTCTCGCTCTGTCGCTCGATCGGATGAAACGTCGTTGCGGCTCTCACCCATCCCGGGTCCGGAGCTCCGTTCTCCGCGGTGGGTGGAGCGGTGAATGCGCGTCGTTCGATCTCTGCGAGGGGCTGGAGCCCGCGTCTCCCCCTCTCCCGCGCCAGCGGAACCATGTCGAAGTTCACGTAGTGAGCGTTCAAGCCCTGATAGACGTTCTCCCCGAGGGTCGATCCGCTGAGAGCCACCCGGCCGTACACCTCGTGATTCCGAGCGGTCCAGGGCAGGAGGGTCACGAGCGCCGCGAGCGGCAGGAGCGTCGCGAGACGCAGCGTGGCCGCCGGGCCCATCGGTCTCGCGCGCCAGGCCAACAGCAGCGCCAGCGGGACCATGAGGAAGAGCGGGGCCTCCTTGAGATGCAGCGCGCCTCCCAGCAGCAGGCCCGCGACGAGGAGACGCGTCGCCGCTCTCCTCTCATCCCCCTCCGCGCTACGGTCGAGAGCGGCGAGCACGTGCCACAGTGCCGGGAGGAAGAGCGCGAGGAAGACGGTCTCGCTCCAGAGGAGGTGAGTGAACGCCGCGAGTGGCAGATGCACGCTCCAGAGCAGGCCCGCGACTGCCGCCGCGCGGGACGAGAAGAGTCGCCACGCGAAGAGCATCGTGGTGATGCCAATGGCCGAGGACGCAGCGACCTGGATCGCCCGGAAGGTCGTGAGGTCCGCGTCGGACCCGTCTCCGATCACGCAGTGGAGGAGCCAGGCGTAGCCGGGGGGCCAGAGGTACCGATGCTGATCGAAGTAGATCCCGAATCGTTCCAGGCCGAGCGCCAGGTAGAGGTAGTTGGCCTCGTCCGATTGGATCTCGATGGGGAGCGCGAGTGCGAGCAGGGCAGCGCGGAGTGCGACACCCAGGGCAGCGATCACGAGGATCAGAGCCCAGGGCGCTCTCGCGAGGGCGCCGCCCGTCACGAGGGCGGCGGGTTCAGGCTCACTTGCCGCCATCGGCGGGGATTCGTCGGAGGAGCCGCTCGACGCGCATCACGCCACGCTCGTCGAGATTGCCGACGCCAGCGCCGCCGATCTCGACGACGAGTTCGAAGTTCTTCACCCGCATGGCGCGCTCCATGAAGAGGGCGTACGCCCTGGGCGCCTTGGGGTAGAGCGCCGCGAGCTCCCTCTGGAGTGCGCGGGCGTCGTCGATCCGCCCCTCGTGGAGGAGGGCTTCGAAGACCCAGGATGCGTCACTGAGGAGGTCGGCGCGCGTGTCCGGGGCGGCGTAGGGGAGAGGTTCGCACAGGAAGCGAGCCACCCGTTCCGGCAGGTCGGGCGGGCTCGCCTCGTCGGCTTCCTCGGACGCCGCGGCGCCGGTGGGTCGGGACGCGAGGACCGCCGCGCGCCGCAATTCCTCGGCGCGCGCGAGGAAGATCGCGACCGCGTCCTCTCCGACCGCCGCGGCCAGTGGTCCGTACTCGCGCTGCTGGCCCAGCTGCGGCGCCGTCGCACTGATGAGCCAGCGTCGCTCCTGGCTCCGGCTCTCGCCCATGGCGGCGAGCTCGGCCATGAGTGTCCGGCCGCGCGTACTCGTGTCGAGCCAGGTCACCAGCTGCGAGCACTCGTACGCGTCCCGGCGACTGGCCTTCCCGGCGAGGAGGAGCTTGGCGAGGCGCTCGAGCTCTCTCTCGAGGGTGGGGACGGCGTCGCTGGAGCGAGTCTTGCACTCGAGCAGGCGGCGGACCAGGAACTCGAAGTAGCGTGCCCTGAAGCCGGGCCTCACCGCGTCCGCGGACTTCAGGCACCAGTCGTACGCGCGCACCGCCTCCAGCCCGATCTCGACACCCTCCGTGCGGTAGCACTGATTCGCCCACGCGAGCCAGCGGAACGGCTCGTTCGCTGCCTCCCCCTCGGGGCGGGTGACGACGGTTCCATCGGTCTGACCCATGACCGTCGCGAGGAAGTCGACTGCGTCGCTCCCGATCATGAGGCGGTCGATGCGTCCGCCGCGGGTCACGCTGTAGATGTCGATGCTGGGCGTCTGCAGCGGGCCGATGCGGTTCTGCCTGGCCTCGTGCTCGTTGAGGTCGACGTCCACCTCCGCAGCGACCGCATGGTCCAGGATCCAGCGTCGAACCTCGCCGTCGTCGAGAACCGACCTGCGCAGACTCGCGGATCGCGGATCGTCCTCGCGGGACCACAGGATGACGACCATCTTTCGCAGCCTTTCGGCGCGGGAGATCGCGTCCGAGAAGGACAGCCGATCCATGCTCAGAGGAGGCAGCTCATCCTGAGCTCGAGCCGCGGCAGCGGAGGTGACTGTCGAACCCGTGGCGCCGTGGGGGACGGCGAGGCCGGCGAGGACAAGGGTCGTGAAGGCGAGGATCATCGATCGATGTGGATGGAATGCCTGTGCGCGTGGCGCATGGTCTCCGGGGCGGGCCGAGGTGTCCACGTTCAAGCCCGGAACGAGCGCTCCCCGACGCGGGAGGGCGGCGGGGAGCAGCGGGGCGTGCCCCAGGGCGCGCCACCGAGGGCCGCCCGGTGTACGGGCCGCCCTCGAATGCGTTGGTGTCTGCGGATCAGCCCGCGTTGCGCTCGGGCTGGTACTCCCGGAGCTTGTAGCGGTCGATCTTGCGGTAGAGGGTGGCCCGGCCGATGCCGAGGAGCTGCGCGGCGCGCTTGACGTTCCAGCCCGTGGTGAGAAGGGCGTGGCGCAGGATCTGCTGCTCGTAGTCCTCGAAGCGGTGGATCGAGCCCGGCTCGAGCAGGACGGTGCCGTCAGCCACCGTCGGCTCGGGCTCCTGGATCGGGGCTTGCGCAGCGGCCGGAGCAGTGGCCACCGCCTGGAGGGGGTGCGCCGTGCACTGGCGGAAGAGGTCGTGGGCGGCCTCGTCGCTGGTCTTCGTGTCGAAGAGGATCAGATCCGGCTTGCGGCCATTGCCCGTGGCGCGGGCATCGCCGGCGTTGTTCGCGAAGCGGATCAGCCAGCCGAAGCGGTGGGCTTCCTCGGAAACGCGGCTGCGGTCGCCGTCGGCGAGGCCGAGGCAGAGGACGGAGCGAGGTTGATCGGAAGAGGTCATCTCGAGGTACGGATTCTTGGAAGGACGATCGAAGGACTCGTCTGGTGTGGATGAGGCGGCTGCGCCGCGTGACGCCCTCTGAGGTGAGGGGGACCCCGTCGGGGCGTGGGCGGTGGATCGTCGATCGCCTGACTCGGAATGAAGCCTGATCCGTTAATCCGAGCCCCGGACTGGGCCCCGGACGCCCAAAACGGGCTTGCGGGGCACCGAGAAGCGTCTTGGGTCCAGCTTGTTTCTTCTTGAGACGGCCGCAGCCCCGGGATCGTTCCCAGGCACTTGGCAACCCGTGACGCATTTCGGGCACTCGGAGCTTCGAGCCCCCGGGGAGGGCGGGGCCGAGGACGAACCGGCAGGAGCCGGCGCGCTCCCACACCGGGGCCGTCGTTCCGTATGGTTTCGCGATGAAGCGCCCCGCGCACCTCCGGTCGACCCCGCACCCGGCCGCCATGTCCGCCGCTGCGTGGATGCTGGTGGCGCTTGGTTGCGGGGGTGACGGTTCAGGGGCCCGCGCCGTGGGCGATGGCGGCAGCGGCCTGGGCGCGCCCGTGCCCGAAGCCCCTGTCTCGCGGGACGAACCGACGCCGGAGCCGCACGCTCCGGCGGAGCGGGGCCGGGAGGCCCTCGAGGCCGCCCTGCGAGAGACGCCCTCCGACCTCGCCATGGAGCTGGATCCGAGCCTGATCCAGGCGGGCGATCCCGCGGCTTTCCCGGCGGCGGTCACGGTCGGAGGTCAGCCGGTGCGGCTCCTCCGCGAGCATCATCCGGACACGGGCGGTCTGCTGCGGATCTACGCGGCGCTGGTCGGGCGTGAGGGAGACGGAGGCCGCCCCATCCTCCACGGGCCCGAATGGAGCTTCTTCGAGACCGGCGGCCAGAGCGCGCTCTCCTGGTGGAAGGAGGGCGTTCTTCACGGCCCGGTCAAGCAGTGGCGTCCGGTCGGCACCCTGAAGTTCGAGCGGCTCTACGTGGACGGCGAGCGCGACGGGCTGAGCCGGAGCTATTCGAAGGCCGGCCGCCTGATCACGGAGGAGATCTTCGTGAAAGGGCAGCGCAACGGGCCACTTCGCGAATGGTTCGCGTCGGGGGAGCGAAAAGAAGAGGCGGAGTACGTCCTCGGAAAGCGCCAGGGAGCGCGCAAGCTCTTCACGCGCACCGGAATGTTGATGCGGAGCGAGCACTACGTGGACGGCGAGCTCCATGGCCGGTGGAGCGATTTCCATGGAGACACGGGCATTCCGAAGAGCTACGGCCGCTTCGAGATGGGTCGGCGCGTCGGTGTCTGGGAGGAGGCGACGGAGGGCGGCGCGGTCGTTGCGTCCCGGGAGTACGCCGCGGGTGAGCCGCACGGAAGATCCCGGATCTGGGCGCCCGAAGGAACCTTGATCGAGGAGGCGGTCTTCGCCGACGGTCGCAAGACAGGGCCGGCGCGGACCTGGTACGCCTCCGGCGCGCATCAGTCGGAGGGGCGCTTCCAGGAAGGAGCCCGCCAGGGGCGCTGGCTCTACTGGCGCAAGGACGGGTCCTTGAACGAGGCCTGGTCGGGCCTCTACGAGGACGACGTCAGGATCGAGCCCCTGGACCCGTCCGACCCCGCCCTGGAGGGCTCCTGAGTCTCGGCGTCCCACATCGCTCGCGCGCGTCCACCGGAGACGAGGTTCGCTGCGCCGCTCCTCCAGCGGAGCCGCTCATCGCTCCGATGACCTTCTCAGTCCACGCGGCCGGATCAGATCCCCCCGTCGCCATCACCATGCAGCATTCCCATCGATTTCCCCTCGCCGTGGCCCTCGCGACCGCGGCCCTGGCGGGCTCAGCCGCCGGGAACTTCGCGCAGCAGGACGCCGAGGGCTCCGCGGCAGCGGCTCAGGAGGCCCCCGCCGACAGCATCGATGCCGCCTCGCGGACGAAGAGCGACCCCGTCTTCGACGCGCCGTCCGAGGAGATCCCCGTCGTCGAGGGCGGGGAGCTGGTGGCGTTCGGTTATCCCGGTGGGATGGTCGCGCGGCGCGGATACCTCTTGGACGGCCAGCGCGTCGGGATGTGGATCTCGTGGCATCCCAACGGCGTCCGCGCGACGCTCGGGGCGTACCGCGACTACGGACGCGTCGGACCCTGGGTCGTCACCAGGCCCGATGGATCGCGGACCGAGGGGCGGTACGACGAGCGTGGACGCAAGCAGGGGCTGTGGCGCAGCTACTTCGCGAACGGCGCGCTGCGCATGCGTGACTTCTGGAAGGACGGCCGCCGCGAGGGGCCGGTCGAGCGCTTCAACCCCCAGGGCACGCGGACCCAGGCCACTGGCTTCCTGAACGGCATGCGCCACGGAGCGCACACCCGCTTCTCCACCAACGGCCTCGTGAAGATCGAGCAGGGCGCCTACTTCAAGGGCGGCGCCGACGGTGAGTGGGTCTTTCGCCACCTCAACGGCCGGACATCGGCCGAGGGCGCCTACTCCAACGGCCAGAAGACCGGGGTCTGGATCGAGTACCACGCCAACGGCCAGAAGCGTCTGACCGGAGCCTACGACGCGGTGGGACGGCGCACCGGTGAGTGGCTCGGCTTCTCCAAGCGAGGCGCGCGCGAGTTCGTCGCGAACTTCGTCAAGGGGGAGCTCGACGGGCCGTACACGCAGTTCTGGCCCAGCGGAGACAAGCGCGGCGAAGGCAGCTATCAGCAAGGGCTCATCCACGGTCCGTGGAGCTTCTGGAACCAGGACGGGACCCCCGACACCGTCCGCACCGGCACCTATCGAGAGGGGACCCTGCTTCGATGAGAACGAGCTTCATCAGTCACGTCGCCTCGGGCGGACTTCTTCTCACCGGCTTCGCCGCGGCGTTCGGCGCGACCGAGGCCCGGCGCGGCCTCGTGCTGCGGTTCGATCGCTCCACCGAGTTCGCCGTCGAGGTCGAGCACGTGGAGCGGCATTCGCTGGAGCTGGATCGTCTCGCTCTCGTGAAGGGCGAGGACCCGCCGGTCGTCAGTGAGACCTCCATGCATCTCTGGACGGCGTCGCGGGCGCTCGGCCTCGAGGAGGTCGACCCCGTCACGGGTCTGCTTCGTCGCCAGTACAGCTCGGCCGAGGGGGTGCTGCAGGTCGGGCTGATCGCCGACGGGGAGGAGGCGCGGGGCCCCGAGATGCTCCTCGCGAGCCCCCTCGACGGCGTCGGCGTCGCCTACACGCCGCGCGAGGGCGCCCCGGAGGGCTATGCACGCCACTTCGACACGGTGAACGCGGTCAAGGAGGGCCTGCTGCCGGGCCTCGCTGCGCCGCGGGACTGGGGCAAGCTCCTGCCGCGGGACCCGAGCGGGGCGCCTCGACCCGTCGAGCCGGGCGAGGCCTGGGACATCCGCCCCGAGGACCTCGAGGCGGTGTTCTCGCCGCTGGGGGACACGATCCTGGTCGGCGGCGAGGGCGGTGATCCGCGCATGCTGCGCGCCTACCAGACGGGCCTCGGCGGGAACCTGCACGCCGGGTTCGGCGGGGACGTGGCTGGGAAGGCCTCCGCTCGGATCGTCGAGGAGGGTGCCAGCTCGGAATTCGGCCGCTACGTCGATGTGCGCCTCGACTTCACCTTGAGCCTCAGGGCGGATCGGACGGAGGCGAGCCAGCGCAACCGGCGCGGCCAGGACACGGAGGACTACGGCCTCGAAATGCTGAGCGCCGGCCTCGAACAGGTCTTCGAGGGCAAGAGCGTCATTCGTTGGTCCCTCGACTCCGATGCGCCCGTCCGCATCCTCACGGAGGCCGAGGAGGGGACACGCGTGATCGTTCGTCTTCCCGAGCCCGGTGGCACGGTGTCCCAGCAGGAGCTGGACATGTCCGGGGCGTTGAACCTCACCACGACGTTCCGGAAGAAAGCGAAGGTGGGCTCGGCGCGTCAGCGCTGAGCGCGCGCTCGGCTCACGGCGTGAGTTCGAGCTCGAGAGCGTCGCTCAGGACGCCGCCCGACGGACCACGGTCAGGGATCCAGGCCTGGACCTGGATCCTCGCGCCGATCATGGGCGTCGGCGCGAGGTCCAGAACGCCGATCCCCGCGCCGAAGAAGAGCGAGATCAGTGAAGCGCGCCGAAGCGCGCCGCCCACCAGGAGGGTCCCGTGGGGGGTGGTGAGTGACGTGCGGCTGGTGCCCGTGACGAGGAGCCCCACGTTCCCCGGAGCCGTGCCGTCGCCGCCCGACACCGAGAAGCGAACGGATCCGCGGGTCACGCTCGGGAGCTCCAGCCACTCGATCCGGACCGGGGTCCCCGCCGAGGAGATCCCGGCTGCGCCGTAGCGGACAGGCGGAGTCCACGCTTCGGTGAGGGGGTCGAACGGCTGGACGTTCGAGAGGAATTCCGGGCCTGTGCCGGGAACCCGAACGGCGATGTCACCGGGTCCAGCGCCGGCCGGGAGCGCGAACGTGATCTCCGTCCCACCCGCGGCGCTCGGGAGCCCCTGCGCGATCACCGGCGTCCCGTTCACCGTCGTGGTCGGAGCGGCGTGGGTCAGCCAGACCTCGTTGTCCGTCGGATGGAACCCCGCACCGTGCAGGGTCACCTGCGAGCCGGCGAGCGAATAGCGAGTCACCGTCGGCTTCAGCGGGCTGCGATCGCCGTAGAGGAATCTGACGCCGGCGATGTCGTCGTCCTCGATGCTCCGGAGGTCGATGCCGCGGTCCGCGGTCGTGATGCCCATGGTCGCGCCGGGGATCATCGAGTGGTCGAGACCGAGCGCGTGGCCGTACTCGTGGGTCATGACGCCCTGGATGTCGAGCGCGTTCACACCCTGGAGCGGGGGGGAGACCGCGTCGTTCCACTCCGCCGACTGATCGTAGAAGCGGATGCGCCAGCCGTCCCCGATGGGGAGTTCGGTGAAGGCGAAGACCCCCGGGGACGAGCCGGGGATGACCGAGATGATGTTGCCGTTGGGCCCCCCCGCGATGGTGGAGCGGCCGGAGAAGAACGCGTCGAAGTTGGAGCCACCCGAACCGATCGCGTCCTGGGTCGGATCGGTGAGGCCGGAGCCGTGGGCCTGGGAACCCCACTCGGCAACCCCCTTGCGGATCGCGAGCTCCGCTCCGAGGGCGCCGGGATAGTCCGGATCGGGGATCTGGTTCGCGTTGGCGAAGGTCCCGGTGAAGCCATTGAGGAAGCGGAAGTCGCGCTGGGACAGATCGAGGACGTCCCCGAAGACCTCGAACGCGCGCGTGTGCGCAGGGGCGAGCAGGTAGATGGCCCCGGCAAGACCGCAGAGGGCGGGCGCGATGCGCGATGTCTCCATGGGATTCGGGGGCGGTGCGGCGCTCCCTCGCTGAAAGGTACTCCGCCGGTGCGCCGAGGGTCGCAGGGCTGGAGGTCGCCGAGGCCGGAGCCCCAGGACCGGACGTTCGGGACCCGCGTGGAGTTCCCGGGCCTCATGGGCGCCCGCCCCTCTGTTTGGGCCGCGGTTGGGGGTTGTGCGTCACGATCCTGTGACCAAGATGGTCGGTCGAACACGCGCTCACAGGAGGCCTGTGAGGCCCTGATGACTCGATCAGGGATCTCTCCCGGGGCCCCGACCGGCGCCGCTCCCGAAGACATCCACCGAACTCGAGACACCCACTCCGGCGGCGCGGCCGTCCGTGATCCATGACAGCCCAGACCGAGACTCACCGCTTCGAGGCGGAGGTCCAGCAGGTCCTCTCGCTCGTCATCCACTCGCTCTACACCAACAAGGAGATCTTCCTGCGGGAACTGATCTCCAACGCGAGCGACGCCCTCGACAAGCTCCGCTTCGAATCCCTGACGAATGACGGACTCATGGAGTCCGGCGAGTCGCTCGGAATCGCCCTGGAGGTGGACGAGGAGGCCCATGTCCTGCGGATCGCGGACAACGGGATCGGCATGAGCCGGGACGAGCTCGTTCGGAACCTCGGCACGATCGCCAGCTCCGGTACCCGGCGGTTCCTCGAGGCCGCGGCCGAGGCGGAGGAGCGCCCGGACCTGATCGGACAGTTCGGCGTCGGCTTCTACAGCGCCTTCATGGTCGCCGACCGCGTCTCCGTCGAGACGCGTCGCGCGGACGCCGATGAGGGGTGGCGATGGACCTCGAGCGGCGACGGGAGCTACGAGATCGAGCCCGCGGAAGGGCTCGGCCGCGGGACGATCGTGTCCTTGCATCTGCGCGAGCCGGCGGAGGCCGAGGAGGATGCCGACAAGTCGCCGAGGCGCTTCCTGGAGGAGTGGGTCCTTCGGGACGTCGTGCGTCGCTACAGCGACTTCGTCGAGTATCCCGTCCAGATGGAGGTGACGCGGAGCGCCCCGAAGCTCGATGAAGAGGGCGAGCCCATCGAGGGTGAGTCCGAGCAGACGACGGAGCTCGCGACGCTGAACTCGCAGAAGCCCCTGTGGTCCCGGCCCAAGTCCGAGATCACTGACGAGGAGCACGCGGAGTTCTATCGCCACCTCACCCACGATTGGGAGGCGCCGCTGACGCGGTTGCACTTCAGCGTGGAGGGAACGCTCGAGTACACCGCGCTGCTCTATCTCCCTTCCAAGGCGCCCTACGACCTCTTCGATCCGAGCAACCGTGACTCCAACGTCAGTCTCTACGTGCGGCGGGTGCTGATCCAGCGTGAGTGCAAGGACCTCCTCCCCAGCTGGCTACGCTTCGTGCGCGGCGTCGTGGAGTGCAACGACCTGCCCCTGAACGTGTCCCGTGAGACGCTGCAGGACGATCCCCGGCTTCGCCAGATCCAGAAGCGCCTCGTCAAGAAGGTCGTCGACGAGCTCGCCAGCCAGCTCGCCGAGCGGCGCGAGGAGTACAGGGCCTTCTTCGAGGCCTTCGGTCCCGTCATCAAGGAAGGCATCTGGGCCGGGGACGACGACGACAGCCGCGTCGCGAAGGTTTGCCTGTTCCAGACCACGCACGGGTCGGAACCCACGACGCTCTCGGAGTACGTCGAGCGGATGGCGGACGATCAGGAGATCATCCACGTGCTCACCGGCGCCAGCCGCGACGTGGTCGAAGCATCGCCGCTGCTCGAATCGACCACCGCGCGCGGCGAGGAGGTCCTGCTGCTCGTGGATCCGGTGGACGAGTGGGTTCTCCAGCGGCTCACGGAGTTCGATGGCAAGAAGGTCGTGCCTCTCGACCGCGGCGAAGCCGCCGAGGACGAGGACGCCAGGAAGAAGCGAGAGGAGCTGGAGAAGGAGCACGAGGGGCTTCTGGGTTCCCTCAAGGAAGCGCTCGAGGAGGACGTCGCGGAGGTCCGCTTCACCACCCGCCTGAAGGACAGCCCGGCGGTCCTCGTCGCGGCGGAGGGCGGTCTGTCAGGTCACATGGAGCGCCTGTTGCGCCGAAGCGGCCAGGACGTGCCCGAGCAGAAGCGCGTGCTCGAGCTCAACCCCGAGCACGAGCTCGTCAGGGGGCTCGTGAAACTCCACGGCGTCGACGCGAACTCCCCCCGTCTAGGCGAGGCCGCGGAGCTGCTCCATGGCCAGGCACTGATCGCCGAGGGCGGCGCGCCCAAGGATCCCCGTCGCTTCGGACAGCTGGTGACCGATCTCCTGCTCGGCTCTGTGACGGGCTGAGGCGCGTCGGGTGACCGCGCGCCGGGGAGCCGCGGCATGGGAAGGGGGCGCAGCAGCGCCCCCTCGTCCGTGCCTCCGGCCGGATGCGCCCTCAGTCCCGGGAGGCGCTCGCCGGGATCGGCGTGCCAGCGGCCGGCACGGCTCCCCCGGAGCGCGTGCGGCGCAGGTCCTCGAAGCGCTCGTTCCGCGCCACTTCGGCCGCGGTCAGGGGCTTCTCGACGACGAACGGACGGGCCGTGGTGTCTCCGGGTGAGTCGGATGTCTCGTACGGAGCGCGGCAGGCCGTCACAGTGGTGACGACGAGAAGGGCCGTGAGGAGGGAGCCTGGCAGGCGGTGGCAGGTCGGACTGGAAGCTCTCATGACGAGCCCCACGCTACCGGCTCGGCTTCCGCAAGCGCAGCACAATGAGAAAGAGAGCCGCACAGTGATCGGACTGGTACACACCGTCTCCTCGTGTCCTCAGACGCCACCCGGTTAGCCTGAAGGCCATGAGTCGACGTCTGGAGGGCCTGGCACAGTCCGATATCCGCGCGATGACCCGTGCCGCCGACGCTGCCGGGGCGATCAATCTGGGACAGGGGATCTGCGATCTTCCGACCCCGGCGCCGGTGGCCGCGGCGGCCATCGCGGCGATCGAGGCCCGGAAGAGCACGTACACGTACGCGGAGGGCGACGCCGGCCTGCGCGCCCGGATCGCTGCCAAGCTCGCGCGTGTGAACGGGATCACGGCGGATCCCGAGACGGAGATCGTCGTGACCGCGGGTTCGGCAGCCGCGTTCACGTGCGTTCTCCACGGGCTGCTGGATCCCGGGGATGAGATCCTGGTTCCGGAGCCGTACTACGGCTACCACGTGGGCGCCGCGCGGGTTGCCGGGGTCGTTCCGCGTTACGTACAGCTCGTCGGATCCCGGCTGCGTCTCACGGAGGAGGCGCTGCGGGCACGGGTCACCGAGCGAACGCGTGCGCTCGTTCTGTGCACGCCGTCGAATCCCTCGGGTCGCATGCTCGACCGCGAGGAGATCGGAGCCGCGGAGCGCGTCGCGGAGGACCACGATCTTCTCGTGATCACGGACGAGATCTACGAGTCGATCACCTACGACGGGCGCCAGCACATCTCACCGGCGTCGACCTCGGAGGCCATGGCCCGTCGGACGGTGACGATCCTCGGTCTCTCGAAGACCTTCAGCATCACCGGCTGGCGTCTCGGGTACGTCGCCGCGCCCGCGGCCTTCGCGGAGAAGCTCAAGCTCGTTCACGACCTGTTCTACATCTGCGCGCCGACGCCGCTCCAGCACGGGGTGGCGGCAGGGTTCGACCTCCCCGACGGCTTCTTCGACGAGATGCGCATCGATTACAGCCGCAAGCGAGATCTCGTCGTCGGGACCCTGCGCGAGGTCGGGCTGACCCCGCTCGTTCCGGAGGGGGCCTACTACGTCCTCAGCGACGTCTCGTGCATGGGCGCGGGCAGCGCGCGCGAGGCCGCCATGCGCCTGATCGACGAGGCCGGAGTCGCGACCGTGCCGGGAACGGCATTCTTCTCCGGTGAGCACGACGAGGACGGCAGCCGCCTCGTGCGGGTCTGCTACGCGAAGGAGATGGGCGTGCTCGAGGAGGCGTGCGATCGGCTGCGCCGGTGGGCGGGAGCTTGAAGGCCCGGAGCCGGTTCAGCCGCGGGAGCTGAGCGCCGGCGTGTCACGGCTGGGCAGGGGGACGTCGAGGTCCACGGACCACGTCCAGGTGCGGCTGCGGTAAACGCGGCGGGCGTCGGCGTCGATCCAGCCCGTGTAGGCGTTGTCGTGCGCGAACGTGGTCCCCAGCGGGCGCACGAGCTTCCGGGAGGCAGTCTCCACGACCTCGCCGCCGCCGTCGTGGAGGAGGAGGTGCACCGTCGGGATCGGGACGGGACGGCCCGTGGAGTTGAGGTAGGTGAAGCGGGCACGGACGTAGGCTCGATCCGGCCCCCCGAGCAGCTCGACGCGGTGAACGATGAGCGTCCCCTCGCCGTCGAAGGGGAACGCGACGGGGAACTCGGTCGACGCGCTGAGCCGGGCCTGCTCGGCGCGATAGGTGCGGGCGTTGGCTTCGTAGCGCGCCTCGACCTGCGCGAGCTCGACGGGGCTCTCCGGCGGCGCAACGCACGCGGGCGCCAAGAGCGTCGCGATGGCGGCGGCGAGGCCCGATGCGGCGTCGAGGGGCCGGAGAAGGTGGTATCTGTGCTTCATGGCGGTGGAGCGATGCCCGGAGAAGGCACGAGCGGGGGAATTTGCCCCCGACGCTCGCTCCGAGGCTACATTTCGCGCCGATGGCTCGAGCCTCCGAATCTCCGTCCGCGCCCGCTTACAAGCACAAGCTTCGGGTGCCGAAGGCGCGCCGCGGGACCGGGCGGGTGCTGGTGGGCACGCGCAAGGGGATCTTCCGGATCGACGTGGACGAGCGTCGCGAGAGTTTCACGCTCCTCGAGCCGACCCACCTGGGCAGCACCGCGTTCCACGTCGTGGCCGATCCGCGCGATCGGCGGCACGTGCTCGCCGCGATCCGGACGCCCGAGGGGCGGCCCACGATCGTCGTGAGCGAGGACGGCGGCGAGCGATGGGTCGAATGCAGCCGGCCGCCGGCTTTCGGGCAGCCCGCGGAGGACGATCCGACCGTCTGGGTACGCACGGTCAACCAGGTGTTCTGGCTGACGCCCGGGCACGGGTCCGAGTACCGCACCTGGTACTGCGGAACATCGCCCAAGGGCCTGTTCCGGTCCACCGACGGCGGGCACACCTGGGCCGCGGTCGCCGGGCTGCACCGCTCTCCGTCCTTCGACGAATGGTCCGCGCCCGGCGCGGACGGCACCCCGGATGGCCCCAAGCTCCACTCGGTCTTGATCGACCCGAGGACGCCGGATCGTCTGCTGCTCGCGATGACCGAGGGCGGAGTGCTCGAGTCGCTGGACGGCGGAGACAGCTGGGAGCGGTTCCCGGACGAGTGCGCCGCGGGCGCGGACCCCCACGCACTCTCCATGAACCTCACCAACCCCGACGTCCTCTGGATGCAGAGCCACTTCGGTGTCTACCGGATGGACCTGGACTCGGGCCGCGAGTGGCGCCGGGTCGGACCGCGCGACCAGCGGGGCCGGTTTCACGACGCGGGTTTCCCGATCGTCGTGCATCCCGCCGACCCCGACATGGCGTGGATCATGCCGATGGACGACTCCGAGGCGTGGTCCAGGACGCCCCTCGACGGTCGGGCCGCGGTGTGGCGTACGAAGGACGGCGGCGCGACGTGGGAGAGCTTCGGCGAAGGCTTGCCGGCTCATCCGGTCTGGTGGACGGTGAAGCGTCAGTGCCTCGCGGTCGACGGTCACGACCCGATCGGAGTTGTCTTCGGCACGTCGACCGGCGAGGTCTGGGCGTCGCGCGACGAGGGAACGACCTGGCGATGCGTGGCGCGCGGCCTGCCCCACGTCTACAGCGTCGAGATCGGCTGAGGATGGCCAGCAAGAGCCGACCGACCTCGGACTCGAGCGCCGGCCCGATCGTCGGCCTGGCGGTGGTGGTCTACTCGCTGCTGGCGTGGCGACTCGATTTCCTCTGCGACGACGCCTACATCACGTTCCGGTACGCGGAGAACTGGGCCAACGGGCACGGGCTGGTCTACCACCCGGGGATCGAGGAGCCGGTGGAGGGCTACTCGGAGTTCCTCTGGGCGATCCTCCTCGGTCTCGGGGCCAAGCTCGGGATCGGCATGGAAGCGCTCTCGCGGCTGGTGTCTTTCGCGTCCGGGGCAGGGCTCGTGGGGCTCAGCGCGTCGCTCCTCGTGCGTGTTTTCGCCGGCAAGAGGAGCGCGGCCCTGTGGGCGGCGCTCTTCGTCGCCGCCGCCTCGCCGGTCTCCGCGTGGGCGACGGGTGGGATGGCGACCATGCCTGCCGCCGCGCTTGCGCTCTGGCTGTTCGCCAGGCTCCACGCGCCGCTCGAGGACTCCGACTGGCGCTCGCGGGCGCTCGGCCTCGGCGCGATCGGTGCGGCGCTCGCGCTGGTGCGCGCCGACGGGGCGCTGCTCGTGGCGCTGGTGCTCGGGCCGGGGATCGCCTTCGGCGCGGCCGGCGGGCGGAGCGGCCTCCGGCGTGCGGCCCTCGGAGGCGCCTCGCTGGCCGCAGCAGCGTTCCTCGCGCACATGGCCTGGCGCTGGTCCTTCTACGGGGACTGGGTGCCCAACACCGCGCGGGTGAAGGTCGGTCTGACACCGGCGGCGCTGTCCCGAGGGCTCGATTACCTGATCTCCTGTTCGCTCGCGATGCCCGGTCTGATCGTGGCGGCGATCGCTGCTCCGGCGGGCCTGTGGCTCGTCAGGGGTCGGATCGGTGCATCGGCGGCGGCCGGCGCGCTCCTCGTCCCCGTCGGCGTCTTCGCGTACGCCGTGACCTCGGGGGGAGACTTCATGTGCTTCGGCCGGTTCGTGCTCCCGGCGGTCCCGTTCCTCGGCCTCGGGCTCGGAGCGCTCCTCGGATCGCTTCCCTCGGCCGCCGCCGCCGTCGTGGGACTGCTCGCGGTCGGCGGCGGGGCCGCGTCCACGTTCGACGTGCATCCGGTCCCCGTCTCGATCCGACGTGGCTTCGACGTTCGACACAATCAGCGCCTCGCAGGAGTGTCCGAGGCGCGGTCAGAGCTGGCGCAGTGGCGGAACATGGCCGCGCGGGCGGAGGAGTGGGGCCGGCTCGGGCGCGCGCTCCGCGCGCACGCGCCAGCGGACGCGTCGCTCGTCTACGGCGCGGTCGGCGCTGTGGGCTATTTCTCCGGGCTGTTCATCCACGACACGAACGGCCTGGTGACCCGGGAGGTCGCGCTGCGGGAGATCGGTCCCCAGCTTCGATCTCCCGGTCACGACAAGATGGTTCCGCCCACCTTCTTCCTGAAGGACGAGCCCGATTACCTCACCGCCGGGGTCGCCCCGAGCGGCGGCATCGCGGCGCTTCGACAGCGGTTCGGGCCGGTCGTCGTTCTCGGGCCGACGGAGGACTCGGGCGAGGTCGTCTGGGTGCTCCCGCGGCCCTGAGGCCGCTGTCGAGCGGCTGGTCCGCGCGTCCGCGTCGAGCATCCGGGGCGTTTCCTCGGCCGTCGGGGGCGGCCCGCGAGGAGAGAAGCGGCTGCATCGCCAGGGGGGCGCGTTCGAGGTCGAAGTCGCCGAGACCTGGTGATGCTCCCTGCGTACGGGGATCCAGGCGTGCGAGGCGGCCCTCCGGCCCGCATGATCACGGGCCGGACACGTCCCGCACCCCGCATCACCGAGTATGGACCAGGCAGATCCCGACCGTCACGATCCGACCGAGGCAGCGGCCTTCGACGCTGCTGGCTACTGGCGCGCCAACCTGAAGGTGGTGGGGATCCTCCTCTCCATCTGGTTCGCCGTGTCCTTCGGGGCCGGGATCCTCTTCGCCCGGCCGCTCAACGCCGTCGAACTTCCGGGCACCGGTTTTCCGCTCGGATTCTGGTTCGCCCAGCAGGGGTCCATCTACACGTTCGTCGTGCTCATCTTCGTCTACGTGGGGGTGATGAATCGCCTCGACCGACGTTTCGGCGTCTCCGAGGACTGAGGCCGCCCTGATGGACGTTCAGACCTGGACCTTCGCGATCGTCGGCCTGACCTTCGCGCTCTACATCGGCATCGCCCTTCGCACCCGCGCGGGGAGCACGAAGGACTTCTACGTGGCGGGCGGCGGCGTTCCGCCCCTGGCCAACGGAATGGCCACCGCCGCGGACTGGATGAGCGCGGCCTCGTTCATCTCCATGGCGGGTCTGATCTCGTTCATGGGCTACGACGGCTCGGTCTACCTGATGGGATGGACCGGCGGCTACGTGCTCCTCGCTCTGCTGCTCGCGCCCTACCTCCGCAAGTTCGGCCGCTTCACCGTCCCCGACTTCGTGGGGGACCGCTACGCATCGAGCGCGGCGCGCCTCGTGGCGGTGGTCTGCGCGATCTTCGTCTCCTTCACCTACGTCGCGGGTCAGATGCGGGGCGTCGGCGTCGTGTTCGGGCGGTTCCTCGAGGTCGAGGTGCAGACAGGGGTTGTGATCGGCATGGCGATCGTCCTCGTCTACGCGGTGCTCGGAGGCATGAAGGGGATCACCTACACACAGGTCGCACAGTTCTGCGTGCTGATCTTCGCCTTCATGGTCCCGGCGGTCTTCATCGCGATCCTGATGACAGGGACCGTGATTCCTCAGATCGGGTTCGGCGGAGAGCTGCAGGGCGCGCTCGGGGACGCGATCACGGGAGGGGAGCGGGTCTCACTGCTCGCCAAGCTCGACGGATTGCACGAGGAGCTCGGCTTCGCTCCCTACACATCAGGGGCCAAGTCGGTCATCGACGTCTTCTGCATCACCATGGCTCTGATGGTGGGGACGGCCGGGCTTCCCCATGTGATCGTCCGCTTCTACACGGTCCCGCGCGTGCGTGACGCGCGGGTCTCCGCCGGCTGGGCGCTGCTCTTCATCGCGATCCTGTACACCTCTGCGCCCGCCGTCGCTGCGTTCGCGAGGACGAACCTGATCGCGGCGGTGGAAGGCGCCCCGTACGCGGCGACGGCCGAGGCGGCTGACGAGCGAGCCGCGGTGCCTCCCTGGTTCAAGAACTGGGAGGACACCGGACTCATCGCCTGGATCGACAAGGACGGAGACGGACGGATCCGCTACCGCAGCGGACCTGCCTTCGACGGCAAGCTCTCCTACCTCACGGGCCCGGACGATCCGTCCGGACGTGGATCGAGCGGCGAGCGGCTCGTGGGCAACGCGCCGTCGGCGGGGGACAACGAGCTCTACATCGACAAGGACATCATGGTCCTCGCGAACCCGGAGATCGCGGCGCTCCCCGACTGGGTGATCGCGCTGGTGGCCGCGGGCGGCCTCGCCGCCGCGCTCTCCACCGCCGCGGGCCTGCTGCTCGTGATCTCCACGGCGGTGAGCCACGACCTCCTCAAGCGAACGCTCGCGCCCGGTATCTCCGACCGCCGCGAGCTCCTCGCCGCCCGTCTCTCCGCCACCGCCGCGGTGATCGCGGCGGGCTATCTCGGGATCCACCCGCCGGGCTTCGTCGGAGAGGTCGTCGCGTTCGCCTTCGGCCTCGCAGCGTCGTCGTTCTTCCCCGCGATCCTCATGGGGATCTTCTCCCGCCGCATGAACAAGTACGGCGCGGTGGCGGGGATGGTCTGCGGCATGGGCTTCACCGCCGCTTACATCGTGTACTTCAAGTTCGTCGCGCCGGACGCGAACACCGTTGAGAACTGGTGGCTGGGGATCTCGCCCGAGGGCATCGGAACCCTGGGGATGATCATCAACTTCGCGGTGGCGATCCCCATCGCGATGCTGACGCCCCCGCCCGACAAGGCTGTCCAGGCGCTCGTCTCGGACATTCGCGTGCCCGCCGGGGCTGGCGAGGCCTCCGCCCACTGAGCGTCCCCGCAGCGGCAAAAAAAAGGAGACCCCCGAGGCACCGTGCCAAGGGGGTCCACCCGAGGGGACCCATCCACCTTTCCCCAAGGGTGATCGTGGTCGGATCAGCGCCGGCGGCCGATGTGGCTCACGCGGTGCACCCGGTTTCCGTAGTACCTGTCGTGGCCGCGGATCCAGCGTCGCGCGGGGACCCAGACCTTCACGGCGCGTCGGTCGTGGAAGCCAGGGACGTGGACCGTGCGGTAGTGCCCCTGACAGATGACGTGGCGAACGCGTAGCCCGCAGGGCAGCCGGTGGTACCCGTAGCGAGCCGGGACCCACTCCTGGCGCGTGGTGGCGGGCACCCAGACCCGCTCGTAGCGGAGCTCGTAGCGGCCGCTGCGGTGAGCGCGGGGTCTCACCTCGATGGGTGAGCAGTCCTGGCGGCCGGCTCGAAGTCGGGTCTCGCCATGCTCGAGGGTCTCGCCCCAGACGTCGCCAGGCGCGGCGCGCTGGGCAACGGCGATGCCCGGCATCGCGAAGGCGACGAGGGCAGCCGCGAGGCCCGCGAGGACGTATCGCCGGGTCGTTCGGAGGATTGTCGTCTGGGTGGCCATGTCGTGTGCTCCCTGTGTCCACGGGTCGAGGTGTCCACCGTTCCTGTCGGGGACGGGAGCCTCCGCGCACGCGGTGTGCCAGCGGCGCCCACGGCGCGTCCTGGACACGAGGAAACGGCCCTCACGGGGTCGCGGGGGCTGTTCCTGGGGAGCCCAGGGGCGCGCCGAGGCGCCCGCCCGTGACGGAGGGGATGTCCAACCAGCGGGGACTGTGTCCCACGGGGTGTCCACCGGAGCGGTCAGGAACTCAGCACGAACTGCTTCCTGGTCACCGTGTAGGCGCCGAGGACGAGCAGGACGCCGGCGGTCACCCAGAGCCTCACCATGGCGTCGTCCGCCGGGATCAGGAGAGTGGTCGCGATGTTCTCGTCGATCCCGAAGCGGCCTTCGCGGCCGTCGAGGAAGATCGAACGGAGGTAGTGCTGGAGGGTCAGCTTCCGGCCCGAACCGGGGAGGATCGAGAGCAGCACCTCGATCGCGAACGCGTAGCCCAGCGCGATGACGAGGCCGCGCTTGAACAGGGTCCCGATCACCGCGGAGCCGAGCGAATACACCGTCACGCCCATGAGGCAGGCGACGAGGCACTGGAAGACGTACTCCTCGGGGACCGTGGACCGGACGTTCGCGGCCATCGCCATCCCGAGCACGCAGCTGCCGACGAGGAACGCGAGCAGCGTCAAGCTCGCGAGCCAGCGACCGAGGAAGAGCGAAGCGCGTGGAATCGGACGGGTGAAGGGATACGTGATCGTGCGGCCCTCCGCCTCGGACGCCACGACTCCGACGCCGAGCGAGACGGAGAGCAGCGGGACGGAGAAGCCCAGCGCGAGGACGAGGCCGATGTTGACGAAGAAGGTCTCGCCCTCGATCTCGTCCGGCCCGAAGTGAGCGGCCAGCGCGGCGATCACGACAGGCACCGCCGCCAGCACCAGCGCCGCGATCGTGCGCCGGGAGCCGACGACCGTTCCGAGGTGCATGCGGTAGATGAGCCAGGCGCCACGCAGGAGTTCGAGAAGGTACATGGTCGTGTTCCTCAGCCCACCAGGTAGTCGAAGACGGCCTCGAGGCTCGCGTCGTCGCTCACGAGGCTCCGCACGCCGGCGTCCGCTTCTCCAGCGACGGCGGCGAAGCGCTGGTGGAAGGTCCCCACGTCCAGCGTCTCCACGAGCAGGCCCTCGCCGTCGCCGCTCAGGGAGACCGCGTTGACGTAGGGCTCGTCCAGGAGCCGGGAGGCGAGTCCGCGCGGGTCGCGGGCCTTGAGGTGGACGCGGCTCGGGTGCTTGTTGATCAGGCGGCGAACGTCCCGGACGTTGCCCTGGGCCAGGAGGCGGCCGCGGTGGATGAGCACCATCGTGTCGGTCAGGCTCTCCACCTCGTGCAGGACGTGGCTCGAGAGGATCACGCTCTTGCCGTCGTTGGCGAGCGCGCGAAACAGCTCGAGGGTCTGTCGACGGGCGATCGGGTCGAGGCCCGTGAGCGGTTCGTCCGCGACGATGATCTCCGGGTCGTGCGCGACGGCCTGCGCGAGCCTGGTTCGCTGGCGCATGCCCTTCGAGTAGTCGCTCACCTTCCGGTCCATCGCTTCGGCCAGCCCGACGCGCTCCATGGCGGCGACAGCGCGCCGATCGGCCTCTTTCCGCGGGAATCCGGCGAGGCGCATGATGTCCCTCACGAAGGCGCGTCCCGACTGGTGCTCGTAGAGCGCATCCTGCTGCGGACAGAAGCCGAGGCGCCGGTAGAGCGGCCGGGAGCCGAAGGGCCGGTGCCCGAGCACGGTGATCGAGCCGCGGTGCGGGCGCAGCTCGCCCACCATGAGCTTCATGAAAGTGCTCTTCCCGGCGCCGTTCGGCCCGACGAGTCCCGTGATCCCGGGCTCGATGGAGACCGTCAGGTCCCCGAGCCCCACGACCTCGCCGTACCAGCGCCCCAGCGCCTCGGCCTCGACGATGGCGCTCACCGCCCCAGCTCCATCTTCTTGATCTGCGCGTCGAGCACGACGAGGCACAGTCCGCAGAACGCGGCCAGCGCCCATAGACTCGCTTCGAGGCCCCAGGTCACCTCGCCGGAGGCGATGCCGAAGAGCGCTTCGGAGAGCCGCTCGAAGTTCCGGACGAGGGACAGGAGTCTCCAGTTCGCGCTGTCGAACAGCCACGCGAGGAGCTCGCCCGCGATGGACATGAGGAAGTAGATCCCGAAGAGTCCCGCCAGGGCCTGGTTGCGGAGGCGGCAGACGGACGAGACCGCGAGCACCAGCAGCGCGTGAACGACGACCCAGAGCAGCGCGTAGCCCTCGAGTTTGAGGATGAGCTGCCAGCGATCGGTGAGGAAGCTCCACTCGGGGCTGGCGAACACGGCGGTGCCGCACATGACCGTGACGGGGCCGACCACGACGCAGCTGCCCCAGAACAGGACCGTGCCGAGCTTGCCGCGCAGGTAGGTCCAGCGAGTGATCGGACGCGCGAAGTACAGGAGGTGCGCGCGCAGGCGCTTGTCCTCGGCGATGAGCCCCGTGCCGTACCACCCCATCGCGAGGACCACGAAGAACTGCAGCGTCCCGAGCGTGGTGAGGATGATCTGCTCGACGCTCCCGAGGAGCTCCGCGAGGCCATTGGCGACGAACTGGTTCGCCATCTTCGCCTGCACGTCGGCGTCGTCCGCCGTGATGAAGCTGAGCTCCTTCGAGAGCGCGTCGAACTTCAGCTGGATCTGGAAGGCGCCGACGATCGTCGCGATCAGCGGGATCGCGAAGAGGAAGAGCATCGGGAGCTTGCGCTTGAAGCCGACGCGGACGCCGGACCACGCGAGGGTCGAGGCCCGCGCGGCCGAGGCGCTGATCGCGCCTCGGAAGGGCCGGTAGATCTCCGTGTGCGTGCGCGCTCTCACCGCTGGTCCTCCCCGCGGCCGTCGACGGCGGTCAGGAAGACCTGTTCGAGGGAACGTCGCACGGGTTCGATCTGGAGGAGGGGCGCGTCGATCTGGGCGGCGATCGCGCAGATCTCATCCGCGTCGCTGCGGCCATCGGGCAGGGTCGCGAGGAAGCCCCGCTGTGTCGGACCCATGGCCGGTTCCTCGTCGGGCGTCTCGCAGCGGTAGCCTCGCTCCTCGAGGGCTCTCCAGAGGTCGCCGTCCCGTTCGTCGGTCTGGACACGAAGGCGCGTGGCCTCGGCGGCGGTCAGCTCGGCGATGGATCCCTGCAGGACCGCCCTGCCCTCGACGATGACCACCACGTGATCGCAGGTCCGCTCGACGTCGGGGAGGAGATGCGAGCAGAGCAGGACGTTCTTGCCCTGGTTCCTGCCGAGGTCCTCGACGAGTCCGAGCATGTGGCGGCGGCCCTTGGGATCGAGACCGTTGGTGGGCTCGTCGAGCAGGAGGAGGTCCGGGTCGTGGACCAGCGCCTGCGCGAGCTTGAGGCGCTGTTTCATCCCCGTCGAGTACCCGTCGAGCGGCCGGTAACGGGCCTCCTCCAGCTCCACGTAGTCGAGGACCTCGTGGGCACGCGTCATCGCGTCCTGTTTGCCGAGGCCCGTCAGGCGGGCGAGGGTCGAGACGAGCTCGACCGCCGTCATGCCGGGCAGCAGGCAGTCGCTCTCCGGCATGTATCCGACCCGTTTGCGGATCTCGACGCGGCTCTTGCGGGTCGTGGGCGTGAGGCCGGCCACCGAGGCTTCGCCGGCGGTGGGCTCCAGCAGGCCCAGCAGGAGGCTGATGAGCGTCGTCTTCCCGGCGCCGTTGGGCCCGAGGAGCCCCACCGGCCCTGGCGGGAGATCCATGTCGACGCCGCGCAGGGCCTGGACGTCCCCGTAGCTCTTCACGAGCCCGCGCAGGCGAACGATCGAGGGTGCCGGGGAGGAAGGGCGGCCCGGCGCGGCCGGGACCGTTCCACCGTCCGCCGTGGGGGCGTGGGAGGATTTCATGGCGCGCCGGCCATGGTTACGGGTTGGTGCTCCGTTCGTTCCTCGTTTTCGCGAACTCCGTGACGGTCTGTCACGCATGGGCCGCGCGGCGTGTCAAGGGAACGTCATGGGGCCGCGTGATGTTGGTCATGGGAGGGCTCGGGCCCTAACCTGGATCAGGCGCGGCGGTCAGTCGATCGCTCGCCAGGCTCCATCCAACAGCGACATGGCTGATCCCAATCAATCCGCGCCCGAGGGCCGCGATCCCCACTCCGGCGGGCCCGCGCTCTCACGGCGATCCTTCCTCAAGGGTGCCGGCGGCGTCGCCGCCGCTGGCGGCGCGCTCTCCGCCCAGGCCCAGGCCCAGTCCGCCGAGGCCGCGACCGCCGTCCAGACCATGAGGGGGACCGTGGAGGTGACTCTCCAGATCAACGGTCAGGCGCGGACCCTTCGCTGCGAACCCAGGACGACGCTGCTGTCGGCACTGCGCGACCGGCTCGAGCCGGCGCTCACCGGAGCGAAGCAGGTGTGCGACATCGGTTCGTGCGGCGCCTGCACGGTGATCATCGACGGCAAGCCGGCCTACTCCTGCCTCACCCTCGCGGTCCAGTGCAGGGGCAAGGAGGTGACGACCGTGGAGGGCCTCGGCAGTCCCGAGGCCATGTCCGACGTGCAGGAGGCCTTCTGCGCGAAGGACGGGATGATGTGCGGGTTCTGCACGCCGGGCTTCGTGGTGGCCACGCACGCCGCGCTCGATCGCAACCCCGAGGCCGACCTCGAGGAGCTCAAGTACGAGCTCAGTGGCAACATCTGCCGCTGCGGTACGTACCCGCACGTCTTCGACGCGGCCAGGGCGGCGCAGGCCGCGCGTCACGACGGAGGTGAGGGCAAATGAGCCAGCCCAGGATTCCCGCTGCAGAGCCCTCCTGGGGCAAGCGCGCGGACCTCGACGTCCTCAACCGCGACATCCCCAGGATCGACGGGCCCGACAAGGTCACGGGGCGTGCGGTCTACACCCACGACGTCCGCATCCCCGGGATGCTGTACGCGGCGCTGCTCCGCCACCCCGTGCCCCGTGCGCTCGTCGAGAGCATCGACGTCTCGGCCGCGGAGGCGCTGCCGGGCGTCGTCCACGTGCTGCAGGTGAAGGAGGCGGGCGACGAGCTCCGCTACTCGGGGGACGACAGCGTGCTGGCCGTCGTGTCGGCCGAGACTCCCGAAGCAGCGCGGGACGGCGTTCGCGCGATCGTGGTGAAGGCCGAGAACCTCGAGCCGGTCGTGGACACCGAGCGCGCCAAGGAGGCGGACGCGCCGCTGGTGAACTACCGGCGTCGCGCGGACTCCAACGTGGCCGGGTCGCGAGCTCGCGGGGACGAGGAGAAGGTCAAGGGCGCGATCGACGCCTCGGCGAAGAGCGTGGAGGTGTCGGTGGAGATCCCCACCCAGCACCACGTGTGCCTCGAGACCCACGGCCACGTGATCCACCCGAAGGGAGAGGGAGAGCGCTCGGTCGTCTACGCCTCGACCCAGATGGTCTCCCAGCACGGTGGCCAGCTCGTGCGGCCCCTGGGCCTCGAGAACGGCCAGGGCGACAAGGTCCACGTCCTGACACCCCACATGGGGGGCGGCTTCGGCTCCAAGTTCGGTGCCGGCGTCGAGGGGATGCTGTGCGCGCGCATCGCGCGCGAGACCGGCCGTCCTGTGCACCTGATGCTCTCGCGCGCGGACGAGTTCGCGATGGGCGGGAACCGCTCGGGCTCGAAGCAGACCCTGAAGCTCGCCGGTGACGCGGACGGCAAGTTCACGGCGATCCACGTGGTCGCCGAGCGTCACGGTGGCCAGGGGGGCGGCGCCTTCGCGGGCGCTCCGTACCAGTACGAGGTGCCCGAGGTCTACCTCGATGCGAAGTCGGTGAAGACCGCCGCCGACAGCAACCGAGCCATGCGCGCTCCGGGCCACCCGCAGGCGTCCTTCGGCATGGAGACCGCGGTCGACATGCTCGCCTACGAGACGGGTGTGGACCCCCTCACGATTCGCAAGCGGAACCTCGCCGCCAAGATGCAGCGCCGACAGCTCGATCGCGTCGCGGCGGAGATCGGCTGGGACGAGCACCCCAACAAGCTCGCACCCGGGGTCCCCGAGAACGGGATCGGCGTCGGCATCGGCTTCGGGGTCTGCCGCTGGACGCCCGGCGGGAGGCGCGCGCGCTGCAACGTCACCGTACGCCCGGACGGCTCGGTGGTCTCGGCCACCGCGACGCAGGATCTCGGGACCGGAGCGCGAACGTACGTCGCGGCGATCGTCGCCGAGGAGCTCGGCCTCGAGGTCGGGCAGGTGACCGCTCGCATCGGCGACAGCGATCTGCCCCCCAACGTCGCGTCGGGGGGCAGCGTGACGACCGGGAGCTCCGCTCCGGCGATCAAGGACGCCGCTCACAACGCTCGTGAGGCGCTCGAGGCGCTGCTCGAGGACGTCCTCGGGGCCGAGGTCGGCGATTACGTCTGGAAGGCGGGCCGCGTCCACGCGGTGGGCGACCCCGAGCGCTCGCTGGCCTGGAAAGAGGTCTGCGCGCTGCTTCGACAGCCCCTCGAGGTGTCCGGACAGTTCCAGCAGTCCCTCTACGAGGGGCGGATCCTCGGAGCGCAGGCCGCCAAGGTCGAGGTCGACACCATGACGGGGCGCGTGAAGGTCCTGAAGATGGTGGCGATCCAGGATCAGGGCCTGCCGCTGAACCGTATGGCTCTGCGGAGCCAGATCAACGGTGGGATGATCCAGGCGCTGTCCTACGGCCTGCTCGAGCAGCGGGTGTTCGACAAGGAGGACGGCTTCCTGCTGAGCGACAACCTGCAGCTCTACAAGATCGCCGGCGCCCAGGAGATGCCCGAGATGGTGTCCATCATCGACGACTCCGAGGAGCGCGACTCCGTCTGTGGCATGGCGGAGGCCCCGATCATCCCGGGGCAGAGCGCGATCGCGAACGCGATCTACAACGCCTGCGGCGTCCGCATGACTCGAATGCCCTTCACCCCTGACAACGTCCTCACGGCGATCCACGGGAGCGTCTGATGCAGCCCTTCGAATTGAAGACCCCCGCGTCCCTGGAGGACGCGATCAAGGAGCTTCCCAGCGAGCGTTCCTACACGGCTCCCCAGCCCATCGCAGGCGGCCAGGACATCCTGACCGTCATGAAGGACGACATCGAGGCGCCCGCGAGTCTCGTGGAGATCGGCCACCTCCTCTCGTCGGAGATCTCCGAGGAGCCCGGCGGTCTGACCCTCGGCGCAGGAGCCACGATCCAGGACATCGCCGATCACGAGGGCGTCCGCTCCGGTTTCACGGCGCTGGCCGAGGCGGCGGCGTCGGTGGCGAGTCCGCAGATCCGAAGTCAGGGCACCCTGGGAGGGAACCTGAACCAGAGGCCTCGTTGCCCGTACTACCGCCACTCGGCGGTGAGCTGCTTCAAGCGCGGCGGCAACGTGTGCCTCGCGGAGTTCGGCTTCAACAAGTACGCGGCGATCCTCGGTGGGGGGCCCTCCTACTTCAGTCACCCCTCGGACCTCGCCACCGCGCTGATGGCGCTCGGCGCGAGCGTCGTGATCGTGGGCCCCGAAGGGGAGCGGACGGTGCCCATCGCGGACTACTACGTCGGCCCCGAGGAGGCGCTCGACCGCGAGACCGTGCTGGAGGCGTACGAGGTCGTGACGAAGATCACGGTGCCGCGTCCTGCCAGCGGGGCGAGGACGACCTACTACAAGTTCAAGGAGCGCGACTCCTACGATTTCGCGCTCGGCGCGGCCGCCATCTCCCTCCGCGTCGAGGCCGGGACGATCGCAGAGGCCCGCGTGGTGCTCGGTGGTGTCGCTCCGCGCCCCTGGCACTCTCCCGAGACGGAGGCCGCGCTGGTCGGCAAGCCCATGAACGCCGAGACCTGGAAATCCGCCGGGGAGGCCGCCGTGGCGGACGCGGTGCCGCTCGACATGAACGGCTACAAGGTCCACCTGGTGAAGGGGATCCTTCACCGCGCCCTCGAATCCCTGGCCTGATGCAACCGATGAGTGATTCCAACGAGACCGGCGCAGCTTCGGGCGGCGCCGTGCGTCCCCGTGTGAGCCCCTTCTGCAAGCACCTCGCGTCCAAGAAGTTGATGATCTCGGACTCTCCCCCCATGGTGGTCGGGGACGTCCTCGACGCCAGTCAGCACTGCTGGTGCGCCAGGACCATGCAGACCCTGGGCCCTGATCGCTTCGAATGTCACCCCGAGGACTGCACGAAGGAGCGCGACTGCTTCGAGTCGCCGCTCTCCGGCCTCCTCTGAACCCGGCGACCAAGACATCATGAAAGCTCTCCTCCTCGCCTCCATCGCCAGCTACGCGGGCCTCGTCGGCGCGGGCGTCTGCCCCTGCCCCTGCGAGATGGTCTCGGGCTCGATCCTCGTCGCCGGAGGGGCGACCTGCTCCCCGCCGACAGGTCTCTACGTCGAGGCGAGGGACGCGACGGTCTGGGGCGGTGCGTGCCACGTGAGTTCCGAGGCCCGGACGGGCGGATCCCACGCGGTGATGGGCTGGGCGTTCGAGTCGGGCGCTCACGCCGGGGTGGATCTCTCGGGTGTCCGCGTGGCCGCGGCGCTCGAAGGGGCGGGGAACCTCGCCGCGGGTGAGGTCTTCAACCTCGGGGAGTCCGCATCGCGCCGAGCCGCGCTCTGGATCGACGCGCCCGCGGACGCGCAGGCCGACGCCGCCGAGACGTACATTCGCTCGCTGGGCGTGCTGGGCGAGGTCGTGACCGTGGCCCGGGGACCCGTGGAGATCGGTGCTGACGGAGACGCCTTCCTCGTCAGCGTCGCCGGCGTGATCGAGCTGGCCGGGGAGGCCCTGCCGGATCGCTCGTGCTGCACGATGCCAGAGGCGCGCTGGTACCCGACTCTCGCCCGGACCTCGTCGTCCGTGGTCGGCGTGCCCGGGCGCTGCGCCTTCGAGGGAGGCGTGGGGCCGCTCGGGCCCTGGGCCTTCGAGGAGGAGAACAGCGCGTACGTCGGGCGATTCGGAGCCTGACGCGGGGCCCTGCACCAGGACGCCGGAGCCCCATGGAGTTTCGGCTCCCACGCCCTAGGATCGCGCCTGCCGAGCCACGGCGGGCGCGCTCGCTTTGAGTGCCAAGCCGCCTCCCACCCACCGCACCTCGCACAGCGTTGTCTCCCAAGAAGCCCACGAAGAAGGCTCGGTCGAAGAAGCCCGCGTCACGGCGCTCCGCCGCCAACCGCTCGAAGAAGGCCGCCTCCAGGAAAGGGTCCCGCGGGCGAGCCGCGCGAGGGGGCGATGAGGAGCTCGAGGAGCTCCTGATCGTCCCCGTCCGGAACATGATCCTGTTTCCCGGGGTCGTCCTTCCGCTCATGCTCGGTCGCGAGCGGTCCGTCGTCTCGGTTCGCGCCGCCGTCGCGGAGGAGCGGCCCATCGGGCTCCTGCTCCAGCACGACGAGCAGGTGGAGGAGCCCGGGCCGGAGGATCTCTACCGCGTCGGCACGACCGGCGAGATCATGCGGTACTGGACGAACCCGGACGGCCGTCACCAGGCCGTGTGTCAGGGCGTCAGCCGCTTCGAGATCGTGGAGTACGTCCAGACGGAGCCGGTGCTGACAGCGCTGGTGAGGCGCGTCGAGGAGGTCGAGCCCGCGACGCGGGCGATCGAAGCTCGCTTCCGGGCGCTGAAGCAGCGTGCGCTGGATGTGCTGGCGCTCGCGCCGGGGATGCCCGAGGACATGGCGCAGGCGGTCGACGGGATCGAGTCACCTGCGATGCTCGCGGACCTCGTGGCGACCTTCCTGGAGGTCCCCGCCGAGGAGAAGCAGGCGATGCTCGAGACCTTCGACCTGCGCGCCCGTCTCGACAAACTCCTCGAGTCGCTGGCGGAGGTGGCCGCGATCCTGGAGCTGTCCACCAAGATCCGGCAGGACACCAAGGAGACCCTCGACAAGGCGCAGCGAGAGTACTACCTGCGGGAGCAGCTCAGGCAGATCCAGCGCGAGCTCGGAGAAGGCGATGAGATGCTCGACGAGATCGAGGAGCTCCGCAAGCGCATCGACGCGCTCGCGCTGCCCGAGGATGCCGAGCGCGAGGTGCGCCGCGAGCTGCGGCGGCTCGAGCGCATGCCAGAGCAGGCCGCGGAGCACTCCATGCTGCGGACCTGGATGGAGGTCTTCACGGAGCTCCCCTGGAACGAGCGTTCGAAGGATGCGGTGGACATCGGACGTGCGAGGGATGTGCTCGACGAGGACCATCACGGGCTGGACAAGGTGAAGCGCCGGATCCTGGAGTTCCTCGCGGTCAAGAAGCTGAACCCCGGCGGTCAGGGACCGACCCTCTGCCTGACCGGTCCGCCAGGGGTCGGGAAGACGTCCCTGGGCCGCAGCGTCGCCCGCGCGACGGGCCGGGAGTTCGTGCGCATCAGCCTCGGGGGGGCGCACGACGAGTCCGAGATCCGCGGCCATCGGCGAACCTACGTGGGCGCGATGCCGGGGAAGATCATCGAGGGCCTTCGCAAGGCAAGGACGCGCAACCCCGTGTTCCTCCTCGACGAGATCGACAAGCTCGGCTCCGGCATCCACGGCGACCCGGCGTCGGCCCTTCTCGAGGTCCTGGACCCGGCCCAGAACAACTCGTTCCAGGACAACTACCTGGGGGTCGCGTTCGATCTCTCCGAGGTGCTCTTCATCGCGACTGCGAACGTCGAGGAGCGCATCCCCGGCCCCCTGCACGATCGGATGGACGTGATCCGGCTCGCCGGCTACACGGCCGAGGAGAAGCTCGCCATCGCGCGGGAGCATCTCCTGGCGCGCCAGCGCGAGCAGGCCGGGCTGAAGGCCAGCCAGGTCCGGATCTCGGTCGCGGCGCTGCGTGAGATCATCGCGTCGTACACGCGCGAGGCCGGCGTTCGTGAGCTGGAGCGCAAGATCGCCGCGATCTTCCGCCATGGCGCCACGCTCTTCGCCGGGAGGCGGCGCAAGCCCCTGCGGGTCGGGCCCGAGGAAGTGCGCCAGATCCTCGGCCCGGAGCGTCGCGAGCTCGAGGTCGCGGAGCGTACCTCCCAGCCCGGAGTGGCCACGGGGCTCGCCTGGACGCCCGTCGGGGGTGAGATCCTCTTCATCGAGGCAGCGGCATCGAGCGGGAAAGGAGAGCTGCGTCTGACCGGGCAGCTCGGTGACGTGATGAAGGAGAGCGCGCTCGCCGCGTTGACCCTCGTCAGGACTCGCGCCAAGGAGCTCGGGATCGACCCCGACGAGCTGGCGGCGCTCGATCTTCACCTGCACATCCCCGCGGGCGCCGTCCCCAAGGACGGCCCGAGCGCCGGGGTCGCGATCACCGCCGCCCTGGTGTCGCTGCTCACGGGACAGAAGGTGAGGAGCACGGTGGCGATGACCGGGGAGATCAGTCTCCGCGGCCGTGTGCTGCCTGTCGGAGGCGTCAAGGAGAAGGTGCTCGCGGCGCTGGCGGCGGGCATCAAGACCGTGCTGCTTCCCGCCCGGAACATGGAGGACCTCGTCGAGCTACCGGAGGCGGCGCAGGCGAAGCTCGACTTCGTGAGTCTCGAGCGCGTCGAAGACGCCCTGAACGTCGCCCTGGAGCCGGCACGCCGCCGGGCGAAGGGATGAACGGCCTTCTCCTGGCGGTGCTCGGCGCTGCCAACGCGCTGGCCGGTACGCCGCCGGTTCATCCCAACTCCTATTCACTGTCGGAGATCCAGATCCGCGGTCGCTCCGTGCGCGTGGAACTGCGTGTCCAGGTGCTCTCGCTCGGTGAGGTGATCGAGGGATTCGACCGCGATCTCGACGGCCATGCGGAGGACGGCGAAATCGCTGCGCATGAGGCCGCGATCCTCGACTACGTCCAAGTGCACTACCGGTTGATGGCCGGACCGATCGCGGACAGCGGGGCCCTCGATCCATCGGAGAGGCTCGCGATCCGGTCCGGGGCGGTGAGCGAGGGCCCGCTCGCGCTCGATCCGATGAACGAGGTCTCCGAGTGGGTGGACGTCGTGCTCGAGTACGACGTCGCAGAGGCCGGAGAGTTCGAGGCCCTCGGTGTCGCAGTGGATCTCTTCGCGGAGACGAGCCCCGGGCACAACGACAGCGCCGCGGTCACCTGGAACGGAGTCGAGCTGGGCCCCTGGATGTTCAACGCGGTCGCGTCAGGCCATGTCTTCACGGCGACGGCCGCGATCCTCGAGCGCAACGCTCCGGCGTTCGGCCGCTTCCTGCGTCGAGCGTTGGCGGAGTCGCCCGAGCTCTGGCGGCTCGCACTCCTCGCCGCCCTCCTGGTCATCGGATCGCGGCGGAGCGCGTCCTCCCCGCTCTTCTCCTGTGGCTTGCTGGCGGCCGCGACCGCGGGTGGTGTGGCCATGGGGCACCTCGTGCCGGCGCGCTTCGAGCTCACCGGATTCGCCGGGCTCACCATGCCGCTCGCCCTGGCCTATCTGGCTCTCGATGACCTCATTCATCGGGAGGGCCGAACCCGCCTGCTCGAACCCCTCGTCTTCGGCGCGGTCGCGGGGATCGGCATCTCGGCGCAACTCGCTCCGGATGTCGCCACGGAGCTTCAGCAGCAGGGCGCCCGCGCAGGGACCGCCGCAGGGGTCGGTCTCACCGTGATGGCAGCGAGCCTGCTCGTGCTCGGTGCCGCTCGGGCGCTTTCTCGTGGCACGGAGCAGACGGCCTGCGCGCCGCGTGCCATGAGGGCGCTCGTCAGCGCACCGGCCCTCGTCGTCGGCGCGTGGGGTTTCCTCGAAGGCGCCCTCTGAGGCCGGGGGCAGCGGTGGCTGCCCCTTCGGGCGGTGGTCAGGGGATGACCTGAAGCGTGATCACGTTGGACGTCCAGTCGAAGGGGTCGGTGGTGATCACGCAGTGGTGGATCGTCATCCCCGCGAGCCCGCCGCCGATCAGCGGATTCAGCTGGAATCCCATGCTGGCTCGGCCCTCGGCGTCGAGCGCTCCGGTGCGGCCGCGGAAGATCAAGCCCTGGGCGTCGTTGATGCCGAACCGCGTCAGTCGATCGAAGTCGATCGGAACGTCGAGACCATCGAGAGTGAAGCCCTCGGTCGTGCCGCTGAAGCTCGAGAGCCAGAAGTAGCCACGGCCCGCGAAGGATGAGCCGGCATCGAGGGTGAGGCGCTGGAGGTCGCCGCGAGAGATCGAGCCGACCTGCCGGTTCCCGCTGAGAACGGGCCCTCGTCGGACGAGCGCGACCCAGTCGTTGCCTGCGTCGTACGGGGGCGGCGGGAGATCTCGCGTGGCTCCGCCCGGGCCGAGGTCGACGGTTTCGCCCGCGTATTCCCCGGTGCGCGGGTCGTACCACTCGAGCTGGTAGGACCCCGTGATGGCCTCCAGGACGAGGCTCCCCGTGTCCGCCGCGCGCGGGAAGTAGATGGCGTAGATCTCCCCGGGCTTCGCGAGGCACTCCGCGCCTCCGAACGCCGGACTCTCTCCCTGGACGAGCGAGTCGGACGGTTCCATGTCCCAGAAGGGCAGCCGGTTCTCGATGAGGGCTCGAGCGTGGGACACGGCGTTCCACATCTCGGCCCGGGTGCGGAAGTCCTCCAGGTTCAGATCCCCTCCGAGGGGTAGCGGGTGGTAGCCGAAGTAGAACTCGACGCCGCCGCCGCTGAAGAGCGCGTCGTAGAGGATTCGCTTGCGGCTGTCCGCTGCGTTCTGATCGGTGAGGCCGATCTGCCAGGGACCCTGCTCGTCCGCATCGACGACCCATGGGCGCCCTGCCTGCTGCGACCAGGCGCGCACCTGTTCCACCTGGGCGTCCGCGAGATTCGGATCGAACTGGAGCGAGGCCGCATCGAAGTTCGCATTCGAGGTGAGGCTCTGGAACAGCGACAGGTCGTTCGGGTTGTTGTGGATCGCGACCGGGTGCGTGTCCCCGTCGAGTGATTTGATCCAACCCGCGAACGCATCGAGCTGGGGGACGTCGAAGTCGTTCTCCTCGCAGACGTTCCAGCGGATGGCGGGGTGATGGCCGAAACGAGCGATCAGCTCGCGGTAGAAGACCTTCCGCTCGACGCCGAGGCGTCCGTGGTCGAGCCAGAGTTCGTTGTCGATCTCGGTCTCGTTCAGGACCAGCGAGAGCGAGATCCCTCGGGCCTGTGCATGGGAGAAGATCTGGTCCCACTGGCGGAGGCGGCTGGTGTCGTAACGGGTCTTGTCGAACGCTCGGCGGCGCGGCCCGATGAACGGGTGGACGTCGCGTCCGTCCCCTCCGAGGTTCATGACCATCACGAAGAGCGAGTTCACCCCTGCGTCGCTCAGGTAGTTGAGCGCTCCGATCACGCCGCGGCCGTCGTCGGTGACGTTGCCACGGTCCAGGATCGGGTCGCCCTCTCGCCAGTCCTGGACGTGGGGGGAGTAGCTGTGAATCACCCCTTCGCCGCCGGATTTGGTCACGTCGTCGAGGCAGCGAATGGCGAGGAAGTTCTCGGGGCTGTTGGTCCCGGCCTTGAGGAAGTAGGAGCCGAACTCGAACTTGCGGTGATGCCGCCCAACGTCTTTCAGCGTGCCGAGGCGGTGGTAGCCGGTGGCCTCGGGTCGCAGGGGCTCGACCAGGAACGAGTGCGCGCGTCCGTCGAGGATCGGTTCCGCGGTTCCCGCTGCGGCCTCGATGGACGCCGTCACGTCCGGCCCTCGGCGCATGCTGACGGTGGCGGTCCACTGCCCGGGGACCGGGGGGAGGAATCGGGCGGCCCAGGCGTTGCCGCTGTCTCCACGGTCTCCGTCGGCGTCGAAGAAGCCAGGGACCGTGATCGAGCGACCGGCCGGCCCGTCGAAGCGGACCGTCATGCGCAGGTCGAGGAACGGATTGGGGTCGGTCCCGGTCTCGGAGGCCCAGGGGCCTTCGAAGGTGACCTGGACGGGCGAGAGTGCGGAGGGTCGGCCTGGTTTGACCGACGCGCTTCCGTCCCCGGGCGCGGGCGCGTGGACTCCGTCCTCGCGAACGAGGAACGCCGCCCCGTCGATGTCGCGCGAGTGGATCAGCAGGCTCTCGATCTCGTCACCGGAGTCGAGTGGATCACCGACCGCGTCCCTGAGCTCCTCGAACCGGAAGGCGAGGCCGTGCACTCGCTGGCCGATGTTCGGTCCCGCCACGGCGACGACCGCGGTGGGAGACCAACCGTCGACGACGATCGCCCGCCCGATCGTTCCATCGGCGAAGCGAGCGCTGACGGTGACCTCGTCGTTTCCGCCGACGTCGAAGAGGAAGAAATCGGCTGCGGGACCGGGTGACGGGGAGAAGGTCCCCAGGAGGATCTCCCAGTGTCCCGCCGTGTTGTCACGGATGAAGTACGAGTCGAGGTTCCTGCCGTCGGCGCTCCGGATGGTGGTCGACCAGGGGTGATCCGCGACGGGCCCTCGGGAGACGCCCGGCCGGAGGTCCGTGAAGGGAACGCGCACACCGCCCGAGCCGATCGCCTCGACGTGGCTCCCGGCGAGCTGGACTGTGATGGTGTCGCCGGCTGCATCGCTCGCCAGGAGAGCGGCGGCGGTGCATCCGGCCAGTACGCGGAGGGCCATGGAGCGCTGTTCGGAGAGCCTGTGCTGTGGACGGGACGAGGAGGAAGCGAGTCGTCCCGTCTCGCGGCGTTCGCGCGGCGACGGTGGAGGATGCCCGGAATCGCGGGCAATGCCTCGATTGTGAGGGCGATCCCGATGATCGTCCACCCCGCAAGCTGGGGAGGCTCGAGGGGGGCTCTCCGGGCGCAACACGCTTTCCGCGCGTGGGGCACCTGCTAACCTCGCGCCATGGGACGCAAGGAATCGAAGAGAGGGTTCGGGAGCTTCGGTGATCTTCGAAAGGCGCTCCATGGAGGCGAGGAGCCTCGACCCGAGGAGTCCGCACCGGAGAAGGGGTGGACGCTCGAGACCGACGACGGACAGGCGTACGAGTTCGACGAGGAGGAGCTCGAGGGCCTCCCCGATCCCGATGCTGCGGTTCCGGCGAGGATCTCGCGACGTCCTGATGCCTTCGGTGCGATGGGGCACGGCCCCCCGTGCTACGCCGATCTCGAGTCCGAGGAGATGGAGCTGCTGCGCTCCTTCCGGCTCCGGACGGTCTTCCCGGAGGACGTCGCCGTCGAGCTCGGAGACCTGCCCGACGATCCTTCGGAGGCGGACACCGAGGGTCGCCTCGATCTCCGGGGGGAGACGATCTTCACGATCGACGGCGCCGACGCTAAGGACTACGACGACGCCATCGGAATCCGTCCACGCGAAGGAGGAGGGTTCCACGTGAGCGTGCACATCGCCGATGTCGGCCACTACGTGCGCCCCGGGACCGCGCTCGACGACGAGGCGCTCGCGCGCGCGACGAGCGTCTACCTGCCTGATCAGGTCGTGCCGATGCTCCCGGAGCGTCTGTCCAACGGCCTCTGCTCGCTCGTGCCCAAGCGGGACCGTCTCGCGTACTCGGTCTTCATGGAGTTCGACGAGGCCGGGGAGAGGGTCGCCTTCGATGTCGGGAAGAGCGTCATCCGCAGCGTCCACAGGAACCAGTACCGCGTCGTGCAGGAGCTGCTCGACGGGGTCGACAGCGAGGAGACGCGGGAGATCGAGTTCCTGCGCGAGCCCCTCGAGCAGTTCGCCGCGTGGACGCGCGTCCAGCAGCGCATTCGCGATGCCAAGGGTTCACTACGCATCCAGTCGACGGAGAAGAAGTTCGTCTTCGACGACGATCACGAGGTCGCGGAGATCGTCGATGCCCCGCGATACTTCTCACAGACCCTCATCGAGGAGACGGCCCTCGCTGCGAATCAGGCGGTCGGGGATTTCTTCCGGCAGAAGGGCCTTCCGACGATCTACCGCGTGCACCCGGAGAAGGACCCCGAGGAGATCGAGCGCGTTGCCGCGATGCTGGCCAAGCATGGGATCCGCGTGCCCACCAAGGATCGACTGACGGGAAGGGACATCGGGCGGATGATCCGGCTCGCACGGCGCAAGCCCAACGCCGACGCCCTCGTCATGAGGATCATGGGGCTGGTCGAGCGCGCCGTGTACGAGGTGAAGGACCACGAGGACGTGGCGACCCACTGGGGGCTCGCGCGGAAGGCGTATCTCCACTTCACCTCGCCGATCCGCCGCTATCCGGACCTCATCGTCCATCGCTGGCTGCACGCCGTGCAGCTTGAGCAGGAGGCCGCCGCGGACGACCTCGGGACGCTGGCGATCAACGAGGACCTGAACGACACCGCGGCCCACTGCAGTATCCAGGCCGAGGGGGCCGGGATGGCCGAGACGGCGGTCAAGGATCTGAAG
>PKCK01000009.1 GCA_002862085.1 Planctomycetota bacterium | reverse complement strand
GCGCGCTTCGGCGTGCAACGGGGCACTCCGTGTCAGCACCTGCTCGAGCGGGCTGGAGGAGGCTTCGTGGGGCGCATCAGGCGCTCCCGGGGCCCGGAGTCCGCGGAGGTGCACCACGCCGTCGCGACCGGGCCGTCGCCTCGTCCGATCGCGCTGATGGCGGTCGAGCATGTGGTGCCTGAGCGGTTCGAGCGCGCTGGAGAGCGTCCGGACGCGGGGCCGTGGCCACTTCGGGGCGAGGTGAGGGCCCATCAGGCTGCTTCCCCGCCCTCCGTGAGGACGGGGAGCGGCGCGGGTCGTGTCGCCCCCGGATCCGGCCTCGAGCCCGGGCGTGTCGAGGCGCCTCTGAAGGCCACGACGTCGTGACGCCGCTGCTCAGGACCGCAGGGCTCGGGGCGGCCCCGGCCCTCCACGGCGGCGCCCTCCGGGTCGAGCGGGAGCCGCAACCCATCGAGGGTGGACAGCGCGCGGGCGAGACCGAGCGCGATCGGACCGCCCAAGGCCATGATCGACGCGCGCCTCGCGAACCCCGTCAGGCCGTCGCAGCGTCGTGGATGGCCTGGAGCTCGTCCAGCACGCGCGGCATCTCGTCGAGGCGGACCATGTTCGGTCCGTCCGACGGCGAGCTGTCGGGGTCGGGGTGCGTCTCCATGAAGAGGCCATGGACATGACCCGTGGCGACCGCCGCGCGAGCGAGGAGCGGGACGAGCGTGCGATCCCCGCCAGTGCGGTCGCCGAGGGCGCCGGGGCGCTGGACCGAGTGGGTCGCGTCGAAGATCACCGGGTGACCCGTGTCGGCCATGTCCCGCAGCCCGGTCATGTCCACGACGAGCCGGCCGTAGCCGAAGCTCGTGCCACGCTCCGTGAGCATGACCCGTGCGTTGCCCGAGTCGGTCACCTTCGCCGCCACGTTCTTCATGTCCCACGGGGCCAGGAACTGGCCCTTCTTCACGTTGATCGCCTTGCCGGTGCTGGCGGCGGCGACGAGCAGGTCTGTCTGACGGCAGAGGAAGGCGGGGATCTGGAGGACGTCGGCGACCTCCGCGACGGCGGCGCACTGTTCGGGGAGGTGGACGTCGGTGACCACGGGGACGCCGATCGCCTCGCGCACGTCGCCGAGCCAGCCGAGGCCCTCGTCCATGCCGGGTCCGCGGCCGCCGCCGAGGCTCGAACGGTTGGCTTTGTCGAAGCTCGCCTTGAACAGGAAGGGCAGCCCGCGGTCCACCATGGCGTCTCGGAGGGTGCCGGCGATGTCGAGGGTCTTCTGGCGTTCCTCGAGCACGCAGGGGCCGCAGAGGAAGAACAGCGGGCCCTCGCCGAGGCGGAGGCCGGCCACGTCGATGGCGCGGGAGGTCATGGGGTCGTGTCGGCGGGGGGCCGTGCCGCGAATGGTAGCGCCGCCTCCGGACGGAGGCGTCCGTGGGGTCCGGGGAGGCTCGCTCCGCCGTCCGGGCGGGGGTAGAGTCCGGCCGATGCGGACCACCCTCGTCACCGGCGCCAGCGGCTTCCTGGGCGCGCACGTCGTCGCGGCGGCCCTCACGCGCTCACGGAGCGAGGCGACCCTCGCGGATCCGCTCGGGCCGCCGGTGGTGGCCCAGAGCCGGGGGCCCGCGCTCCTCGCGCCTCGCTTCGGGCCGGGGCCCCGCGACGCGGCGGAGTGGATCGAGCGAGACCTGACGGGAGAGGGGGCGGTGGAGCTTCTCGACGCGGTCCGCCCCGAGGAGGTGATCCATTGCGCGGCCATGTCCCGGACCGCGGCCTGCGAGGCGGAGCCGGAGTTGGCGGTCGAGCTCAACGCTCGCGTGCCGGGGGCGATCGCCGCGTGGTGCGCGGCGCGCGGCGCCCGGCTGATCCACGTCTCGACCGACCTCGTCTTCGGCGCGACGGACGCACCCTCGGGTGGCTTCGAGGAGGAGGCGGAGCCGGCGCCGCTCTCGGTCTACGGGCGGACCAAGCTCGAAGGAGAGCAGGCGGTCCTCGACGCCTTCCCCTCGGCCACGGTGGCGCGCCTGCCGCTCCTCTACGGGAACTCCGGTGGGCGGGGACTGGGAGCCAGCGACTCGTTGCTGGAGGCGCTCGAGCGTGGTGACAGGCCGCGGCTCTTCGTCGACGAGTGGCGGACCCCGCTCGAGGTCTCCAACGCGGCTGAGGCGCTCGTGGAGCTCCTGGAGTTCGACCACGGGGGAGCGCTGCACCTGGCCGGTCCCGACCGCGTCACTCGCCACGAGTTCGGCCTCGCGGTGCTGGCCGCCATGGGCCTCGAGCCCGGGGCGGCCCGCGCCGAGATCGAGGAGGCACATCAGGCCGATCTGGACCCGGGAGCCCCGCGGCCTCGGGACGTCAGCCTCGACGCTCGCCTCGCCGCGCGGCACCTCGAGACAGCTCTCCGCGGCGTCGAGGCGGGAATGGCTCGCGCCGTGGCCCCTTGATAGCGCTCACCGGTTGACCTGGAAGGGGCGCGCCGATGCCATGGGCGCCCCATGGAACTCTCCGACAAGTTCAAGCCCCGGGACATCGAAGGCCCCCTCTACGAGAAGTGGGAGGCCGAAGGCTGCTTCCAGCCGCCCGCCGAGGGCGAGGGAAGCGGGAAGACCTTCACGGTCATGATCCCGCCGCCCAACGTCACCGGTGTCCTGCACATGGGCCACGCGCTCAATGGCACCATCCAGGACATCGTGGTCCGTCACCGCCGGAAGTCGGGCTTCGACACCCTCTGGGTACCGGGGACGGACCACGCCGGGATCGCGACCCAGGCGGTCGTCGAGAAGAAGCTCTACGCCGAACAGCAGAAGACCCGCGAGGACCTCGGACGCGAGGCGTTCCTCGAGCGCATCTGGGACTGGAAGGAGGAGCACGGCAACATCATCCTCAAGCAGTTCCGCAGCCTCGGGTGCTCGTGCGACTGGACGCGCACGAAGTTCACGATGGACGAGGACCTTTCGCGTGCCGTGCGCAAGGCCTTCGCCGAGCTGTGGCAGCGCGGGCTCATCTACCGCGGCGCGCGCCTCGTGAACTGGGACTGCGTGCTGCAGACCGCCGTCAGCGACGACGAGATCGAGTACGTCCAGCGCAAGGGCAAGCTCTGGCACCTGCGCTATCCCCTGGTGGACGACCCCGAGACGCACCTCGTGGTCGCGACCACGCGCCCCGAGACGATGCTCGGCGACACCGGAGTCGCGGTGCATCCGGACGACGAGCGCTACAGGCCGCTGGTGGGGAAGAAAGTGCGGCTGCCCTTCGTGGATCGCGAGATCCCGATCGTGGCCGACGACTCCGTCGACCCCGAGTACGGCTCGGGCGCGGTCAAGATCACGCCGGGCCACGACCCAGCGGACTACGAGCGCGGCCAGCGCCACGGCCTCCCGATCATCAACATCCTCGAGAAGGACGGGAAGCTGAACGACAACGGCGGTCCCTTCGCTGGCAAGTCTCGCGAGGCGGTCCGCAAGGAGCTCGTCGCCCAGCTCGACGAGATGGGCCTGCTCGGCGAGGTCGAGGACATCGTCCACAACGTCTCCACCTCGGACCGCTCGAAGTCGCCCATCGAACCGCTCGTGAGCGAGCAGTGGTTCGTGAAGATGCAGGAGCTCGCCGCGCCTGCCATCGGAGCGCTCCAGGAGGGCGTCCTCAACTTCCGGCCCGAGCGGTGGGGCAAGGTCTATCTCCACTGGCTGGAGAACGTGCAGGACTGGTGCATCAGCCGCCAGCTGTGGTGGGGGCACCGGATCCCTGTCTGGTACGACGAGGACGACGTGGCCGTCGCGAGCGTCGAGGAGCTGGAGATCGGCGCGCCTCACCCGAAGACGGGTAAGCCCATCGTCCGCCAGGATCCCGACGTGCTCGACACCTGGGCGTCGTCGTGGCTATGGCCGATCGCGACCCTCGGGTGGCCCGAGCAAGGCGCCGCGGACCTCGCGCGCTTCTACCCGACGCAGTTCCTCTCGACCGCGTCGGAGATCATCTACCTGTGGGTCGCCCGCATGGTGATGGCCGGCTATGCGTTCATGCCGGAGGACATGGGCGAGGATCGCAACCCCTTCAGCACCTGCTACATCCACGCCACCGTGCTCGACGGGAAGGGCAAGCGGATGAGCAAGTCGGCGGGGAACGGGATCGATCCCCTCGACCTCATCGAGAAGCACGGGGCCGACGCCGTGCGCTACTCGCTGATCCTCCTCACCAAGGAGGGTCAGGACGTACGCCTCGCCGAGGATCGGATCGATCAGGGCAAGCGCTTCTGCAACAAGGTCTGGAACGCGGCGCGCTTCGTGATGATGAACCTCGCGGGCGAGCGCTCCGACGCGCCGTCGACCCGCTTCGAGGATCGCTGGATCCTGTCGCGCCTCGCGCGCGCCATCGCGGAGGTCTCCGACGATCTCGACGCGTACCGCTTCAACGACGCCGCGACGAAGCTCTACCGCTTCTTCTGGAACGACTTCTGCGACTGGTACGTGGAGCTCTCGAAGCCGCGTCTGACCGGCGACGACGAGGCGTCCGCCAGGGACGCGCGCGCCACGCTCGTGCGCGTGCTGACCGACAGCCTGGGCCTCCTGCACCCGTTCACGCCTTACCTCACCGAGGCGCTCTGGGAAGCGCTCCACGAGACCCTCCGCCAGGAGGCGTCCTCGATGCTCTGCACTTCGCCGTGGCCGACGGGGGAGGGGCTCGCCCTGGACGAGGGCGCGGAGTCCGAGATGGACACGGTGCAGGACCTCCTGGGCTGCGTGCGCCGCGTGCGCGCCCTCACCATGGCGCCCGAGCGAAAGCGACTGCCCGTGACGGTGAACGTGGCGCGCGACGACGTGCGCGCGACGCTGGAGAGCCAGGCGGAGATCGTGAAGGCCCTCGGCCACGTCGGCGAGCTGGTCATCGCTTCGGACGCGCCGCAGCCGGCCATGAGCGCCGTGGCCGTGGCGGGGCCGATCGAGGCCTACGTCGTTCTCGGCGAGGGCGTGGACTTCGCCAAGCTCAAGACGGTGCTCCAGGGGCGCGCGGAGAAGATCGGCAAGTCGCTCCTGGGCACCGAGAAGAAGCTCCAGAACCAGGGATTCCTGGCGAAGGCCGACCCCGAGCTGATCGAGGCCGAGCGCGCGCGTCTGGAGGAGCTCAAGCTCGAGAAGGAGCTCCTGGAACGCAACGTGGCGAGCTTCTGACCCGGAGCTCGACCAGCGGGCAGAACGGCGGCCGGCCGGGGACCCCTCCCGGCCGGCCGCCGTGTCCGTGCCGGGCCCTTCTCGGGGTCCGTATCAGGCGTGCTCCAGCGCCGCGATCCGTCGCCGTCGCTCGAGCCAGGCCGTGCTGTCCGCAGCCGCCGCCGCCTCGAGCAGCCCCGCGGTCTCCTGGCCGAGCTCGGTCAGCGCCCGGTGGACGAGCACGTGCCAGTCCGGCGCGAGGCGAGGGAAGTCGACGAAGGCGCTCAGGATCTCCATGGCGGCTGCTGCGTCGCCACGAGCGAGCTCGACCTCCGCTCGGACGAGGTCGATCGCGAAGCGCCAGGTGCCCTGGGGCGGGGGGAGGATCGCGAGGGCGTCCTCGGGGAACCCCCGGGTCAGCGCGACGCCGGCGAGCTTGATACGCGGCAGCTCGTTCGTGATGAAGGGCAGCACGGGCTGTGCGAAGCTCCGCCCGTCGCAGGCCAGGGCCTCGCGGAAGCAGGCCTCGGCGCGGTCGAGATCGCCGGCGCCGAAGGAGCAGAGGCCCTCGACGTAATGGAGGTTCGGGTGCCCGTCCGGCGTGAATCGCTGCGCGGTCCGCACGGTCTCGAGCCCCGCTTCGGGCGCGCCTGTCTCCGCCTGCGCGAGCCCGAGGGCGTAGCCGATACGAACCATGTTGTCGGGCAGATGGCCCTCGGGCCGATTCTCGTTCCGCTCGATGAAGGCGCCGAAGCAGCCTTCACCGACGCGACGAGCCTCGTCGATGAGGCCGCGCTTGATCAGCTGTACGACCAGGTATCCCGCGATCTCACCGTCTGCTTCATCGTCCTCGAGGCTCATACGGAGGAGGCGCTCGTTGCGCTCGTCCTTGGCGTGGTCCTCGCGGTGGGTCGGCACGTCACCGTAGTGGATCAGCGCCGCTCCCACGGCGATCGACTGGCCGACACCTGACGCCTGAAGATCGTTGAAGCCGCGCGTGAGCGTCTCGTGGACGCGGCGCTCGAAGCGCATCTCGGGCAGGTTGCGGAACAGCCGGGGCACGAAGACCGGGCCGTTCAGCAGCTTCGTCCCGTCGAGGATCTCGTCGGGGGTCGCATCGAGCGTCGAGGCGTTGTACAGCGGGAGGCAGCCGAGGAGCAGGTTCGGGTCGGCTGCGGCGTCGATCAGGCTCGGGCCCATGCCGGGACCGAGACGCTCGTCCGCGTCGAGCACGAGGACGTGGCTCCCCGTGGCGCGCTCGACGCCCACGTTACGAGCGGTGGCGAAGTCGTCGGTCCAGGGCGCCTCGAGCACCTGGGCGCCCGCCGCGCGGGCGATCTCCCTGGTGCGGTCCGTGCTCCCGGTGTCGACGACGATGGTCTCGTGACAGACGTCTCGCACGCTCTCGAGGCAGCCCTCGATGAAGGACTCCTCGTTGCGCGCGATCATGCACAGGGAGATCGTCGGACGGCTCACTCGCAGAGAATGCGAACCGGGGCCCCCCTGATGGAAGGGCCCCGGCTCGAATCGGCGCGCCGAGAGCGTCGCGCCGGCGCCTTGGACCGCGATCAGCGGCGCCAGCCGCGGCCGAGGGCGTTCTTCGCCACCATGACGTCGAACTGGAGCGGGACGGCGCGCTTGGTCCCCATGGGCACCGCGACCGCGAACGTGAGCCAGTCCTGCTCGACGCGGACCTTGTCGGCGGCGCGCTCGCCCTCCCAGACCTTGCGGACCACGTGCGTGATGCCCGTGTCGATCTTGGAGATCTGCTTGTCAGCCGGCTTCGAGGTCTCGATGGAGGCTTTGTACTCACCGGTCTTGGCGTCGACGATGATCAGGAGATCCTTGCGCACGTCGATGCTCTCCAGCATCTGTTGCTCGGGCGTCAGCTCTCCCTTGTCGTCGGGATCCGGCTCGGCGGGCTCGTCGCTCTGTTCGCCTGCGGCCTCCTCGTCGGCCTTCTCCGCCGCGTCCGGATCGTCCAGGAACTTGCCCTGGCCCCGGTAGAGCACGAAGTAGACGCCTGGCTCGAGAGCCGGCTTGGCGAGGGGGATCGAGGTCTGGAGAACGCCGAAGGTCACCGGCCAGACGCGGCTGGTCGAGTTGAGCTTCGCGCCTTTCAGGTCGAGGTCGTCCCGCGGGATGAACATCACCGACTCGTAGTTCTCGATGATGCCGTAGTTCCCGAGCTTGTTGCCCTCGAGAGCCTTCTCGGTCCATCGATCCATGCCGACGGTTCGATCGAAGGCCATGCCCGCGTCGTCCTTGCGCGCGGAGGACGGGCGGATGACGCTGCTCCACAGGGCCTTCGCGCGGTCGATGCCCGGGATCCCGGAGCTCGCGACGCGGAAGCCGATCGCGACCGTGGTCTGGTTCACGATGACGCCCTGGCGGTAGTTCACGCGGGCATTGATCAGCTCGTTGGCGAGAGAACCACCCTTCACGATGCGCTCCGCGCCGTTGAAGCGTGACTCGGCGCGCTTCTTGATCGGCTTGCGCTTGCCGGTCTCGACGATCTTGTACTCGTTCACCTTGAACCGTGGGAACGCCGCGTACGGGCTCGCGGTCCACTCCCAGAGGCCACCTGAGAGATCGAAGACCCCGAAGGGGCTCTTGCCCTCCGGGAAGGAGCCCACGGGTCGGAACACGGCCGAGCGCAGCTCGGCCGTGTGGGCCCGCCCGGCGGCGCTCCACTCGTCTCCCCAGGGGAACTCCGCCTGCTGCGCGCCGCGGGCCGCGTAGACCCACTCCTCCTCGGTCGGGAGCCGGAGACCGGCCCACTCGGCGTAGGCGCGAGCGTCGTTGAAATCGACGTACGAGACACCGTGTTGCTCGGTGCCCTCGGGGATCGACCACGGCGTGGTCTGCCAGTTGGCATCGACCCACTGGTCCTTCGCGAGCTCGTCCCACTCGCGGCGCTTGTAGTTACGGGCCTCTTCCTTGGCCTGCTTGGCCTTGAGGCCCTCGTTCTCCAGGAAGTCCTGCTGCGCCTGACGGAGTGCGTCGCCGAACCAGTGCTCGGGCGGCCGCCGGTTGGTCGCTTCGACGAAGGCCTCGTACTGCTCGTTGGTGACCTCGTACGTCCCCATGAAGAACGGTGCGATCTTCACGCGGTGCTCCGGGGTCTCGCTGTCGAGGAGCCGCATGAATCGGCGGTGGGCGGGACTCATGTCCAGGATCTCCTGGACCTTCTTCGGAGAGGTGCCGAGCTTGACGCCGTTCGAGCCCTCGACCGCCGTGGTACCCGGAGGCGTGGTCGAGCTGGCGGAGACGAAGATGGTGTCGTCCTTGGAGTCCTTCTCGCCGGGGGCGAGGTGGACGGTGGCGCTCGCGAGGAGCGGCGCGGCGATGAAGCTCAGTGCCGCGGTGACGAGAGCGGTTCGGATCATTCGCATGAAAGGTCGCGTCGGGTGGTGGTCGTTCCGAACGGCGGCGGACCGCCGCGGACCACCGCTCTAGAGGGGCAGCCCGCTGTCGTTGCGCTTCTGGACGGCCGAAAATGACAAGACCGACCCGGGGCGCGGCGCCGCGCGGGGCAGAGAGGATAGTGCCGGCGGCCACCGATCGCACCTCCGCTGGCATGCGGAGCCGGCGAAGTGCCGCCGGGGACCGCGTGAGGAGCGCGGTTCACGGCCAACTCACGCGGCCTCGGTGGACGCCGGGCAGCGTCAGGCGCTCGCCGGGTCGGGGCGGCGGGTGCGGCCGCTCAAGGCGGGGAGAGGCTCCCGGGGGACGTTCTCGGCCGATGCCTTCGCGCCCGATGCTGAAGGGACCAGGAGGCCCGCCTCGGCGAGGTCCCGTTTCGGGGCCTCGAGCCAGTCCTCCCCGTTCTCACCGAGGAGACGGAGGAACGTGTCGAGGATGTCGGGTTCGAATGCGCGGCCCGCCTGGGACTCGAAGTAGTCCATCGTCTTCTCGAGGGACCACGCGTTCTTGTAGGAGCGGCGCGTCGTGAGCGAGTCGAAGACCTCCACCACGCACAGGATCCTGCCGGGCCGTGAGATCTCCGAGCCCTTCAGGCGATAGGGGTAGCCGAGCCCATCCCAGCGCTCGTGATGTTCGGCGACGAACTGGACGACCTGCTCGAGCTGCGGATGGTTCCCGAGCCGCTCGGCGCCCACGAGGGGATGGCGCTGCATCTCACGGCGCTCGTCCGGGGTCAGCGGCCCCTTCTTGGTGAGGAACCCGAGGTCGTCGAGGAAGATCTTCCCGTAGTCGTGGGCGATGGCGGCCAGCTCGAGGCGCTCGACCGTCTTGGCGTCGAGCCCGAAGTCCTCGGCCACGAGCTTGCAGTACCGCCGCGTCCGCTCGCCGTGACCAGCCGTGTAGGGATCCACCCGCTCGATCGACTTGGCGACGAGTCCGGAGAGCACATCCACGAGATCGTGGAAGGGCAGCTCCTCCCGTGCGAGCCGCTTCTCGTTGACCGCGCGTCGGATCGCCGTCGCCAATTCCACCGGCTCGACGGGCTTGGTGACGTAGTCGGTCGCACCGATCTTCATCGCCTGGACGGCCGCTTCCACCCTCGGGAACCCCGTCATGAGGATGCAGACCGCCGCCGGACGCAGATCCCGCGTGGCAGCCAGGATCTCCTCGCCCGCGGCGCGCCCCTCGAACATCACGTCGGTCACGACCGCGTCGATCTCGTGGTCGCGCAAGACACGGGCCGCGTCTTCCGGCGTCCGCGCGAGGCGGACGTGGAAGCCCTCGGCCTCGAGGACGGCGCCGAGCACCTCGAGGGTGGGCGCTTCGTCGTCGGCGATCAGGACGTCGAGTTGGCGGGCGGAGGGCATTCCCAATTGAGGATACTAAATCCCATTTGTAGATACCAGTTGTCCCGCGTAGGGATACCAACCTTCCCCGTGGACAGTCATCGCATCTTTCCCGATTCGAGGCAGTGACACCCGCGTCCATTTCGCGCCGGCGCGCCGGTACGATCCCGCGGGATGAAGCGGCGAATCGAGGTTCCCGAGGGCGCCGCCGGCGCGCGCCTCGACGTGGTCATCTCCGAGGCGCTGGACGGGCCATCGCGCAGCCGGGTCCAGCGGATGGTGAAGAGCGGCTCCGTCACCGTCGATGGCGCCGAGGCCCGTCGCCCGAGCGCCAGCGTGGCGGCCGGGGCCGTCATCGAACTCGACACCGACGACGCCTACGAGGTCTCCACCGACGTCGACGGGGCGGTCATCGATGGTCTGGACGTCCTCCACCAGGACGAGCACGTCGCCGTCGTGCACAAGCCAGCGGGTCTCCTGACGCACCCGAGCTCCCGCCAGCGTGGGGGCACCCTCGCCGATCTCGCGGTCGAGCGCTTCGGCGCGCTGCCCCAGGTCCAGGGGGAGGACCGGCCAGGCATCGTCCACCGCCTCGACCGGCTGACCAGCGGCGTGATGGTGCTCGGTCTCACGACCGATGCCCTCGAGCACCTCAAGGCGCAGTTCAAGGACCGGACGGTCCAGAAGACCTACCACGCGGTCGTTCACGGCAACCCACGCTTCGATTCGGAGTGGCTCACGGGCGCCATCGAGTCGAGCCCGAAGAGTCCCGATCGCATGCGGGTCGTTCCCGAGCACCTCCGTGAGGAGCGCCTCGCCGAGGGCGCGCGCGCGGCAGAGACGTTCCTCGAGCGCGTCGAGGACTTCCGCGGCGCCTCTCTCGTCGCGGCGCACCCGAAGACCGGCCGGACCCATCAGATCCGCGTCCACCTCCAGGCAGCGGGCCTCCCGATCGTCGGCGACCGTGCATACGGAGCGCGTGGCGCACTGAAGGAGCCTCTCCCGAAGGCCGCGCCCGTCATGGAGCGGCCCTCGCTCCACGCTCGCAGCCTCTCCTTCGACCACCCGATGAGCGGCGAGCGCATGACCTTCGAAGCGCCGTTGCCCGAGGACATGGAGCGCCTGCTCGCGTTCCTGCGCGGCGCGTGAGGTTGCTCGTCGTCGGCTGCGGCGATCTCGGTGGCCGGGTCGCTCGCCTCGCGGTGGACGGAGGCCACGAGGTCTTCGGTGCCCGCCGGACCGCCGGGCGGGTGCCCGACGGCGTCGATCCGCTCGTCCTCGACGTGACCGACCCGGCGAGCGTCGAGCTCCCGCACGGCCTGGACGCCTTCGTGTACGCGGTCGCCGCGTCGGAGCGAACCGACGACGCCTACCGAGCCGCCTACCCCGAGGGGCTCCGCGCCGTCATCGGCGCTCTTCCGGAGCCAGCGCGGGTCCGCGGGCTCTTCATCTCCTCGACCGCCGTCCACGGCGCTCGCGACGGCTCATGGGTCGACGAGGATTCGGGCTCCGCGCCGACGAGCTTCTCCGGCCAGCGGCTCCTCGAGGCCGAGCGCGTCCTGGCCGAGGCGCCCCTCGCGGCGGCCTCGAGCCTGCGGCTCGGCGGGATCTACGGGCCCGGCCGGACGTCCCTCCTGCGCTCCGTGGAGGCGGGCGCGGCGTCGCTCGCTCCCCACGTCGAATGGACGAATCGCATCCACGTCGAGGACGCGGCGCGCGCCGTGCTTCACGTCCTGGACCTCGTCCCGCTGCCCCCGCTGGTCGAGGTGGTCGACCAGGAACCGGCGCCCCGCGCCGAGGTCTTGAACTTCCTGGCCGCGAGGCTCGGCCGTCCGTCGCCGCCGGTCGGGGACACGCCCGCTCCGCGCGGGCTGGGCAAGCGCGTGTCGTCCGCGCGTCTCGCGCGCAGCGGCTTCGACTGGCGTTACCCGACCTATCGCGAGGGCTACGCGGCGCTCATCGACGGAGCCGACTGATCCTGCCCGGCCGGGCGGAGTGGCACGCAGCCCTCCATGGGAGGAGCGAACGGACCCCCGCTCGGACGACGTTTCGAACTACTGGAACTCGACGCGTAGCGCGCTGGTGAAGTTCGAGACCGGGATCCCGAAGATCGCGTCCCGGTACCACCCCTGGAAGATCCAGGTGTCGCCGGCCATCGCCGCGACGGGGCCGCTCGGAGCCGGGATCGAGGTGAGGTCGAGCGAGAGATCCACGGAGCCCGCGGCCCCCGAGTTCACGATCTGACCGTTGTAGCGCCCGATGGCGCCGCCGAGACAGAGCGTGCCCTGGGAGCCCCCGGCGAAGGGGACCAGATCGGCGCTCGCGCTCACCGCGAGGAGCATGAATTGATTCGGCGGCAGGCTCGAGGCGGTCAGCGTGATGTCGTTGTCCGCCGCCGTCTCGGAGCCCCGACCGGCCAGCAGGCCCGCGCTCCCCGTGGAGTTGACCGTGTTGCCGCAGAAGGAGACCCCGACGGCACCTGCCTGGAACTCGTAGGCGCCCATGTCCACCACGGCCACCTGCCCGCCGCTCACGCCGGTGTCGGGCGTCGCGGGATCGTCGCGCAGGCGACCGCGCCCCGCGAGATCCAAGAGGATCGTCGGGGGGAGCACGCTGGAGTCGCCCGCGTCGATGCCCGCGGAGCCCGCCGCGAGGCTGTAGTCGCCTCCGGCCGCGTTCGCGAAGCTCGGCGCCGTGCCGATGTTCCCGGTGCCGCCGGCGAAGCCGCCAGTGACGAGGCAGTGATCGACGTTCGCGCTCGGCGTCACCTGGTTGTTCGAGCCGGAGGCTCCGCCCGAGCCGGTGTTCCCCCAGATGACGCAGTTGACGATCCGCGGCGCGGCGCCCTGGACCCGGATGCCCCCCTGAGTCTGGGTGTTCGCCCGGTTCTCGACGACCGTGCAGTTGGCGACGAGCGACGAGCCGCCGCTGCCGAACCAGAGGCCACCTCCGCCGCTGCCGCCGGTCGCGACGTTGTCCTTGAAGAAGCAGTTGGTGATCCTCGCGGCCGACGTGGAGAAGACCTCCAGAGCGCCGGCGCGTGACGCGCGGTTACGCTCGAACGTGCACTGGTCGAAGGAGATCTGCCCCGCGTTCGCGATATCGAAGGCGCCGCCGAAGCTGCCGCCCAGGTTGTCCTCGAAGGAGCAGCGGACGAAGGACGGCGCGCCGTTCACGTAGCCGGCTCCGCCACCGAAGGTGCAGCGGTTCCCGATGAACGCGCAGTCGAGGATGGTCGGCGCCGTGCCGGAGAGGGCGAGGATGCCGCCGCCCCGGTCGTTGCTTCCGCCGCCGCCGGTCGCCGCGCCGGCCGTCACGGTGAAGCCCTCGACCACGGCCAGCCCGTTCGTGCCCGCCGCGTTGATCACGTGGAAGCTGTTGTCGGTCTGGTTCGTGAAGTTCGGCCCGTCATTCCCGTTGAGGTCGCCGCTGAGGATCGCCGGCGCGGCGCCGAAGGGCGGCCGGTCCGCGGGGCTCGTCTCACCACCGAGGAAGCCGCCGCGGATCGACACTCCGTTCTTCGGGCGGAAGGAGGCCGTCCGTGGACCGCCGGGGGCGGCAGGGAGATACACGCCGTCCGCGACCCAGATCTCGTCTCCGGCCACGGCGGCGGTGATGGCGCTCTGGAGGCCGAGTGGACCCTGGAAGGCAGCGGACCAGGAGCTGCCGTTCCCCGCGCCCGTCGTGAGGTTCGCGTCCACGAAGTGCGTGGTCTGGGCGCTCGCGGCTGCGGCGAGGCCGCCGGCGGCGAGCAGTGCGAGAGGGATCTTCGGGAGGAGCGAGGCCGTCATGGTCGGGGGGCTCGGGGGAAGGGGAGGGGTCGTCGGGTTCTCCGATGCGCGCACTGCATTGCAACGAAGCTCGCCGCGGCCGGTGCTCTGGACAGGCGAATCCGCGTCGAGACCTGCCCGTTCGTCTCAAAGGGAGGGCGGGGCGGGCCCACGGGCCAGGGGATCTTCCGGGTGCGTCCCACGGCGCAGCGGCAGCTCGGCGGCGCGGTTGCGGGCGCTTGAGGCGGGACACGCGGGTCCGCTGTTGCGAAGATGACGGTCATGGGGCCCGCACCCGCCACCACCTCCGCCCGCCGGCGAACCGTTCTCCTGATCGGGGCGGCCGCTGCGATGGCCCTTCTGGCGCTGTCCGTGTTCACCGGCGGCCCCGAAGTCGATCAAGGCCAGGTGGATCCAGCGCGCAAGGACGCGCCGGCTCGCCCGCGATCGGAGACACCTGATGCGCTGGAGGCTTCCCGGCCGGAGCGGCTCCACACGCCCGCGTCGGATCAGGTCTCGCCGGCTGCGCCGAGCAAGCCGACCGATCCGACCCTGCGCCCTGAACAGGTGGACCTGTTCGTGTTGGATCCAGCGGGCGCACCGCTGCTCGAGCGCGGGACCTCACCGCTCGCGCAGGACGTGCTGCTCCAGCTACGGCTCTGCCTCGTGGACGGCGAGGATCCACCGGCCAGCGTGGAGCCTTCACTCGCGCCCATCCCGCGGAATCGGCGGCTGGCACGCGAGGCGCCGGGCTGGGTGAATCGATTCGATCGTCCAGAGGGGCCGGCTCACTGCGTGCTCGTGCTGGGGACGAGCGTGGTCGCGAGCGCGCCCGTGCTCTCGGAGGAGGACGCCGTCCGCATCATCGTCGACGCGGACGACGTCGCGGCGCAGCTCTGCGTCGTCCGCGGTCAGGTCGCGGGCCTCGACGGAGCCTCACGGCACGTCCTCGTGATCCCGCGCCGCGTCGCGGGTGTCCGGGCGAAGAACATCGGCGCTGAAGCGGGCGGGCCCGGCGAGTCCTTCGAGTTCCGGAACGTCCCGCCGGGTCCCTGCCGACTTCGTGTCCACCTGACGGCCCACCACCTCGTTTCGCAGCTCCGGCGAGCGGAGGACGATGGAGTGAGCCTCGCCCTCGGCTCCCGCGCGCCCGACCGGCGGCAGTGGGAACTCCGTCTCGCGGCGCTCGCGGAGGCGCGGCACCCCTACCTCGACCTCGACCTCGATCTCGCCGCAGGGGAGACGCTCGACCTCGGGCGGCTCGCAGCGCCGGACGCCGGCGTCGCTGTCTTCCGGTTGAGGGACGACGCAGGAGGGACGGTGGAGGCCCACGGCGTCGAGGTGCGGCTGCTCGGACCCGGCGAGGGCGCGACCGCTGAGCCGACCACCTGGACCTTCGAGGATCAGGTCGCGGTCTTCCCGCTCCCGACGGGTGAGATCACCCTCGCGCTCGGTCAGGGCGAGCTCGGCGCTCTCCCGACGATCGTCGCGCGCCCCGGCGCGGACAGCGCGATGGGCGCGTCGATCGACGTCGAGCTCCGACGGGTCGCGGTGGTCGATCTCTCCCGGGCCGGGGCGAAGGGGCTGTACACCGAGACCGGCTGCGAGCTTCGCTCGTCGCGAAGGTGGTCGGGCGGGCGCTACCGGGGGCAGTCGATCGGCGGCGACGTGCTGCTCGTACCGCCGGGGCGATTCCGGGTCGAGTCGGACGAGGGGGCCAGCTGGATCCAGGTGGAGCCGGGGGCTCTCGTGCGCGTCAGCGTGACGGGCGCGGCGGAGTCGTCCCCGCTGCCCGAGGCGAGCGAGGAGATGCGCAGATGACGTGGCGCGCCCTGGTCCCGCTGCTGCTGGGTCTCGTTCAGCCGTCGTGCTCCTCCGGTGAGGTTGCCCCTTTCACGGTCGGCGCCGCCGCGAGCGCGACCGACGCGCTGGGAGAGGCGGTCGCGCGCTGGAACGCCTCCCCGGAGGCGCGCCGCGGAGCCCGTGCATCCTTCGCCTCCAGTTCCACCGTCGCGAGGCAGATGGAGGCCGGAGCGCCTTTCGAGATCATCGTCTCCGCGGATCGCTCCTACATCGAGCGGCTCCAGGACGCGGATCTCGTGGATCCCGCCTCGGTGGCGGTGCTCGCGAGGAACGCCCTCGTGCTCGCGGTCCGCGAGGAGGACGCCGATCTCCTCGCGCCGCTCGGATCCGCCCCGATCCGCGCGGGTGCGACGCTGCCCTCGTCCCTCGCTGGCGCCCGGTGGTGCACGGGTGATCCCGAGCACGTCCCGGCCGGGAGCTACGCGCGAGAGGCCCTCGGCGCACTTGGCTGGTGGGGGGCCGTCGAGCCGGCGCTGGTGGCCGTCCGCGACGTCCGCGCCGCGGTGCGCCTCGTTCAACTCGGCGAGGCGGACCTCTGCGTCGCCTATGCGAGCGACGTGCACGGCCGGGATCTCGTCTCCGTCCCCCTCGACGGCGCGCTGCACAGGCCGGTGCAGCTCGTGGCGGCCGCGGCGACGGACGCGGGCGACGAGGCGAGGGAGTTCCTCGCGGTCCTCTCCGCGCCAGGGGCCCCCGCGTTCGGGGCTGCCATGGGGTTCCTTCCATTCGAAGGAACGCGCTGATGGCCCTCGGCCTGCAGCTGACGGCCGCGGAGCTCGAGGCGCTTCGTCTCTCCCTCGAGGTCAGCCTCGCGGCGACGGCGCTCGTCGCGGTGCCCGGCGTGGCGCTCGGGCTGCTGCTCGCGCGGTGCCGTTTTCCCGGCAAGCTCCTCCTCGACGCCGTCGTGCATCTGCCGCTCGTCCTCACGCCGGTGGTGGTCGGCGTCCTCCTGCTCTCGGTCTTCGGCCGCGGCGGGCCCTTCGGCGAGGGCTTCGCGTTCACCAGAGGGGCCGCGGTCCTCGCAGCAGCGACCGTCGCGTTGCCCCTCGTGGTCCGCTCCGTCCGCACCGCGGCAGAGCTCGTGGACGAGCGACTCCTCGAGGCGGCTGCGGTCCTGGGAGCCGGCCCCCTTCGCCGGCTCTTCACGGTCGTGCTCCCCCTGGCCGCGCCGGGCGTGATCGCCGGCCTGACCCTCGGGTTCGCCCGGAGTCTCGGGGAGTTCGGCGCGACGATCACCTTCGCGGGCAACATCGCCGGCGAGACGCGGACGCTCCCGGTGGCGATCTACACCGCGATCCAGTCGCCCGACGGGGACGGCGCAGCGCTGCGTATGACGGCGCTGAGCGTGCTCGTGTCGCTCGTCAGCCTCGGCATCTCCGAGCTCCTCCTGCGGCGTATGCGAGCGCAGGCCGTCCGCGACCGGGGAGGGCTCCGGTGAACCCCCTCCTCGAGCTCTCCTGTTCCCTGCGCGTGGGACGCCTCGACGTCGCGATCGATGCGCGCTCGGAGAACGCGGTGCTCGGCGTCTTCGGTCCCTCGGGCGCGGGCAAGTCCAGCTGGCTCGCGGGCCTCGCCGGCCTGCGCCCGGCCCGATCGGCGCGCGCGGTGGTTCGCGGTGAGGTGCTCTTCGACTCGGCCGCCGGGCAGCTGCCGCCGGCGCACCGTCGCGGGGTGGGCGTCGTTTTTCAGGACCACCGGCTTCTGCCGCACTGCTCGATCCTCGGGAACCTGCGCTACGGCATGGGGAGCGGCCGGCCCGGTCCGACGCTCGATGAGGTGGTCGAGCTCCTGGACCTCGAGCCCCTGCTCGGGAATCGCCCGGCCGCCTGCTCGGGCGGTGAGCGCCAGCGTGTCGCCCTCGGCCGGGCGCTCCTGGCCGCGCCGCGGCTGCTCCTGCTCGACGAACCCCTCGCCAGCCTCGACCGCGGTCTCCGGCGTGAGATCCTTCCCTACCTCCGCGCGGCCGCGGCGCGCTTCGAGCTGGCGATGGTCTACGTCAGCCACGAGCTCGACGAGCTCCTCAGCTTCGACGGCGACGTGCTGCTGGTGGAGGAGGGGCGCGCCGTGGCCTGCGGGCCGGTGCACGAGCTCGCGCTGCGCGATGACTGCCTCGAGCGCCTGCACGACGAGGGATTGCTCTTCAGGATCCCCGGACGCCTCTCGGACGAGCGCGCGGGAGGGCTGGCGTGGGTCGAACTCGCCGGCGGCGGTCGGGTCGCGAGCGGAGCCTTCGAGGGACCGCGCCCGGGGAGCGGGGGAGAGGTCGAACTGCTCCTCAGGCCCGAGGACGTCATCCTCGCCCGTCCGCCCTTCGAGGGCCGCGTGTCCCTGACCAACCAGCTTCAGGGGACCGTGGCCCGCGTCGCGCGAACCCCGGCGCGGACGCTGGTGGAGGTGCGCCTCGCGGACGGCGGCCCCGCGCTCCTCGCGGAAGTCACCGAGCGCGCGGTCGCGCGGCTCGAGCTGGCGCCCGGCGAGGCGGTGGCGGCGCTCTTCAAGGCTCAGGCCACGCGTTGTCGCTCGCGGGTCGTCACCTGAGCCTGAGGGTCACGCGCCGTTCACCGCCGCCGGGATTGATGCGGAACTTCTTCTTCGCGCGCCGCCCGTCGTCGGACTCGGCCACGAGCACGTACTGACCAGGGGGGTAGGGGCCCATGCGACGCTCCGCGAGGTCGAAGGCCGCCGTCTGGTAGAGGTTCTGCACGTCTGCGAGACCGATGCGCCTGGAGACGTCGCGGCCCTGGTCGTCCAGGAGCTGGACGCGGGCCGACGGGATCGGATCATCGCTCCGCCCCTTGCAGACGGCCACGACGGTCGTGCCCTCCTCCGCCACGAGCTCCACCTGTCCGGTCTCCCCGGGCACGACGCGGAACGGCGCGCTCTCCACGCTCGCCATCCGATCCGTACGGGCGGTCACGGTGTACGTCCCCTCTGCGAGCCCGTGGAGCGTCGCGCGGCCTGCGGGGCCGGTCGCCGACATTGAGAAGAGCTCGGTGTGGCGTCCCTCCCCGTCGCGGAGGAACACCGACGCGCCTTGGACGGGCTGGCCGGCGCCGTCGCGCACGACGACCTCCGCGCTGCATGCCGGCGTCAGTCTGATCTCGATGCCTTCGAACCGTGCGTCCTCGCCCAGCTCGATCGGCCCGACGGTCACTCGAGCAGGGGCGGAGGGAGCGCTGCCGAGCAGCATCGCGCCGCCCGCGCTCGCCTGATAGACGCCTGCCCGCAGCCCGCTGACCTCGAATCGTCCGTCCGCGTCCGTCTGGAGCTCGGCGTAGCTGCCGCCGATCAGCTGGTTCGTACGGACCCCTCCGACCTCGATCACCGAGACCCGTGCGGCGCCGAGAGGCTCGCCGTCCGCATCGAGGACGCGGCCGGCCAGGGAGCCCCCGGGGATCTCGATGTCCCGGCGGAGGGTCTCGGTGCCTTCCTCGACCCGCTCCTCGAACTCCACCGTGATCTGCTGCGTGTCTCCGCCAGGGAGCTTGGCGACGCTGATCACGTAGTCGCCGGCCTCGTCGAGGGTGAGGCTGTAGCGCCCGTCGGCGTCGGTGGCGGTGAACTTCATCTTCTCCTGGACGCCGGTCGAGGCGGGGAGCCAGTTCACCATCGCCTGCGCGTAGGGCTCGCCACCCTGGGTCACGCGGCCGGAGACCTCGACGGGATCCGAGGGTGGCGCGCCGAGGAAGACGGTCGCCACTTCACCCTCGACCACCTCGGCGGTCGCGAGCTCCATGTACTTGAACATGTCGTTGATCGACGAGGTGTCCGCGTCTCCGCTGGTCCTCATCGCGGGGTCGATGGCGACGACCTGGTAGTTGCCGGCCTCGAGTCCGTCGATGCGGAAGGTGCCGTCGGAGTCGCTCGCCGCGACGCGCTGATTCGTCATCGTCATGCTCTGCACCGTCACGACCCGGTCCGACGCCGTGCGCCCCTCGTCGTCGAAGCAGATCCCCTCGATCGATCCGCCCTGGCTCAGGCGAAGGACGAGGTCGCTCAGCTGCTCCCCCGGCCCGGCGACGAGCTGGCTCGCGCTCGCCCTCGCGAACTCGTCGTGGCTCGCCGTGATCGTGAGTTCCCCGGGTGGCAGCCCGAGCAGAGTGAATGCGCCGTCCGCTCCGCTGCGTGTCGCGTCCGGAGAGGGAGCGCTCAAGAGGGCCGTGACGACTTGACCGGTGTCGGCGTCGTAGAAGACGCTGGCGCCCTCGACCGGCGCGCCCCCGGGATCGAGCACGCGGCCGCTGACCGTGGCCGCGCGTACGCAGACGAGCTCCAGCGCCTCGTTGGCGCCCGGAATCGTGAGCAAGACCGGCGCGGCGGTGACGTGAGTCTCTTCCATGACGCTGAGCTCCCAGGTTCCGGATGGGAGGTCGAAGGCGAAGATCCCGCCCTCCGCGCTTCGCGCGCGGCGCTCGCCGAGTCGGAGGTCTCCCATCGCGCCGCTGGCGAGCCGGGAGCAGCGAACCTCGAGGCCGCTCACGATCTCGCCGAGGTCGTCGCGGAGGACCCCGCGCACGTCGACGGGGCTGGCCAGGGAGAGGGTGATGCCCTCGGCGCCGGGCTGGATGCCATCGAGCCGCGCGGTCTCCCCGGGCTGACCCTCCTCGCTCGATTCGCGCCGCGCCCGGATCGAGAAGGGGCCGCGCCCGAGGCCAGAGATCTCGAACGAGCCGTCCCCCAGGGTCGTCGCGGACCCGTGGATCCCGCGCGTGGCGTTGAGGCTGGAGGGGCCGAACATGTGCGCGACGTCGAAGAGGGCCTCGACCTCGACTCCCGCCGCGGGTGCTCCGTCCGGGCCGAGGACGCGGCCCGCGACCGAGGCGCCCCGCTCGAGTTTGATGACGAGTCCCGTGTGCTCTTCGTCCGCCGTGACCTCGACCTCGGTCGTGCGGCCGCTGTCGAGCCAGCCGCTGGCGTCTGCGCGGACGATGAGCGGCCCTTCCGGGAGGCCGACGAGCCGGAACCGTCCGTCCGTGTCGGATTCCTCTCTGCGGATCTCGTCGTCGTCGAACCCGAATGCTCTTCCGGGAGTGAAGGCCGCGACCCGAGCGCCCGCGATGGGAGCGTCGTCGTCACCGATCACGACGCCCGCGACGGCGCCGCCCGCGTCGAGCGTCACTTCCAGGTGTTCGGTCGTCCCGGCGAGCAGGGGAGCGATCCTCGACCGGGCCGGCGCCGCTCCGTCATGCTCGACGTTGATCGAGAGGCCCATCTCCGCCGGGACGATCTCCACGGCCGCGCGGCCGTCTCCGTCGAGGGTCCCGCTGACGCTGAATCGCGGCATCGCCGATTGCCCCATGGCGACCATCGTCGCGGTGGACTGGTCCTGAGACAGCTCGTATTCGAGCCCGCCGACGTCGATCGAGTCATCCGCGCTGCTCGCGGTGATCTCGAGGCGCGCGCCGCGCGACGGTCGCAGGGAGATGCGCTCGGCGCCTCGGTCGAGGATCGCGGAGCGGCCCGTGAAGTAGGTCGATCCGAGGGCGTGGACGAAGACGCGCCCCGCATCCTCGGGCACGTCGAGCGCAGCGATCCAGCGCCCGTCAGCGCCGCGACGGGTGAGTGCGAGGGCGACCAGGGTGTCCGCGGCGGAGGTGTGCCCGGCGCGGCTCGGATCGAGCTGGAGGAAGATCCGCTCTCTCGGGGAGTCGTCGCGCTCTCCTCCGCGTCCGGACATCGCCATACGGACGGCCTCCGCGCCGGACACGTCCCTCGAGAAGCACATCACCTCGACTGGACCCGACGGACGCGCCGCATCGGGCCAGATGATCTCCGCCTCGACGCGGCGGGTCGGCCCGGCCGAGGGCGTCGCCGAGAAGTCACCGAGGACCGAGGAGCCCGCTGTGACGCGGTCGGACGCGCCCTCGTCGATGCGGGAGAGGGAGGCTGGCTCCTCGCCGTCCGTTTCCGTGTCTCGCTCCGGCGAAGCGGCGGATCCGCGTCCGGTCTCGCTCGCGGACAGCCCCCCGGGTTCGTCCGAGAACCTTCGGGAGACCAGAGCCAGGGCAGCGATCGCGAGAACCAGGGAGAGGAGATGCTTCGTCTTCATGGGGAGGTGGGCGCGCTCCGGAGCGCATCGAGCCGGCCGCGTACCGCTCTGGATGCCGGTCTCTCGTCCGCTTGAACCTGCGAAGGACCGGATCCTGACGCCTCACGAATCCTTGGCTCGGTCCTGCTTTCCCCGTCCCAGGGCGTCCCGTCCGCCGCTGCGAGCACGGCGGAGCGATCCACGCCCCGGCGAGGCAGATGGAGATCGAGGTCGTGACCGGGGGGAGGAGAGGCCCCGCGCAGATCAGGACCGCGCCGGATCGAGCTCCCATGTCGTCGCGGAGCCAGCCAGGGGTCCCGCAGAGCGGCGGGAAGGGGCGCGGCACCCACGCGACTGCGGGTGCTTCCTCGCTAACATGTGCTGCCGATGAGCGAGACGACCCCGACCCCGCCGCCCGCGCTGCGCCCCGTGGCGCTCGGCCTCCACCACGTCGCCATCGCCGTCCCTTCGATCGAGGCGGCGCGCGGTGTCTACGAGAAGGCCCTCGGCATGACCGCGTCCGCGGGCGTCGAGCACGTGGCCGACCAGCGGGTCGAGGTGCTGGTCCTCATGGCCGGGACCCAGCGGATCGAGCTGGTCGAGCCAGCCTCCGAGGACTCACCGATCTCGAAGTTCCTCGAGCGCGCGGGCGGTCGCGCGGGGCTGCATCACCTCGCATGGGAGGTCGCCGACGTGGCGGAGGCCATCGCGCTCGTCCGCGCGGCGGGTGCCACCATGATCGACGAGGCTCCGCGGCCGGGCTCCCACGGCACCAGCATCGCCTTCGTCCACCCCAAGTCCACCGGCGGCGTGCTCATGGAGCTCGTCGAGGATCCCCACTCGGCCCGCGCCGAAGCCGCGGGCCACTGAGCGACCCCCCAGAGCTCCCCATGACCATCGACGCGACTCCCGAGCGCTCCTCGGCCAGCACCCCGAGCGCTCTCGACCGCCTGCGCGACATGCGCGACCGCTCGCTCGAGGCCGGCGGCCGGACGCGCATCGACGCCCAGCACAGCAAGGGCAAGATGACCGCCCGCGAACGCGTGGACTTCCTGCTCGACGAGGGCTCCTTCGTCGAGCTCGATCGCTACGTCACGCACCGCTGCACGAAGTTCGGCATGGAGGATCAGAAGATCCTCGGCGACGGCGTGGTCACGGGTCACGGCCGCATCGACGGCCGCCCGGTCTACGTCTTCAGCCAGGACTTCACGGTCTTCGGCGGCAGCCTCTCCGAGACCCAGTCGGAGAAGATCTGCAAGGTGATGGACCTCGCCATGAAGGTGGGGGTGCCGCTGATCGGGCTGAACGACTCCGGCGGGGCGCGTATCCAGGAGGGGGTGTCGAGCCTCGGCGGCTACGCGGAGATCTTCTGGCGCAACACGCGCGCCAGCGGCGTCATCCCGCAGCTCTCCGGCATCCTCGGCCCGTGCGCTGGCGGCGCCGTCTACAGCCCTGCTCTGACCGACTTCGTCGCGATGGTCGAGGGGAACTCCTACATGCACATCACCGGCCCCGACGTGGTCAAGACGGTGACGCACGAGGAGGTGACGAGCGAAGATCTCGGCGGCGCGGCGGTCCACAACCAGAAGTCGGGCGCCGCACACTTCGCGACCCCCGACGACAAGAGCTGCCTGCTGCTCCTGCGCAAGCTGCTCTCGTACCTGCCCCTGAACAACGCCGAGGAGCCGCCGCTCGTCCCGACCGACGACCCCGTCGATCGCGAGGACGAGGCCCTGGACACGATCGTCCCCTCCGATGCCCAGAAGCCCTACGACATGCGCCAGGTGATCGAGCGCATCGTCGACCTCGACTCCTGGCTGGAGGTCCAGGAGGGCTGGGCTCAGAACATGCTCATCGGTTTCGCGCGCCTCGGCGGGCGGCCGGTCGGCATCGTGGCCAACCAGCCGGCGGTCCTCGCCGGCTGTCTGGACATCGACGCCAGCGAGAAGGCCGCGCGCTTCATCCGCTTCTGCGATGCCTTCAACATCCCGATCGTCACCTTCGAAGACGTCCCCGGCTTCCTGCCCGGCACGGCCCAGGAGCACGAGGGCATCATCCGGCGCGGCGCGAAGCTCCTCTTCGCCTACTGCGAGGCCACGGTGCCGCTCCTGACGGTCATCACCCGCAAGGCCTACGGCGGCGCCTACTGCGTCATGGCGAGCAAGCACGTCAGGGCCGATGTGAACATCGCCTGGCCGGACTCGATGATCGCCGTGATGGGGGCAGCCGGCGCCGCCAAGATCATCCACCGCCGGGAGATCCAGGGCGCGGACGACCCGGCCGCTCTCGAGAAGCAGCGCGCGGACGAGTACGACGAGACCTTCAACAACCCCTACAGGGCGGCGGCGCGCGGCTTCGTCGACGACGTCGTCGAGGCGCGGCGCACCCGGCCGTACCTCATCCGGGCTCTCGAGCTTCTCGCGACCAAGCGCGAGGAGCGCCCGGTACGCAAGCACGGCAACATCCCGCTCTGAGGTCGTCCCGGCGCCCTCGGCCGTCTGCGCCGACGATCGCGGCGTCGGCGGGACTCCGAGCGTGGGAGGCGGCCGCGCCCCGAGGCGTCGAGCTGGCGGGCGCTGCCGCGCTCGCGGCCGTGGGTCCGGTGCTCCGCCCCCGGTGACGGGCGAATCGGTGTCTCCCGGAGCGTGGCCGCACCGGGCATGATGGAGCGATGAACCTCACCCGCACCGCCGCGGCCATCGCCGCCCTGCCGCCCCTCGCCGTCCTCATCGCCTCGGCGCGACCCGTACCTCCCACCGTGGGCGCCCCGGCCGAGCTGCCGCGCGCCTTCGTCGACGGCGCGGGTTGGACCGAGCTCTCCCTCCAGGACTTCGTGAACGTCAACGGAGACGACACCACCTGGCGCGAGGAGGAAGGAGTGATCGTCTGCACCGGCAAGCCCATCGGCGGGGCGCGGACCGAGGACACCTACGGCAACTTCGAGATGGTGCTCGAATGGAGGCACTCGACTCACGCGGGCAATTCGGGCGTGTTCCTCTGGTGCCCCGAGTCCGCGTTCGAGGACCTCGAGCCCGGCCAGCTCCCGCGCAGCGGGATCGAAGTCCAGGTCCTCGATCTCGGCTACGAGGAGAACTGGGAGAAGAACAAGGGCGTGCCCTCGAACTGGTTCACCAGCCACGGGGACGTCTTCCCGGTGGGCGCGTCGAAGATGACCGCCTTCACCCCGGAGATCACCTACGAGCGCGCTTCGGGTTCGTACGTCGTCGGCAAGCCGCAGAGTGCACGTTCGTTCCCCACCAAGCGGCTCACGCGCGAAGCCGGGCAGTGGAACCATTACTACATCCGCGCGATCAACGGAGAGGTGCGCCTGTGGGTCAACGGTGAGGAGGTCAACGGCGGGCGCGACTGCAGCCCGGCGGCGGGCTACCTCGCGCTCGAGGCCGAGGGGGCCGAGGTCTCCTTCCGCAACATCCGGGTGCGGCGGCTCCCCTGACCCTCCGCCGTCGCGATGGCCCTGCGCTCAGCGGCCACCGAGCTCGTCGCAGCGCGCGCGCATCCGCGCGAGCACTTCCTCGTGCTCGGGATCTCGAGCGACGTCGTGCAGCTGGTCGGGGTCGAGCTCGAGGTCGAAGAGCTGCTCGAAGACGGGGTCCTGTTCGAAGTAGCGGGCGTAGACGAAGCGCTCGCCCCGCACTCCTACGCTCTTCGGGATCTCCTCGTTGTCGAGGAGGTGCTCGTACAGGAAGTCGGAGCGCCATGCCGGCTCCTCCCCGCGCAGGAGCGGACCGAGGTCCCGGCCATCGTGCCCCTCGGGGACGGGGAGTCCGGCGAGGGAGAGGACCGTGGGTGCGACGTCCGTGTTCAGCACCATCGCGTCCTCCGTCGCGCCGCGGCGCGCGGCCGGGGCGCGCGGGTCCATCACGATGAGGGGGACGCGGATCGACTCCTCGTAGATGAGCCACTTCCCCGCGAGGCCGCGCTCACCGAGGAAGTAGCCGTTGTCGCCGATGAGCACGACGACGGTGTCGTCCGCCTCACCCGCCGCCTCGACCGCGTCGAGCACCCGTCCGAGTGCGCGGTCGACGCCCGAGATGAGTCGCCAGTAGTCCCTGGTGCGCTCGATCTGCTTCTCGCGGTCGTCGAAGCGCCAGCGCCAGCGCTTGCGGCCCATGGACTCCTTGAGGAAACCCGGCAGCGCTTCGAAGCCCTCATCGGCGAGAGGCGGCGGGGCGACGTCGGCGTCCGCGTACAGCGCCGCGAGGTCCGGGGGCGGGATGTACTGGTCCGGGTTGGAGTCCTCGGCGTGGGGCGCGTGGAAGGAGATCGACAGGCAGAACGGCCGATCGTCCTCGCGGCCCACGAAGTCCACCGCGAGATTCGCGATGTGATCGGTGAGGTGGGGGCGTTCCTCCTTCAGGTAGGGGTACCAGGGTGTGTGGCGCTCGTCGAAGGCGCTCGTCATGGCGCCCTTCTCGAAGCGCACGCCCCACTTGCCCACGAAACCCGTGCGGTACCCGGCGGCGCGCAGCTGCATCGGGTACGTCTCGGCCGCGAGCTCGGGGCCCATGGGCGGGGTCCCGAACGTGTACCCGTGCCGGCCCTCCCTGCGGCCCGTGAGGATCGTCGCGCGGCTGGCCGCGCAGATCGCGGTGGTCACGAAGGCCTCCGTGAACCGCACGCCCCTCGCGGCGAGTCCGTCCATGACCGGCGTGCGGAGCACGGGGTGACCGGCGCAGCTCATCTGGTCGAAACGCTGGTCGTCGGTGACCACCACGATCAGATTCGGACGCGTCGATTCGCTCTCCGTGACGGCCGAGGCCGATTCGCCGGAGGCCGTCACGGTCGGACCAGGCCCGGCGCAGGCGGCGAGCGAGGCTGCCAGGCCCAGTGCGGGGAGGAACTCCATGGCCCCGATGGTAGAGGTGGAGCGGCGAAGCCCGTTCGATCCGCCGCCGGGCTCGCGCCTTCGGGCGGGGCCGGGGCGCCCTGCGGCGCTCGGGAGGGGCCTCGAGAGGATCGAAATCGTGGATTCGGGCCGCACCTGCTCGGACTCGGGAGCTAACCTGCCCGGTTCCGCGCCAGCAGCGGAACTCCTCCGACGCGCCCCTCCTCATGGATCTGACCCTCCCTCAGCGCCTTCAGCAGTCCGTACAGGGCTCCTTCCACAAGACCGCGCTCCTCCAGAAGCGCGTGCGCGAGCTGATTCGCGGTGCGTCTCCACTGATCGAGACCCGCGAGACGAATCCGATCAAGATCGCTTTCCTCGAGATGGAGCGCGGCCTGATCGAGCTCATCCCGGACGAGGAGAGTCAGGCGCCGCCGACCCTCTGATCCCGCGCTCGCGGGACGGAGAGCCAGGGGCCCCACGGGGCCTCGCCCCGGACATGGGTGGGCGCGCCGACCTACGCCTCGCCGAGCGCGGCGGGTGGATCGAGCTCCTGCGGGGGCCGGCGCTCCTCTTCGGAGCGATCGCGCGCGTGCGTGGCTGGGCGTACTCCCGCCGGATCCTGCCTTCGTACGACGTCGGAGTCCCGGTCGTGTGCGTCGGCAACGTCGCCGCCGGAGGCACGGGCAAGACGCCCATGATCGCGTGGCTCGCGCGTGAGATCGGCGCGCAAGGTCGACGCGTGGGCATCGTGAGCCGCGGATACGGCGCCACGGAAGAGGGCCCCAACGACGAGGCGCTCATGCTCGCCGAGATGCTGCCGAGCGTGCCCCACGAGCAGGACCGCGATCGCGTCGCGGCCGCGACCCGGCTCGTGGACGCCGGGCTCGACGTCGTCCTCCTCGACGACGGCTTCCAGCACCGCCGTCTCGCGCGCGACGTCGACATCGTCCTCCTGGATGCGCTGCGTCCCTTCGGCCTTCCGGCGCCGCGAGGCGGCGGCGCGCCGGTGCGCGCCATGCTCCCGCGCGGACTGATGCGAGAGCCCCTCTCGGCTCTCGGGCGCGCTGATGTCGTGATCGTGACCCGCGCGGACTCCGCGCCTCCGGCCCGGATCGACGAGCTGCGCGCGCTGGCCGCGCGTCACGCGCCGGGCGCGATCTTCGCGGTCGCGAGCCACGTCCCCGTGGGGCTGCGCCGCCGCGAGAGCGATGCGTGGGTCGAGCGCCCGCTCACCGACCTCGACGGGCTCGCGGTCGAGCTGTTCAGTGGTATCGGGAATCCGGGGGCCTTCGAGACGACGGCGCTCGGCCTCGGCGCGACGATCGAGGGCCATCGTGCGTTCGGGGACCACCACGCCTTCACGGCCGCCGAGCTCGAAGGGTTGGGGGAGTCGGTCCCCGCCTTGACCACGGCCAAGGACGCGGCACGCCTCCTGGCCTCGGAGGTGCCCGCTCCCGGGAACCTCCTCGTGCTCGACGTCGAGATGGAGGTGGCGGAAGGCCGCTCCGAGCTGGAGGCGCTGCTCGGTACCCTGGCGGAGTCGGACGCGGCGCGCAGGCGTGGCGCGATCCACGAGGGACTTCATGGCTGACTCGAGAGTCGATCCGTCCGCTCCGACCGCGGCGCCGGACGACGCGCTTCAGCGCTACGACGCTCGGGACGAGACCGTCATCGGGAGCAACATCGGCGGCTGGCCGGTGGAGGTCGAGCCGTTCCGTGACGAGCGGTTCCGTTCGCTCTACCACCGGCTGCAGTACTGGGCCCTGCGAGGGGCTCAGGGCGGCGCGCTGGCGCTTCCAGGGCCGCTGCGGGAGGGCGTCGTGCGCGGCGTCGCGGCGCTCGGCAAGACCTTCGATGCGCGGCACACGGGCGCCGCGCGGCGCTTCATCGGCGCCGCGCTCCCCGGCGCGTCCCCGGGCGAGGTCGAGCGCCTCGTGAAGGAGAGCTGGCGCCATCTGATGCGCGTCGCCCTCGTCAGCGAGGGCGTCGATCGCCACGTGAAGGGACATCGCCTCGCGGATCACTACGAGGTGCACATGCACCCCGACGCCGCGCGCGTCCTCGAGGAGCGGCGCGGCTCGCTTCTCATCACCGGGCACATGGGCCACTGGGAGGCGAGCTGCCCCGGCGTGACGGCCCTCGGATTCACGCCGGTCTACGCCATCGGCAAGGCGCCCCGGAACGACTTCGTGGCCCAGCAGATCCAGCGCATGAGGGAGGGGCAGGGGATGCGCCTCATCTCGCGCTACGGCGCGATGCAGGCGGTCCCCCAGGCGGTGCGCGCGGGCGCCAACGTGGGGATGCTGATGGACCACCGGCCGCGCCAGAAGCCGATCATCGCCCCTTTCTTCGGGCGCCCCGCGGGCTGCGATCGGAGCGCAGGGGTGCTCATCCGTCGCGTCCGGGCGCCGCTGGTCTTCTACGGCTGCTACGGGATCCCCGGCGACGATCCGCTGAAGAGCTGGCGGTTCGAGCTTCGCTTCACGCGCGTGATCTTCCCCGAGGACCTCGCCGGGCTCGGCCCGGTGGAGGTCGCGACCCGGGTCAACCAGGAGCTCGAGCGTCTGCTGCTCCACCGCCCCGAACAGGTCTTCTGGCTCCACGATCGCTTCAAGGGCGCGCCCGAGCCGGGGGCCGACTGACGCGGGAGGGGGCCGCGCCGCGGGCCTGGCCGTGCGCCTCGTCCCTTTTTCGCTCGCGATGGGGAAGGAGGGGCGGGACCCCGGCAAACTGTCAGTCGCCGCCGCGGACCGCATCCGGTCGCCGGCGCGCCCCCCAGCCCCATGACCGCCGATCACCACCCGTTCCCGCGCATGCGGGACGTGGAGCTCTATCCGCTCGACTCGCGGGAGAGCCTCGTGACCACGAAGGACTTCTGCCAGGTCCCCGAGCCCGTGGAGGGCTTCGAGGGCTTCGTGGACGCCCTGCCCGACATCTACGCGGGCACTCACTTCAAGGACCTCGTGGCCCGCATCGTCCGCGCGCGCCGCGCGGGCAGGCCGGTGGTCATGGCCATGGGGGCACACGTGCTCAAGGTCGGTCTCGCGCCCCTCGTGATCGATCTCATGGAGCGCGGTGTCGTCACCCACGTGGCGCTCAACTCGGCCGGCGCGATCCACGACTTCGAGATCGCCACCGTGGGCCACACCTCCGAGCGGGTCGACACCCAGCTGCCGGCCGGGACGTTCGGCTTCGCGCGTGAAACGGGCGAGGGGATCGCCGAGGGTGCTCGACGGGGCGCGCACCCCGCCGCGGGGGAGCAGGCCGGCTTCGGGCGCGGCCTCGGTCGCATGCTGCTCGAGCGCGCCCCCGGGAACGTTCATCTGTCCGTACCCGCGAGCGCCGTGCGGATGGGGCGCGGCGTCACGTGCCACGTCTCTGTCGGAGCGGACATCGTCCACATGCATCCTGCCTGCGACGGCGCCGACCTCGGCGCAGCCGCCCTCGCCGACTTTCAGCACGTCTGCAAGGTCGTGACCGAGCTCGCTGCGGACCCGGGCTCCGACGCGGGCGGCGTCTGGCTCAACGTCGGCTGCGCCGTGATCCTGCCGGAGATCTTCCTCAAGGCGGTGAGCGTCGCGATCAACCTCGGCGTCGACCTCGGCGCGATCACCACGGGCAATCTCGACATGATCCGGCAGTACCGGGCGGAGACGAACGTCGTGCGCCGCCCGCCCGGCGAGGGCATCACCCTCGTTGGCCAGCACGAACTCCTCCTGCCGTTGCTCCGCATGGCGGTGCTCTCCAAGCTCCCGCGCGTCGAGATGGACCCGGAGGGCCCGCGATGACCGACACCAAGACGCTGCTCTCGATCGTCGAGGGGCTCGGGCGGCCGAAGGTCGTCATCATCGGCGATCTGATCATCGACCGGTACATCTCGGGCGAGGTCACGCGCATCTCTCCGGAGGCGCCGATCCCGGTGCTCGCCGTGCGCTCGAGCGAGCTCCGTCTGGGGGGAGCCGGCAACGTGGCGGCGAACCTCGTGGCCATGGACGCGACGGTCGAGATCGTGGGGGTCGTCGGGGACGACAATCACGGGCGCGATCTGCGGAAGCTCTTCGAGGAGAGCGGGATCGGATCCGGCGGCGTCGTCGTGGACGGATCTCGCCCCACCATCGAGAAGACCCGGATGATGAGCGGGGTGCAGCAGATGCTTCGCGTCGACCGCGAGGACGTGCGTCCGCTGGACGAGGCGCCTCTGGAGGCGGCGCTGGCGATCATCCCCGGCATCCTCGAGGACGCCGACGCCGTCGTCCTCTCGGACTACGGCAAGGGAATGCTCACCGAGGAGATCCTCGGGACCACGATCGCCGCCTGCCGAGCGCGAGGGATTCCGGTGCTCGTGGACCCGAAGGGGGCGGACTTCACGCGCTACCGCGGGGCGACGCTGGTGACCCCGAACCGCAAGGAGGCCGAGCTGGCGCTCGGCCGGAAGATCGAGTCGCTCGATGACCTGCCCGCCGCAGCGGACGAGCTGATGCGGATCGCGGAGCTCGACATGACGCTGATCACGCTCAGCGCGGACGGCATCTACTTCCGGGCGAAGGCTTCGGGGCACCAGCCCGAGTCGGATGGGCGGATCCCCACTCTCGCGCGGGCGGTGTTCGACGTGACGGGCGCGGGCGACACGGTGGTCGCGCACCTCGCGCTGTACCTCGGCGCAGGCCTCGACCTCGAGTCCGCCGTCACGCTCGCCAACCACGCTGCGGGGATCGTGGTCGCGAAGCTGGGGACCCACTCCGTCTCGCGTGGCGAGCTCATGGACAGGCTCCAGCAGGGGCTGCCCCACGAGGGCAAGGTCACCCCGCGGGCCGGCATCGGCGCGGTGGTCGAGGAGCTCCGCCGCGCGGGCAAGCGCGTGGTCTTCACCAACGGCTGCTTCGACGTGCTCCACGCGGGGCACGTCGACTACCTGCGCTTCGCGCGCTCCAAGGGCGATGCGCTGATCGTCGGCGTGAACGACGACGCGAGCGTGACGAGGCTCAAGGGGTCCAGCCGCCCGGTGAACGGAATCGACGATCGGATGGAGATCCTCGCCGCTCTCGAGGTGGTGGACGCCGTGGTCCCCTTTCACGAGGACACCCCGAAGGAGCTCGTCGAGCAGGTGTCCCCGGACGTGCTCGTGAAGGGAGAGGACTACAAGGACAAGGTCGTGGTCGGCGCTGAATGGGTCGAGGCCCACGGCGGTCAGGTCGTCCTCGCTCCGCTGCTCGAGGGTCGGTCGACCACCGGGATCCTCGAGCGCGCCAGCGGAGAAGCTGAGGGCGGCGGCGACGGCGCTTCGTGAGCTCGCGAGGGCTGCTGCTCATCCTCTCCGGCGCGGCGATCGCCTTCGTCGGCGCCGTTTGCGGGATCGGTGGTGGTCTGTTCGCGGTGCCGCTCCTGCACTACGGGTTGGAGCTGCCGCTGCGGCGGGCGGTGGCGACCAGCCTGTGCCTGGTGGCAGCGACCGCGCTCGCCTCGACCGCGGTCGAGCTGCTCCACGAGGACAGCGCGTTCCTGTGGGAGGTCGTGGGGCCGCTGATCGGTGGCGCGCTGCTGGGGGCCCAGTTCGGGTTCATCGCGTCCAAGTGGCTGCCTGAGCGGGCGCTGAAGGGACTCTTCGCGGCGGTGATGCTGGCCGCCGGGCTGCGGCTCGTCCTCTCGGGGGACATCTCCGCCGAGCCGGCCGACTTCCATGAGGGCTACGGCTTCGCGCGCGCGGTGATCGTCGCGCTCATCGGGATGCTCGCCGGTACGGTCTCGCCGCTCCTCGGGATCGGCGGCGGGCTGATCGTCGTCCCGGGGCTCCTCCTCCTCATCCCGGAGATCGGTGGACTCGGGGCGCGAGCAGCCTCGCTGGGAGCGGCCTGCGTCACCTCGCTCCGCTCGCTGCAGCTCTACGCGCGCGAGCGCTGCGTGGAGCTCGGGGTCGCGCCCTGGTTCGTGGCGGGAGCGCTCCTGGGGGCGAGCCTCGGGGTCCAGGCGGTCCATCTGGACGGGGTGGCCGCGGCAGGACGCCGCCTCCTCGCCGTCATCATGGTGGTGACGGCCTGGCGCTTCGTACGGGATGCACGCCATGGCCCGGTATCCTCTGCGTCGTGACCAACGACATCCACATCATCGAACTGAAGGAGCGCCTCGCCTTCCAGGAGCGCGCCTTCGAGCAGCTGAACCGCGTCGTGGCCGATCAGCAGCTCGAGCTCGACGGGCTCCGGCGTGAGGTCAAGGAGCTGCGCGCCCTCAAGGTCGCTCAGGACGATGGATCGGTGGGGGAACAGCGCACCCTCGCGGACGACAAGCCCCCGCACTACTGATCCAGGCGGCCGACCGCACCATGGCAAACACCGTAGAAGACGTCGCTCCGTCGGCGCGGCGCGGTCCCCGCGCCTCCAAGGCCACCCGCTGGCGCGCCGGCGTGCTGATCCTCGTCCATCTCCTGGTGGCGATCCACATCGGTCACTGGCTGAGTACGGGGAGCACCGTCTCTCCGTTCGAGCCCAGCGAGTCGATGGACTTCGCGAAGAACTCGATCGTGAACACGGGTCTCGTCTTCTTCGCCGTGACGATCGCCTCGACGCTGCTCCTGGGGCGTTGGTTCTGCGGCTGGGCCTGCCACCTCGTCGCGCTCCAGGACCTGAGCCGCGCCCTGCTCATCAAGATCGGCCTACGCCCGCGCCCGCTCCGCTCGCGCTGGATGGGCCTCGTGCCGATGATCGCGGCCGGCTACATGTTCTTCTGGCCGCTGATCTATCGCGTGTGGATCGGTGACTCCCTCGCGGTCCGGGGCACGCACTTCGTGTCCGATGGGGAAGAGTTCTGGAGCACCTTCACCACGTCCTGGCTCATGGCCGGCGGCACGTTCCTCGTCTGCGGCTTCGTCGTCGTCTACTTCCTCGGGGCGAAGGGCTTCTGCACCTACGCCTGCCCGTACGGCGGAGTGTTCGGCGTCGTCGACCGCGTCAGCCCGGGGCGAATTCGCGTCACCGACGCCTGCGTCCAGTGCGGTCACTGCACGCTCTCCTGCACCTCCAACGTGGACGTTTCCCGGGAGGTGCACGACTACGGCATGGTCGTCGATCCGGGTTGCATGAAGTGCATGGACTGCGTTTCGGTCTGCCCGGAGAACGCGCTCCACTTCGGGTTCGGCAAGCCGGCGGTGCTGGCGAAGGCGGTGCGGGAGAAGCGGAGACCTGCGAAGCGGCTCCCCCGCGTGGAGGAGGCCGTGGGGCTCTCGTCCTTCGCCTTCGCCTACCTCGCCTACCGCGGCTACCGCCAGGAGAAGGACTTCCTCCTGTCTCTCGGTCTCGCCGCGCTGTTCGCCTTCGCTTCCGTCCTCCTCGTTCGGCTCGTCCGGCGTTCGGACGTGGCCGTGCCGGGTTTCAGTTTGAAGAGGGGCGGCCGGCTCCGGCCGGTCGCGTGGCTCTTCGCCGGGGGGACGCTCGTCCTCGGCGCGTTCGCCGTGCCCTACGGCGTCCTCCCGGCGGTCGCGCTCGTCCGGGCTGACAGCGCCTGGCGCACTCTGGACGAGGCGCGTTCGCGCACGGAGGCGACGGGCTCGGTGGAGGGGATGAGCGCGGAGGAGCGCGCCGCGGCAGCCACCCTGCTCTCGAGCGCCATTCTCGTCCACGAGCGAAGCCAGCCGCTGACCCAGGTGAACACCGAGCGAGTCGTCTGGGGTTCGATCCTCGCCCGCGATCCCGAGCCCCTCGCAGCAGTGCTCGAGGACGTCCTCGCGTCGGAACGGGCGAGCGCGGAGTTCAAGTTCGATGCGTCCCAGGTCTTCCTCCAGATCGGACGGCCCGAGATGGCCGAGGACGCCGCTCGTCGCGTCCTCGACGAGTTCCCCGGGCACGGACGCAGCGTGGGATTCCTCGTCCAGGCGCTCGGTTCGCGCGGGCAGATCGATGAAGCGGAGGCTCTCGTCCGCGAGGCGATCTCCGCGCGCCCAGACGACCCGATCGTGCTCTTCGCCCAGGCGACGCTGCGAAGCGCGCGCGGCGACGTCTCGGGCGCCGTGGAGGACCTGCAGCGCGTCGTCGCCATCAACCCGTTGAACGGTGAGGCGCGGGACCAGCTCTGGCGGATGCTCAACACCCTGCGGAGGAGCGACGAGGCCGTGGCGGTCCTTCGCGCGGGCCTCGAACTCGAGGGCGCGCCGCCGGAGTGGCGCGCGCATCTCGCGCAGGTGCTCCTGCTCGCGGGCAAGCGTGACGAGGCCCTCGTCGAGGCCAGGGCTCTCGCTGCCGGGGATCAGGATGATCCGCGCATGCTTCAGGTTGCGACGGCGATCCTCCGGCAGCTGGGCGAGACAGCCGAGGCGGACGCTGTCGCGCGCCGCGCGGCGGCTCTCGGAGACGCCTCTTCGATGAAGAGGTGACGACGGCACCTCGCCGGTCAGGGCGCTTCGGCGTCACCGTCTCGGACCGGCGGCCGGCTGCGAGAGTGCCAGGAGCTTCCATCGATCGGGGGCCTTCGACCTCTGGCTCTCCAGCACGACGACGAACCTCGCGAGCGGGGTCGTCGTGCAGATCGACGAGGCGCGCGGGGAGGCAGGGCTCGACGCTGTCCCGCTGCGAGGCAGCTGGCCAGGGGCGTCGGGCGACGAATTCAGGTGGAGCCCGGGCCTCGGCCCGGACCGCGGCGTAGTCTTCGTGGAACCGTCCATCCGCATGATTGTTCGACTCCGATCCACGGTCCTCGGAAGGGGGGGACCTGACCCCGGGACGCCGCGACCGGGGCGCTCGAGAGGCCGCCGCGCGCGCCCTCTCGCGGCGACGGGCGGAGAGCTCGGAGGCTGAAGGAGGCCACTCGCCACGATGCTGCGCACACCCATCACAGCAACGCTCGTCGCCGCTCTCGCGATCCCGTCCCTCGGGTTCGCCCAGGGCGACGATCTCTGCAGCCGCGCTCAGAACATCTCGGGGATCGGCATCTTCCCCTTCGACAACTCGGCCGCGACGACGGGCGCGCCAGCGGGTTGCTCGATGGCCAGGGACGTCTGGTTCCGCTGGGTCGCGCCGGCGACGCGGTCGGTCACCGTATCGACCTGCGGTCTGACCACCACGCCGGGGCTCGACACCGCGCTCGCGGTCCATCCAGCCGGCAGCTGCCCGCCTTCGGCGGCCCTCGTCTGCGAAGACGACAGCTGCCGTCTCGACGCGGAGGTGACCTTCCAGGCGACGGCGGGCGAGGCCTACCTCCTGCGGGTCGGCACGTGGGCCTCGGCGAGCTACGGCGGAACGGGCTTCATCGAGATCTCCCTCGGCGGGAGCGTCGGTGGGTGCAGCGAGCCCTCCTCGGGCGCCGACGTGGTGGCGGGCGACCTCGACGAGGCGATCGCCTACGGGGCGCTCGGCGGGACGAGCGCCTACTCCTTCGCCACGACCGCGTGCAACGTCGGGGACGAAGAGCTGCTGTGGGTCGCACAGTCGAGTGACCATCCGGTGGTCGCGCACGGTCTCTACCGTTTCGAGGGCGGACGTCTCGAGCAGCTCGGCACGGGCTGGGCGAAGCACGGGTTCGCCGCGATCCAGCGAGAGCTGTGCTGCGACTGCATCCCCTCGGGCTCGATGTCCGCGCTCGGAGTGGGCTGCTCCGATCCTTACTCGGGCTACCTCAACGGGACTCAGTCCACCCTCGGACCGCGGGTCGAGGTCGACGCGTTCACCGGCGCGATCGCGTGGCCCATCGGCTCGAGCTCGAACGTCCAGCCTGCCTCCAGCCTGCTCGACCGGCGCGTTCAGGTCCCGACCGAAGCCCTCGACCCCGTGCACCACCCGACGGCCATCTATCTCGCCGAGGCGGTCTACGCCGCCCCCGACGACGCGGCCGCGGGCAATCACTTCGACAACGCGAGCCACCGGCCGTACGAGCGCACGGGAGCGATGGTCTGGGGCGCCCACCAAATCGAGCCGACGGGGGTGACCGAGCGTGGCCTGCCGGCCATCGCGTCCTGGGCGCGCCTGTCGGCGACGGCCCTGGTGCGCGAGGTCCGGGTGCCGGGCGAAGGCGCGCTCTGGGTCGGGAGCGACGCGATCCCGCTCGGGGCCGGAGTGTGGCGCTACGAGCTCTGCGTGTTCAACCTCAACAGCTCGCGGGGCGTCGCGGGGCTCGCGCTCCCCGGCGGAGCTGCGCCCCGCCAGCTCGGTATGAGCTACCCCCGCGCCCACTCGGGCGAGCCTCGCCGGAACGACTCGTGGCCCGGTGGGATCGCCGGCGATCGCGTGGGCTGGACCGCGCCTGGCGCCGCCGGCGACACCGAGGCCAACGCGATCGGATGGGGGACGGCATTCAGCTTCTGGTTCACGAGCGACAGCCCGCCGAGCGACGGCGTCGGAGAGCTCACTCTCCACCGCGGCGCAGGGCCCGCCCGTCTCCCCGTGCCGCTCCGGGTTCCGCTGGCCACTGGCGCGCCGGTGGCCGAGGTCGTGTGCGACGCGGTCGTGAATTCGACGGGGCTCCCCGGCGTGATGCTGCCGGGGACCTTCGACGGATCAACGTCGCAGCTCGAGCTGCGCGCCATCGGCCTTCCGCCCGGCGCGATCGGGATGGCCCTCGTCTCGGCGGCCCAGGCCTCCGTCCCGATGGCTGGTGGGAGCGTCGGCACGCTCTGCCTCGGCGGAACGATCGGGCGCTCGGTGGGGGCGACCACGTCCGGCGTCGACGCTGCAGGCGAGCTCGACGTGATCGCCGACCTCGCGGCGCTTCCCCAGGGATTGTCCACCGTGGGCGTCCGGCCTGGTGACACCTGGTTCTTCCAGGTCTGGCACCGCGATGTTCAGGCGACGTCGAACTTCACGCAGGCTCTGGCCGTTCACTTCTGAGAAGCGCCGTCTCGGCCGAGATCAGCGACGCGTCACGCGTAGACGCCGCGGGCCTGCTCGGCCTCGGCGACTCGCTTGACGGCGAGGATGTGCGTGGCGGCCCTGAGGGTGCAGCCGTACTCGTCCTGGGTCTGGAGGACCGCGTCCCATGCCTCGCGCATGTAGCGGCGCAGTCGCGCCTCGACGACCTCCTCGATCCAGTTGTAGCCGGTCCGGTTCTGGATCCACTCGAAGTACGAGACCACGACTCCGCCGCCGTTGGCGAGGATGTCGGGCACGACCGGGATCTTGCGCCGCTCCAGGATCTTGTCCGCGCGCGGGCTGACGGGGCCGTGGGCGCCTTCGAGGATCATCCGGGCACGGATCTCCTCGGCGTTGCGTGAATGCACTGCCATGGAGATCGCGCAGGGCGCGAGCACGTCGCAGGGGAGACGGATGAACTCCTTCTCGTTCACGATGCGGACCGAGCCCGAGACGTCGCTGGGCAGGAAACCACTGGCGTTGCGACGAGCGAGCAGGTCGGGGATGTCCAGCCCGCCCGGATCGTGGAGAGCGACCTGGACGTCGGAGAACCCGACGATGCGGTGTCCCTCGTCGTGCAGGATGCGGGCGAGGTTGCCGCCCACCACGCCGGCGCCCTGGATCACGATGTCGAGGCCCTTGCTCGGGTTGAGCCCGAGGTGAGAGGCCGACATCCGGAGGATGAGGCGCAGGCCCTGGGCCACCGCGTCCTCTTGGCCGTGGCTACCGCCCATCTCGGCGGGCTTGCCCACGACGGCGGAGCTGGAGGTGCCGCCGGTGTGGCCAGCAAGGGTGTCGAGCGCCCAGGCCATCAGGTCGGAGTCATCGGCGAACTCGGGCGTGATGACGTCCCGGTCGGGGCCGATGTCGCCGAGGAGGTTGGCGGTCCAGCGGCGCACGAGACGCTCGAGCTCGGCGCGGGACAGCTCGTTCCGCGGGGCGACCACGCCGCCCGAGGCTCCACCGAACGGGATGCCGAGGAGCCCGCACTTCCAGCTCATCCACGCCGCGAGAGCGCGCAGCTCCGTGAGCTTGAGGGACTTGTGGATCCGGAACGGCCCGATGAAGGGGCCGAGACCGGCGTTGTGCTGGATCCTGAAGCCGTCGTAGACGCGCATGGATCCATCGTCCATCTGGACCGGGACCGAGACGGCGATCTCGCGGTCGGACTTGCGCAGCACGTTGTAGTGCTGCTCGTCGAGCCCGATCATCCGCGCGGCGGCGTCGAAGCTCGCCATCATCGTCTTGAAAGGCGTCTCTTCGTCCAGCGCCGGCGTGCTGCGCAGGCCGGTCTGGGGGAGCCCGGAGGTGGACTCGGCGCTCGGATCCTGGGCCATCGGGGATGCCTCTGTGCGATCAGGAGAAGAGGCCGCGCATCCGGTAGACGGAGGCAACCCGATCGATGGAGAGGATGTAAGCAGCGGTGCGCAGATCGACCCTGTGCTTCTCCGAGGTCTGGCGAACCTCCTGGAAGGCCTGGACCATGATCTGCTCGAGGCGCGAGTTGACGATCTCCTCGGTCCAGAAGTACCCCATCCTGTCCTGGACCCACTCGAAGTAGGAGACGGTCACACCGCCTGCGTTGGCGAGGATGTCGGGCACGATCGTCACTCCGCGCTCGGAGAGCGCCTTCGAAGCGATGGCGGTCGTCGGGCCATTGGCGCCCTCGACGATCAGCCTCGCCTTGATGCGGTCGCAGTTCGCCGAGGTGATCTGGTTCTCGGTCGCGGCGGGGACGAGGAGCTCGCACTCCTGCTCGAGCTGGCCTTCACCCTTGGGGACGTACTCGGCCTCCCCGTAGCCCTCGAGCGTACGGTTCGTCTTCAGGTGCGAGAGCACCGCCGGCATGTCGAGGCCGCGTTCGTTGTTGATCGCCCCGTACATGTCACTGATCGAGATGATCTTGTAGCCCTCGCGGTGCAGGAGCATCGCGCCGAGGCCGCCCACGTTGCCGGCTCCCTGGACGACGACGCGCGTGTCCTCGGGACGCAGACCGACCATCTTCAGCGCCTCGTTGGCGCTGATCATCACGCCGCGACCGGTGGCCTCGCGCCGGCCACGCGATCCTCCGATGCTGAGCGGCTTGCCCGTGACCACCGCGGTGGTGGTCTTGCGCTCGTGCATGGAGTAGGTGTCCATGATCCACGCCATCGTCTGGTCGTTCGTGTTCATGTCCGGCGCGGGCACGTCACGATCGGGTCCGATGATGTCGAGGATGGCCGCCGTGTAGCGGCGCGTGAGGCGCTCCTGCTCGCCGATGGACATGCTGCGCGGATCGCAGATCACCCCCCCCTTGCCGCCGCCGAAGGGCACGTTGACGACCGAGCACTTCCACGTCATCCAGGCCGCGAGAGCGCGGACCTCGTCGAGGTTCACGTCCGGGCTGAAGCGGATGCCGCCCTTGCTCGGGCCGCGCAGGGTGTTGTGCTGGACACGGTAGCCGGTGAAGACCTGCACCGAGCCGTCGTCCATCAGGACCGGCACGTTGACGGTCAGCTCGCGGTCGGGCATCGAGAGCACATCCCGAACCCCGCCCTCGAGGCCGAGGTGATCGGCCGCGGTGTTGAAGCCTTCCTGCTGGGACAGGAAGGGATTGAACTCGTCGTTCGTGTCGTGCGCTTCGACGGTGGCGTGAGTGGCCATGAACGCGAACGGATCTGGCGCGACGCGGATGTACGAGCTGCGACGCCGGCGATCCTGAGGGGGCTAGGGTTTCCGGGAACGGTTCCGAGAGCCATTCGAGCCACCCCGACCACCCCGTGGAAATATCTTCCGGAGGAAATCCTCACCCCGATCTAACCGCGAGCCTCGGGGGCGCGGCGATCCCCCGCGTTCGCGGGCGTCGGGTCACTCGGCGCGCTCGAGCGGACGCACCCAGATGTTGCGGAAAGAGATCGGGTTGCCGTGGTCCTGGAGTGAGATCGGGCCCGTCGGACCGTGCGTCGCATAGGACCCGGCGCGCCTGTGGGAGGTGGCCCCGAGCAGCACCTGCCCGTGGTGGACGCAGACGCCGTTCACGAGGACCGTCGCGTACGCCGGGCGCTGGAGGCGCCCGTCGTCACCGAACCGCGGGGCCTGGAACATGATGTCGTAGGTCATCCACTCGCCGGCCGGGCGGCACGCGTTGACCATCGGCGGGTACTGGCCGTACAGAGCCGAGGTCATCCCGTCGGGGTAGGTCTCGTTCTGGAAGCAGTCCAGGATCTGGACCTCGTAGCGGCCGAAGAAGAAGACGCCGGAGTTGCCCCTGCCCTGTCCTCTGGGACCGGGCTCGTCGCCGTAGGTGGGAGCGCGCCACTCGAGGTGGAGCTGACAGTCGCCGAACTCCTCCTTGGTCTGGATGCCTCCCTTGCCGTTCACGGTCATCGTGCCGTCGTCGCCGAGGGTCCAGGGGCCACCGCTCCAGGCGTCGAGGCTCGTGCCGTCGAACAGCACCGTGGCGTCGCTGGGCGGCGCGGTGCCCTCTCCGGGCGTCACGACGCGCGGCTGGGGTCGGAGCCCGTCGTGGACGTGCCACCGGGTGTTCGGGATCAGGGGCGTGTCCTGGTAGCCGAGCTCGTCCTTCTGCTGGACGAGCCCGAGGGCGACGAGGCCACAGGTGGCGAGGGAGAGCGCGTGGGCGGATCCGTTCATGCTGGTCGGTGGGGGGCGGCGATGCGCCGGCTCTGGGTGGGCCGTGGGAGAGAGGCCGCTCCGAGGAGCAGCGGGGCCGCGGACGCCTCGGGGCGACCGCACTCCCTATCCTGTGCGGCCCCACGCGGAGCGCAAGGACGCTTCGCGCAGACGCCCGATGACCCGCGCCCTGCGGGCAGCCCCATCCTCCGGCGCGCCTCTCCGACCACCCTCACGCCATGAGCTCCATCGCCGACCAGTTCCCCGCCGACGTCCCCGATCAGCCCGAGCTCGTGACCGCTCGCCGTGAAGGCGATCTCGTGTGGCTGACCATCGAGCGCCCGGAGGTCATGAACTGCCTGTCCTTCCCGACGCTGCGCCGTTTCCGGACGCTCCTGGAGGAGTTGCGCGAGGACCTCACGATTCGCTGCATCATGATCACGGGGTCGGGCGAGCGCGCGTTCTGCGCCGGCGCGGACCTGAAGGAGCGCAAGACCATGCCGGCGGAGCGCGTGCCCGACTTCGTGCGCAACATCCGCGGCCTCATGGACGACGTCGCGGCGATGCCCCAGCCGACCGTCGCGGTGGTCCAGGGCTTCGCCTTCGGCGGCGGCACCGAGTTGATGCTCGCCTGCGACCTGCGCATCGCCGCGGCGGAGGCGAGCTTCGGGCTCACGGAGACCACGCTCGCCATCATCCCGGGCGCGGGTGGGACCCAGCGCCTGCCCAGACTCATCGGCGCGAGCCGCGCGAAGGACCTGATCCTCACCGGGCGCAAGCTCGACGCGACCGAGGCCGAGCGTATCGGCCTCGTCAACCGCGTGGCGCCGCGCGCCGACCTCGCGGAGGCGGCGGCCGAACTCGCAGGCACCATCGCAGGGAACGGCCCGGTCGCCGTCCGCGCGGCCAAGGAGGCGATCGACCGCGGCACCGAAGCGCCGATGGAGGAGGGCCTCGAGATCGAGGCTCGCTGCTACGACAAGGTGCTGCCCACGACGGACCGACTCGAGGCGCTCGCCGCCTTCGCGGAGAAGCGTCGGCCCCGATACACCGGGAGCTGATCCGCGGGGAGCCGATCGAGGGGCGCTCCCCGGCCGCGGCGGCGCCACGCGTCCCTCAGGCGGGGGGAGCCGGCCCACCAGGCTCGAAGGGCGCGCCGGGCCACCGTTCCAGGCGGTCCTCGTACCAGTCCTCGGTCGCGCTCGCGATGCGCTCGATCGTGTCCGCGTCGTGGAGGCGGCCGTCCCGCGAGCCGGGGCACACGGGCGTCACCTCCTCGCGCCAGGTCTTCTGTTCGAGGTTGATCGTCCAGAACGGCCAGGTCCGGCACTGGACGGGGCGCACCTCGTAGATCCCGCAGCGCGCGTCCTCGCCGAGGAAGGGGCACTGGGCGTCGCCCTGACGAAGGAGGAGCCATCCGTCCTGGACCTGCAGGTGGGCGGCGGCGAAGTCTCCGAGCTCCATGCCGAGGTGCTCCGAGATGGCTCTCGCCTCCTCTTCGCGGAGGTAGACGTGGCTGTACTCGCCGTGGCTCTTGCAGCAGCTCCCGCAGCCGGTGCAGGAGAACGGGAGTCCTCCCTCGTACCAGCGCTGGGCGGCGGATTCATCGGGCGCATCGGACATCGCGCAGAGCTTACGCGCGACGCCCGCGGCCCGCGGCATCCCGAGGGGCTCGGCGGTCGAAGACCGCTCCTCCGAGACCACGCGCCCCCTTCGACCGATGATCAAGAGCACCAGGGTCCTCCTCGCCCTCTCGACCCTCTCCCTCCTCGCCGCTTGCGGCACCACGGATGCCAGCGGCGATCCGGCTCCGCCGGGCGCCGCTGGAGATGCGGCGCCAGCTGCGCCCGCCCCTGACTCGGTCTACGCCCTCAGCGCCATGACGCTGGGTGGGGAGTCGGTGGACCTCGCGCGCTACGAGGGCAAGGTGACGCTCTTCGTCAACGTCGCCAGCCGGTGCGGCTACACGCCCCAGTACGCCGGGCTCCAGAAACTGCACGAGGAGCTCGGCGGCGAGGGCTTCGCCATCGTCGGCGTCCCCAGCAACGACTTCGGTGGCCAGGAGCCCGGCAGCCCCTCCCAGATCCAGGCGTTCTGCCAGGAGAACTACGGTGTGACCTTCGACATGCTCGCCAAGCAGGGCACGAAGGACGGCGACAGCGCTCTCTTCGACCGCCTCGCAGAGCTGAGCGGCGAGCGTCCGGGCTGGAACTTCTGCAAGTTCGTCGTCGGACCGGACGGTCGCTCCGCGCGGTTCTTCTCGAGCCGCGTCGCGCCGGACTCCCCCGAGCTCGCCGCCGCGATCCAGGAGCTCGGCAGCTGAGATCGACGTTCTCCCGCGACGGGGAGGGGCCGCGGCGATGGACGCCGCGGCCCCTCTCTCGTCGTCTCGGAGCTCGGTCGCCGCTCGGAAAGCTCGGGGGCGCCGCATGACCGGGGTTTCGTCCTGGATCATCTGCTCGGGCCGCCCCGTGGCCCCGGTGTGGGCTGGCGCCGTCGAGTGAGGCCAGGCGCGCGGCCTCGACCCGGAGGGCGCCCCCCCGCGGTGTCCAGCGCCTCGACCTCCTGGGTGTGGGCGCGATCTCGACCCGCCAGGCGGGTCGATCATCGAGGCCTCGGGCCGAGCCCGAGGCCTCGTTCCGAACCCTGGGGCGCGGATTTGTGCGATTTTCGAACGGCGAGTCCGAGACCTGGGAGGGGCCGTGCGGTATCGCTCAGGGCTCCGGCTCCTCGTCCTCGCCGCGCCCATCGAACCCTCCGTCCTCCTGGTGCCTCCCCCGTCCCTCCCAGGCCATCCATGAAGCTCTCCGTCATCGAGGACGGCGTCCGCGCCGATCTCGACCTCGACCAGCCGGTCGTCACCATCGGCCGCGCCCTCGACAACGACCTGCGGCTCCAGTCCAGCCGCGTATCGCGTCACCACACGCGACTGGAGACCAGCGACGGGGAGTCCTGGATCATCGACCTCGGATCGGCCAACGGGACGCTGGTCAACGGGGAGCGGGTGACCCGCAGGCTCGTGGACGTGGGAGACGTGATCACCATCGGCGGCGTGGAGATCGCCATCGAGCCCGATCGTCCGCCGATGGCGGCCACCGACGACCGAGGGCTCGCGACCCTCACGGGCGAAGCGCGGCGCGAGCGCGAGAACCTGCGTGTCTTCGCGAAGATCACGCGTGAGCTGACCGGGGAGACGGAGCTGATGCGGCTCCTGCGCCTCATCGTCGACTCCGCCGTCGCCCTCGTCGGCGGCGAGCGCGGATTCGTCCTGCTGGACGACGGACGCGGCAGCGAGGAGCGGCCGCGAGGCACGCCCGCCGACGTCGAGCGCATGACGGTCAGCGTGGCGCGCAGCTTCGACCACTCCGACATCGTCGTGCCGCGCTCGCGCCTCTCCATGGGGATCGCGGGCCGCGCCGCGCGGGAGGGGCAGCCGGTCCTCTCCGTGGACGCGAGCCAAGACGACCGCTTCGACGGGATGGCGAGCGTCGAGGAGCTGCGCCTTCGCTCCGTGATGTCCTTCCCGATCTTCCTCGAGGGCAAGGTGATCGGCGTCCTCTACGTGGACAACCGGCTCCAGTACGGCGCGTTCTCCGCCGACGACCTCGAGCTGATGGAGCTCTTCAGCGCCCAGGCGTCCATCGCGATCAAGAACGCGCGGCTGGTGGCGTCACTGCGGGAGAAGAACGGCAGCCTCGAGCAGTCACGTCAGCAGATCGAGCGGCTCAATCAGCAGCTCGGTCGCAAGGTTCGCGACCAGGGGAACGAGCTGGCGGTCGTGCGCCGTGAGCTCGACCGCGAGCGCAGCCGCTACGACTACAGCTCGATGGTCGGCGGGTCCGACGCCATGCGCGCTGTCTTTCGCTCCCTCGATCGCATCGTCGAGTCCGACCTGCCGGTCCTCGTCCACGGGGAGAGCGGCACGGGGAAGGAGCTCATCGCCCGAGCGATCCACCGCAACGGCGGTCGGAAGGAGAAGGCCTTCGTCAGCGAGAACTGCGCGGCCCTCCCCGACACCCTCCTCGAGTCCGAGCTCTTCGGCCACGTGCGAGGGGCGTTCACCGGCGCCTACAAGAACAAGAAGGGGCTCCTCGAACAGGCGGACGGCGGCACCCTGTTCCTCGACGAGATCGGGGACATGAGCCCCGAGATGCAGAAGAAGCTGCTGCGGGTCCTCCAGGAAGGCGAGTTCCGCGTCCTCGGATCGGACCGTCTCGTCGAGGTGGACGTGCGGATCCTGGCCGCGAGTCACCGCGACCTCCAGGAGATGGTCCGTGAGGGGACGTTCCGGGAGGACCTCTTCTATCGCATCGCGGTCCTCTCCCTGGATCTCCCCGCGCTCCGCGAGCGGCGCGACGACATCCCGATCCTCGCGGAGCATCTGCTCCTGCGCGCCGCCAGGGAGGCCGGCTGCGAGGCGCCGGGCCTTCCTCACGACGTGATGACGACCCTGTGCGCCCACGACTGGCCGGGGAACGTGCGCGAGCTGGAGAACGAGATGCGCCGGCTCCTCGTCCTCTCCGAGGGACAGGTGAGCACCGAGCACCTCTCCGAGGCGGTGCGCGAGGGCCGCGGCCGCGACGGCCAGTCCTCCGGCGCTGCTCGGCTCTTGGAGGCCGGGGACATCAAGACCGCCGTGGCGGATCTCGAGCGACGCTCGATCGAGGCCGCCCTGGCCCAGGCCGGCGGCAACAAGAGCCGCGCGGCCGAGGCGCTCGGGATCAGCCGCTTCGCGCTCCAGCGCAAGCTGGACAAGTACGGTATCGGGAAGACGCGCCGGCGCACGTCGGCGGCCAAGGACTCCACGGCCGCCGAGGAGTGAGCCGCACCTTCAGCACTCGATCGTGAGCAACGACTCCGGAACCCCCGAACCGCCCCCCGAGGGTAGGGACCCTGCCGCTGCGTCCAGCGCTGACGAGGAACCGGTCGTCGAGCTCGCGCCGTTCGAAGCGGAGCGTTTCTTCGCCGAGCACGTGGAGGAGGCCGAGCGGGATCCCGCTCCCGCGGCCTCCTCGAGCCAGCTGGAGCTTCCCGCCGGCCCGGAGGCGCCGGCGGTCCCTGGCTACGTCGTCGAGGGGTTCATCGGCCGCGGAGCGACCGGGGTCGTCTATCGCGCGCGGCAGCAGGCCGTGGACCGCGCCGTCGCTCTCAAGGTCCTGCACCCCGAGCTCGTGACCAACGATCGGGCGGTGCGCCGGCTCAAGCGCGAGGCGCGGCTCGCGGCGCGGCTCGCGCATCCGAGCATCATCAGCGCGATCGACATGGGCGTGCAGGACGGGCGCTGGTGGTACGCGATGGAGCTGGTCGAGGGTGTCAGCCTGCTCCGCAGGATCGGAGAGCGAGGCTCGTTGACCGAGCGCGAGTGCCTGCGCCTCTTCAGCCCGCTCTGCGATGCGCTCCAGCACGCGCACGAGGTCGGGGTCGTCCATCGCGACATCAAGCCCGCGAACGTCCTCGTCGACCGCCGCGGTCGGGCCCGCCTCGTGGACCTCGGCCTCGCCATGGGCCAGAACGACCCCTCGATCACGAAGACGGGGTCCACGCTCGGAACGCCGCACTACGTCAGTCCCGAGCAGGCGCGCGATCCCAGTCAGGCCGACATCCGGAGCGACATCTGGAGCGTCGGGGCCACCATGTACCACGCGGTCTGCGGGCGCCCGCCGTTCTCGCGCGAGGAGGAGGAGGGCGGCGGAGTGGCCGAGGTGCTGAGCCGTGTCCTCTACCAGCCGGTGGTCGACCCGCGTGAGTACGCGGGCGAGCTGTCGAAGGGCTTCTCGCTGCTCCTGCGCAAATGCCTCACCCGTGACCCGGGCCAGCGATACCAGGAGCCGTGGGAGCTGGTCGCGGACATCGAGACCCTCCGAGAGCGTCGCCGGCTCGACCTGCGGGGGAGCCAGGTCGACGCCTTCGCCTCCCGCCGGCCGGCCTGGCTCGGGCGCGCGGGCTGGCTCGCGGCGGGCGTCCTGGCGGTCGCGGCGACGTGGCTGATGACGGCGCGCCCCTGGGACGGCCGCGCCAGCGACGGCCCCGATGTGGCTGCGCCTGCGCTGGGGGACTGGCCCGAGCTCGAGTCCATCCGCGACGACTTCGACCGCGGAGACCTCCGTCCCGCCGAGGCCCTCCTCGAGCTCGCCTCCGCGACGCTCGACGAGCTGCCCGAGAGCGCTCGTCATCTCCAGAGCGGACTCGTGGTGCACGTCCGCGAGGAGCTGGATCGCGCGGTGGTCGCGCTCGTCGACGAGAGTTCCCTCGCGGTCGAGGCCGCGCTCTCCGAGCGCGACTTCCCCCGGGCCCGTCGCGTCCTCCAGGGGGACTTCCCCCGGGAGCTCGCCGCGCGGACCGGTTATCGAGGCGTCGCGGGACTGCCGCCGGGTCGGGTGGCGTCCGCGGCCGCCGACTTCCAGCGCGAGACAGGCCGCCGCGTCGAGGAGGCGCGCTCGGCGGCCGTCCGCGAGGCGGGAGCGACCCTCCAGGCGGCGTTCGACGAACTGCTCGCGCGCGAGCAGCGCGCGCTCGTGGCGAGTGGCCGGTACCGCGACGCCCTCGAGTGGCTCTCGCGCGACGCGCCCGAGCGCTGGCTGGCGCGCGAGGGGGTGGCTCTCGATCTTCGCGGCCTCGGCGAGGACGAGCGGAGGGACGTGGCTGATTCCATCGAGGTCCGGCTCGACTCCGAGGCGTCAGCGGTGCTGTTCAGCGCTGCGAACGCGGCCCGTGAAGCACGCGCTGCCCTGGAGGACGCCGAGTCGGCGGCTCTCTTCGCGATCGACCGTGGAGAGGTCCGCGGCGAGCTCACCGCCTCCGCGCGCCTGGAGGCGAAGATCCGCGCCTGGAACGCGGAGGCCGGGCTCGACCCCGAGCAGCTGCCAGCGGCCATGGCGCTCGACCACGGCGCGCGCAGGGACGCGGCCATCGACGCCGTGGCTCGGGCAGAGGCGCGCAAACGCGAGGACATCGCCCGGGGGGACCTGCGCCGTCTCGGTCGCATCGCGGGTGCACGCTGCCGGGAGCGCGCTTACGACGGAGCGCGAGCGCTGCTCGAGAGGGCGAGGGCGGAGAGCTGGCGAGCCTCCACGCACGGTGAGATCGGCCTGCGCATCGAGGAGATCACCATGCTCGAGGAGGTGCTCGCGCGCGCCGCGCGCGGGGTCGAGGGGGCGGACGGCGAGCGAGTCACCCTCGACTTCGGCGGCGTGAAGCACACGGGGACCATCGAGCTCATCAGCTCCCAGCTCATGCGGGACGGGTTCCTGCTCAGACCACTCCGCAGCGATCGCAGGGTGATCCACGTGGTCCTCCTCTCCGGGGGCGACGACGAGCGCGCGCGGCTCCTCGGCCCGCGGGACGTCCTGCGCTTCGCAGGCCTCCTGGACCTCGACGGTCGCTCCGCACGGGAGCGCGTCCAGGCGGCCGCGTTCCTCCACGCCGAAGGGCGCTCGGAGGAGGCCGCGCGCGCTCTTCCCGTGGAGATGGGCGCCGAGCTCGAAGGGCTGGTCTGGAACCTCGAAGAGCGGATGGAGCGAGCGATCGGAGCGGCGCGGGCCGCGGCCGCCGAGGAGCCGGTCGAGGATGTGGCTCCGGCGCCGCCGTCCATGCCCGTCACCTTCGAGTCCGTGTACGGGACCCCGGGTCAGCGCGGCATCGGCAACGACGTGCGCCTCCTCTGGTGGTTCGTCGACGAGCGGCAGCCGCCGTCCGCGCTCCGTCGCCGCCTGTCCGCGGATCTCCCTCGCGGCGAGGACCGCTTCGGGTCCTGGCGCGCTGGTGGCTGGCGCAGCTCGGTGGACGGTCTCGTCCTCGACGACTCCTTGCGCGACCGCAACGAGTTCCTGCGCGCCGGCTTCGGCCCCTCGCTGGCCATCCTCCCCCCGGTGGATCGCGGTCGGGGCGTACGCGCGCGCCTCACTCTCCGCCCGGGCGAGGCTCATCCCATTCGCCACCTGTTCAGCCTGACCATCGAGGGGTATCACGCGCTCTTCGCGGACGGGCGGGTCTGGTTCGGGAGGGGGGATCTGCGCGATCTCTACGACCACGTCGAAGAGGATCTCCCCGGGGACGTGGGGGATTTCCGCTCGTGGCCGGGGCCGCGGATCGCGGACGGCGAGGAGCTCGTCGTGGAGGTCGCCGTGCGCGGCAAGACCCTCGAGGAGCTCGCGATCGGCGGACAGGTCATCGCCACGAACAAGTTCCTCCAGGCGAGCGAGCGGGAGGACAGTGTCCTCAGGCTTCGCTCCCGGGGGCCGATGGCGCTGCTGGGGGCCGAGCTGGTCGCCGCGCAAGCGCGCGTCCGCTGAGGCGGGGCGGCTGCCCCGAGGATCACTCCGCGCGGGCGAAGAGGGTGACGATCTCGCGCGCCCGGTTCAGGCGATCGGGGCCCAGAGTCGGCCCGATGACCTCGATGACGTGCGCGACGTCGTCGGGGGATGCACCGCAGCGGACGGCGCCCCTCGCGTGGCTCGCCAGCTGGCGGTCGTACCCGGTGGCTGCCAGACAGGCCACCGCGATGAGTTCGCGGGTCCGTGCGTCGAGTCCGGGCCGTGCGAGCACGCGGCCGTAGGCGTGCTCGGCGACCCAGCGAGCGAAGGTGCTCTCGAGCTCCTCGAGGTGTCCGCGGACCGCGTCGGCGCCGTCTCCGTAGATCTCGTCGAACAGCTCCGCGCCCTCCGCGCGGCGCTCCTCGATGCTGCGCTCCGAGGGCGGAGCGGGGGCGAGAGCCAGGCCTGCTTCCCGCAGCGCGTCGAGGGCAGCGACGGTGCCGGGCACGCCGCAGAAGAGGTGGCACTGGAGCAGGGTCTCGCGAAGGCCAGCGTCCTCGACCGCGTCGCCGCCGTGGGCCCGGGCGAATTCCGCGAGCATGGCGCGGTCGTGGAGGACCACGGCGACGGCCAGGCGCACGAGATCATCGCGCTCGATCGTGGAGCCTTCCGCGGCGGTCACGGATGACGCTCCGCGTCGAGGAGCCCGATGGCCTCGCCCAGGCGCGGAGTCGCGCCTCGCGCCGCTCCGGGCGCGGGGCGCATGAACCCGGGCGGAGTGACGAGGACCACGGTCGAGCCCATCTCGAAGCGTCCGATCTCCTCACCGCGGGCGAAGGGACGGGGAGGGGTGACCGGACCGCTGTGGGACGGATCGACGCCCACGACGCGGATCCGTCCGACGATGAGCGCGCCCACGAGGACCATGAAGAACGGCCCGCGATCGGACTCGAGGCGCAGGACGACCCGCTCGTTGACGCTGAGAACCTTGCGGCGCTCGAGGACGCTGGGCTGAACGCTGTGCCGTTCGCCGCGCACCGGGACCGCCTCGGCGAGACGGGCGTCGAGGGGCGAGTGGATGCGGTGGTAGTCCTTCGGCCCGAGGTAGAGCGTGAGCTGGTGCCCGCCCTCCAGCTCGACGTCGTCGCCGACGCCCGCGAGGAGGTCGCGGATGGGATAGCTGCGCCCCTTCGCCTCGACGACGTGACCCGACTCGACCGGGGAGTTCGCCTGGACGAAGCAGTCCACGGGCGAGGGGAGGACCGCCGGGTCGGGGTCGAAGGTCCGCGCGTCGTCCTTCAGGCGGCGCACGAAGAACTGGCCGAGGCTCGCGTGGTCGACGGGCCGGCCGCGCATCTCGGTGAGATCCGCGCCCGTCAGGCGGGCGTAGGTGCCGAAGACGGCGGGTCGCAGGGGGCGGGGGACGCGGCGGTCGGCGGCCCAGCCCGCGAGGAGCGAGAGGCGGCGCTTGAACTGGAGAGGGCTCGGCACGGCGCGGCACGGTAGCGATTCACCAGCCGCGTGGGCACCTTTGGTCCGGGCCTCCTTGACGCCCTTTTGACGCGGGTTGTACCGTCCGAACAGAGCGGCGGCTCGGCCAGGGCGGCCCGTCGTTCGAACCGCCCGCGTCCGCGCCCGAAACCCATCGAACGATCCATGAGCAGCGGAACGACCGTTGTGATCCTCGCCGCCGGCAAGGGGACGCGCATGAAGAGCGAGCTCCCGAAGACCCTGCACGAAGTGTGCGGCAGGTCGATGCTCGGCTGGGTCCTGGACGCGGCCGCGGATCTCGATCCCGACCGCATCGTCGTGGTCGTGGGGCACGGGGCCGAGCAGGTCGAGGCCGCTGCTCGCGCAGCTCTGCCCGACAGGGACCTCGCGTTCGTTCTCCAGGAGCCCCAGAACGGCACCGGGCACGCGCTCCAGGTCGCGGCGCCGGCCATCGGCGACTGCGAGAGGGTCGTCGTCACCTACGGGGACATGCCGCTCCTCAGCGGCGCGAGCCTCGAGGCCCTGGTTGCGGCGCAGAAGGAGGCCGGCGCCGACGACGCGGTCTCCCTCCTCACGGCGCTCGTGGACGATCCCTTCGGCTACGGCCGCGTCATCCGCGCCAGTGACGACGCCTTCGAGCGGATCGTCGAACAGAAGGACGCGAGCGACGTTCAGCGCCTCGTGAACGAGGTCAACCTCGGGGTCTACTGCTTCCCGCGTGGCCACCTGGACGGGGATCTCGGCCGCCTCACGAACGACAACGCCCAGGGCGAGTACTACATCACCGACCTGGTGGGGATGGCCGCCTCCGACGGCCGCTCGGTGGCGCCGCTGCTCCTGGACGACGAGCGCGAGGCGCAGGGTGTGAACGATCTCGCCCAGCTCGCCGACGTCCGGTGGCAGCTCCAGATGCGGATCCTGGAGGAGCACATGGCGAACGGCGTGCGGATCATGGATCCGAGCACGACCTTCATCGATCACGGGGTGACCATCGGCCGCGGCACGGAGGTCCTCCCGTGCACGGTCATCCGCAGCGGGGTGACCATCGGCGAGGACTGCGAGGTCGGCCCCTTCAGCCATCTGCGGGTGGGGGCGGCCCTCGACGACCGCGCCGCGGTCGGCAACTTCACGGAGATGAAGAACTCGAGGCTCGGCCCCGGCTCCAAGGCGAAGCACCTCAGCTACCTCGGTGACGCGGAGATCGGGGCGAAGGCCAACGTCGGCGCCGGGACGATCTTCGCGAACTACGACGGCAAGGCGAAACACCGCTCCGTCGTCGGTGACGGCGCCTTCTTGGGGAGCGGCACGATCGTCGTCGCCCCGAACGAAGTGCCCTCGGGTGCGATGACCGGCGCCGGAGCCGTACTCACCCGCTCTGCATCGATGGGGGCGGGCGAGACGTGGGCCGGCCTCCCCGCGCGCAAGCTCCAGCCCAAGGACTGAGACGGTTCCCTCCGCACCTCGGTCCCTTCCCAACCTCTTCACGACGACCTTTCCTCCGTCCACGCGGCGGGCAACGGGGTACGGCGACGTTCGCCCGCCCCGGGGCTCGCACGCGGACGCTCTCCCCCCGACTCCTTTGACGAACGCGTACGGCGACATCACCCTCATCGCGGGCACCGCTCACCCCGACCTCGCGAAGGCCATCTCCGACTGCCTCGACGTCCCTCTCGCGGAGGCACGCGTCGGTCGCTTCACCGACGGTGAGGTCGACATCAAGCTGGACGAGGACATCCGCGGCCGGGACGTCTTCGTGCTCCAGCCGACCTGCCCTCCGGTGAACGACGCCTGGATCGAGCTCTTGCTCCTGCTCGACGCGCTCCGGCGCGCCAGCGCCGGACGCGTCACGGCGGTCATGCCCTACTACGGCTACGCAAGGAAGGACCGCAAGGACGAGGGGCGCGTGCCCATCAGCGCGAAGGTCGTCGCGAACACCCTCGCCGCCTCGGGCGCGGACCGCGTGGTGACCCTCGACATGCACGCGGCGCAGATCCAGGGCTTCTTCGACATCCCGGTGGACCACCTCTACGCGCGCCCGGTCCTCCTCGAGGAGATCGAGGCCATGGGGCTCGAGGATCCGGTGGTCGTGACGCCTGACGTCGGCGGGACGAAGATGGCCCGCGCCTATGCGAAGCGACTGGGTGCGGGCCTCGCCATCGTCGACAAGCGCAGGGTGTCGGGCACCGAGACGGCCATCGAGCACGTGATCGGCGAAGTCGAGGGGCGCAACTGCATCATCGTCGACGACCTGATCTCGACCGGCGGCTCCATCACCCAGGCCGCAGCGGTGCTCAAGTCCAAGGGCGCGAAAGCGATCATCATCGCTGTCTCACACCCCGTCTTCGTCGGTCCTGCCGTGAGTCGCCTCGACGCGGCTCCCGTCGACGCGATCCTGGTCACCGACTCGATCCCCCAGGGAGAGATCAGGCCCAAGAAGCTGAAGGTCTGCAGCATCGCCCCGATCCTGGCCAAGACCATCAAGAGCATCCATCGCTCCGAGTCGGTCAGCAGCCTCTTCGAGTGATCGACCGTGGGGCCTGATCCCCGCGACCTCGGCGACCCCGGCCATGCCCGGCGTCCTTCCTCGGCCGCGGGAGGGCGGTAGGGCGGCCTCGACGCGCCAGCGCGGGCGCGAGAGATTCCCGGCTCCGGTCCGTCCAGGGGAACTTCGGGGCCGCCGGTCACTCCCCTGGCCGGTGGAGGCGCGGGAGGTGCCGTGGAAGAGAGCTCACGGGCTTGCGGCTCGCGGGGGGCGCCCCTAGCCTCTGTCGCCCGATTCCCCGATTCCTGTGCGCCGGAGCCCCGGCGACGAACCATCCAGGACCACAAGATGACAGACGCCACCCTCGACTGCGAACTCCGCGAAGCCCTCGGAAGCCGCAGCTCTCGCAAGCTCCGCGCCCACGGCCGCATGGTCGGGAGCCTCCAGGCCGACGTGAACAGCGGCCACGTCAATCTCCACTTCGACGAGGCTTCCTTCCACGCCGCGCGCCGCGCCCACGTGCACCTCTTCGACCTGAACATCGGCGGGAAGACCGAGTCGGCGATCGTCAACGAACTCCAGTGGGACGCCTTCGGCGATACCCTGCTCCACGTCGAGTTCAAGCGCGTGACGCGCGGCCAGAAGACCGAGTCCGTCGTCCCGTTGAAGTTCAAGGGCACGCCCGCGGGGATTCTCCAGCACGACCTGAACGAGATCCAGATCACGTCGCTGCCCTCCCAGATCCCGGACGCGATCGTCGTCAACGTCGACGGACTCGTGCCCGGCACCCACGTGAAGGCTGGCTCCGTGGAGACCCCGGAGGGCGTCGAACTCGTCATCGACCCCGACGCCGACATCGCGGTCATCACCGACGTCAGGGGCGGCGGCTCCGACGAGCCCGCCGAGGCCGAGGCCGAAGGCGAGGGCGAGGGCGAGGGCGAGGGCGACGCCAGCTGATCCACTGTCCGCGGGTCCGCCATGGGCCCCCGGACCCGCTTCACGGCCCGCGGCGCCGTCCGCGGGCCGATCTTCGGGGACCGCGCCCGAATCGGCCCGGCCGGGGTTCCGCCCCCGGCTCCGCGCCGCTACCTTGTTCCGCCGCTGAGCGGGCCCCAGGGCTCGCGCAGCGGATCCGTGGCTCCCCGCCAGGCCCGACCGGGCCCGTCCTCCGACCCCGTGACCATGACCCCTGCGGTTCGTCTCGTCGTCGGCCTCGGCAATCCCGGTTCCGAGTACGCCGGCACCCGACACAACGTCGGTTTCGCCGTCCTCGATCACCTGGCGGAGCGCCTCGACACGCTCTTTCGCGGACCGTCCAAGCTCGACAGCTGGAGCGGCCCCCGCGGCTTCCAATGGGCACGCGCCGACGTGCCCCCTGACGCCGAGGACGCCCCTGAAGGGGTGGACGACGCCAACGGGGAACCTCGGCCGGCGTTCCTGCTGAAGCCCGGGACCTACATGAATCGTTCGGGGGACATCGTCGCCCCGGTTGCGCGCTACCTCGCGAAGCGCGGCGAGCTCGCCGCGCTGCCGTCCGAGGAGCCCGTGCCCGCCGACGCCCCGATGGTTCCCGATCCCGCGTCGATCCTCGTCGTCTACGACGACATGGACCTCGACGTCGGTCGGCTCCGGCTACGGCCCCACGGGGGCCACGGCGGGCAGAACGGAATGCGATCCATCATCCACCGCCTGGAGACCGATGGTTTCCCGCGCCTTCGCGTCGGGATCGGTCGTTCGGGCACCGACGCGGCGCGCCATGTGCTCAGCCCGTTCTCTCCCTCCGAGTCCGAGGACATCGCGGTCTCGGTCGCCCAGGCGACCGACGCGCTGATGGCCTGGATGGGGGGGACGGACCTGGCTGACGTCATGACGCGGTTCCACAGCCGCTGGAACCAGTCGCTCTGAGGCGCAGGCCCTGCCTGAGCCGACGGGCGCGACGTCGACACCAACAGAGGAGAAACCCTTGACCAAGATCTACGAGACCATGGTCCTGCTCGACAACGACGTCGTGCGCCAGGACTGGAGGAAGGCCAAAGCCATCGTGACGGACACCGTCGCGAAGTACGGGGGCACCGTCGAGTCGTGCCGCCGCTGGGACGAGCGCCGCTTGACGTATCCGATGGCCCGGAAGAATCGCGCGACGTTCTTCCTCGCCTATCACGACATGTCCGGGGACAAGATCCCTGGCTTCCGCCGCGACCTCGAGCTCAACGAGCTCGTTCTGCGCTACATGATGCTCGCCGTCGAGGAGGTCCCGGAGGAAGAGCGCAAGCTCGCCGCCGAGGAGGACGGAGCCGAGTACGAGGTTCCCGCGCCGCCCGAGGACGACGCGATCGAGATCGCCGAGGAGGAGGAGGTGCCCGCCGACGTCGTCGATCTCGAGGGCATCGAGGCGCCCAGCGCCCTCGCCGACGAGCCCGCCAAGTCCGACGCCTGATCCGAAGAAGGAGACCGAACAGCCATGAAGCGACGCGTCCGCACCGTCATCGGGTCCAAGAACTGCGACGACCCGGTCATCGACTACAAGAACATCGAGTACCTCGAGAAGTTCCTGACCCCCCAGGGGCAGATCCTCTCGCGGCGCCGTACGGGCTTCTGCACCCAGTGCCAGAAGCAGCTCAAGACGGCGATCAAGCGCGCCCGTCACGTTGGACTCCTGCCCTTCGTGGGCTGAGATACGAGGAGCAACCAGCCATGAAAGACGTCGAAGTCCTGCTGCAGCAGAGCGTCAAGCACCTCGGCCTCGTCGGTGACGTGGTCAAGGTCAAGCCAGGCTTCGCGAGGAACTACCTGTTCCCGCAGAAGCTCGGCGTACCCGCCACCGAGGACGCCAAGCGCCAGATCGCCCGTCGCGCCGCCAAGGTCCGCGAGGCCGAGGCGCAGCGCCTCAAGGAGATCGCGGAGCTCGTCAGCACTCTCGAGGCCATCGAGATCAAGGTCACGATGAAGGCCGACCCCAACGGCAACCTCTACGGCTCGGTCAACGCGGCCAGGATCGTGGAGCTCGCCCACGAGCAGGGGGCCACCTTCACCGAGAAGGACGTCCGTCTGGACGCCCCGATCAAGGTCGTCGGCCAGCACGAGGTCAAGGTCCACGTGCGCGACGACGACTACGGCACCCTCAAGGTCGAGGTCGAGGCCGAGGGTCGCACCAAGGCCGAGGAAGAGGCCCTCGCCGCCGCTGAAGCGGCCGCCGAGGCCGAGGCCGAGGCCGAGGCGGGCGCCCCGCCGCCCGCCGAGTGATCGCTCCGCGGCGCCCGTGGCGCCGCGACGATCGAGCCGCCCCGGGCCCGCCTCGAGCGGGCCTGGGGCGGCTCTCCTTTCGACCTTCCCCAAGGTCGCGAGACCTGTCGTAGACTCCTTCCTCGACCGGGCCGCCCGGCGGCCGCACACCGCCGTATAGGACCAAGACACCATCCCGGGGGGAGCCGAAGTGAACGACGACGACATCGAAGAGGGCCCTTCCGCGGACGCGGGCGAGGGGCCGGTCGACGACCACATGGGCGCCTTCGGCGGCTCGGGCTTCGATCCGATGCGCTGGCAGGACGACGATCTCCCGGCGCCGGCAGAGGTGGCGCCGGTCGGGGAGGACGCGGCGTCGGGCAGCGCGGCGGCCGCCGCCAGCGACGACTGGATGCCTGGCGAGGACGCAGCCCCCCTCGAGGAGGACGAGTCGCTGGCGGACCTCGAGGGAGCCGCGGGTGACGCCGCCTTCGTCGATGACGCGGCCTCCGTCCAGCCCGCGCCGGTGAGGGACGCGGGAGCGATGGCCGCCGAGCTGGCCTCCGCCGCTCCCGACGGGGCGGCCACCGCGGCCGCTGATGCTCCCGAAGCCGCCGTCCCCGCCGCTCAGGAGGAATACCCCTCGTTCGAGCTGCCGAGCGAACAGCCACAGCCGGAACAGGACGCGCGCGCCGCAGCGCCGCTGCCGGCGAACTCCCACGGCGGCCGCGTCACCCCACACGATCTCTCGGCGGAACGGAGCGTCATCGGCGCGATCCTGATCAGCCCCGAGCGTCTCGTCGAGGTGACCGAGGTGGTCAAGCCGGAGGACTTCTTCGACAAGCGGAACCGGCTCATCCTCACCGCGATGGTCGAGATCGATCGCAAGGGGCACCCCCTCGATCTGCTCACGCTCGTCGCCAACCTGCGCGCGGTGAACCTCCTCGGCGAGGTCGGAGGTACGGCGTACCTCGCGCAGATCCAGACCGCTGTGCCGACGTCGGCGCATCTCAAGCACCACGCGACGATCGTCGCCGAGACGAGCAAGCTCCGCTCGCTGATCGGAGCCTCCGGGACGATCATCGAGCGTTCGTTCGAGACCCCGCCCGACCCCGAGGAGGTCCAGACCCTCATCGACGAGTCCGAGGCCTCGATCTTCGCCATCGCGGCGAAGGGCGAGGCGCGGGGCGCCGCGCCGGTCAGCTCGATCCTCGAGGACGTCTTCCACGCGATCGAGGCCCAGTCCAACCGCGGCGAGTTCACGGGGATCCCGAGCGGCTTCTACGACCTCGACGAGATGCTCGGCGGCTTCAACCCCGGGGAGATGACGGTCATCGCCGCGCGCCCCGCCATGGGCAAGACGGCCTTCGTGCTCAACATCATGGACCACGCTGCGACCCAGCGTGCGGAGAGCCTCGGCCACGAGCCCTCGGTCCTGTTCTTCAGCCTCGAGATGGGCCGCCAGTCGATCGTTCAGCGGATGCTCGTCGCCCGCGCGGGTGTGGAGTCCCATCGGATTCGGCAGGGCCGCCTGCACGACCGCGAGTACCAGGACCTGGTCGAGGCGGCCGGCGTTCTGCGCGATGCGCGCCTGTTCATCGACGACACCCCGGGCATCTCGATCATGGCGCTTCGCAGCCGCGCTCGCCGCATCAAGGCCGAGCACGGCCTCGACATGATCGTGATCGACTACCTCCAGCTCCTCTCGGCGAAGGCCGAGAGCCGCCAGCAGGAGATCTCGATGATCTCACGCTCCCTCAAGGAACTCTCCCGCGAGCTCGAGGTGCCCCTCATCACGCTCGCGCAGCTCTCGCGCAGCGTCGAGTCTCGCGAGGAGAAGCGTCCTCAGCTCTCCGACCTCCGGGAGTCCGGCTCCATCGAACAGGACGCGGACGTCGTGATGATGCTCTACCGGCCCGAGTACTACTTCCCGATCGACGAGAACAAGGGCAAGGCGGAGGTGCTGGTGGTCAAGCACCGGAACGGCGCGACGGGCACGGTCGAGCTCCAGTTCCAGGGCTCGATGCTGCGCTTCTCGAACCGCGAACCCTCGATGTCCGAGCCGATCAGCGGCCTCTGAGTGCTGGCCCTGTGCGGCTTCTCGCCGCGCAGCGAGAGCCTCGGGCATGAGCCGTCGATGAGCAGCGCGCGGCGCGACCCAGGGGCCGCGTCGAGATCCTCGTCGGGTCTACCTCGGAGCCGACACGGGACGCACACTGCAGGGGCAGCACGAGCGCACCGCCCATGGCCGAACGACGCCTCATCATCATCAGCAACCGCCTGCCCGTGACCGTCGAGTCCCGGGAGGACGGTCCAGCTCGACTGAAGCCATCGTCCGGTGGTCTCGCCACGGGGCTGCGCGCGGCCCAGGAGTCGCGCGGAGGCACCTGGATCGGCTGGTCCGGCGACGCCGGCGCTCCTTCGCCCGAGGTGACCGCAGCGCTTGCGAAACATGATCTCGCAGCCGTGCCGATCAGCGCGGAGGAGATCGAGAGCTACTACCGTCGGATCTCGAACCAGTGCCTGTGGCCGCTGATGCACTCCTTCGACGAGCGCATGCAGTTCCGCAAGGCGGATTGGCACCGCTACGTCGACGTCAACCAGCGCTTCGCCGACCGCGTGCTCTCCGAGAGCGCCCCGGAGGACCTCGCCTTCGTTCAGGACTTCCACCTCTCGCTCGTGCCGCGCATGGTGAAGCAGAAGCGACCGGAGCAGCGCGTCGGGTTCTTCCTTCACACGCCGTTTCCATCGGCGCACGTCTTCCGAACGTTCCCGGAGAGGCGTGCGTTCCTCGAGGGCCTCGCCGCCGCCGACGTGGTCGGTGTGCACACGAGTGGCTACGCGCGTCACCTGCTCGACTGCTTCCGCGAGCGCCTCGGCGCGCACATCAGTGGTGACGAGGCGATCCTCGATGGCCATCGCTGCCGCGTGGTCGTACGTCCGCTCGGCGTGGACAGCTGCGACTGGGAGACGCGCGCTCGATCCGAGGCAGTGGCGAAGGAGATGGAGGCCCTGAGCGCCGCCTTCGGAGACCGGCGCCTCCTCCTCGGCGTGGAGCGCATGGATTACACGAAGGGTATCCCCGAGCGTCTGCGGGCCTTCGAGCTCCTCCTCGAGCGGCACCCCGAGTGGAGCGGGCGCGTGCACTTCCTCCAGGTGGCCGTGCCCAGCCGCCTCGGCGTCGAGGACTACGAAGAGCTCGAGCGCGAGGTCGCGACCCTCGTGGGTTGCATCAACAGCCGGCACGGCCGCATCGGCTACCAGCCGGTGCACTATCAGTTCCGTGGCGTGACCCGGGATCGTCTGGTGGCCCTCTATCGCATGGCGGACGTGTGCCTCGTCACGCCTCTGCGGGACGGGCTCAACCTCGTCGCCAAGGAGTTCATCGCGTCACGCATCGACGGCCGCGGCAACCTCTTGCTCAGCGAATTCGCGGGCGCCGCCCAGGAGCTGCGCGGCACCCCGGTGGTCAACCCGCGGGACGTGGAGGACATGGCGGAGAAGCTGCACCGCGGCCTCTCCACCGGCGAGGACGAGGAGCGCCGCACCATGGCGCACCTGCGCGAGGTCGTGGCCTCGAACACCGCGGGCACCTGGATGGAGACCTGCTGGACGGACCTCGCGGACGACGAGGGGAGGGGCGTGCCCGCGCCGCTGGACGAGGGTGCGGCCCGGCGCGTGGTCGAGGAGTGGGGCACGGCCAAGCGCTGTGCCCTCGTGCTCGACTTCGACGGCACGCTGGTGGAGCTGCAGGACGACCCCGAGGCGGTCGTCCCGCCTCGCCTCGTCCTCGACGCGCTCGAGGCGCTGGCGCGCGAGGACGGCACACACGTGTGGATCGTCAGTGGACGCGACTCGGCCTTCCTCTCCCGCACCTTCCGCTCGATCCCCGTCGGGCTCGTGGCGGAGCACGGCGCGGTGATCTCCTGGCCCGACAGGGCTGTGCACCGCAACGCCGAGGGTGATCGTGACCTGGAGGTCTGGATCGAGGCGCCGCGGGGCGACTGGTACGAGCTGGCCAGGGAGCGCATGGAGGCCGTGACGCGCTCGGTCGCCGGCAGCTTCGTCGAGCAGAAGTCGACGGGCATCTGCTGGCACCACCGCAAGGCGGAGCCGAGCGTGGGCCTCGCGGCAGCGCGTTCGCTCCACGCGGAGCTCTCGAACCTTCTCGCAGGCCGCGGCGTGCGCGTCGAGCTCGGCCGCGACGTCGTCGAGGCGCGGCCCGCGGACGTGACCAAGGGGGAGGCCGTGGAGCGACTCCGCGGGGCGGGCCACCTCGACGTGGACGCGCTGATCGTCGCGGGCGACGACACGACCGACGAGTCGATGTTCGAGGCCTTCGGCGAGCGCGCCCACACGGTGCTCGTCGGCGAGCGCGTGAGCGTCGCTCGCTGGCGAGTCGGCGGACCTTCGGACCTCCGCCGTTTGCTCGGTGCCCTCGCCGATCTGCGCGCTTCGGGGGACTCCTGAGGATGTCCGCCCTCGAGCGCGGGCGTGGGCTTCCTCACGGGGTGATCGGGAACGGCGCGATCACGGCCATCGTTCATCCCGACACCGGGATCGACTGGCTGTGCCTGCCGCGGCTCGACGGGCCTTCGCTCTTCGGCCGCCTGCTCGACGCACGGGCGGGAGGTTCCTTCGCGTTCGAGTCCACGGACGAAGGCGCTTCCTGGGAAGCAGCCTACGTGCAGGGAACGAACGTCCTGCGGACCGAGGTGCGCGCGGCCTCGGGATCCTTCGAGGTCCTCGACTTCGCGCCCTGGCGTCCCGAGGAGGGCCCTGAAGGATCACCGGTGGAGCTCGTGCGTTTGATCCGGCCGCTCGCGGGCGTGCCGCGGCTTCGCGTGCGCTTCGATCCGCGACCGGACTACGCGCGCGGCGCCTTCGAGCCCGAGCTCCGGATCGACGGGCTGAGCTTTCGCTCGGCGGGAACGGCCGTGCAGCTCGAGAGCAGCCTCTCCGGGGACGAGCTCCTGGCGGGTGACGCGACCGAGCTCCACGAGCCGGCCTGGTTCCGCCTCTCGGCCCGGGAGTCGCGCGCTCCGTCCGCGGATCTCGCGTCGGTGGAATCGGACCTCGACGCGACCGTGCGCGCCTGGCGAGCCTGGACGGCGGGCCTGGAGACCGGAGGCTTCGCGGACGCCGAGGTCCTGCGCTCGGCACTCTGCCTGAAGCTGCTCGCGTCTCCCTCGACGGGCGCCACCGCGGCTGCCGCCACGACCTCCCTCCCCGAAGCGATCGGGGAGGAGCGAACGTGGGACTATCGATTCTGCTGGCTGCGGGACTCCGTCTTCACGGTCGAGGCGCTTCGGCGCCTCGGGCGGCCGGCAGAGGGCCGCGCCTATCTCGAGTTCGTCCTCCGCGTGGCTGGGGAGGGGACGCTTCAGCCGCTCTACGGCCTCGACGGTGAGCGCGACCTCGAGGAGCTGATCCTCGATCACCTCGACGGTTTCCTCGGCACCCGTCCCGTGCGCATCGGCAACGCGGCGGCGCTCCAGACCCAGCACGACCTGATGGGGGAGATCGTGCTCGCGCTGCGGACGCTGCTCACGGACGAGGACCTCGCCGGCGACCGGGCGGGAGCGTGGTTCGGGCTGCTCGAGCGCATGGTCGAGAAGTCGCTCGAGGCGTATCTCCAGCCCGACCTCGGGATCTGGGAGTACCGCGACCAGCCGCGGGTCTATCTCTTCAGTCAGGCCATGTGCTGGGCGGCCGTTCATCACGGCGCAGCGCTCGCGACGCGCATGGGGCACCACGCCCGGGCCGAGGCGTGGCGCGCCCGTGCGAGTGAGATGCGAGAGGTGATCCTCGACCGCGGCTTCGACCCTGCACTCGGCATGTTCGTCCAGGCCTTCGACGAGGAGAATCCGGACGCGGCGAACCTGCTGCTCCCCTCGATCGGGATCGTGGACGCGCGCGATGGCCGCTTCCTGTCCACCATCGAGCGCTACAGAGAGCTCCTCGTGCAGGACCACGGCGTGATGCGCTATCTCCACAGCGACGACTTCGGCGAGCCAGCCAGCACCTTCACCGTGTGCTCGTTCTGGTGGTGCGAGGCGCTCGCCCAGGCGGGTGAGGTGGAGGAGGCTCGCGCGCGCTTCGACGCGCTCATCGCTCGTGCGAATCCGGTCGGGCTCTTCAGTGAGGACCTCGACGCGCAGTCCGGGGAGCTCCTCGGCAACTTCCCGCAGGCCTACACGCACATCGGACTGATCCACGCGGCTCTCACCATCGGCGCGGCTGAGCGCGGCGAGAGCTGGTCTCGCGCCTGGGCTTGAGGGAACACGGCGCGGCGACCTGTCCCTCCGCGCCGTGAAGCGCGCGTTTCCGGCCCGTGCCCGTGACGAGCTGAGCGAGCGCGGTGGGGCGGGCGCGGCTCCCGCCGATAGAATCCACGCCATGCGACGATCCCACCTCCGTTCACGGGCGCTCCTTCCGGCCGCCCTCGTCCTCGCCGCTGGGTGCGGCGGCAGCGACGACTCCGCTCCGCCGAGTGGCAGTCAGGAGCAGGCGCCCGCGGGACAGTCGCCCGATGGGTCGGCCGCCGAGGGAGGCGACAGGGCGCCGGACCTCGGGGCGCAGAGCTCGATCCTCATCGACCTCGAGGTCGCAGCGCCCACGAAGCCGCACCGCAAGGTCGAGTACGTCGAGACCGAGTCGGAGGCCGCGGCGGACCGACTGCTCGCCTTCAGCGACCTCGTCCGCAAGCGCGAGTTCGACGCCCTCGAGGAGTGGTTCACCGAGGACTTCATCGGCAACGGCCTCGCGGGGATGTCCGTGACCGCGACGGCGGATCTGCCCCTCGGCGTCGAGCGGCGCGACATGGACATCGGCACGGCCCACGTCGTGGACCGCGCCGGGTTCGTGGGCTCCCTCCGGGAGATGATCGGTTCCTGGAAGAGCGTCGAGTCGGTCCTCTTCAAGGTGAAGGGCGCGGAGTTCCAGAAGGGGCTGCCCGCGTGGGGGAAGCTGAAGATCAAGCTGCACGTCCTGGGCCGCGACGCGGACGGGGGGCTCACAGTGATCGGCGGTTGGGCCGAGGCGCGGGTGTCTCGCAAGGGCGGCAAGTACCGCATGGAGAAGCTGCGGCTGACCGAGCTGCACACCGAGCACCGCGCCGCGCCGATGTTCGCGGACGTGACGGCGCCGTCAGGGGTCGCCCACACCTGGGCGCGGTTCGGCACCGACCAGAACAACAGCTTTCACTGGAACGGGGCGGCCGCCGGGGACGTGGACGGAGACGGAGACTGGGACCTCTTCGTGCCCAGCGACGGGCGCAACTTCCTCTACGTCGCGGAGGACGACGGCACCTACACCGAGGCCGCGGAGGAGCGGGGCGTCGATCTTCCAGATGCGGGCACCGGAGCGCTCTTCGCCGACTTCGACCACGACGGTGATCAGGACCTGATGGTGGCGCAGGTCGGTTGGGAGCCGGTGCGAGCGGACGACACCGGCGGGGGGCGAATCCGGCTCTTCCTGAACGACGGATCGGGGCGCTTCACCGAGGCCGAGGGCGCCGCGCGCGGTCCGGGGCTGGACGTCCCCTTCGTCGCGTACACGCTGACCGCCCTCGACTTCGACGGCGACGGCTGGCTCGACGTGCACGTCTGCAGCTACGGCCGACTCGAGGTCGAGCACAACGACTCCTGGATCGAGGCGACCAACGGCACGCCGAACGGGCTGCTCCGCTGCCGGGGAGTCGACGAGGACGGGGCCTTCCTGGGCTTCGAGGACGTGGCGGAGGCCGCGGGAGTGCAGGGCGACCGCTGGAGCTACGCGGCGGCCGCCGCCGACGTGGACGAGGACGGGCACATCGATCTGTTCGTCGCCAACGACTACGGCTCGAACTACCTCTGGATCAATCGAGGCGACGGCACCTTCGAGGATGGCTCGGACGCGTTCGGGGTCACGGATCGCGGCAACGGGATGGGAGCCGCCTTCGGCGACCTCAACGGTGACGGCGCGCTCGACCTCTACGTCTCGAACATGTCCTCGACCGCCGGGAACCGGATCCTCGGCCGGCTCGAGGAGGACATCGACCCCGAGATCCACGCGCTCCTGAAGAAGCTCGCGGCCGGGAACTCCATCTTCTTCCGGGGGGCGGAGGGGTTCGAGCGCGTCCCGGCGGAGAACGGCGGCATCGGCGCGAGCTGGGCGTGGTCGCCGGCGCTGTTCGATCTCGACCTCGACGGGGATCTCGACGTCTTCTGCGCGAACGGTTTCGTGACGGGCGAGCTGCCCTTCGACACGTGAAGCACCTACTGGCGCCACGTGGTGGCGTCGAGCTGCTCCGGAACCCCCGAGTCCGGGGTCTTCCGGGCCGAGAGCGTCGGGAACGCCGGCTTCCTGGCCCGCCACAACGGCCAGATCTTCGCGGAGGGCAGGTCCTTCAGCGGCAACGAGCGCGACAAGGTGTTCGTCAACGATGGCTCGGGACGCTTCGTCGATCTGTCGTCCCTCTCGGGCGCCGACTCCGCCAACGACGGTCGCGCCGCCATCACCTTCGACGCCGATGACGACGGGGACCTGGACCTGTTCGTTCACGAGACCCAGCGGGAGCGCCACGCGCTCTATCGCAACGACGTGGCGGACGGCCGCCGCGGCGTGAAGATCCGTCTGGCCGGTCGCGCGCCCGAGGGGATCGGCGCGGTGGTCACCGTGACCGCCGGGGACCGCACGGTGTCCCAGGTGATGTCGCGGGGAGCCGGGTTCGTCACCTGTCAGGCTCCCGAGCTGGTCTTCGGACTGGGCGACGCGACGGAGGCCGTGGCCAGCGTCCGGTGGCTCGGCGGCGCGACGGAGCGCTTCGAGGGCCTCGAGCCGGGGGGGTGCTACCTGCTCGAAGAGGGCGCGGGAGCTGCGGCCGCCGTGACGCGCCGGCCGAGGACGCTCCCCGACCCCTCCGCGCGCGGGATGCGCGTACGCGTCGGGGAGTCCGTGGCGCGCGTCGTCTACCAGACCTCCGACGGGACCGAGCGCGCCGCGGACTTCTCGGATCTCGGCGCGGGCGAGCGCGCCTACGTGAACCTCTGGGCGAGCTACTGCCGTCCCTGCGTCGGGGAGCTGCCGCTCCTCGAACGCTGGAGAGAGGAGGGGAGCGTTCGGGTCCTGGTCGTCTCGGTCGACGCGCCCGCCGCCCGTGACCGCGCGCAGGCTCTGCTCGCTCAGCGTGCCCCGGAGCTCCCGGCGCTCTTCGTCACCGACGACCAGCCCGGCCGCGAGCCCGAGGCCGGCGCTCTGTCCACCCTCGTGGACCTCGCCCGCCTCCCGCTGCCCACGACCCTCGTCCTCGGCGAGGGTGGGCGGATCGAGGCGATCGTCCAGCGAGCGCTCGACGAGGACGCCGACGCGCCGCGCTGATCGCCGAGGGGAGCAGCGTCGCGGACGCGGTCCCCACGCGCTTCCACGGCGGGCGCGCGCCAGGATCCGGTTCGGTCTGGTTCCGAGGCGGGGGACTCCGCTACCCTCCCGCGCCCGGGCGAGCCCGGCCCCCCCGACCCGTGCGCGCCTCCCTCCTCCTCCTTCCGATCGTTTTCCCGGCCCTGTTGCTGGGCCTCGCCGCGCCCGCGGCGGCGATCCAGGGCCGGTCCGCCGACGACGCCGCGCCGGAGCGCCCGCTCGTCGTCGATCTGCAGGTGGAGGGCCTGCGTTACAACGATCCCCAGCGCATCGCCGCCCGGCTCGGCTACCGGATCGGGAGCCCGATCCCCATCGAGGTGACCGAGGCGCAGAGGACGCTCTTCCGCGAGACGCACATCCTCGTGGAGTCGCTCGACTTCGAGGAGGTGAGCGGCGGGGTCGTGGTGAAGCTCCGACTGCTGGAGTCGCTCGTCGACCTCGACCCGCAGTTCGTGGGCAACACGAAGTTCGACGAGGAGAAGCTGCGGGAGTGGGCTCTGCTCGATTCGAGGGTCGAGGTCTACGCCGATGAGGTCGAGAAGATCCGGGACCGCGTGACAGAGGCGTACCGCCGCCAGGGGTACCACTTCGTCGAGATCGACGCGGTGATGGCGGAGGGGAGCGGCGGGCGCCAGGAGATCATCTTCCAGATCAAGGAGGGCCCCAAGGTCTACGTCAAGTCGGTCCAGTTCCGCGGGAGCGACTCCATCCCGGACGAGGGCATCCTCATCTGGAAGCGGACCCTCGGGAAGCTCGCCGGTCTCCAGAGCAAGGGCAAGGGGCTCTTCGCGTGGTGGGGCTATCGCTACGTGGAGGAGGTCCTCGAGGCAGACCGTATCGCCATCGCCCAGGTCTACAGGGACCGTGGATATCTCGACGCGGTGGTCGACGCCGAGCTCGAGTTCACTCCCGACCGCAGCGGCGTCCACGTGGTCTTCCGCATCGACGAGGGGCCGCTCTACACGGTGGAGTCGGTGGCGATCGAGGCGTACGAGCTGGAGCGGGTGGAGGTCATCCCGGGCGGACCGCTCGACGAGCGCCAGCGCCGCGTCGATCTGATCGTTCCGGAGCAGGAGCTGCTCGACCTCCTCGTGCTGGAGTCGGGCGGACCGTTCGCGCAGTCGCGCGTGAACGTCGACATCCGCGCGCTCCTCGACCGCTACGGCCGGGACGGTCACATCGATGCCGGCAGCTTCGAGGGCGAGTCGGGGACCGCCGGCTGGCGTTTCCTCGGGCTGGACGTCACCCGCGACTACCTGAACAAGACGGTCAAGGTCGTCTACAAGATCCAGCAGGGCCGGCCCTTCTACCTGCGCTTCTTGGAGGTCGCGGGCAACCTCAACACGAAGGACCGTGTGATCCGCCGCCTGTTCTCCCAGCTGGAGGGAGACGTCGTGGACGCGGCGAAGGTCCGGGACGACCTGCGGCGCGTGAGCGGAACGGGATTCTTCGACGACCAGTTCGCCCGCGGCGTACATCCGCCCCCGGCCGTCAACTACAGGACGGTCGACGGGGAACCTGACCTCGTCGACATCGTCGTCTCGGTCGAGGAAGGCCGGACGATCAACGCGAACCTGTCGGGCGGCGTCGCCAGCGACCAGGGACTCATCGGCATCGCCTCGCTCTCGATCAACAACTTCGACGCGCAGCGCCTGCCGAGGAGCTTCTGGGGGACCTTCAGCGAGGTCTATCGAAAGGAGGCGTTCGTCGGTGACGGCGAGACCCTGGGAATCGATCTCTCGCCGGGCTCCCAGATCAACTACAGCCGGATCTTCTACCAGCACCCGGACATCTTCCGCCGGCACTTCGATCCCGTCGGCGTCATCACCGAGTTCCAGCTGCGCGACCGGATCTTCCGCTCCCACGACGAGGGGCGCACCTTCGCTCGTTTCGCGATGACGCGGGCGTTCGCCCAGGGCGACTGGCAGGCGAGCGCCGGCGTGCGCTGGCAGGAGCTCAAGACGCGGGACCTCGATCCGAACGAGGACCTGCCGCGGACCCTCCTCAACTCCGAAGGGGACGAGGCTTTCGTCGGCCTGACGGGGTCGGTGAGCGTGAACAAGCTCGACAACCGCAGGCTGCCGCGTACGGGTTACTCGGGGCGCTTCACGAACACTTTCTACGGGCGCGCGTTCGGTTCGGACCGCAACCTGTGGAAGTCGGAGCTGAGCTTCGACCGCTACTTCCACCTCGGCCAGGATCCGTCCTCCGCCGCCCCCGGGATCTATCTCGGCCTCGGCGGCGGCGTGGCGGTGCCCATCGACGAGCCCAAGGGCTCGGTGAACTACGGCGAGCGCTTCTTCTTCGGGGGTGCGCGGATCGGTCGCGGCTTCCGGTTCCGTGGAATCGGCCCCTTCGAGGGGCAGTACGCCCTCGGCGGCGAGACCTACGCGCGCTCGACGGTCGAGTATCGCTTCCCGCTCTACGCTCAGTCCGTGCCCGGCACGTCCCGGCGGCGCGAGGTCTTCCGTGGGTCCCTCTTCGTCGACACGGTGGTGCTCGACCCCTCGGCCTACGAGCTCGATCTCGAGGAGGCGCGCGTCTCCGCGGGCTTCGCGCTCGGACTGATCGACCCGTTCCCGGTGACCTTCAGCTTCGGCTGGCCCCTGCGCTCCGAGCCCGGAGACGACCGTCAGGTCTTCGCCTTCTCGCTCACGTTCCGCTAAGCCGCAGCGCGGGCGCAGGCGGTCTCGTTTGACTTGACGGCCCCGCCGTGGGCACCCTTGCAGTCACCAGGAGGGGACGAGGAGGACGACAATTGCAGGAGCGCGCGGCAAGGACCGTGGCAGAGCTCGCGGAGCTCTGCGGCGGAACAGTGGAAGGAGACGGCTCCCGGCGCATCGTCGGGCCCGCCGGGCTCGACGACGCAGGCCCCGAGCACGTGTCCTTCCTCGCCCAGGCGAACTACGCCGCGCGCCTCGCGCACACCGGCGCGGGCGCGGTGCTCGTCGGCGCGGACGTCGAAGCGCCGAACGCGAGCGTGGCGCTCGTGCGGTGCGACGACCCCGAGCGTGCCTTCACGAAGGTCGTGCTGGCCTTCGCACCCGAGGTGCCGGACCTCGCGCCTGGCGTCGACGCCTCAGCGGTCGTCGATCCGTCGGCGGAGCTGGACCCCAGCGCGCGTGTCGGGCCGCTCGTCACGATCGGGGCGGGAGCCGTGCTCGGCGCCGACGTTCGTGTCCACGCAGGTTGCCGGCTCGGCGCCTCGGCGCGGATCGCGGCGGACACCGTGCTCCACCCCGGCGTGACGGTCTATCCTCATTCCACGGTGGGGGAGCGCTGCGTCCTCCACTCCGGCGTGGTCGTGGGATCGGACGGATTCGGGTTCCGCTTCGACGGCGCCGCGTGGCGTAAGACCCCGCAGGTGGGCAACGCCGTGATCGAGGACGACGTGGAGATCGGAGCGAACACGACGATCGACTGCGGACGCTTCGGAGCGACCCGGATCGGCGCCGGGACGAAGGTCGACAACCTCGTCCAGATCGCGCACAACGTCCAGATCGGTCGGGGCTGTCTCCTGCTCTCCCAGGTCGGGATCGCCGGGTCCACCGTGGTCGAGGACGGGGTGATCATCGCCGGGCAGGCGGGCGTCGCCGGGCACCTCCGGATCGGGCGCGGTGCCCGCGTGGCAGCCGGTTCCGGCGTGACCAAGAGCGTCCCCGCGGGCGAGGAGTGGTACGGGTTCCCGGCGGGCCCGAGCCGCCAGAAGCTCCGAACCCTGGCCTCGCTCGAGCGCGTCGGGGCGGAATTCAAGGAGCTGACCCGCCGAGTGGGCGAACTGGAGCGTGCGCTGGAGGCGCTCAGCGGCGATCATGTCGCGGAAGCGACAGGCGAGGACGAAGGCCCCGCCCGCGACCGCTCATGACCCGACGCCAGCACACCCTCAGGACGCCCGTGGAGACCACCGGGATCGGTCTGCACTCAGGGACCGAGACCCGCGTGCGCGTCGCGCCAGCGCCGCCTCACAGCGGCATCGAGTTCGTCCGCGTCGACCTCGAGGACGCCCCGAGTGTCCCGGCGTTCATCGGTCACCAGTCGCCCAAGGACCGCCGCACGCGGCTCGTGCGCGACCGCGTCGAGGTGGAGACGGTCGAGCACTTCCTCGCGGCTGCGAAGGCCCTCGGCGTCGACAACCTCCTCGTCGAGATGTCCGGCTCCGAGTTCCCCGGCCTCGACGGCAGCTCGATGCCCTTCGTGGAGCTGCTGGAGAGCGGCGGCATCGTCGAGCAGAAGGCGGAGGCGAAGGCCTTCCGCCTCGAGGAACCCGTCTTCGTCCGCGACGGCGATGCCACGCTCGTGGCGCTGCCGACCGACGGCGATGGGCTGACCCTCCAGTACGTCGCCTCGTTCGACGAGCCGGGCGTCGAGTCCGGCAGCTACCAGTTCGAGCTCTCCCCCGAGATCTTCCGGAAGGAGATCGCTCCGGCCCGGACGTTCTGCCTCGCGAGCGAGGTGGAGGCCCTGCAGGCCGCCGGCCTCGGCAAGGGGGCCACCCGCGAGAACACCGTCGTCCTCGGCGACGCGGACACGGTCATGCGGATGGAGGGCGAGCCGGTCCGCCACAAGATGCTCGACCTGATCGGGGACCTCTCCCTGCTCGGTTCGGACCTCGTGGCTCATGTGATCGCCACGGGCAGCGGTCATGCCACCAACGCGAAGCTCGTCAGGCGACTCCTGGCGATCATGCAGGCGAAGGAGACCAGCGGCGAGATCGAGCGCGAGTCCGGCATGGACATCCGCCGGATCGTCGAGCAGCTCCCGCACCGCTACCCCTTCCTGCTCATCGACCGCGTGATCGAGGTCGAGGGCTTCCGCCGCGCGGTCGGGATCAAGAACGTCACGATCAACGAGCCCTTCTTCCAGGGCCACTTCCCCGAACTCCCGCTCATGCCGGGCGTGCTGCAGCTCGAGGCCATGGCCCAGCTGGCCGGCATGCTCCTCCTGCGCAAGCTGGAGTTCAGCGGCAAGCTCGCGGTGCTCTGGTCCCTCGACAAGGTCAAGCTGCGCGGCGGCGTGACCCCTGGCGACCAGCTGCGGCTCGAGGTCGAGACGGTGCGGATCAAGGGAGACATCATCAAGGTGAAGGGCCAGGGCAGCGTCGCTGGCCAGCCGGTGTGCGAGGCAGAACTCATGTTCACGATGCTGGAGTCATGAGCGGCGTCATCCACCCGACGGCTCAGATCGCCGAGGGCGCAGAGATCGGCGAGGACGTTCAGATCGGCCCGTCGGCGATCATCGGCCCCAACGTACGCGTCGGCGCGCGTACGCGGATCGGTCCCCTCGTGGTCATCGACGGTCACACGACCGTCGGGGAGGACAATGTGATCGTCGGCCAGGCGAGCCTCGGCGGCCCGCCCCAGGACCTGTCCTACCGAGGCGAGCCCACCCTGCTGGAGATCGGCGACCGCAACACCATCCGCGAGTTCGTCAGCATCAACCGCGGCACGGTGAAGGGTGGAGGCGTGACGAGGATCGGCAGCGACAACCTGATCATGGCCTGCTGTCACGTGGCGCACGACTGCGAGATGGAGGACAACATCGTCCTCTCCAACAGCTCGGGCCTCGCGGGCCACGTGAAGGTCGGGCGCAACGCCAACCTCTCCGGCATGTGCGGGATCGTGCACTTCGTGACGATCGGGGACTTCGCGTTCCTGGCCGGGATGACGCGCCTCGCGAGAGACGTGCCGCCGTACATGATCGTCGAAGGTCACGAGGGCCGCGTGCGCGGCGTCAACACCGTGGGGCTGACCCGCGGCGGCGTCCCCGAGGAGGATCAGGAGGCCTTGAAGCGCGCCTACCGCCGCCTCTTCCGCAGCGCGAAGCCCCAGAGCGCCGTCCTCGAGGACATGCGCGGTGAGGAGCACGAGAGCACCTACGTCGCGAACCTCGTCAAGGCGATGACGGACATGGAGGGCGTCGTGCGCGGCCGGACGCGCGAGGCTCAGCGCAACGGGTTCATGGAGCTCGGCCGGGAGCGCATGCGCTCCATGGGAGTTCCGGGCTACGTCTGAGCGGGCGGAAGGCCCATGGGACTGCACGCCGTCGTCGGGATCGGAGCGGGGCTCGACCCCGAAGAGGTCGAGGACGTGCTGCGCCTGGCGGTCCTCGATCCCGTCCTGGAGGCGGAGGGGCTCGGCCGGCATCGGGAACCCCTGGAACCCTCCTGCGAGGTGGACCTCGAGCTCGGTGACGAGGAGGTCATCGAGTCTCTCAAGCGCGTCGCCGCGCACGTGTGGTTGACCGGACTCCCGCCGCTGCCGGGCGGCGGCGCCGAGGCCCTCGATCAGTACGAGGCGGCGGCCCGGGTCTCCTCCGGAGGTCGGGCAGGGTCGTTGCGCCTCGTCACGCCGTCCTCGCGCACCCCGGCTTTCGACCATCTCGTCCATCACGAGGAGGCCGAGGGTCTCTACCTCCCTGCCGACTTCGCTCCGGTCCTGCTCCTTCCGAGCGAGGTCGACCCGCTCGAGCACGAGCCCCTGGGCTCGGCGCCCCGCCTCGCCGAGGAGTGTGGCCGCCTCGCCGCCGCGATGGATCTCCCCCGGGTGGTCGACCCGGATGGTGACGAGATCTGGGCGGCCCGGGACGATCCTTCGCGGTGGGGCGGCTTCGGCGAGGAGGCCTTCGCACTGCTCCGACTGGCCCATGCGGCGTCGATCGCGTCCGGCGCGGGCGCTGCGCTGATCTTCCGGTGATCCGTGGGTCTCCCTGGCGAGGCCCCCCGGGAATCGCCACCGCGCGGCACAATGACGTGATGCCGCACGCGTCCCAGCTCTCACGCCTCGCCGCAGCGCTGCTCCTGCTCGTCGCGCCGGCGGTCGCGCTCCAGGACGAGCCGGGGGTCGGCGACGGCAAGAAGCGCGCCGCGCTGCGGCAGTCGCCCGAATTCAAGCGCGAGGTGAACGCGGCGATCGATCGAGGTGTGCGGTGGCTGCGCGCGCGCCAGAACCGCGACGGCTCCTTCACAGCGTCCCACGCGGTGAGCTACCGAGCCGGGGAGACCGCCCTCTGCGCCTACACCATCGCCCAGGCGGGAGGTCGCGAGGACGACCGTGTCATGGGCCCGGCGCTGAGCTACCTGCGCGCGAATCCTCCGGTGAAGACGTATTCGGCGGGCGTGACGATGCTGCTGCTCGCGGAGCTCGAGGGCGGCGCGGACGACCCGCTCGCGCAGGAGACCCTCGAGAAGATCATCGACTGGGAGCGTTCGAACCCCCGCGGGGCCTGGGGCTACCCGAACGGACGCATCGACCTGTCGAACGTCCAGTTCGCGGCGCTCGGGCTCTGGGCGGCGAATCGCATGGGGCTCGACGTGCCCCTCGGGCTCTGCCAGCGCGTCGTGGTCACCACCGTCGAGCGCTTCCTCCAGGAGCCTCGCGAGGCATCCGCTGCGCTGAAGGAGGCGGAGAGCCGCGAGGGGCGGAGCAAGGCGGGCGAGACGATGGTCGCAGGCTTCACGTACGAGATGGGCGGCGGCGAGGCGCGCGGTTCGATGACCGTCGCAGGCATCGCTGTCAACCGGATCATGGAGCGGATCCACGGGCGCCGTCTTGGTCGCAAGGCGGTCAACCTGATGCGCTCCGCCGAGCGCCACGCCCTCGGGTGGCTCGAGGAGAACCTCTCGTTCACCCAGAACCCCGGCGCAGGTGGCTGGCCCCTCTACTATCTCTGGGGCGTCGAGCGGATGGCGGCGTTCATGGAGATCGATCTGCTCTTCGGCCGCGACTGGTACCAGGAGGGCGCGCGGCACCTGCTGGGCAAGCAGAAAGCGGACGGCGGCTGGAGCAACAACCTCCACGACACCTGCTTCGCGCTCCTCTTCCTGGCGCGGGCGACTCAGGGAGGGCGCGTCTCCTCCGGTGATCTGGGCGGCCTCGCCTCGCTCCTCAGCGCAGAGGCGCCGCTCCGCGCGCGCGTCACGGGTTCGTGGCACCTGCGCGGCTGGGTCGACTCGGCGCCGGAGGGCGCGGAGATCGAGCGGGTCGAGTGGCTCCTCAACGGAGAGGTGATCCACGAGGCGGTCTTCGACGCGGGGCGGCCCCGCGCAGGCCAGCGCTTCCCCTTCGAGCGGCGCTTCACCCGCGAGGAGCCGGCGGTCGTGGTCGCGAGGGCGCACGTCGCGTGGGCGGACGACGCCGAGGGCGACCTTCCGAGGCCCACGACCCTCGAGTCCAAGCCCCTCACGATCCCGATCGAATGGGACGCGGAGCGCTGGGCCCGTGAGGCCACGGCCGTACCGCGCCCGGAAGGAATCTCCCTCGGCCGGGCGAAGATCGAGGCGAGCTCTGCCATGGATCGCTTCGAGGTCGGCCGCGCCTTCGACGGCCTGGAGGGCACGGCCTGGCGCGCGGCGAAGGAAGATCTCCAGCCTGCGATCACCTTCTCCTTCAGCCGCTCCCAGAAGGTGCGCGGTGTCGTGATCAGCCAGGGCGGCAGCAGCCCCGCCAGGGTGGGGGACTTCGACGGCGCGACGCGGATCCGGCTGACGGTCAACGACGACGAGGTCCACGAGTTCGAGGTGCCGGACCAGTTCCCCGCGCGTATCGACCTGGCACTGCCCCGGCCGGTCCGGATCAAGACCCTCGAGCTGCGGATCCTGGCGACCGCAGGCGGCCCGGGCATCGCCCGCGGGCTCGCCGAGGTCGTCCTGCGCTGACCCCCGCGGCGGCCGGCGGTCCCGCCGCAGGCCACCCCCTGGTGAGATCCGGGCGCTCGAGGGCTCGGTTCGCGCTTCGATCGGAGGCAGCGCGGCTTACACTCCCGCCCCATGAAGCTCCGCCCGGTTCAGCCCGAAGTCGACTTCCCCGCCCTGGAGGAGCGCGTCCTGGAGCACTGGGACGCGACGAACGCCTTCCAGCGCAGCATCGACGAGCGCCCCGAGTCCGAGTCGTTCGTCTTCTACGACGGGCCTCCCTTCGCCACCGGTCTGCCGCACTACGGGCACTTCGTCGCGAGCGTGCTGAAGGACGTGGTCCCGCGGTACTGGACCATGAAGGGCAAGCGGGTGGACCGTCGCTGGGGCTGGGACTGCCACGGCCTCCCGGTCGAGAACGAGACCCAGAAGGACCTCGGGCTCGTCTCGAAGGCCGACGTCGACGAGCTGGGGATCGAGAAGTTCAACGAGGCCTGCCGCGGCATCGTGCTGCGCTACACCGAGGAGTGGCGCAAGACGATCCGGCGCCTCGGTCGCTGGGTGGACCACGACCGCGGCTACAAGACCATGGACGCGGACTTCATGGAGTCCGTGTGGTGGGTCTTCTCGAAGCTCTGGCAGGACGGCCGGATCTACGAGGGGCACCGCGTCCAGCCCGTTTCGCCCGCGCTCGGGACGCCGCTGTCGAACTTCGAGGTGGCCCTCGGTCCCCAGGAGCGCGACCCCGTCACCAAGAAGGACGGGCACAAGCGCCGGCAGGACCCGAGCCTGACCGTGCGGATGCAGCTCGAGGACGAGGAGGCGAGCCTGTGGGTCTGGACGACGACCCCCTGGACGCTCCCCTCGAACCTGGCCGTGGCCGTCAACCCGAAGGTCGAGTACGCCAAGGTGAGGGTCGTCGAGACCGGTGAGGTCGCCTACGTCGAGCCCGGCCGGCTCGCCGACTACCAGGCGCGCGGCCGGATCGGCGAGACGGAGGAGCTCGAGCGGCTCCCCGGCGAGGCGCTCGTGGGCCGGCGATACCGTCCGCTCCTGCCGTACTTCGCGGAGCACGCGGAGGAGGTCGATGGGAAGCGCTCGGCCTTCTTCGTCGTGTCCGCCGACTACGTCGAGACCTCGAGCGGCACCGGGCTCGTCCACCAGGCCCCGGCCTTCGGCGAGGACGACTTCCAGACGGGCAAGGAGAACGGCCTCCCGCTGATCAATCCGCTGAGCCTGACCGGCCACTTCGACGAGCGCGTGCCCGACTTCCAGGGCCAGTTCGCGAAGGACGCGGACAAGGGCATCACCAAGATGCTCAAGGAGCAGGGCTCGGTCGTGGACCAGGACACCTTCGTCCACCCCTACCCGCACTGCTACCGCACGGGCACCCCGCTGCTGTACATGGCGATCTCCACCTGGTTCATGAAGGTGGAGGAGCTCCAGGGGGAGCTCGTCGCGAACAACGAGCGGACCCACTGGGTGCCGGAGGCCGTCGGTTCGGGCCGCTTCGGGAACTGGCTGGCGGGCGCGCGTGACTGGAACCTCTCCCGGAATCGCTTCTGGGGGACTCCGCTCCCCGTCTGGCGCTGCGACGAGGACCCGAGCGACATGGTCTGCGTCGGCAGCCGCGCCGAGCTCGCGGAGCTCTGCGGCATGGATCCCGCCGCGCTGAGTGACCTCCACCGGGACAAGATCGACGGGCTGACCTTTCCGTCGAAGACGACCCCCGGCGGCACCATGCGCCGGATCCCCGAGGTCTTCGACTGCTGGTTCGAGTCGGGCTCGATGCCCTACGCGGAGCACCACTATCCCTTCGAGAACAAGGAGCGCGTCGAGGAGAACCTGCCGGCGGACTTCATCGCCGAGGGCCTCGACCAGACACGCGGGTGGTTCTACACCCTGACCGTGCTCTCCACCGCGCTCTTCGGCCGCGAGGCGTTCAAGAACTGCGTCGTGAACGGGATCGTGCTCGCCGAGGACGGCGAGAAGATGTCCAAGAGCCTGCGCAACTTCCCGGACCCGAACCTGGTCCTTGAGAAGCTCGGCGCGGACGCGCTGCGGATCTACCTGGCGAGCTCGCCGGTGGTGAACGCCAAGCCCCTGCGCTTCAGCGAGCAGGGGGTGCAAGAGCACGTGCGCAGCGTGCTCCTGCCGCTGTGGAACGCCTACTCGTTCCTGACCAGGTACGCGGACGTCGACGGGTGGGAGCCCGGCGGCGGCGGCCCCGATCCGAAGGTCAACGAGCTGGACGGCTGGGTGCTCTCGCGCCTGCAGACCCTCCTCGGCGAGATCGAGGAGCGCATGGAGGCGTACGAGCTGTTCCGGGTCGTGCCGGCGCTGCTGCTGTTCATCGACGATCTGACGAACTGGTACATCCGGCGTAGCCGTCGCCGCTTCTGGCGCGGCGCGGACGAGGCGGACGGCGACAAGGAGAACGCCTACCGCACCCTGCACCACGTGCTCCTGACCCTCTCCAAGGTCCTCGCGCCCTTCGTGCCGTTCGTGGCCGAGGAGATGTACGGGAACCTCTCGGGCGGCGCCAAGGACTCGGTGCACCTCGAGGACTTCCCCGTCGCCGATCCTGCGCTGCAGGACGTCGCCCTGGAGCGCCGCATGGAGCTCGCGCGAGCCGCCGTGGGCCTCGGCCGTGGCCTGCGCGCCAAGCACGACGTGCGGACGCGCCAGCCCCTGCGGTCGATGACCGTGGTCGCTGCCGCCGGTGAGGATCGCGACGCCCTGGCTGCCATGGCGGGCATCGTGAAGGACGAGCTCAACGTCAAGGGACTCGAGGTCTCCGCCGACGAGGCGGACTTCGTGACCTACTCCGCGCGCCCCAACCTGAAGCTGCTCGGCCCGAAGTTCGGCAAGGCCATCGGCCAGATCCGCGGGGAGGTCGGGGGCTTCGCCTCCGAGGCTCTCGCGACCGTCGTCGCCGGCGGCTCGATCGCGAGCGAAGCCGTCGAGGGGCTCGTCTACGACTCCGAGAGCCTCCTGGTGGACCGTTCCTCGCGCGAGGGGACCGTCGTCGACACGGACGGCTCCGTCACGGTGGCGCTGGATACGACCCTGGACGAGGGCCTCGTACGAGAGGGCCTCGCCCGGGAGCTCGTGACCCGCATCCAGAACCTCCGCAAGGATCGCGGCCTCGAGCTCGACGATCGCATCGAGGTCTCCGTCTGCTGTGACGGTGAGCTCGCCGCGGCTCTGAAGGAACACTGGGAGCTGATCGCTGGCGAGGTCCTCGCCGTGGGGTCGTGCCCCGACCCGGACCAGCGCGGCGTGGACGCGGTCGAGTTCGAGATCGACGGAGCTGGCGTCTCGCTGGACCTCCAGAAGGCCTGAGTGCCCCGGCGTCGACGTCTCTCCGAGCGATGGGCTCCTCGTTCGGCTGCTGACCGATCCTGGTGAGCCCGGGGACGGCCCTCCCACCTTCGGGTGGCCGGGCCCACCCGATCCGCTGGGGCCCGCGCCGAGCCGCGATTCCTCTTCGCCGGCCGCCGTGTCGCGGAGCCGCCGCCCGAGCATCGGCTCGGGACGGCGCCTGCATCGCGCCTGTGACCTCGGGTCCTCACGTCAGGACATCGCCCGCGGTTCTCCCCACGCACTGGCGGCGCAGGGATTGAGTTGGCGTCTTCGTGGTGTAGATTTTCGGACTGGAGGTGTCCCTGGCGCCGCAGGTGAACTCGCGAACGCGCCCCGGAGCCGAATAATCACCCTATGGGCCGATCACGGTCGCGGACGTGGCACGAACCACGTCGGGCCCGGCCCACCTGGAACCGGATGGTTCCAGGGCCGATAGTCGAGCACGGCAGCGCCGGGGCCCTCCAAACCCGCTTCACGGACCATGGGCAGGCAGCGTCGGGCGAGGAAGGCGCGCGGCTGGAAGTGCCCCCCCGCGACTCGGTACCCTCGGGCCGACGGCGGGGGATGAGGGGTCCTCCGCGATCGATTTCGGTCCCAGGCCCGCCGCCGGCGGGGGAATTGACGTGAGAGGACTCGCAGTGGTCGCCCTCGGGGCGGTGCTCATCTGGTTCGGTTCGAGTCAGGGTCGCAGCGGCACGGTCGCGGCCGGTGAGCAAGGTGGTGAGGTGGCGCCCGCGGTCGGTGACGTCTCGCCGGTCACGCTCGCGGCCGAGCGCGGAACGGTCGGGTCTGCAGCCGGGCCGATGATGCGACGGAAGCCCGAGCTGGACGCAGCAGAGGCCGAGCGGATCGCTCAGGAGCAGCGAGAGGCCCTTCGGATCCAGCAGGAAGCGGAGGAGGACCGTCAGCGGAAGGCGCAGAGGGACGAGCTGGAGCGACAGCGTCTCGCCGCCGAGGCCGCCGAGGCCGCCGAGGC